>NZ_CP047159.1:1365067-2047601 GCF_019551475.1 Prevotella sp. Rep29
TTAGCTTGCAAAAGTTCAACTTTGAGGACGCAAAAGTTCAACTTTCAGCGTGCAAAAGTTCAACTTTTGGAAAGTGAAAGTTCAACTGCATATTTATACTACCTTTTCCGTATGTTTATACAGGGTGTGTTTGGGTGATTATTTTCGCCGGATTCACATTCCATATAACACAAAAAAGCCGGATTCGCAACAGCAAATCCGGCTTTTCTTTTTTTGACCTCCTATTTCTTAATAAGCGAACAGGGGATAGTCTTTCATCATCTCATTGACACGTGCGCGAACGCTTGCAATTACCTCTTCATTCTCAGGAGCGTTGAGCACTTCCTCAATGAGGTCGGCAATGACTGGCATCATGTCTTCCTTCACGCCACGAGTGGTGATGGCAGGAGTACCGAGACGAATACCGCTGGTCTGGAATGCAGAGCGCGTATCGAACGGAACCATGTTTTTGTTGACCGTGATGTCGGCAGCAACGAGTGCATTCTCAGCCACCTTACCAGTCAGTTCGGGATATTTCGAACGGAGGTCAACCAGCATGGAGTGGTTGTCTGTACCACCGCTGACGATACCGAATCCGCGCTTTACGAGTTCCTCTGCCAATACCTGCGCATTCTTCTGCACCTGTTTAGCCCATTCCTTGAACTCAGGCTGCAGTGCCTCGCCGAAAGCAACTGCCTTTGCAGCGATAACATGCTCCAGCGGTCCGCCTTGCTGACCTGGGAATACGGCAGAATTGAGTATCTGGCTCATCATCTTCACCTGTCCCTTCGGAGTGGTCAGTCCCCATGGGTTCTCAAAGTCTTTGCCCATCAGGATGATACCTCCGCGTGGTCCACGCAAAGTCTTATGAGTCGTAGATGTCACGATGTGTGCATATTTAACGGGGTTTTCCAACAGTCCGGCAGCAATGAGTCCGGCAGGGTGAGCCATGTCAATCATGAGCAATGCTCCCACCTTGTCGGCTATTTCGCGCATGCGTTTGTAATCCCATTCGCGGCTGTATGCCGAGCCACCACCAATAATCAGTTTGGGCTTGTGCTCGATGGCAAGCTGCTCCATCTCGTCATAGTCCACGCGTCCTGTTTCCTTTTTCAGATTGTAACCCACGGGCTTGTAGAGGATACCGCTGGTGTTCACGTGCGAACCGTGTGAGAGGTGACCGCCGTGGTCGAGGTTCATACCCATGAACGTATCGCCGGGCTTCAGTACGGCGAGGAGAACAGCCGCATTGGCTTGTGCGCCGGAGTGTGGCTGAACGTTAGCATACTCAGCACCAAACAACTCACAAACGCGGTCGATAGCGAGTTGCTCAACCTGGTCAACTACTTGACAACCGCCATAATAACGCTTGCCAGGATAGCCCTCAGCATACTTATTGGTCAGGTAGGAACCCATAGCTTCCATTACCTGATCGCTTACAAAATTCTCACTGGCAATCAGCTCAATGCCTTTCAACTGGCGCTGATGCTCTTTTTCAATCAGTTCAAAAATCTGGTTGTCTCTTTTCATAGTGATTTGAGTGTTATACAATTTTAATATGATTATATACGATTCAATTCGCCTGCGAAGGTACATATTATTTTTAACATAAAGCAGGAAAAGCATTAAAATTTAGGCTTATTTTTATTTTTCGCCACACAAGACACAGCCGTTTGCTCTAAATTTCCGCCCAACGGTGTGTATTCTCGGAAAAAATTCTTATCTTTGCGTGTTGAAAACAAGAGTTACTCATGAATAACATAAGGAATTTCTGTATCATTGCGCATATTGACCATGGCAAATCGACCCTGGCTGACCGCTTGCTGGAGTACACCAACACGATTCAGATTACCGAGGGACAGATGCTCGACGACATGGATCTGGAGAAAGAGCGTGGCATCACCATCAAGAGCCATGCCATTCAGATGGAATATGCCTATACAAAAGACGGGAAGACAGAGCCCTATATTCTGAATCTGATTGACACTCCGGGACATGTGGATTTTTCCTACGAAGTGTCGCGAAGCATTGCTGCGTGTGAGGGAGCATTGCTGGTGGTCGATGCCACACAGGGCGTTCAGGCGCAGACCATCTCCAACCTCTACATGGCAATCGACCAGGATTTGGAAATCATCCCCGTCATCAACAAGATAGACATGCCAAGCGCCATGCCCGATGAGGTAGAGGATGAAATCATTGACCTGATAGGTTGCGACCGCTCCGAGATTATCCGTGCTTCGGGCAAGACTGGCGAAGGAGTGGAAGACATCCTTAACGCTGTGGTCGAACGCGTGCCGCATCCAGATGGAAACGCAGAAGCGCCCCTGCAGGCGCTGATATTCGACTCGGTGTTCAACTCGTTTCGGGGCATCATCGCCTATTTCAAAATAGAAAACGGCGTCATCAGGAAAGGTGACAAGGTGAAATTCTTCAACACGGGAATGGAATACGATGCTGACGAAGTGGGAGTTCTGAAGATGGATATGATTCCCCGCAAAGAGATGTCAGCAGGCGAAGTGGGGTATATCATCAGTGGTATAAAAAACGCAAAGGAAGTACAGGTCGGTGACACCATCACCCATGTGGCACGCCCTTGCGAAAAAGCTATTGAGGGATTCCAGGAAGTGAAGCCAATGGTCTTTGCAGGTGTGTATCCGATAGACCCTACTGACTACGAAAACCTGCGGGCTTCACTCGAAAAACTGCAGCTCAACGATGCATCGCTCTCATTCATGCCCGAATCGTCCGTGGCATTAGGCTTCGGTTTCCGCTGCGGATTCCTCGGATTGCTGCACATGGAGATTATCCAGGAACGGCTCGACCGCGAATTCGACATGGATGTGATTACGACGGTTCCTAACGTGTCATATATGGTTTATGACAAGCAGGGTGGGGTAAAGGAAGTGCACAATCCTTCCGGACTTCCCGACCAGACACTCATCGACCATATCGAAGAGCCCTACATCAAAGCGACCGTCATCTCCGATGCCAACTATATCGGACCTATCATGAAACTGTGTCTGGATAAACGCGGGGAACTCATCAAGCAAGAATATGTAAGCGGCAATCGGGTAGAATTGCATTTCTATCTGCCGCTGGGCGAGATTGTGATTGATTTCTACGATAAACTGAAATCCATATCAAAGGGCTACGCATCATTTGACTACCATATATCGGGATTCCGTCCGTCGCATCTTGCCAAACTCGACATTCTGCTCAACGGCGAGCCCGTCGATGCACTGTCAACGCTGACGCACCACGACAATGCCGTCGCTTTCGGCAGACGGATGTGTGAGAAACTGAAGGAACTGATTCCGCGCCAGCAGTTTGATATTGCGATACAGGCTGCCATCGGTGCAAAGATTATTGCGCGTGAAACGGTCAAGCAGGTGAGAAAGGACGTCACGGCGAAGTGTTATGGCGGTGACGTGTCTCGTAAGCGCAAACTACTTGAGAAACAGAAACGGGGAAAGAAGCGCATGAAGCAGATTGGTAATGTGGAAGTGCCGCAAAAAGCCTTCCTCGCCGTTCTGAAACTCGACTAAAACAAGAGTCTTTTGTGGGAACCATGAGAAGATTGCCAAGAAATACACGGGATGTTGCGCGCGAACTGGCACGTAAGTACAGTACGATGACGCATGAAGAACTCGACATTCTCGAGCAGATTCTCGTGCCCATGAAATTTGCAAAAGGCGAGATGATTCTCCGTGAAGGTGAGGTGTGCAAGCACATCTATCACATTGACAGAGGACTTGTACGGCAATTTTATTATAAGGCGGATAAGGAGTTGACCGAACATATCGGCATCGACAATTCCATCGTGATGTGTATCGAAAGTCTTTTCCGCGAGGAACCAACCTACCTGCAGATTGAGGCTTTGGAACCGACGGTTATCTATGCACTTCCTAAAAAGCGTTTGGAAGAGGTAGCCCTGCACAATGTGAACATCCAGATTCTATATCGTAAGATATTGGAGGAGTCGCTGATTCTCTCCCAGGTACATGCCGACCTTGTGCGTTTCGAGACTGCCTACGACCGATATATGAAAATGTGCCGGCTGATGCCGCAGGTCGTCTTGCGTGCACCGCTGATTTATATTGCCAGCTATCTGCAGATGACTCCCGAGACACTCAGCCGCGTCAGGGCAAGCAAGGCTCCGGAGTAAGAAGTATGCAGACACGAAAAAAGTCCGTACAAACCTATCCAAGGTCTGTACGGACTTTTCATTTGTGTTTCTTATAGCTCTTAGAAAAGGCTTGCTTTCTGATAGAGGAAGCGCTTGATGCTCTTCTTCGGTGTCTTTTCGAACTCTTCTTGGCGCAGGCGGATGGCTGAAAGTTTGCTGTAAGACGGCAACACTTCGTTAAGCTCCTGCCGGTTCTGCTCCATGATGTTCTGCAGGTCTTCATCGTTCAGTCCCAGGTTCTTTGCCTCGTCATAGTCGGGATGCACCAGTCCTACCAGCTTTTCACCTTCCTGTATGACCACGCTTTCCGCAACCATTGTCATGGAGTTGAGTTTGTCTTCAATCTCTTCCGGGTAAATATTCTGTCCGTTGGCGCCCAACAGCATATTCTTTGAACGTCCCTTTATAAAGACGTTTCCATTGGCATCCATCGTTCCCAAATCTCCCGTGTGATACCATCCTTCACTGTCAAGAGCCTCACGCGTTGCTTCTTCGTTTTTGTAATAACCGAGCATCACGTTGAGTCCTCTCGCAAGGATTTCTCCGGGAATGTTCTTCGGATCAGGGCTCACAATCTTCACCTCCATGTGCAAGGCTGCCCGCCCACATGAGCCGGGAACAAAGTCTTTCCATCCGCTATAGCAAATAATCGGTGCACATTCCGTAGCACCATAGCCCACAGTGTAGGGGAATTCTATGCGGTGCATGAACTGTTCCACCTCTTGATTGAATGCCGCGCCGCCAATGATGACTTCGTGGAAGTTGCCGCCAAAAGCTGCAACCACCTGGTCACAGATTTTCTGGTTGACTTTCTTGTTGACGACAGGCATTCCGAGCAACAGGCGCATACGATTGTTCTGAATCTTCGGGAAAACTTTCTTTCGAATGATTTTCTCAATCACAAGCGGTACGGCAATGATGATTGCCGGGCGCACTTCGGCAAATGCCTGTGCGATGATGGCTGGCGAGGGGATGCGGTTGAGATAGAACACATGGCATCCGTGCAGGAATTCGAAGATAAACTCGAACGCCATTCCGTACATGTGTGCCATCGGAAGGATGCTCAGCACGTTATCGCCACATTTAATCTTGTCGCCCAACACATGCTCCGCAAAATCGTAATTGCTCCAAAGGGCGCGATAAGGAATCATCACTCCTTTCGAAAAGCCTGTCGTTCCACTGGTATAGTTAATCATCGCCATCTCATCGGGCGACTCTTCTTTATAATAATGTACGTGTTCCTTTCTAAAATATTTAGGAAATTTCTTGCCGAACATCTCATTGAGGTGTTCTCTCGCATAGGTTAGTTTGTCGGAGCGGGAGAGTAGCAGCGAGTAGTCGGGATTGTTGATGATGCCTTCGAGTCCCGGCATTTTGGTCGGGTCAACAACTGTCGCAACGACATCGCCCACGAAAAGCAGTTTGGCATCGCTGTGGTTGACGATGTTATGCACTTGGTCTGGCGTGAATTCGTGTAGGATGGGCACGGCAACTGCTCCGTAAGTCAGTGTGGCGAGGAACGCTACCGCCCATTGTGAACTGTTCCGTCCGCAGAGTGCTATCTTGTCGCCACGCTCGACACCGCTGTTCTCAAACAGGATATGCAGTTTCTCTATCTTGCGTGCCACGTCGTGAAACTGCAGGGTTGCCCCTTTGTAATCGGTCAGTGCGTCTCTGTCCCAGTTGCTGATGATGCTCTGTTCTATGATCGAGTTGAAGCAAGGTATTTGTTCCATGTTCATTGTTTTTTTTGCCTGTTAGTTTTGGTATAGGTAACGCTTGATGCTCTTTTTGGGCGTCTTTTCAAATTCGGTAGCATGAAGTTCTATTGAACTCAACTTGCAGTATGCGGGCAGTTTGCTGTTCAGCGTTTGCCTGTTCTGTTCCATGATATTCTTCAGGTCGTCGTTGGAGAATCCCATTGCACTGGCTTCGTCGAAATCGGGATGAACCAATGCGATGAGTTTGTCGCCCCGCTGTATGATGACGCTTTCCATGACCATTGCCATCGAATTGAGCTTGTCTTCGATTTCTTCGGGATATACGTTCTGTCCGTTGGAGCCGAGCAGCATGTTCTTGATGCGTCCACGTATGAATATGTGTCCGTCGGCAGCCATTGTTCCCAAGTCTCCCGTATGATACCAGCCCTCTTCGTCGAGTGCCTGTTGCGTCGCTTCCTCGTTCTTGTAATATCCCAGCATCACATTCGCACCTCTTGTAATAATCTCGCCAGGCACATTCTCCGGATCATTGCTCAATATCCGCACTTCCATGCGGTCAACGGGCGTTCCGCAACTGCCCACATGGAAGTCTTTATAGTCGCTGTAGGATATAAGCGGTGCACATTCCGTTGCGCCATAACCGACGGTCAGAGGAAAATCAATGCTCTTCAGGAAATGCTCCACTTCCTTGTTCAGCGCGGCACCACCGACAATCACCTCGTACATGTTGCCGCCAAACGCCTTGATAACCTGTTCACAGATTTTCTGCTTCACTTTTTTGTTTACCACCGGCATGTTCAGCATCAAGCGCACGGCATTGGTCTGAATCCTCGGGAACACTTTCTTGCGGATAATCTTTTCGATAATCAGCGGCACTGAGATAACGATTGCTGGCTTGACATCATCAAACGCCTGCGCAATGATAGCAGGTGAGGGGAGACGTGTCAGGAAGAACAGATGGCTTCCGAAGCAGAATGGGAACAGAAACTCGATTGCCATTCCGTACATGTGTGCCATCGGCAGAATGCTCAGCGTGTTGCAGCCTTTCGGCAGATGCTGTCCTAATCTGTTCAGACAGAATTCGGTATTTCCCCACAGTGCCCTGTAAGGAAGCATCACACCTTTCGAGAATCCTGTCGTTCCGCTGGTATAGTTAATCAGTGCCAACTCTTCCGCCTCGTCCTTATGATAACTCACATCCTCCTTCGAAAACATCTTAGGATATTTCCTTCCGAAGAGTTCGTTCAGATGCTCCCGGGCATAAGAGAGTTGCTCGGAGCGGGAGACAAGCAGCGAGAAATCGGGGTTATAGACGATACCCTCAAGGGCAGGCATCTCGTCGGGCACGATTGTCGTAGCGACAACATCGCCCACAAACAGCAACTTCGCATCACTGTGATTGACGATGTTATGAATCTGCTCTGCATTGAATTCATGGAGAATAGGCACTGCTACGGCACCATAAGTCAGCGTGGCAAGGAACGAAACAGCCCAGTGGGCACTGTTTCTTCCGCACATGGCAATCTTGTCGCCTTTCTCCACACCGCTTTTCTCAAAAAGAATATGCAGTTTCTCAATCTTACGCGCCACGTCTTTATACTGTAACGTGACTCCTTTATAATCGGTCAGCGCATCATGATCCCAATTGTCTATGATGCTTTTTTGTATATAAGCATTAAAGCTCTGCGTGTTTTGCATTGCACAAAGTTCAAAAGTTTGTGCAAAGATACACTCTTATTTGCACAAAACCAAATTTTCTGTGCAATATTTTTAATATAAATGTATTTTTTGTCAATATTGGCTAAAAGAGAAAGAAAAAACCTCCTCATCTCGCGATGAAGAGGTTCTTTGTCTGACATGATGGTTATTTACTTATCAAAATTGTCCCATCCTTTGTTCTTCCATCTTGGGAGTGTGTAGTTCCATACTCCCGTCTCATCGTCATCATCCCAAGAAACACCTTTTCCTTCAAGGTCGTCGGCATCAGCTGGGTCGTTATTGAATTTGTATCCCGTGCCGGAGTTCTTCACGGGACCGTTACCCTCCATGAGGTCTTCCATGTTGATGACCTCCGATTCTGGTTTGATATATGATTTCTTGTCCATAGTTTTTGCGTGATTATTTGATGACTATTTTCTTTCCGTTGTGTATATAGATACCGTTGGTCGTTGGCTTCTTTGCCAGTCTGACACCTTGCAACGTGTACCATGCGTCAGCATGTGTCGCCGGAGTCACTTCGTCAATAGTTCTGATGCCTGTCGGTTCGCTGTCTGTGCCTTCTATGAAGATAGCAAGTTTACCGTCTGATGTGTTATCAAAGAGGTGAGGCATGTGGAAGCGACTAATAGAGAAATAGGCGCGGTTGGGCTGCGTCCATTTTGATTGGCTGCCGTCCAGCGCCGGCTCTGATTTCACTTGAACGAAATAACCTTTCGAAACACCAAAGTTGATGTATTCTATATCGCTGTCCAGGGTAGCATCGTTTCCGTTAATATCTTTCTGAGTGGCAAAATTGAAAAACCGTCCGTAATTGCCATTGCTGCTTGCGGTATATCCCGTACCCATGCGACCATATTCTGCGTACTTGAAATTGAGCGGGTCGCTCGTGTCACCGCTGAAGCGCTCTGACACATCCGGATGATTCGGGTCATCGTGCGCCGCATCAGAAGGATACGGGCTGGCTGCCCAATAAGGGAACAGCGGATAGCGGTCGGGCGTTCCGATAATCACGTTGTGGTCGGTTGCCGAATTGTGGTTTGCATTGAAATGCGCGGAGATGGTAGCTTGGTCTTGATAAAGCTGATCTACATCGGGCCAGTACTCTTCAGAGGCGTACCAAGTTATATTATCATTCTTTAAATCTTCCCATGTCAATTCCTTGCAAGAGAGATATTGATGATTATTGATGCTGTCACGAATATGATCGACCCGTACTCCGTCTCCCCACTCATAGAATTTGAACTTGAGGGGATTTGTTGATACGGGATGGCGCAAGTCTGCCCAATAATAGACATTCCAATCGCCACCGTAAACAGCTGCTGCATTCTCGACCCGTTCCCACGTCTTATTGGTTAGTACATTCTCGAATTCTGTTTCAGACAAACTCATGTTGTATCTTGCGATAATCGGTCCTTCGTCTCCTACATAGAGGGCTGGCGGAACGAGATAGGTTGCCGGTTTCGGGAAATCGATAATGATGCCCGTGTTACACGGCACGATGCCGTCACCGACAGGGCGTCGTCCGATCTGTTCCACTTCAGAACTTCCTGCATTGGCGTGGAACGAGTGGATGGAGTAGGGCATGAGCGACTGCGGATAGTTGGCAGGATCGGTTCCGCTGAAGCTGTAGCCGGTGAAGAACGCGTTCGGGTTTTCTATCGCCACTTCATCTCCCATCACACCTCGCACTTCCTCTTCTTTGCTTGACACAAGAATGGGCGTGGCTGCATGGGAAGTCTCGTCCCAGACATCTACCGTGTTGCTATATACGTATGATGCCTCCTCTTCAAATTCGCCTGGAGGAGCTGCACTTGGAGAGATATTGACAATCCGCTTGCTTTTCGCTGAGGCAGACGTGCTTCCTTCATCTTCGAAAACAGTGGGCTTCGCCGATACAAGAGGTACAGGATAACTCACGGTTGCTTCATCAATGATTACTTCAGGACGGAAACAAAGATAGTCATTCTTCCACGAACTGGTGGCAATGAGCCGCTGCTGTGGTGTTATATTATATAAGGTGTAATCCACCGCAGCCGGTGTGTCACCCGAATGGGTGCCGAGCTTGAATTTCACGCGATAGTTGTGATAAGGAATCGTCCCCATTGCCAGGTTGGAAAGGTACTTGGAGACACAACCTACCGGAACAATAACGCGCAGGCATCCCAACCGACTCTGCCCCTCGCTGTCTGTATGGGGGCTGGAGCTAAAGGGAGATTCCCAAAGGTCTTGCACAAAATCCGGCACGTCTTGGAAATCGCTGAAATCAACGGTAAGTTCGCTTCTCTGTCCCGCAAAGGCATTGTAGCCAATCGTTGTCCAGTTGGCTACCTTGATATAGCCAATCTTGCAATTAGCAAATGCTTCATCTGAAATGTTTGTAACATTGACGGGGAGAAAATCTAAAGACGTGATGCCGCAACTTTCAAAAGCGTTCATCTGAATAGTCGTCACCGTTTCGGGTAAAGAGACAGAAGTCAGTCTGTAACAATTCATAAACATTTCACCTAGCACCTCTGTAATACTGCATTCTGACAAATCTGCACTGACAAGACCCTGGCAATCATAAAAAGCCCCCCCATAGATGTCGGTAACAGAGCTGGGTATTTTTACGGAAGTGATGTCCCTGCATTCTGCAAATCCCTGCATTTCTATTTCCGCGACAGAATAGGTGTTCCCTCCGTGACTGACTTGAGAGGGAATCACAATGTCTCCACTGATGCCAGTTGAAGATGCTCTGACGCTCACAATTGGTGACCCCGCTGAATTGGTAAATGTGAAATTGCCATCATCCCATGATGTTGTTTGTGCCGTTGCGGTCAATGCCGACAGCAAGGCAACACTCACTGCAAGTAGAAGTTTTCTCATAAGTTTATCTAGTTTATAATGATTACTCTCAAAAATAAGCGTGCAAATGTAGGTATTTTTCCTCACATACAGCATACAGGCGTGTTAAAAAATCAAAAATCCAGTTTATTCATACCGGATGGAGCGTGCGGGATGGATGTGCGATATGAGATAGCTGGGCGCGATGAGGATAAAGATGCTCACGAGCAGCGTTGCTGCGTTGAGCAGGAGAATCCAAAGCGGATTCAGTTCGATGGGCACGGTGCTGACGTAATAGCTTGAAGGGTCGAGCTTGACGAGTCCCGTGAATTGCTGCAGCAAACACAGTCCGATGCCCAGCAGGTTGCCGATAAGCATTCCCTTGCCGATGATGAATACGGCAAACCACAGAAAGGTGTGGCGGATGGTGCTGTTTTTCGCACCGAGCGCCTTCATCGTGCCAATCATCTGGGTACGCTCGAGAATGATGATGAGCAGCCCGGAAATCATCGTCACACCGGCAACGGCAGTCATCAGTGCGAGAATAATCCACACGTTGAGATCGAGCAGGTCGAGCCAGGCAAAGATTTGCGGATTCGCTTGCTTGACGGTCGTCGACGAATAGGTTTCCCCGTACTTGTCAATGGTGCGGTTCACCTGTGCGGCTACTGCCGTTCCCATCTCGTCGAGCCGCTCAAAGTCGCTGATGGTCATCTCCGCTCCGGTGGCTTGGTCTTTCTCCCAACTGTTCAGTCGCACGGTCGTATAGATATCGGTGAAGCAGAGCGCCTCATCGAATCGCTTCATGTTGGTCTCGTAGATGCCGGCGATGGTGAACCGCCGTGTGCGCACATCATTGTCGCCGATGAAGTAGGCAAATATTCTCTCACCCGCCTTCAGCCGGAGTTTGTCAGCAATAGGCTTGGAAATGAGCAACTGGTTGGTACTCTTTTCGTCGCTGAACACCGGCACTTCGCCCTCCACGAGGTTGTCTTTGAGGAACGACGGGTCGAAATCGGGTCCCACGCCTTTGAACATGACGCCGAGAAAATCGCTGTCGGTCTTCAGCATACCCTGCTTGTAGGCATATCGCTGCACATGTTCCACGCCCTTGATGCTGCGCAGCACGTTCACCATGCTGTCGTCCATGCAGACGGGATATTGCTCTCCGCTCTGAAGCGTCATGAAGTCAGCCACGACGAGATGGCTTCCGAAGCCCACCACCTTGTCGCGAACGGTATGCTTGAATCCTACCACCACACCCACGGAGATAATCATGACTGCCAGTCCGATGGCAACACCTGCCATGGCGATGCGGACAGCGGGGCGGCTGATTTTCCTTTTCCCGTTGTCATCCGAATAGATATGCCGTGCAATAAATAAAGGTAGGTTCATTTTCGGGGACAAAGATAGTGCAAGTTGAGAGAAAAAGCAAATATATTTGCATTTTTCCGAGACGCCGCCTATCTTGGACGTCAGTCAAAGATACGATTAAGTGAGAACAACACAAAATAAAAGCCTGTTTTTATTTTTGTTGTCGAGCGTGAGTATCTTATGAAAAGATAGTGCAAGTTGAGAGAAAAAGCAAATATATTTGCATTTCTCCGAGACGCCGCCTATCTTGGACGTCAGTCAAAGATACGATTAAGTGAGAACAACACATTTAGAGTCCCTTGATAAGGGACGGCTATAATGCAGGGATTATCGAGCGTGAGTATCTTATTATTCTTCATCCCTCCCTTTGGGAGGGGTAGGGGTGGGTTTAGGGGCTCCTCCCCGAATTGTTAAAATGTAAAGATTTCACCCGAAAAATGCTTACAAACGAGACGGAAGTTTTTGTATAAACATACGGCAGTTTCCGAATAATTATGCGAAACATGCATATCTTTCATCGAAAAACGGTGAAAATTGCTTCCAAAAGTGCCACTTTTAGCGTTCAAAAGGGCAACTATTGGAATGCGAAAGTGGCACTTTCGCAACGTGAAAGTTCAACTTTCACAAACCGACAGCGCAAATATTCCGTATAAACCCCGCTTTTTCGCTTTCTAACACGTTGATTTTCAGAAAACTTTTCGCAGGAGCGCTTAAAATGCTTCCGCCCTCATTACAGCCCACCGACAGAAATATACAGCCTTCTGGCGTGTTAATTTTTGTAAAGAAACCTAAAATACCTCTCGAAAAATGTCTAAGAGAAGATTGTTTTTCTGCAATAATTAATCTTCCTCAGATTCTTAATCAGAAATTTAAATTGGAATTTATCTTTTAGAATCGCTTCGCGAGAAATCTTACAAATCTATTCAAATCATACAAATCCCTCTTAAAGCAACTTCACTTTGTCAATGATACCAGTCTTTGGGTCACGGTGATACCATTCGGAATAAAGCCCTTCGGGACTGAAATTGATAAGCATGCCGAACGGCAAGTGCGTTAGATTCATATAGTTCCAAAGCTGCCGCCGGTGGGGCGTATCTATATGTGCGATGGCTTTCAGTTCCACAATAATGTCACCGTCAATCACTAAGTCCATTCTATAAGTCTGGTCAAGTTGCACATCATCCCAGTAAATCGGAAGGCATACCTGACGTTCAACCTTATGTCCCTTTTGTTCCAAAAGATATTTCAAGGCAGCTTCATAAGCTGATTCCAAAAGTCCATAACGGTATTTTCTATGTACCTTCATTGCCATTCCTGTTATTTCTCGGAAGAATTCATATTTCTTGTTATACTCTGCTATCAAGTCCATCTTCAAACATATTTGTTAGATTTGTAAAGATTTGTAAGATTTCTGTCCGAAGGACACTCCATTAGTTCGCTAAATTGGAATTTTCATTTTTTTTCTTCGTCACAATCACATTTAATGCCTTATGACCTCCAAAAGCGAATCGTTCTTTTCTTGTTCAAATTGATAGCCATCATTTAATCTATAAAAGACAGTACAGTGATAGATGCTGTCACTTTCAAATTCCGTCACATCAAGTTCTTCTTTAATCAGGTCAAATTCTTTGTATATAGAAAAATAGGATTCCCTCAGTTCACCGAAACCGATGTTATTCATACGGTACATATGCCTGTCGATCAGCCCATCTCTTTTGTATAGGACAAACATGTTGGGGTCAAAAAAGTCGTAGTATTGCGAATAAATGACATATTCTTTGTTACTCCATATTTTTTCATCATGCTTGACCATTGCAATATACATGCTAATAAAACATGCCATGATCAATACGAAACAACCTATACAAGAAATTATTTTCTTCAGGATATGTTTTCCTTTCGAATAATGGATTGTTGATAAGATGCCAATGATGGCAATCAGCAGCGAAGCGAAAATCCATGTCCAATTGCTCAATTGCCAAATCAACCTGTCACCATTTTTGAGGAACAATGTCGGCACAAAGGTAATAGCCAAAAGCACCAAGGCAATAATTGCCATGCCACATATTCTTATCTTCTTCATTTTGCCGTTAGTTAAATTCCGATTTATCTGTTAGTGCAAAACTAATAATTTTATCGGAAACAGCCACACTTTTTGGAAGGAAAAGAAAAGAAGTGAGCATAATCACATCGTTTTTTCCTCTCATGGCGCCATCCCTTTTTCAGTTATTTTCTGTATCATCGTTAAAATCACACCACACTTTTGCAGTTTCGGAATAATTGCGTAATTTTGCACAACAAATAAAAACAACAGATACTATGATAAGAAAAGATGCAACTTGGTTTGAAGTAAAAATCCGCTATGACAAGACGATGGACGACGGACAGCAGAAGGCTACCGACGAGCTGTATGTGGTTGACGCACTGACGTTCACCGAGGCAGAGGCAATCATTACCGAAGAAATGTCGTCGTACATCAGCGGCGATTTTGAAGTGAAGGACATCAAAAAAGCTACTTACAAGGAAATCCTTTTCAGCGACAAGGCTACTGATGACAAGTGGTACAAAGTGAAGGTACAGGCTATTTCCATCAACGAGAAGACCGAGAAGGAAACACGCGTGAACCGATATTCGCTCGTGCAGGCACAGACGCTCATGCTCGCCGTGAAATATGTGGAGGACGACATGCGCGGCTCGCTGGCAGACGAGACGATTGTTAGCATAGCCGAGACGAAAGTGATGGATGTGTTTGAACATCGGGAAATCCAGAAAAAGGAAGACTTGGAAGGGTAGTGGACAGAATAATCTAAGGGGAAAGTCATGCACGACATAAAAGGACATCTGCACGAAGTGCTTGCCAGTCTGCCCGACGGGGTGCGGCTGGTGGCTGTGGGGAAGTATCACCCATGCGAAGACATTATGGCAGCATACGATGCCGGGCAACGCATCTTTGGCGAAAACCATGTGCAGGAACTGGCGAAGAAACAGCCTGTGCTGCCGCAGGACATTGAGTGGCACTTCATCGGACATCTGCAGACCAACAAGGTGAAATATATCGCATCATACATCTCGATGATTGAAGCGGTGGATTCGCTGAAGCTGCTTCGTGAGATTGACCGCCAAGCAGCGAAGCACGACCGGGTGGTGAAAGTGCTTCTCGAACTTCATGTTGCTCAGGAAGATACGAAATACGGGCTCTCGCTCGATGCTTGCCGCAACTTGCTGGAAGAAGGCTCGTGGAGAGCGTTGCAGCATGTGCAGATTTGCGGATTGATGACGATGGCATCGAACGTGGACGATGAAGAGCAGATACGCTCCGAATTGATGGCGGCTGCCGACTTCTTCGACGAAGTGAAGGAACAGTATTTTGGCGATTCACCTGAATTCTGCGAACGCAGCTGGGGCATGAGCCACGATTATCCGATAGCCGTGGAGTGTCGCAGCACCATTGTCCGTGTCGGCACTACGATTTTCGGCGAGCGCAAGTATTGAGGCAAAGGTCGTATCATACCGCCCCCATAAAAGAAGCGAGGCTATATCTGCCCATGTGACAGGTATAGCCTCGCGCACGTACATTAACATATTATATATAGGCGGATTCCAACATTAGGAATCCGCCTGTTGTGCAAGCATCTATTGCTGCGGGATGTTCTTCAGAATCTCGAGCAAGTGATCCCATACCATCTGCACGGTCGGAATGTGCAGACGCTCGTCGGGTGAGTGCACGCCGCGCAATGTCGGACCGAACGACACCATGTCGAGGTTCGGATAGCGCTCGGAGAAGAGACCACACTCCAATCCAGCGTGGATGCCCAGCACCTTCGGCTCTTTATTAAACAGTTTCTTGTAAGTCTCTACTACCGTTTTTGTCAACTCGCTGTTCGGATTCATCTTCCATGCCGGATATGGATCCTTCTGCTTGATTTCCGCACCAGCCAGTTCGAACGTTGCACGGATAGTATTGGCTTGGTTCTCAAGGTTGCTCATCACGTTAGAACGCTGACTGCAGACAATCTTGATTTCATCGTCGGTGGTCACGACGCTTGCCACGTTGTTGGAAGTTTCAACCAGCCATGCGATTGCCTCGTCCTGACACATGGTGAAGATGCCATTGTCAACAGCCTGCAAGGTGCGGATGAGGGTAGTGGAGATGTCTTTCGGAAGCACATTCTCTGCCTCTGCGCTCTCCATTCCGAAGTCCATGTTCTTTTCCGTCACGTGGAATTCCTCTTCCACATTGCTGATGAACACGTTCCAGTCGGCACGAACCTCTTCCTTCTTGTCGGCAGGAACAGCAAACACGACAATACCATCGCGCGGAATAGCGTTGTGGAGCTTGCCCGCATTGAAGTTAGCCACGCGCACGTCGAACTTGCTCATCTCCTTGTAAACGAAGCGTGTGAGCACCTTGATGGCATTGGCGCGCTTCTTGTTGATGTCGTCACCAGAGTGTCCGCCCACAAGTCCTTTCAGGGAAATCTTGATGAAGAAATAGCCAGCCGGTGCAGCCTCTTTCGTGAAATGGAACTTCGCTTCCGTCGTCATACCGCCTGCGCAGCTCACGAAAATCTGTCCCTCATCCTCAGAGTCGAGGTTGATGAGCATGTCGCCGCCCATAAAGCCAGCCTTCATCCCTTCAGCTCCGGTGAGTCCGGTTTCCTCATCTACGGTGAATACACACTCGATGGGTCCGTGCTCGATGTCGTTAGAGTCGAGGATAGCAAGTTCGATAGCCACTCCGATACCGTCGTCAGCACCGAGCGTTGTGCCCTTGGCTGTCAGCCATTCGCCGTCAACATAGGTCTGAATGGCATCTTTCTGGAAGTCGAAATCGAGGTCAACCAACTTCTCGCACACCATGTCCATGTGGCTCTGCAAGATGACCGTCTTGCGATTCTCGTATCCAGGTGTAGCCGGCTTGCGGATAAGCACATTGCCTGTTTCGTCAACTTTGGTTTCAAGTCCGCGACTCGTACCGAATTCCTTCAGGAACTCAATCATTTTCTCCTCGTGCTTGGAAGGACGGGGAATCTCATTGATGCGCTCGAATTGCTCGAAGACGCAACGAGGTGTCAATTCATTTTTGTTCATAAATGGTTGTTTTATCAATTAATAATTAATGTATGATGTTCTTCATTGGAGTAAAAAATAAATGAATTTATTTTGTTCTTCCCTTGATTTGCACTATCTTTGCAAGCGCAAAATTAATAAAAAATGTTTGAAACTCTTTTATTAAGCGTGTTAATAATTGCTATTGCGCTCATTTTATTGTTGGTGAAAGTGCTTCTGAAGAAGAACGGGAGTTTCTCTTCGCAACACATTCACGACAATCCGGCTATGCGCGAGAGAGGTATAGACTGCGTATTGGAGCAAGACCGCAAGATGCGCACGAAGAGTAAGGGAGTGGCAGAGCAAAGTGTAAAACATTAAAATCAGAATAAAATGAATAAGAAAAATCTTTTTAGGACAATGATCCTTACGGCAGTGGCAGCAATTGCCGTGTCATCATGCGACAATGCAAACTCAAAGGCAGACAACAAATCGCAGGCGAACGGAAAACCGACAGAGTTGAAATTGGCTTATGTGGAAATCGACTCAATCATGACACAATATAATTTCTGCAAGGAATATTCGAAGGTTCTGGAGAAGAAAGGACAGAATATCCAGAGCACACTGGCACAGAAACAGCAGGCTTTGCAGAATGCCGGTGTCAACTTCCAGCAGAAACTGCAGCAGAATGCTTACACCCGTGAGCAGGCAGAAGGAATCCAAGCCAGCCTGCAGAAACAGGCAGCCGACCTTGATGCACTCTCACAGCGACTGGGAAATGAGTTCCAGGCAGAAACGGAAAAGTTCAACGAAGCGCTCCGCGATTCTATCCGCCATTTCCTAGACCAATATAATAAGGATAAGAAATACAGCATCATCTTCAGTAAGCAAGGAGAAAACCTGCTCTACGCAGACAAGTCGTATGACATCACGGATGATGTGATTGCAGGACTGAACAAGAGCTACAAATCAACTATAAAGAAAGAAGAGACTGCAGCGAAGACTGAAAAAGCTGCAAAGAAATAAATCAGAAAAAGAATTGGGGCAGGTGATGAGCCTGCCCTTTTTTATTGATGACAAAGAAAGAACGATACAAATACATTCTGGAATACTTCCACACACAGCTGCCGGAGGTGACGACGGAACTGGAATTCGGAAACGTGTTCCAGCTATTGGTGGCTGTCGTGCTGAGTGCGCAATGTACGGATAAGCGCATCAACCAAGTGACACCGGAACTGTTCCGCCGCTTTCCCGATGCAAAGGCAATGGCAGAAGTGGAGGAAGACGAGTTGTACGAATATATCAAAAGCGTTTCCTATCCACACTCGAAAGCACGCCACTTGATGAGAATGGCGCAAATGATTGTGAAAGATTTCAAGGGTGAGGTGCCTGACAATCTGGACGACCTGATGCTTTTGCCCGGTGTGGGGCGGAAGACCGCCAACGTCATACAGGCAGTGGCTTTCGGAAAACAGACGATGGCAGTCGATACGCATGTATATAGAGTCAGTCACAGACTCGGATTGGTTGCAAAAACAGCCAACACACCTTATAAAGTGGAACAGGAACTGGTGAAAAACATTCCCCCGGAAATCATTCCGAAAGCCCATCATTGGCTGCTGTTACACGGCAGATATGTATGCACCAGCCAGCGACCGAAATGCAAGGAATGTGAATTTGACAAGATTTGCCCGAAACTTTTAGAAGGTTCAAAACTGTAAATATGGACTCAAAACGAATATTAGCTTTTTTAAGAGAAGTACAACAAAACAACAACCGTGCATGGTTCGCATCACATAGGGATGAGTATCTGGCGTGCAAGGAGGATTTCGAGAAAGATGTGGCAACCATCATTGCGCGGATTTCAGAGTTCGACCCGAGCATTTCGCATATCACTCCGAAAGATGCCACCTATCGTTTTTATCGTGACACACGCTTCTCACCTGACAAATCGCCCTATAAAAACCATTTCGGGGCTTACATCGCCGCACACGGAAAGAAAGCGCTGCATGGCGGATATTATGTCCATCTGGAGCCCAACCACTGCTTGCTTGCCTGCGGAACATACTGGCTGCCCACGAATATCCTGACCTCATGTCGCAATGAAATCATGGGAAACATCGAAGAATGGCGCAAAAGGGTAGAGAACAAGGACTTCATGAAAACCTTCGGAAAACCGGCAGGAGGCAGCTGGGACGACAGCCACGGATTCGGAATGGAACACCTGAAATCCTGTCCGGCAGGATTCCCACGCGACTACGAACACATACACTACTTGCGGATGAAAGATTACTGTTGCTGGAAAGGTGTGGATGAAACGTTTTTCACGAAAGCGAAATGGATGGACGAGATGGTGAAAATCTTCAAGACGGCAAAGCCAATGATGGATTTCATCAATGCCGTCGTGGATGACTATGAATAACAACCAACGACATCCGTTGAGATTTTCGCCACGAATTAAATCCGTTTTTTGAAAAAATCTTTCAGAAAAACTTGTGCATGAAAGAGAAAGTATTTACATTTGCAAACATAACAGGATAAGATGATTGTCAGTATATTACAAACCGACATCGTATGGGCACAGCCAGAATGCAATGCTCAGCATGCTGAACGCTTAATCAACGAGTGCAAGGGTAGTGACCTCTATGTGCTTCCGGAAATGTGGAGCACTGGATTTGCAACCAATCCCGACGGAATCGCAGAAACAGATTCCCAGTCGTTGAAGTGGATGCAGAAAATGGCTGAGAAGAAACAGGCAGCCATCTGCGGAAGCCTTGCCATCAAAGACGCTGACGGTTCGTATAGAAACCGGCATTATTTTGTGAAGCCCGACGGTTCGTATCAGTTCTACGACAAACGCCATTTGTTCTCATACGGAGGAGAAGACAAGAATTACACACGTGGAGAGGAAAGGACTGTTGTGGAATATGGTGGCTGGCGGTTTTTGCTTCTGACCTGTTACGACCTGCGGTTCCCTGTATGGAGCCGATACCGTGGTGATTACGATGCTATCATCTACGTATCCAACTGGCCGGAAACACGCCAACGAGTGTGGGAAATCCTGCTGCGTGCACGAGCCATTGAGAACCAATGCTATGTCATTGCAGCCAATCGTGTGGGAAATGACGATCAGTGTTCATACGTCGGAGGAAGCTGCATCATCGATGCGAAAGGAACAACAATCGTTGAGAGCGTCTCACCAACGGAGCAGGAGTTGACGGCAGAGTTGTCAAAAGAAAAGCTGGAACTGTTCAGGAATAAGTTTCAAGTATTAAAAGACCGAGATTAATCAATTAAAACGACATAACATGAAAAAGGACAAAAAAGTATTAACCCTCAAAACTATTACAAAAAGTAACGTATGGGAGTTGCAGGAAAATGATATCTTCCGTATGTGGGAGGCAGCAGAACGTGATGCTGACCTCAGAGATAATTTGCCACACTATCGGGACATTATCAAAAGTGCCTTTGAAATGGAAGACTTGGTTGTGGACAAGCCTGAAGTCGTAAAAAAATATAAGCAGAGAGACTTCAAGGTGTCGCAGGTGAAACTGGCTGACGGCTCGAAGAAGAAAATCGCCATCAAGAAGCGCGCCATCCTGCGGGTCACCGACTTGACGTATGAGAACATACGCCATATCTCCGCAGGAAAACTGCTGGAAGTGATTGACCGAAATTTCGGCGGCGGATGGGAAAGCCTCTCACAAAGCATCAGAGATATTATCGAAGCAGGTTTCGACATCAGCACAACCACACTACCGAAAGACAGACTCCGCAAGAAAGGCGGCATGTATGAAAAGAAAGTTGCCGACGGATTCGAAGTGCTTGAAATAGAAAAGGGAGCATGGATTGAAGCAATCTTTGCAAAGGAGAAACCCAAAGTTGAAAGAGTGAAGAGCAAGTATGATGCTGATGAAGAGAATCTCTCTGATGATGAAGATGAAAACCTTCCAGACCACAATTACACCAATGATGACGACGATGACGACGACCTTTATGATGAGGACAAGCTGACGGAAGAAAGCTACCACACCACTTTCGACGAAGAGGCGCCCGACGATCTCAGCATTGCCGAAGATGTGGCGGATGAGTATGACGGATAAATCATTCCGGAGACAATGATACACAAAAAAGGGGTTGCATCGTAATGCAACCCCTTTTTTATATGCTTAATTGACTTTTAATTCTTGAAGAATTTCTGTACGTCTTCGTTGGGAACCATTTGCTCATCGAAAATGTAAGCACCAGTCTTGGGGCTTTTCACCATTTTGATTACTTTTGTGTAAGCGCGACCATCCTTTGAGCCTTCGTGGAGGGTAGCGACGGTTTTCTTTGCCATATCCTAAATGCGTTTATTTAATTTCCTTGTGAAGAGTCATCTTCTTCAGGATGGGGTTATACTTTTTCAGTTCCATACGGTCGGGCGTGTTTTTACGGTTTTTCGTCGTGATATAACGACTTGTACCTGGCAGACCGCTGTTTTTCATCTCTGTGCACTCAAGAATGACCTGCACTCTGTTGCCTTTCGCTTTTTTGTTTGCCATAGCGTTATTCTCCTATCACTTTAATATCTTTCCAATCTACATAGCCTTTTTCCACTGCTTTTTTAAGAGCGGCATCAAGACCAACCTTGTTAATGAGACGCAAGCCGGCAGCACTCACTTTGAGAGAAATCCAGCACTGTTCTTCAACATAATAGAATTTTTTCGTGAACAAGTTCACGTCGAACGTACGCTTTGTGCGATGTTTCGAGTGGGAAACATTGTTGCCGACGAGGGCTTTTTTCCCTGTAATTTGACAAATCTTCGACATTGCTATCTATTTTTTCTTTTTTGACATCTATTCTAAACAGGGTGCAAAATTACATTTTTTTTCCAAATAAACAAAATAAAATTCTCAAAAATGTCACTATTTTATGTTTTTTTTATTTGAAAGTTGTCATTTATGGGGCATTTTTCCCTGTTTGCCTATTATTTTTCACTCCATTTACCCTTCTGACGGCATTGATTTTTTATGCACTTGACGTTCCGTCAGATATTGCAGGAATAACTGCATGGCACGGCGAGAGGCTATGGCGATGTTGATATCGCGACCGAAATCATTCGTCAGTTTGCAAGTAATGATTTCGTCGGACGAGCCACATGCCAACCAAATGGTGCCGACAGGATTGTCTTTCGTTCCACCTCCGGGACCTGCGACACCGGTCGATGCGATGGCATAGTCAACGTTGAGAGTATTAATTGCGCCTTTGACCATTGCAATGGCAACCTCCTCGCAGACTGCTGTTTTCTCTTCGAGCAGTTGGTGGTCAACATTCAGAAGTTTTTCCTTGATTTCGTCCGTATATGAGATGACGCTCCCTTTGAAGTAGGTGGAAGCCCCCGGGACGGCAATGAGCGATTCTGCAATCTTGCCACCCGTACAACTCTCAGCCGTTCCTACTGTTTTCCCTGATTCATAGAGAATCTGATGAACCTCGCGACTTAAAATCTTATTTTCAAAATCCATGGTTTCATTTATTTAAAGGTTATTTTGCTAAATGGTGGTTTGTCTATCTTACAGAAATCACCATCCTTATATTTATAGTATCCTGTGACGGCAATCATTGCCGCATTGTCTGTCGTATAACTGAACTTCGGGATATAGATAGTCCATCCATATTTCTCGGCATGTTCCTTGAAAGCGTTTCGCAAACCGTTGTTTGCCGACACGCCTCCAGCGAGGGCTATATGCTTGATTCCTGTTTCTTTGGCAGCCAGGCGCAGTTTTTTCATGAGTATTTTGACGATGGTTGCTTCGATGCTTGCTGCCAGGTCTTCCTTGTGATGTTCCACAAAATCGGGGTCGTCCTTCACCCAATCCCGCAAATGATACAGGAACGATGTCTTCAATCCGCTGAAACTATAGTCAAATCCCGGAATATTCGGTTCTGAGAACTGAAAGGCGTTCGGGTTTCCCTGCCGTGCAAGCTTGTCGATAATCGGACCTCCCGGATAGCCGAGCCCCATCACTTTTGAACATTTGTCGATGGCTTCGCCCGCAGCATCATCAATGGTCTGTCCGATAACTTCCATATCGTTGTAGGCATTCACCTTGACTATCTGCGAGTTGCCGCCACTGACCAGCAGGCACAGGAAGGGGTAGGGCGGAGATGATGTGTCGTTCTCCTGTTCTTTGATGAAGTGTGCCATGACGTGTCCTTGAAGATGATTCACGTCAATCATCGGAATGTTCAATGAACGTGCAAAGCCTTTTGCAAAACTCACGCCCACGAGCAGTGACCCCATCAAGCCGGGACCAAGGGTGAAAGCAACGGCTGAGAGCTGTTCTTTGCTGATGCCTGCCTGTTTGAGGGCTTGATCGACAACAGGGACGACATTCTCCTGATGAGCCCGCGAAGCCAGTTCGGGGACGACTCCTCCGTATGCCTCGTGAACTTTTTGTGAGGCGGTGACGTTGCTCAACAGCACATCGTTCCTGACGATTGCGGCTGAAGTGTCGTCACAACTGCTTTCCAGTCCTAATATATAGATATTGTCATTCATTTTTTCAATAAGTTAAAATCTCGACCCCATGTTCTGTCATGAGGAAGGTGTGCTCCCATTGTGCGCTCGGCAGTTCATCGCCGGAGATGACTTCCCATCCGGTCTCGTCGTCAGCATCGATAAACACCTTCCACGTTCCCATGTTGATCATCGGTTCGATGGTAAAGACCATTCCCGGAACGAGCAACATGCCCTCGCCACAATAACCGAAGTGGGGCACATCGGGCTCTTCATGGAATTGCAGTCCCACACCATGTCCGCACAAATCTCGCACGACACCATAATGATATTTTTTAGCATGGCGCTGTATTGCGTGACCGATATCGCCGACAAAACCGTAAGGACGGGCAGCCTCGGCGCCAATCTCAAGACATTCCTTTGCCACCCGCACCAACTGTTCTTTTTCCGGTGTTGTCTTTCCAATGATAAACATGCGTGATGCGTCCGCATAATATCCGTCGAGAATGGTAGTAAAATCGACGTTGACGATATCGCCTTCCTGCAAGATGTCTTCAGCTTTCGGAATGCCGTGGCAGACCACCTCGTTGATGCTCGTGCACACACTTTTCGGAAAGCCTTCATAGTTCAAGCATGCAGGTGTTGCCCCGTGACTGGTACAGTAGTCATAACAGATTTCATCTATCTCGAGCGTGCTCATTCCCGCCCGTATATGCTTTGCCACTTCGTCAAGCACGCCTGTGTTGACCACGCCGCTGCGACGGATTCCTTCGATTTGCTCGGGAGTCTTGATCAGTTCGCGCGTCGGCACGGTTTTTCCTTTTTTCTCCCAAGCCATTATCTGCTTATCCATTTCCGTGAGTTGGTCGGAAAGCGGTATCCATCTTTTCTTTTTCCTGAAAGCCATTATCTGTTGTTACTATATTTATTATAATGTGTTTGCTGTGCGTCAGAGATATTCATATATTTCCTTGGTCCAGTCTTCGCCGTTTTTCGGACAGAAGGTTTGGATGGAAAGTTGTCTGGCTGCTTCCACGTTGCGCCATCCGTCGTCCACGAAAAGTGTCTCTTCGGGTAGGATTCGTTCCGTGTCCAACACTTTTTTGAAGAAAGCGAGGTCGGGCTTCATGATGCCGTGCTGATAGCTCACATAGAGCGCATCGAAATAGTCGCCGATGCCGTGTCCGTTTCCATCAAACTGGTCGCTCTGCGCCCATCCCATGACGAAGGGATTGTTGTTCGACATAAGCAACAGCCGATAGCCTTGTTCTCTCAGCGCAATCAATGTGTCGAGATTGCGTTGGGGCAGTTCGCCGCAGTAGCCCTGCCAGGCAAAGGCACACTCATCCATCGTCAGCGTCTTGCCTATCGTCGCACTCAGTTCTCTCCTGAAGTCTTCCGCATTGATTTTTCCGCTTTCCAACTCTCCGAAAAGTCCGAATTGCGTGTAAGCGTCCAGTTTTTTGTCGGCATCTTTCAGACCGATTTGCTGAAAGCGCCTGACTGCCTGTGGCTGATCAATGGTGATTACCACGCCGCCAAAATCGAAAATGATGTTCTTTATTCTGCCCATACGTCGTTAGTGGTCAAAAATGTTTGACGGCACGTTCCATCTCCCGCCGGTCTTCTTTTTCTTTCAGCGTCTGCCGCTTGTCGAACTCTTTCTTTCCTCGTGCCAGTGCGATATCCACTTTCGCGCGTCCTCGTGCATCGATGAAAATCAGTGTCGGAACGATGGTAAATCCCACTTGCTTGCCTGCATCCTCCAGCTTCCGGATTTCCCGTTTAGTGAGCAGCAGCTTGCGATCGCGTTTAGCGTTGTGGTTGTTATAGGAACCATAGAAATAGGGTGAGATGTTCATCCCCTTCACCCACATTTCGCCATTGAGCACAATGCAGTAGGCATCCACGAGCGATGCCTTTCCCATTCGGATGGATTTGATTTCCGTGCCGGTCAGCACGATGCCTGCGGTGAATGTGTCAACAAAATGGTATTCGAACGCAGCCTTTTTGTTCCTTATCTGTATGGGGCTCTTCTTCCTTAGTTCCTGTTCCGCCTTGTTCATGATTCTTTCTACTTTTTGACAACGACAAACTGCTCGATGTGCTCGTCGATGTATTGTGCCACTTGCGCCATCCAGTCTTCTTCACACTCCACGAATTCGTCGTCGAACTCGTCGAAGGCGGGGAAACGCTCGAACATTGCCATGAACTCCTCGTCTGTGCAGTCACGCTCGATTTCCTCATGGTGCTGCTCATATTTCTTCCGCACCTTGTTCATCAGCCTCGCCAGTTCGTCCACGCCCCACATACGCATCACCTTTGCAAAGGGATTGTGGAAAAAGAATGGTCCGTAGCCATTGTGTATGAGTTGCACGAATCCTCCGTCCATCACTTCCTCATGAAGGATGTGGTAGGCGAGGAGCGTTGCCTGGTCAGCGTTCAGTTCGGCAAGGTGTTCCCCCGTCAATTCTCCGTCAATCGCCTGCATGACAGCATCGACGAAAAGTTGCACGAAAGCGTCCATGCCCGACTCGGCAGCCTCAATGATTTTCGTTTCCTCAAGTTCTATTTTTTTCATCGTGGTGCAAAAGTAACCTTTTTCCAACAAACTGGCAAATGAATAGGCAAAAATAACAATTTGAGGGAATGAAGGCAACATGCAAAGCGGCAACGGAACCTCTGCATAAACATGCAGAAAGGGATGTATAAATATGTAGTTGAACTTTCGCTTTCCAAAAGTTGAAGTTTTGCACGCTAAAAGTTCAACTTTCATCGCCTAAAAGTTCAACTTTTGCAAGCTAAAAGTTGAACTTTTGGAAACACATTCTTAAACCGTTAAGAATCAATTTGTTACAAATCACAACACAGCGACACACCCACTGCATAAATATACAACACGAGCAGGAGGGAAACGGACATGTCCGACCCCGAAGATGACATCGCTCGACCTGCCCATGTGCATCAGAGATTTTGAGATGCACGCCATATCGGCACAAAAACGACTTTTTTCCCTAAATATTTGCGTATCTCTAAATTAAAGAGTACCTTTGCGGAAATTTCAGAAAAGGGTATTCATTTTGCCACGATGCACCACAGGAGAATGGGGGAGGCATCTGTCGGCAGACGAGAAAAAGATTGTATCTAACTTATAAACACATTATTTATATTATGGTAATAGAAAAAATTCACGCAAGAGAGATTTTGGATTCACGTGGCAACCCCACCGTGGAAGTAGAAGTAACACTCGAGAACGGAGTCATGGGACGCGCTGCCGTTCCGTCGGGCGCCTCAACAGGTGAGAACGAAGCACTGGAACTCCGCGACGGTGACGCTAACCGCTATCTGGGAAAAGGCGTCATGAAGGCAGTGGAAAATGTCAATACGATTATTGCGCCGGCACTGAAAGGCGACTGCGTGCTCAATCAGCGTGCACTCGACTATAAGATGATTGCACTCGACGGAACTCCCACGAAGTCGAAACTCGGTGCAAACGCCGTGCTGGGTGTGTCGCTGGCAGCAGCCCAGGCAGCAGCAAAAGCACTGAACATGCCGCTCTATCGCTACATCGGCGGTTCAAATGCCTATACACTTCCCGTTCCGATGATGAACATCGTCAACGGTGGTGCACACTCTGACGCTCCGATTGCTTTCCAGGAATTCATGATTCGTCCGGTAGGAGCCTGCAATGAGAAAGAAGCTATCCGCATGGGTGCCGAAATATTCCACAATCTGGCAAAACTGCTGAAAGCAAGAGGACTGTCAACAGCCGTCGGCGACGAGGGCGGTTTCGCTCCGGCATTCAACGGCATCGAGGATGCACTCGACACCATCGTCGAAGCCATCAAGAAAGCCAACTATGAACCGGGAAAGGACGTGAAAATCGCTATGGACTGCGCTGCCAGCGAGTTTGCCGTACAGGAAAATGGTGAATGGTACTACGACTATCGCCAGCTGAAGAACGGCAAGAAGAAAGATCCTAACGGCAAGAAACTCTCTGCCAAGGAGCAGATTGACTATCTCGAGGAACTGATCAACAAATATCCTATCGACTCTATCGAGGACGGACTCGACGAGAACGACTGGGACAACTGGGTGAAACTGACAGAGCGCATCGGTGACCGCTGCCAGCTCGTTGGCGACGACCTGTTCGTGACCAACACGAAGTTCCTGGAAAAAGGTATCAAGATGGGCGCAGCCAACAGCATTCTCATCAAAGTCAACCAAATCGGTTCGCTCACGGAAACACTCGAAGCAATCGAGATGGCACACCGCCACGGCTATACAACCGTCACATCGCACCGCTCCGGCGAGACCGAAGACACGACCATTGCCGACATCGCCGTTGCCACGAATTCAGGACAAATCAAGACGGGTTCACTCTCACGCACGGACAGAATGGCTAAATACAACCAGCTGATTCGTATCGAAGAAGAACTCGGCGACGCAGCAGCCTACGGCTATGCAAAACTGAAATAAGAAATCGGACATATCAGTGGAAAAGGCGGGTGTAATAAATCCCGCCTTTTCACGTTATAATAATAAGTAAACATTTCGCATGACCATGAAAACGGGAGTTCGTTGGCTCATATCAGCCCTTTTCCTGAGCATATTCTCTCATCCGGTATATGCCCAGCGGCATGAGATTTTCAGTAACCGAATTGCCACTTTACAAGTGGTGGCAGGTAGCGACTGGCTTTCACCGCCCATCATCCCGCTGCGAGGAGACATCCCCATCCACATCAGTTTCGACGAACTGTCGCACACCTATCAGCGCTACGTTTACAAGATAGAACACTGCGAAGCCGACTGGAGCGTGTCGCAAGAACTCTTCGAGAGCGATTATCTCGAAGGCTTTGCATCCGGAAACCCGATAGACGACGTCGTGGAGTCGATTAACACCAACGTCTTATACACGCATTACTCCATCCGCATTCCCAACGAATACTGCCGGTTGAAGATGAGCGGCAACTACCGGCTGACGGTTTACGACGACAACAACGACGACGAACCAGTGCTGACGGCATGCTTCATGGTCGTTGAACCACTGATGGGCGTAGCACTCGGCATGACGACAAACACCGACATCGACATCAACCATGCCCACCAACAAGTGTCGATGGACGTGAACTATTCAGGCATCAACGTGAACAATCCGCAACAGCAAATCAAAACGGTGGTCATGCAGAACGGCAGATGGGACAATGCACGCATCAATACACAGCCGCAATACACCATGCCCGACGGATTGCGGTGGGAACATAACCGGCACCTTATCTTTGAGGCGGGCAACGAATATCGCAAGTTTGAAGTGCTCGACGTGGACCACCCGACGATGGGTGTTGACCAAATAGAGTGGGACGGCCGCGACTATCTGGTGCATCTCTTTCCCGACACGCCCCGCCCAAACTACCTGTACGACGAAGATGCCAACGGCGCATTCTACATCCGCAACAGCGACAACATCGAAAACGACCGCATGACGGACTATGTGCTCGTGAATTTCCTCATCCCCAACGTGCCACGAATGGATGGCGAAGTCTATATCAATGGCGCATGGACCAACGACCGCTTCCTGCCACGCTACCGGATGCAGTACGACGAAGAGAAGCGCTGCTACCATGCTACCGTGCAACTCAAACAGGGATATTATTCTTACCAATACCTGCTCGTACGTCCCGACGGAAGCATTACGCCCATGCCGACGGAAGGTTCCTACCACCAGACAGAAAACTCCTATCAAGCACTCGTCTATTATAAAGAACAAGGCGGACGCACAGACCGACTTGTAGGCTACCAGCAGATTCGCAACAACAAATAGACGGATTCCGCAAACGACAGGACTTGCCAAAGAATCGACAAGAAAATGTTTTGTTTTCTTGTGTCTGTATGAATATTTTTTCTTATCTTTGTACACACGTTTTATCAACGTGGCAGGCAAAGGATTTCTTCCTTGCCTTCAAAAATCAGCAGACACATGCATATAGCAATCGCAGGAAATATGGGAAGTGGAAAGACAACATTGACGACAATGTTGTCCGAACACTATGGATGGACACCACGCTTCGAGGCTGTGGACAACAATCCGTACCTAGACGACTACTATAAGGACATCGCACGATGGTCGTTCAATCTGGAAGTGTTTTTCCTAAAGCAGCGTTTCCGCGACCTGCTTGAGATAGCCAACTCCTCAGAGACCATCATACAAGACCGCTCCATCTTCGAGGGAGTATATGTCTTTACAGCCAACAACAAGGCGATGGGAAACCTTTCCGACCGCGACTTTGAGACCTATATGGGACTGTTCGAGTCAATGATGGCGGCAGTGAAGCATCCGGACCTCATGATATATCTCAGGGCATCGGTCCCGCACCTGGTGCAGAACATTCAAAAACGGGGTAGGGAGTATGAACAGGCAATCCCACTGGACTACCTGAAAAACCTGAACGAACGCTACGAAGATTTCATCTTCAACAAATACAAGGGACGCATCCTCGTGGTGGACGTCGATCCACTCGACTTCCAGCACAATCCGAAAGACTTTGCCAGCATCATCGACAAGATAGACGCACAGATATTCGGACTATTTCCATAGGAGAATTCTTAGGAGTATTAAATAAATAGACAAAAGACTATGCATATCGCAATCGCAGGAAACATTGGCAGCGGGAAAACCACACTCACTAAATTGCTGACCAAACATTACGGCTGGACACCACGCTTCGAGCCAGTTGACAACAATCCGTACCTCGACGACTTCTATGCCGACATGGAACGGTGGTCGTTCAATCTACAGATATACTTCCTCAACAAACGATTCAAGGAAGTGGTGGAAATCTCAAAAAGCAGCGACACCATCATCCAAGACCGAACCATCTTCGAGGATGCACGCATATTTGCTCCCAACTTGCACGAGATGGGCATGATGAGCGACCGGGACTTCGCCAACTATTCCGACCTGTTCGACCTGATGATGTCACTGGTGAAACTGCCCGACCTGATGATTTATATCCGTACATCCATACCGACCTTGGTCGCACAGATTCAGAAACGGGGACGCGAATACGAGAAGTCTATCCGCATCGACTATCTGCAAGGGCTCGGCAAACGCTACGAGGACTGGATTGCCACCTACAAGGGACACCTCATCATCATCGATGGTGACAACATCAAATTCGAGAACAACCCACAAGACTTCCAGATCGTCACAGACATGATTGACGCAAAACTCTACGGACTGTTCCCGATGGATTAGAAAACTACACATTATTATATATATAAGAGTGGGAGTAAGGTAAGATTGAAATATCGCCAATAAAAAAAGAGACCTCTGTTCGGGGTCTCTTTTTGTACGCCTGCAGGGGTTCGAACCCTGGACACCCTGATTAAGAGTCAGGTGCTCTACCAACTGAGCTACAAGCGCATCCTCATTCAAGCAAACGAGCTATATCTCGGATTTGCGTCTGCAAAGGTAAATTTTATTTTTGAACCGACCAAATATTTTCCCACTTTTTTGGCAAACTGAAACAAAACCGAGCAAAAAAGGAACGGTTTACAAGCGAAAAACAGTGTATTTATAGGGGATTGGAGAACAAATAAAAAAAGTCGAAGAAAATTTTACTTTTTCTCGTAAAAAAGAGATTTTTTTATTATCTTTGCAGTCGATAAAACCTATATTATATGCACAAACGTAATTTAATCTCCATTTCGGATTTGTCGAAAGAAGAACTCCTGGCATTACTAAAACGAGCACAGGAATTTGAGAAGAACCCCAACCAAAATATCCTCGAAGGTAAGGTTGTGGGTTCTTTATTTTTTGAGCCCTCGACGCGCACCCGTCTTAGTTTCGAAACCGCTGTCAACCGCCTGGGTGGCCGAGTCATCGGATTCAGCGACGCCAGCACCAGCAGCCAGTCGAAGGGTGAGACTCTCAAAGACACTATCATGATGGTGGCCAACTATGCCGACCTTATCGTGATGCGTCATCCTCTCGAAGGTGCAGCACGCTATGCAAGCGAAATTTCAAAGGTGCCTATCGTCAACGCAGGAGACGGCAGCAACCAGCATCCCACACAGACGATGCTCGACCTCTACACCATCTATCAGACACAAGGCACGCTCGAGAACCTGACCATTACCATGGTGGGCGACCTGAAATACGGACGCACCGTGCACTCGCTGCTCGAAGCCATGCACTTCTTCAATCCACGATTCAAATTTGTGGCTTGCAACGAACTGCGCATGCCGGATCAGTACAAAAAATATTGCGAGAAACTCGGCATCGAATATGAGGAAACGACAGACTTCAATGAGGAAATCATCAACCAGACAGACATTCTCTACATGACACGCGTACAGCGCGAACGCTTCAGCGACCTGATGGAATATGAGCGCGTGAAGAATGTATATACGCTGACGGCAAGCATGCTGAAAGGATGCAAACCCAACCTCCGCGTGCTCCACCCGCTGCCACGCGTGACCGAAATCGCACAGGACGTGGACGACACGCCGCAGGCATACTACTTCGAACAGGCACTGAACGGACTTTACACCCGTGAGGCTATCATCTGCAGGGCATTAGGAATCTAAAAAGAAACCGTAAACAAAAAGACAAACTATGAGCAATCAAACAAAAAAGGAAATGGCCGTAGCAGCTTTGCGCAACGGTATCGTAATAGACCATATCCCGTCAAACTCGCTATTCAAGGTGGTTAACATCTTGGGCATCGAAAACATGACGAACAACGTGACCATAGGCAATAACTTCGACAGCGGAAGCATGGGAAAGAAAGGCTTTATCAAAATTGCCGACGTGGAAGTGCCTGAGGAGACTTTGAACCGCATCGCAGTGATAGCCCCGCAAGCAGTCATCAATATCATCCGCGACTATGAGGTAGTGGACAAGCATCTGGTGGTTCTGCCCGACGACTTGGTGGACATCGTGCGCTGCAACAATCCGAAGTGCATCAGCAACAACGAACCGATGAAGACCCACTTCCACGTGATAGATGCAGAACAGCACACCCTGCGCTGCCGCTATTGCGAACGCATCGTTTCCAACGAAGAAGTTGTGCTGAAATAAAGTGCGATAAACTTCTATGAAGTAATTACGTGACAAGAGAGGATGTCCTGCTTTGGACATCCTCTCTTTTATATTAGAAAAAACATCTTGTGTAATATTTTTTAGCAAAAAAGTTGCGCAATTAAATATTTATTAGTAATTTTGCCTCAAATTTCAAAAAAAGGTTATTAGTGAAATTCTATTTTTACATATTATTCTCAGTATTGTTTTTACTATCAGCCTGTGAGTTGAAACTGAAACCATCGGAGGAAGAAGTGGAGGAGAGCGCCTTCATCAAGATACAGCGCTACGACCGTCTGGAAAGCCGCTATCTAACAACAGGTGACTTCTCGGCACTTCAGCAAATGAGTACAGAATATCCGATGGAAACGCGCATGCTAATAGAAGATGTGCTGAAACTGGGGCAGGTGAACGACCCCGAAATCAACACCCGCTTTCTCAACTTCTTTCAAGACAGTATTTTGCAGACGCTCATCATAGACGCCGAGACACAATATGCTGAAATTGAAGACCTGAACAAAGAATTTTCAGTTGCCTTTGAAAAACTGAAATTATGGATTCCGGATATCATCATCCCCATGGTTTATACACAGATAACAGCGCTTGACCAGAGTATCGTTGTCAGCGAATCTTCGATAGGAATTTCGCTCGACAAGTATCTAGGCGAAAACTATCCGCTGTATGTACGCTATTATACGCCCGAACAGCGTGCTACGATGAAACGCGAATACATCCTTCCTGACTGTCTGAGCTTTCTGCTAATCAGTCAATACCGTCTGCCCAACTTCGATACGTGTGAACAGATAGAGCGCGACTACCACATCGGTAAGATACATTGGGTGGTCAACAAGGTGCTGGGACGGCGCCAGTATCAGAGCGAAATTATCGACAATATCGAAAAATATATGCTGAAGCACGGCAACATAAGCTATCACGACCTATTAAAGGACAATGACTTCAGCAGATTTATCTCCAAATAGTCCTCCTCCCACATTATTATATTTATTAAAAGCTGACGGACATCAACAGGTATGCTCGTATTTGTGTCATAGATGTCCAGCCAATTTTCCTTGCCGGATATCGTGTTCGTCCATATATTTTAGCAAGCGGTGGGTGAACTCATAGTTTTTCAGTCCCCAGTTAGGAGCTATGAGCAACTGCGATGGTGCCTGTGACACAAAGCGTTCTAAAACCAAATCTTCCCTTAGATATTGAATATAGTTGGCTATCAACCGAATATATTCATCGCAGGAATAGACGTGGAAAGGCGTTTTTTCGTAGATGTCAGCAAGTTTGGTTCCCCGTATGACCTGCATCTGGTGGATTTTCAAGATGTGGAGCGGGAGAGCAGATATGATTGCTGCTTGCCGCACACTCTCTTCCGCATCTTCACCCGGCAGCCCTAAAATAACGTGTCCGCCAATGGTGATGCCCCTTTCCGCTGCCGCTTCCACAGCCTCCACGGTACATGCAAATGAATGTCCGCGATTGATGCGCTGCAGAGTTGCGTCATTGCAACTCTCAATGCCAAATTCCAGAATCAGGAAAGTCTGTCGGCTCTGCGTTTCGAGATAATTGAGCAGTTCTGTGCTGACACAATCGGGGCGTGTTCCGATGACAATGCCTACAACATCATCAACATCCAGCGCCTCCTCATACATGCGCTTCAGGTTCTCCACAGAATCGTAGGTATTGGTGTACGCCTGAAAGTAAGCAAGATACTTCATTTCCGGGTATTTACCTGCAAAGAAATTCTTTCCTGCCTCAATCTGCTGACGGATGGTTTTCTTTCGCTCGCAATAGGCGGGATTGAACGTGCGGTTATCACAATAGATGCACCCTCCTGTGGATAGACTGCCGTCTCGGTTGGGACAGGTGAAGCCTGCATCAATCGATATCTTCTGCACTCGATAAGGGAATGCAGTTCTTATCCATGTTCCGAAATCGTTATATCGCATGATAATTATCCAATTCGTTTGCAAATGTACAGAAAAATCGCTAACTTTGCGCAAATTTATAATGAAAAACAGATTGTCAACATGAACAGAATCATCAGTTTGGTAATTGCTTTGGTGAGTGTAACGTTCTCACTGAATGCACAAAATCAATTGTCTATCAAAGACATCACCAGTGGTAAATTCGGAACAGAGAGCGTTCGCGCCATGACTCCTCTCGGAGATGGTGAGACGTATGCACAAATCAAACAAGGAGGCAAGCAGATTGTCGTCTATTCGTTTAAGACGGGGAAGCAAAGCGGTGTTTTGTTTGACGTGGACGGCTGCACAGGCAGTAAAATCAAACGCATCGACAACTACAGCGTGAGCCCCGACGGGAAGCGTCTGCTCATCCAGACCAACACCGTCAGCGTCTATCGCCGTTCATTCAAAGCGGAGTTTTATATCTACACGATTGCCGACAAGAGGTTGGAACCTCTGTCTGCAAACGGTCCTCAGCAGACTCCTATATGGTCGCCCGACGGTCAGCAGATAGCATTCGTGCGTGACAACAACATTTTCCTCGTGAAATTGCTCTACGACAATTCGGAGAGTCAAGTGACAAAGGACGGCGAGTTCAACAAGATTATCAACGGAATTCCCGATTGGGTCTATGAAGAGGAGTTCGGTTATAACTCTGCGATGACATTCAATGCAGACGGCACGATGATCTGTTGGGTACGGTTCGATGAATCCAACGTCAAGACCTATGCCCTCCAGTTGTTCAAAGGCGACAAGCCCGAAATGAAAGCCTTTTCGGATTATCCGGGCGAATATGCCTACAAATATCCCAAAGCCGGACACGACAATTCGGTAGTGACGGCATGGAGTTACGACATCAAGAGCCACCAGACACGACAGATACAATTGCCGTTGGATGCCGACGGATATATCCCACGCATCAAGGCAACAAGCGATGCGCAAACGATTCTTCTTTACACGATGAACCGCCATCAGGACGTGCTGAACATCTATGCAGCCAATCCGCGCTCGACGGTATGCAGACTGCTGATTAAGGAAAGTGTTCCCAAATATGTACCCGAGGAGGTTCTCGAAGGTTCACAAGTGACCGATAACCATATCCTGCTGCCCAGCGACCGCAGCGGAAAGATGCAACTCTATCTGTATGACATGAACGGAAGTCTGTTGAAAAAACTGACTGATGACAAGTATATCGTGACCCACGTCTATGGCTACGACGAGAAGAGTGGCGACGTTTACTATCAAGCCGTTGGCGGAAGTCCCATCAACAAAGAAATCTATGTCACCAATAAGAAAGGTAAGACCACCTGTCTAAGTCGCAAAGAAGGTGTTACGTCTGCCATCTTCAGCAAGAATTTCAAATATTTCCTCTCCACATGGAGCGACAGCAACACTCCATATCGCTATTCCATTTATGACAATAACGGCAAAGAACTGCAGGTGTTGGTTGACAATCGTGCACAGCAGGAGAAGCGGAAGGAACTCGCATTTGCGAAATGTGAATTCTTCACGTTTAAAACCAGCGAAGGGGTAGAACTGAATGGGTATATTTTCAAGCCTGCAGATTTCGACCCCAACAAGAAATATCCGGTCATTATGCACCAATACAGCGGGCCTGGCAGCCAACAAGTGGTCAACTCATGGTCGATTGGATCGATGGGACAGGGCGGACTTTTTGACCAATATTTCATTCAACACGGATTTATCACTGTTGGTGTTGACGGCAGAGGAACTGGTGGTCGTGGCGCAGAGTTTGAGAAATGCACCTATCTCAAGCTTGGAGAACTCGAAGCCAAAGACCAAGTAGAGACAGCCATCTATCTGGGCACGCTGCCATTTGTCGATAAAGAGCGCATCGGAATTTGGGGATGGAGTTTCGGCGGCTTCTGCACACTGATGAGCATGAGCGAAGGACGTGAGGTGTTCAAGGCGGGTGTCGCCATCGCAGCGCCCACCAACTGGAAGTATTACGATACGGTTTATACGGAGCGCTTTATGCGGACACCGCAGGAAAATCCTTCAGGCTATGACATCAATCCCATTAACCGCGCAGCCAAACTGCATGGCGCACTGCTGTTATGCCATGGTCTGACCGACGACAACGTGCATCCGCAAAATGCGTTTGAATACTCGGAAGCATTGGTGCAGGCGGATAAGGACTTCAAGGAGTTGATATACACTAATCGTAACCATAGCATATATGGCGGAAACACGCGTAATCACTTGCTCCGACAGGTGGCTGACTTCTTCGAGCGCGAACTGAAATAAATTAGATAAATATCTGAATGGCGTAGGGGCACAGCCGCTTTTGTGGCTGTGCCCCTTAATGTATCGGAAGGTTTTAGATGGTTTTGGCGTTAAAAATATGCAATTAAGTTGCGGTTTCTTTTGTCATTTAGGTATTTTTTGTTATCTTTGCAGGTGGTATTTGAATTGAAATACTGCATGAAAAACTGATTACAACTAATGAAAAACAAATTATAACATTATGAAGAAACTATTATTAGGTGACGAAGCTATTGCACAGGGAGCAATAGACGCTGGTCTCAGCGGGGTGTATGCTTATCCGGGCACTCCCTCAACAGAGATTACAGAGTACATTCAGGAGTCGCCGATTGCAAAGGAACGTGATTTGCACCGTAAGTGGTGCACGAACGAAAAGACTGCCATGGAGGCAGCTCTGGGCATGTCGTTCATGGGTAAAAGGGCGTTGGTCTGCATGAAGCACGTAGGTTTGAACGTTTGTGCCGACCCGTTTGTGAATTCGGGTATGACGGGTACGAACGGTGGACTGGTGGTGCTTGTGGCTGACGACCCGTCGATGCACTCTTCGCAGGATGAGCAGGACAGTCGTTTCTACGGCAAGTTTGCGTTGATTCCGACATTTGAACCGGCTAATCAGCAGGAGGCTTACGACATGATGGAAGTGGCTTTCGAGTATTCAGAGCGTGTGAAACTGCCTGTATTGATGCGTGTAACGACGCGCATGGCGCACTCGCGGGCTGTCGTGGAAATCAAGGACGAGCCGCGTAAGGAGAACGAATTGAACTATAATGCTGACTCGAGCAGTTGGGTTTTGCTGCCGGCGAATGCGCGCAAGCGCAACGACATCGTCACAAAGCAGCAGCTTGAGTTGGAGGAGGATGCTGCGGAGCGTTCGCCTTGGAACGTTTACAAGGATGCAGCGGACCACTCGGTGGGCATCGTGGCGAGCGGTATTGCGTACAACTACCTGTGTGAATGCTTCCCCGAAGGGTGTCCTTATCCTGTGCTGAAGATAGGACAGTATCCGCTTCCGAAGAAGTTGGTGCGCCGGATGTGTGACGAGTGCGACGCGGTACTGGTAGCCGAAGAGGGACAGCCATTTATCGAAGACATGTTGCGGGGTGTGATGCCGGGCAACACGGAGGTACGTGGTCGCCTCACGGGCGAACTCCCACGGACGGGCGAACTTAATCCGGACGTGATGAAACGGGCGCTCGGACTCAAGACGGAGGCAACTTTCGAGGCGTGCGGAGACGTAGTTTCTCGTCCGCCGGCACTCTGTCAGGGATGCGGACACCGCGATGTGTATGCTGCTCTGAACGAGGTGCTGCGTGAGTACGACAATCCGCGTGTCTTCGGCGACATCGGCTGTTACACGCTGGGCTTCTTGCCACCGTTCCGCGCGATTCACTCTTGCGTTGACATGGGTGCGAGCATCACGATGGCGAAGGGTGCGGCAGATGCCGGACAGTGGCCGGCAGTGGCAGTCATCGGCGACTCTACGTTCACTCACAGTGGCATGACGGGATTGCTGGATGCTGTAAACGAAAATGCCAACATCGTCGTAATCATCAGCGACAACCTCACCACGGGCATGACGGGTGGTCAGGACAGTGCCGGCACGAATAAGTTTGAGGCTATCTGCCGCGGACTTGGCGTGCCCGAGGAGCATCTGCGCGTGGTTGTTCCGCTGCCAAAAAACATGCCGGAAATTACTCGCATCATACGTGAAGAGATTAACTATCAAGGCGTCAGCGTCATCATTCCGCGTCGCGAATGCATGCAAACGCTGCAGCGCCACCTTAAACAAAAGAAAGCAAAGGAGGCTCAGAAATGAAGACAGACATTATCTTATGCGGAGTAGGGGGGCAGGGAATCCTCTCCATAGCGACCATCATCGGCGAAGCTGCGCTGAAGGAAGGTCTTTACATCAAGCAGGCTGAAGTGCACGGAATGTCACAGCGCGGAGGCGACGTGCAGTCTAATCTGCGCATCTCGAGTGCGCCCATACACAGCGACCTCATAGCGCAGGGACAGGCAGACGTCATCATATCGATGGAACCGATGGAGGCGCTGCGCTATCTGCCTTACCTCAAGCGTGACGGATGGGTCATCACATCGACAACCCCGTATGTCAATATACCGAACTATCCCGACATGGAGGTAATCAACGGTGACTTGGCGAAACTGCCCAACGTCATCGCAATCGACATCGAGGAGATGGCAAAGGAGGGCGGCGTACCCCGTTCGGCGAACGTCATCCTGCTCGGAGCGGCTCAGCAGGCTCTGGGACTGGACTACGAGAAGCTCGAAGACGCCATCCGCCGGGTGTTCGGACGCAAGGGCGAAGCCGTCGTTGAGGCAAACATCAAGGCGCTCGCTATCGGACGAAGCCACCAGAAATAGGGCAGGGGAAGACAGGCGGCGGAATGCCAGAATCCTGCCTGGCGACTGTTTGCGTCCAGCTTTTTCACTTTGTGAAGGGGCTGGGCGCTTTTTTGTAAGCCATGGTTTCCGTCTGTGTCAGCTAATATATATAATAATGTGTAGCGTCTTGGACGGACCGTTCCCACACATTCCCATGACAGAAAACATGTTGCAGAGATACCATAAAAGCCGGCTGGATTTCTCCAGCCGGCTTTTATTGATTGTCTTTTCCTGACTTCGTCAATGCGCCACCCAAATTAAGATTTGTTGCCAGATATGTCGAAAAGTGGTTTCACTGCGAGGTGCTTCTCCGTCAAGAAGAGTGTCTTAGTGAAGTAAGTCCCGTTTTTAGGCATCCTTACCCTGATTGTCGTGATAGTTTTGGCTGCCTCAAGCACCTTATCGACACTCATCCCAATCTTGTTAATGGCAATGAGTCGCTCCAGTTCCTTATATACCTTATAGGCGATGAAGCAAATGCAGACATGTGCCTCTATCCTACGTTCTGTAAAATGAAACATCGGACGCATTTCCAGAGTTCCTTTTGAAATACGGAATGCACGTTCCACCACCCAGAGTCCATGATACTCGGCAATGACACGCTCGGCGTCAAGGTCTGTATTGGTGATGTAGCCCTTGAGTCCGTCCCACTGGCAGTCCTCTGCAATCTTCTCTTCGCTGATGACGACTTCTATGTCCTTGCTGATTTCAAGAAACTTGTTGTAGCCACGCTTGTTCACCTGACTCTTCGTGATGCGTCCGGTCTTATAGGCTTTTCTCAATCGGACAATTCCGCGGTCACGGTTGTAGGCATCCTTCTTTGCACGCTTGTCGGAATAACTGACGATAAGTCTTTCCCCATTCTCACGTTTGTAGTCGTAACAGGCTTTATCAACCTTCTCTAAAGAGAGAATCCATTGCTTCACGCTTGCGCTCTCGCTCTTGATGCGGGCTCCAAGTATGTAGTTGTAGCCAGCCTCCTGCAGCAAAGTGACATTGTTCTTGTTCATCAAGCCTGAGTCTGCCACCACAACAAAATCTTTCCCCAGATTGAAACGCTGCTTGAAGTCATCTATCATTGGTATCATGGTGAAGCCCTCATACTGGCTGCCGTTGAACAGAGAGTATGAAAGCGGGTAGCCTCCTTCTGATACAAGCAGACCGAGTATAACCTGTGACTCTGCCGTCTTTCCATCCTTTGAAAACCCCGGTTCACGCAATACGTCCGTCTGTGCTGTCTCAAAGTAGAGCGTCGTCACGTCGTAGAACATCAATCCAATCTTGCCTCCGAACAGTTTCCGGGTGTGCTCTACGCTAATCTGCTGCGCAAGCTCCATCTGGGTATTGTAGAGCTTGTCCATGTAGCGATAGATGTGGTTGAGGTCAACATCTTCATCATAATATGACTTCAGGTAATCTACTGTGGCAAGTTTGCTTCTGGGCTGCGACACCCTTGCGATTACCAAATGACGCAGAATCTCATCGGGAATCCGGTTGAAGCCGATGCTGTCATAGACTTGATCAAGCAGAAGCCGAGTACCGTTTATCAACACGTTGTCAATATTGCTAAGGAAACGCTCTGTCTCCTCGACTTCCTTTCCCTTGCGGTCATCAAAGTCAAGTTCTTGCTGACCGCCAAATGAACGTATCCATGCAGCAGCCTTATCGCATAATGAATGTATTTCCTCTTCGGATGTAGAGGAGCCAAACGATTTTATTTCTTTATACTTTCCACTCGCTTTACTGACCACTACCACACTTGTAGAGCCGGAACGATTGTGTTTCTTGCGTACATACATGGTGCAAAGGTACACGTTTTTCGCTTGCGCCACCCAAACCACCCAATAATTTTACGTAACTCGCTGATTATCATTGTGCGCTATATGATGGCGCAAAAAAGTGATGAAGTCAGGATATATAATAATGTGTAGCGTCTTGGACGGACCGTTCCCACACATTCCCATGACAGAAAACATGTTGCAGAGATACCATAAAAGCCGGCTGGATTTCTCCAGCCGGCTTTTATTGATTGTCTTTTTATCGTCTTTCGCCGTCAGGTCAGTCCGTCATTTCACCCTCAATGTACAGACGGGTCATTTCGGGCTTGCCGTTTGTCTGTATCGTAATGGTCTTCTTGAAATAGCCGGGCACGCGACCTGCTCCGTTATAAGCAACCTTGATTTCGCCTTTCTGTCCCGGAGCAATCGGGGTCTTAGTGTACTTAGGAACCGTGCAGCCGCAACTTGCCACTGCCTGATTGATAACCAATGGCTTCTCGCCAACGTTTGTGAAAGTGAATACACATTCCTGCTTGGCGTTCTTACTGGAGAATTTGCCGAAGCTGTGTGTGACTTTTTCGAATTTGGCTTCTGCCGGCTTTTGTGCTGAAACCAACAAACATACTGCCAGCAAAGACATTGTAAATAGTATTCTTTTCATATTCAATCCTTTCATTTATATTGTCTTTAATGTTTAGATGAATGACTATCTAAAATGTTTAATCCGTCATGCAGGACTATCCCAGATATTTCATGAGAATCTTCGCATTGCCACTGTCGCGCAGCTTGGCAATGCTCTTTTCCCTGATTTGGCGTACACGCTCACGAGTCAGCCCGAGCTGATCGCCGATTTCCTCCAAACCTTTCTCGTGACAGCCAATGCCGAAACACTCGCGAATAATGGTAATCTCACGCTCTTTGAGCACCTTGTTCAACACGGAATTCAACTCAAGTGCCATCGACTCGTGGTCAACCTGACGGTCGGTGCGACTGTCATCGCCACTCGGCATCACATCAAGCATACAGTTGTCCTCACCGTCCTGGAATGGGGCGTCGATACTCACGTGGTGACCGTCAGCCATGAGACTTTGTCCAATCTTTTCCTCGTCGAGTTTGGTTGCCTCAGAAAGCTCCGACACTGAAGGATGACGCTGATTCTCTTGCTCAAAACGGTTGATTTCGTGGTTAATCTTGTTAAGCGAACCAACCTGGTTGAGCGGGAGCCTTACGATGCGGCTCTGCTCGGCTATCGCCTGCAGAATGCTCTGGCGTATCCACCAAACGGCATAAGAGATGAACTTGAAACCGCGTGTCTCGTCAAACTTCTGCGCAGCTTTTATCAATCCGATATTACCCTCGTCGATCAAGTCGGTCAGCGTAAGTCCCTGATGCTGATATTGTTTGGCAACGGACACGACGAAACGCAAGTTGGCTGTGACCAACTTGTCCTTAGCCCGTTCGCCTTCCGGTCCGCCTTTTTTGATTTTCTGCGCCAATTCAATCTCTTCATCAATAGAAATCAATGGCGCACGTCCAATCTCCACCAGATATTTGTCCAGTGCCTCACTCGAGCGATTGGTAATACTCTTTTGGATTTTCAGTTGTCTCATTTAACGTGCAAAAGTTGTTAAGTGGCTGATTTACAATTTAATAAAGCAAAATGTTTTTAAAAACGTTGCAAAATTACAAAAAAAATCAATAGGTTGTACACTTTTATATGTTTAATTTGCTTAATAAAACTTAAATCGCGGTTTAGGAGTTCGAGATTGCGCTGAAACAAAATGAAGTGGGGTAGGAGCAACTGGACTATTCCGTCAATCCACTTTTTTGAAATTAAAGTCCGCAAAATGTTCTACTATCTTTACAAATCCGAGGTGTTTCCGACAAATTTCTGCATCGAAGAATAAGCAGCTTTACAAACCTTCACAATTGTATATTTATACAGTTGCATCCGCATTGCAGGACAATTTGCAAAGTTCTGATTTTCAACTCGTTATATATGGCCTTCTAAAAGTGCCACTTTCAGCGTGTAAAAGTTGAACTTTTAGCGCCTGAAAGTTGAACTTTTAGAACGCAAAAGTTCAACTTTTGGAAAATGAAAGTTCACCCGTCATATTTATACGCTTTCGTGGTATATTTATACAGAGATGGAGGGGAGAGTAAAAACAGACTGCTCTATTCACGAAAAGAGAGCGGAATACGGGAATCGAACCCGCCTCTCAGGCTTGGGAAGCCCACGCACTACCGATGTGCTAATTCCGCCTTAACAATAAAAGATTAAAAGAACGTCATGCCAAAAGGCATATCCATTGTTTTAATCTTTATGGAGCCGATACCCGGACTCGAACCGGGGACCTATTCATTACGAATGAATTGCTCTACCAACTGAGCCATATCGGCAACGGTACAGGGCGAATAATCGTTCGCCTGATTTTATGCGGTGCAAAGGTAGTGTTATTTTTCGTATGCGCAAAATATTTTTCAATTTATTTTTCCTGCGAGATATTTGCCCGTAAGACTATTCTCATTGCGCACGATGTCTTCCGGGGTGCCGGCACAAACAAGGTTTCCACCCATGTCGCCGCCTTCCGGACCGAGGTCTATCACGTAATCGGCACATTTGATGATGTCAAGATTATGCTCAATGACGATGATGGTATGGCCGCGCGCTATCAATGCGTCAAAGGCGGTGAGCAGGCGCTGGATGTCATGAAAATGGAGACCGGTGGTCGGCTCGTCGAAGATAAACAGGGTGGGGTCCTGTCGCTCCTGACCGATGAAATATGCCAGTTTCACCCGCTGATTCTCACCGCCGGAGAGCGTTGAGGAACTCTGTCCGAGCTTAATGTATCCCAATCCGACATCTTCAAGCGGCTTGAGTCGTCCGACGATGCCTTTCTCCTTATGCTCTTCGAAAAAGGATATCGCTTCGGAAACGGTAAGGTCTAAGATGTCGTTGATGTTTTTTCCCGCAAACCGTACGTCGAGAATATCTTTCTTGAAACGTTTCCCATGGCAGGATTCGCATTCCAGAACCAAGTCTGCCATGAACTGCATCTCAACGGTGATGACGCCGGCACCTTTGCATTCCTCGCAGCGTCCTCCGTCGGCATTGAAAGAAAAATGCTGCGGCGAGAAATTCAGCTGCTTGGAAAGTGGCTGTTCGGCAAAAAGCTGGCGGATGGCGTCGTAGGCTTTAACGTATGTGGCGGGATTGGAACGAGTGCTCTTTCCTATTGGATTTTGATCAACAAACTCCACGTGTTTCACTTGTTGCCAGTCGCCCTCGAGACCGCCGTATTCGCCAGGGGCATCGCACACCTCATCCAAATGACGCTTCAGGGCAGGGTAGAGGATGCCTTTCACGAGCGACGACTTGCCGCTGCCGCTGACTCCTGTAATCACATTCAGCACGTTGAGCGGAAATTTCACGTCAATGCCTTTCAGGTTGTTCATCCGTGCACCTTTGATTTCAATCGCCATATTCCACGGGCGACGGGTTGTCGGAGTTGCAATCGTGTCGGTATGGGTGAGATAACGCACGGTGTGTGAGCGCGGATATTTCTTGAGCGCTTTCTTGTCAATATCGCTTCCTTTTCCTTCAAAAACAATTTCTCCACCGAGTCTTCCTGCGTCTGGACCGATATCGATGAGATAATCGGCTGTCCGCATGATTTCTTCATCGTGTTCAACGACGATGACGGTGTTGCCCACATCGCGCAAGTCTTTTAGCACCTGTACCAGCCTGTCTGTATCGCGGCTATGCAGTCCGATACTGGGCTCATCGAGGATGTAGAGCGAACCGACAAGTGAACTGCCAAGCGAGGTGGTCAGGTTGATTCGTTGGCTTTCGCCTCCGCTCAGCGAGTTGGACTGTCTGTTGAGCGTGAGATATCCCAGTCCCACATTTACCAGGAACTGCAGGCGGTTTTTGATTTCCACCAAGAGTCTGTTTGCGATTTTTTCCTCGTGCGCATCCAGTTTCAGGTTGTCGAACCACTGCTTGAGGTTCCATACGGACATCTCGACCAAGTCGGTAATGCTCTTGCCGTTAATCTTCACGTAACTTGCCGTTTTCTTCAGTCGTGTTCCGTGACAATCCGGGCAGAACGTCTTGCCTCGGTATCGGCTCATCATGACTCGATATTGAATCTTGTATTGGTTCTCTTTGAGCATCTGGAAGAACGAGTCGATGGAGACTTGTTCGTGAATATCCTTGCCGCTTTCTGACGGCAATCCGTGCCAGAGCATGTCTTTCTCTTCACGCGACAGCTTATAGTAAGGAGTGAAAATAGGGAAGTCATCTTTGGCTGCACGCCTGCAGAACTCCTCCTGCCACACCTTCATTTTCTCTCCATGCCAGCATTGTACGCAGCCGTCGTAAACGCTCAGGGTGGTATTTGGAATCACCAGTTTTTCGTCAATTCCGATGATGCGCCCGAATCCTTCGCAGGTAGGACATGCTCCGACGGGCGAATTGAACGAGAACATGTTGTCGTTCGGCTCTTCAAAAGTGATGCCGTCAGCCTCAAAACGGGTCGAGAAGTCGTAGGATATATTGGCAGGAAGGAATGCGAGGCGGCAAACGCCGTCGCCTTCGTACAGGGCTGTTTCAAGCGAATCGGTCAAACGGGACATCGTGTCGGCGCTGTCGTCAACAGACATGCGGTCAACGACGAGGTACAAATCGTTGGCATTGATTTTGTCAAGCAGCGAAGCATCGCTAAGCACATCGCTGATGCGCATAATCTCTCCTTTACAGCTCAAACGGACGAATCCCTGCTGCATTTCCATTTCCAGATGCTTTTGGAGCGGCCTGCCTTCGGGTATCTGGAGAGGCGCCATGACGATAAACTTGGTGCCTGGAGAGAAAGAAAACACCCGTTTCAGTATGTCTTCCGTCGTGTGTTTCTTCACTTCTTCGCCGCTGATAGGGGAGTAGGTGTGTCCGATGCGGGTGTATAGTAGCCTGAGATACTCGTAAATCTCGGTTGAAGTTCCGACTGTGGAACGTGGATTGCGGCTGTTGACCTTCTGTTCGATGGCGATTGCGGGCGGCAGACCTCTTATAAAGTCGCACTCAGGTTTGCTCAAGCGACCCAAAAACTGGCGTGCATAGGACGACAGACTCTCGACGTATCGGCGCTGACCTTCTGCATAGAGGGTGTCGAATGCCAACGACGACTTGCCGCTACCACTGACTCCAGTAACCGCAACGAATTGGTCTCGTGGGATTTTCACGTCAATATGCTTCAGGTTATTGACCCGTGCGCCTTTGATTTCGATGTATTCTGCCATGCTTTTTCGTCGGATAAGTTGCCTGCAAGCTATTCGTAGGAGATGCCGTTGTCTTTGATAAATGTCTCGAGACTTTTGCCTCCGTCGAGCGATGGTGAGAATTCCGTGAGTACCCGGAAGAGCTTTTTGCCATATTGTTCGATGCCGTCTTTCAGTGTGTCGAGCACGCAGACATCTCCGGCAAGTCCGCAAAGGTCTATCTGACTGATTTCCAGCGCCGTGATAAGTTGCTTCAAAGTATTTGCTGAAGCATGGTTTTTGAATATGGAGTATTCTTCGCGGTCCTCGTAAACGCCTTTGCGGAGTACTTTCAGCAGTCCGCCTGATTCATTCAGCGGTGCAACAAGTGCGGGATAAATGGCTGCACCGACGGTGTTACTCACACAATGAATGGGCCATTGTCCGCCTTGTGGCTGGAACGAGCAGTGTCTGTACGGGTGCCAGTCGGTCGTTACAACTTTGCAGCAATACTTGTCTTTGTTATCTGAAATGTATGCGCCCAGTGCCTCCATAGCTTCCTGGGCGTGGGGCACGGGGAGTGATCCGCTGATGAAATCAATTTGCGGATCAACTATTAATAGCATCTTTTTCTCCATATTCTCCATATATTTGTCCGTTAGGGGTTACCCGATTATCTTATTTATCATAATGTATATTATCTAAAAATTGTACATATGCATTGCTTAAGTATATTGCGTGCAGTTTTTCATCACGCAACGTGCAATGTCATTGCGCCTCCTACACATTATTTATATATACGCGCACGCATGCGCAGGGTTTGTTTTCATGATCACACGGGATTATTCTCGGCGAAAATTTGCATACGTTTATCAAGCAACGTGTACTGGTTGTCAGTTACGAATGATGTACAGATGCGCAGACCTTGCTGCTCGCTGCCAGTTGTTCCGAGGTTGATGGCTGATACGCCGTAGTACATCAGTTCGCGTGCAAGTTGGCTGGAAGTCATGCCCGGGTAGCCGATTGTGAAATAGAATCCGTCGGCTATGGGTTCTGTTCCGTCTCGGTCGTAAACGATTTGGAAGCCGTGGCGTGTGAATATTTCCTTGAGTCGGTGTGCCCGTTGTCCGTAGATAATGATATCGTCGCGGAAATTGAAGTGCCCGTCGGTGGCTTCGCGCATGATTGCTGCTAGTGCGTATTGTGCGCTGTGGCTCGTTCCTGAGCTGAGTGCGTATAGCATGCGTGTTGAGAATACGGCTCCGAAAGGCAGTCCGTCGTAACGTGCTGCGAGATCCGGATATGTGCGGTGATAAAGCCGGTTGCTGATGCAGGTAACGGCAATGCGCTCGCCAGCATAACTGAAGGCTTTCGAGCCGCTGATGAGGAGTATGTAGTTGTCGGTATAGTGTCCCACTGTCGGCTGGTATGGCGGCTCGAACGGACGGCTCAGGTCGTTCCTGAAGTCCATCGCGAAATATGCCAGGTCTTCGATAATGGTGACGTCGTACTCTTGTGAGAGCTCCCCTATCGTGCGCAGTTCGTCCTCAGTGAGGCATATCCACGAGGGATTGTTGGGGTTGGAATAGACGATGGCACAGATGTTTCCTGCCTTGAGATAGCTTTCAAGTTTGGCGCGCAGCCGGTCTCCGCGGTGCTCATAGACGTCGAAAGTCTCGCAGCGTGCACCCATGACGTTAATCTGCATTTTCTGTACGGGGAATCCCGGGTCGATGAAGAGCACGGTGTCTTTTTTCCGGTCTGCCTGCGAGCATGCGAGGAAAGATGCGTAGCCGCCTTGCATGCTGCCTACGACGGGTATGCAGCCTTCGGCTTCGATGTCGATACCGATGAATGCTTTGACGAACCGTGATGCTTGTTTTTTGAGTTCGGGCAGTCCCTGTATGTCGGGATACATGTTGGCGATGCCGTCTTGTAGGGCTTTGATTTGCGCTTCCACACCCACGCGTGCTGCCGGCAGTCCGGGTATGCCCATTTCCATCTTGATGAATTCTTCACCTGAGGCGCGCTCTGCAATGGCTGCAACCTGTTTCACTTCGCGTATGGTGGCGCGTCCAAAGTCTTGTATGCCAAACTCTTGTATGGCTTGGTCGATAATTTCTCGTTTAATTGGTGTGGGTTTCATAGTGTTTTTGATTTTAGATTTTTCGTTTCTTTGTGCAAAGATACGGCTTTCGTCTGTATTTTCCAAACGAACCCTTTGCCTTTTTTTGCCTATAAATATATTAATGTACAGAAAGGACCTCTCCCCTCGCCTATCAGAATGAATAAGCAAAGCCAACGGAGGCAAACTCTTTCAACTGCCAGTAACCATGGTGCCCGTCGCGCGCAACACCATCATCGAAACGCGGATAGATAAACACGTTTGTCGAAATATACCTATTGAACTTGAAGACAAATGTATTCTCCCATTCAAACTCAGCACGCTTATAGGTCGTGAAGCCGTAGATTCGCATTTTCCAGTTAATCTGGTCGGTGAACTTCCACATCAGGTCGATCGTAAACTGAGAACCGATGTCATGCAGCGTCTTCTTGCCTTCTTCCAGATTATATCGGGTTGCCAGTTCCTTCCGTTTCACAAAGCGGAAGTTGTATGCTGCCGGTGCCAGATGGACATTTCCTGTCAGTTTTTTATTGAATGCCTCGACCGTATAGTCCATACCCAGCGAGATGTTGAGGTCGAACGGAGAGAGGAAGTCGGAGTAGATGCGCTCGTCATTGCTCTTATAGCCGCGATAGAACTGAGTAGATGCCAAGACTTGCAGCGTGTAATACCATTTCTTAGATGCCTGCAAGCCCAGTTTTCCCGTGTATCGGATAAGGTCTTCCGACGCTTTGAATGAATGGAGGCTGTCGCTCCGTGAGGTCAGGAAGCCCAGTTTCATCTCCAGCTTATTGTCCCATTTCACCTTCTGCTTATTATTATAATTGGCTTCCATGGTGATACTTCCGAGCATTGAATAGGTGCTTTCGCCTCCCTTATACCAATTGCTCGAGACGTAATTTTGCAGGAACTGCAGATAATAGTCACCCTTTATCGTCCAGAAATTCGGACGTTTCACCAACACCTCGACCGGTGTTTTCGTCGGCTCTATCGTGGTCGGTGAAATCTTCTCTACAAGTCCGGCATCATGATGAACCGGCACGTCAATTTCCGGGGTCGCCCCATCCGCTTTCTGCAGGTTGTTTTCGCTGTTCGCCACCAAGTCCTGACGCTTCAAGTAAATATTCATTAAAGCGTTTTCAATATACTTGTTTTCAAGACTTTGCATCGCAGAGTCACTTCCGAGTGAAAACTTGTTTTTTGCCAACGAATGATAGAAAGTCAACGGCACGAAAAGTTTGTAATATTTACCATCAAGAAGTGGTGCTTCAGAAGACAGTTTCAGCCTTCTGTTCTCCTCCGCCAGCGAGTCAATCCTGTGTCGGTAAATAGCCAATGAGTCGGTATAGTTTTTCACTAATTGTGAATGGCTGTCAACGTGCACCGCTCCGCTTCGAACGACCTGCGCACTTGCGTCAAGATGGCTCAGCAAACAGAAGCAAGCGACAATGAAGATTTTATATATTGGACATTTCATGCTGTTTTTGGTGCAAATTTAGACAAAATTCTCGAATTACGATACTATCGGCACAAAGAATTATGGTTTCTTCCATGTCATATCAATATTCACGCGAGTTTCCATATAGGGGTGGATGAAAGTCTGACGGCAGCTTTTGTGCCGCTCCGGCATTCCGTTCGTTTTGCCGCTGACAGCTTTTGTATATTTATGCAAGGGTGAAGCGAATGATGTGCAATTCATAAACGATTGATTTTCAAAGCATTAAGAAATACTTTCCAAAAGTTAAACTTTTGGAAAGCGAAAGTTCAACCGTATATTTATACGCGTTTAGCGTATGTTTATGCAAGGCGTGTTTTGGGGGCATTTTTGTTGAATTTACGCAGAGCTTTCAGGGCATTTTTTGACGTTCTGACCACATCTTATATATATTGAACTGTTATTTATTTGCTCCTTTCACTTTTTTATTGTAATTTTGCACCTTGACTTAGTTACTCATAAACAATTAAAAACATTATCATTGTGACAGAAACAAAGTATATCTTCGTTACGGGCGGTGTCGTTTCCTCGCTTGGAAAAGGAATTATTTCGTCTTCCATCGGGAAGTTACTTCAAGCAAGGGGATACAATATCACCATCCAGAAATTCGATCCGTATATCAACATTGATCCGGGCACACTGAATCCATACGAGCACGGCGAGTGCTACGTGACAGTAGATGGCATGGAGACCGACTTAGACCTCGGTCACTATGAGCGTTTCACGGGTATCCAGACAACTCGTGCCAATTCGTTGACCACAGGTCGGATATACAAAGCCGTGATTGACAAGGAGCGCCGCGGCGACTATTTGGGAAAGACCATCCAGGTCATTCCGCACATCACGGACGAGATTAAGAGGCGCGTCCAGCTGCTCGGGAACAAAAACCACTACGACTTCGTCATCACGGAGATTGGCGGAACCGTCGGCGACATCGAGTCAACCCCGTTCCTGGAAGCCATCCGACAGCTGAAGTGGGAACTTGGCAAGAAAGCCCTGTGCGTGCACCTGACCTACGTTCCCTATCTGAAAGCCGCGCAGGAGTTGAAGACAAAGCCCACGCAGCACAGCGTGAAAGAGTTGCAAAGCATTGGTATTCAGCCAGACATATTGGTGCTGCGAACAGAAAAACACCTGAACGACAATATCCGCAGGAAAGTAGCAGCCTTCTGTAATGTTGACATTGACTGCGTCGTGCAGAGCGAGGACCTCCCGTCTATCTACGACGTGCCGGTTGCCATGCAGACACAAGGCATGGACACCGCAATCCTGAGAAAGATGGGTGAGCCGATTGGCGATACTCCCCCACTTGGTCCGTGGCGGACATTCCTTGACAAGTTGAAGAAAGCCAAGTCGGAAGTACACATCGGACTCGTCGGGAAATACGACCTGCAAGATGCCTATAAGAGCATCCGTGAGAGCCTCTCGCAAGCAGCAACCTATAATGACCACAAAGCGGTGCTGACTTATATCAACTCGGAGAAACTCACAAAAGAGAACATCGCTGAACAGCTTTCCGGACAAGACGGCATCGTGATATGCCCGGGATTTGGAGACCGTGGCATCGAAGGGAAAATCACAGCCATTCAATATGCCCGCGAAAACGATATTCCCACATTCGGAATCTGTCTGGGAATGCAGATGATGGTCATCGAATTTGCGCGCAACGTATTGGGATACAGCGACGCAAATTCGCGCGAGATGAACGAAAAGACGGAGCACAACGTGATTGACATCATGGAAGAGCAGAAGAATATTACCAACATGGGCGGAACCATGCGGTTGGGAGCATACGACTGCGTCCTTGAAAAAGATTCCCTTTCATATTCAATATATGGCGAAACGCCCATCAAGGAGCGCCATCGCCACAGATATGAATTCAACAACATGTACGAAAAAGAATATGAAAAGAACGGCATGAAGTGTGTCGGCAAGAATCCCGAAAGCGGATTGGTTGAAATCGTTGAGATTCCCGCATTGAAATGGTTCATCGGAACACAATTCCATCCGGAATATCAATCAACCGTCTTGAACCCCCACCCACTCTTCCTCAATTTCATTAAAACAGCAATCGAAAACAAGAAAAAATAAGTTATGGACAAAAACACAATCATAGGAATTCTACTCATAGGAGCTGTTATCATCGGATTCAGCATATATAATCAGCCGTCAGAAGAACAAATCAAAGCCCAGCAAGAACTGTTGGCAAAGCAAGAAGCTGACAAGAAAAAGGCTGTAGAACAGCAGAAAGCCGCTCAGAAAAAACAGGAAGAAATCAAAAAGCAGACATTGGAAGACACCACTGCCCTCTTCCACCAAGCACTCACAGGGAGTGCAGAGAACATTGTTCTCAAGAACGACAAGCTGGAACTGACCATCAACAGCAAAGGAGGAACGGTCACAAAAGCCGTCATCAAAGACTATAAAAGCCTGGATGGTGCGAAAGACGTGACACTCTTTGACGAAAAGGACCAGAGCCTGTCGTTCAAAATCGACGGCAAAGAACAGAACATCAACACGGAAGAACTCTTTTTCTCCGCATCGGAAAAGACCGATTCCACGGTGACACTGACAGCAACAGCCGGTGCAGGAAAGACCCTCACCATGCGCTATCTGCTGGGAAAAGACTATATGCTTCACTTCTCTCTGCAAGCACAGGGAATGGAAGGCGTGTTCTCTTCAAAGACCAACGCGGTGAACGTAGAGTGGAACGAGCGCTGCCGGCAGCAGGAAAAAGGTTTTACGTTTGAAAACCGATATGCCACACTGACCTATAAGGAGAAAGACGGAGGCACCGATTATCTGAGTGAAACATCCGAGAAAATCGACGAGCGAATCAGCGAAACGCTTGACTGGATAGCCTTTAAGAACCAGTTCTTCAGCGCCATGATGATTGCGAAGAACGACTTCGCACCAAACGCCTCACTGACCAGCATTCCCCAACAAAAGGAGTCAGGCTATCTGAAGGAGTACAAAGCACGCGTGGAGACATTCTTCGACCCGACCGGAAAGACACCCACTGAACTGGAGTTTTTCTTCGGTCCCAACGACTTCCGCCTGCTTCAAGCCATGGAGAAAGAAAGCAAATTCGGAAAGGACTTGAAGATGGAACGCCTCGTTTACTTAGGATGGCCATTGTTCCGCATCATCAACAGATGGTTCACCCTCTATGTCTTTGACTGGCTGACCAATCTTGGTCTCAACATGGGTATCGTACTCATTCTCATCACCCTGCTCCTGAAAGCCATCACCTATCCGCTGGTGAAGAAGAGTTACATGAGCAGTGCCAAGATGCGTGTGCTCAAACCGAAACTCGACGAGGCAACCAAACAATACGACAAGCCCGAAGACCAGATGCAGAAACAGCAAGCCATGATGCAGATGTATGCACAGTATGGCGTGAGCCCGCTGAGCGGCTGTCTGCCGATGGTCATCCAGATGCCTATCTGGATTGCGATGTTCAACTTCGTGCCGAACGCCATACAGCTGCGCGGTGAGAGCTTCCTTTGGATTGAAGACCTCTCCACCTACGACCCGATTGCTGAATGGGGAACGAACATCTGGATGATTGGCGACCACCTCTCCCTGACGTGTATCCTCTTCTGCGGAGCCAACCTGCTCTACTCATGGATGACAATGCGCCAGCAACGCGACCAGATGGTGGGAGCACAGGCTCAACAAATGAAAATGATGCAATGGATGATGTTCCTCATGCCGCTCATGTTCTTCTTCATCTTCAACGACTACAGTGCCGGACTGAACTTCTACTACTTCGTCAGCCTCTTCTTCAGTGCTGCCATCATGTGGGCACTGCGCAAGACGACCAACGACGAGAAACTGCTCAAGGCACTCGAAGCACGTTATCAAGAGAACAAGAACAACCCCAAGAAGGTCGGAGGATTAGCCGCCCGACTCGAGGCGATGCAGAAACAGCAACAGGAAATGCAGCGCAAGAGAGAGGAACTGGAACGAAAGCGAAAAGGCGTATAAACTTAAATCTAATTTATCAAAATATGAGAAAAACAATGATGATGGCTGTCTTGCTGACTATGCTCTGCAGCAGTCCGATTAAAGCACAGAATGAAGTGAACATAGGAAAAAGTAACATCAAACTGAGCAGCAAGATGCTGACACCCGAGGCGCTTTGGGCTATGGGACGTATCAGCGGCTATGCAGCATCGCCCGATGGTAAGCAGATTGTGTACCAGGTTGGGTATTACAGTGTGAAAGAAAACAAGAGCCACCACGTTCTTTACATCATGGATGCTGATGGAAAGAATAATCGCAAACTGACAACAGGTGCGAAAAATGAGACCGACGCGGCTTGGATTGAGAACGGCAAGCGCATCGCATTCATCACTGGTGGACAGCTCTGGAGCATGAATCCCGACGGCACTGGTCGCAAGCAGCTCACCAAAGATGCTAAGGGCATTGAAGGTTTTAAGTTCTCGCCAAACGGCAAGAAGGTGATTCTTATCAAGGAACTCCCCTACCATGGCACCATCAAGAAGAACCCGGACGACCTCCCAAAGGCTACCGGACGCTTGGTTACGGACATGAACTACCGCCACTGGGACCACTATGTAGAGTCTATTCTGCACCCGTTCGTGGCTGATGTGGCTGCCGACGGAAGCATCGACGAGGGCATTGACATCATCGAGGGCGAACCATACGAGTGTCCGATGGCACCATTCGGAGGCATCGAACAGCTCGACTGGAGCATCGATTCGGAAAACATCGCCTACACTTGTCGTAAGAAAGAGGGCGTGAAATATGCCATCTCGACCGACTCTGACATATTTTTATATAATGTGGCAAGCAAGACAACGACGAACCTCTGCAAACCTGCCAACTATAAAGACTTTGAGTTCGACGCTACGAAATCGCTGAAAAATCAGCCGGTCAATGCGCCGGAGAACTTGAAGAACAATCCCGGCTACGACCAGAATCCGAAATTCTCTCCCGACGGCAAGTACGTTGCTTGGCTCTCAATGGCACGCGACGGCTATGAAGCTGACCGCCAGCGCCTCTGCGTGTACGACCTCAAGACAGGCGAAAAGCGCTATCTGACCGAGAGTTTCGACTCGAATGTCGATGAGTTCTGCTGGTCTGACACGAAGGATGCACTCATCTATTTCATCGGTGTATGGCACGGATGTGTGAACATATACGGCGTCAACTGGAAGGGTGAAGTGAAGAAACTGACCGATTTCCAAGCCGATTTCGGTTCGTTGCAGATGCTAAACAACGGCAAACAGATACTCGCCGAGCGCCACGACCACATGAATCCTGCCGATCTGTATGTGGTTACGCCTAACTTCAAGTCACCGCAAAAGACCACATGCCAGCAAATTACATGTGAGAACAAGCACATCTTCGACCAGCTGGAGAGAGGCACCGTTCAGCCGCGATGGACCAAGACGAGCACGGGCGAAGACCTGCACTACTGGGTTATCCTGCCGCCGAACTTCGACGAGACGAAGAAATATCCTACGCTGCTCTTCTGTGAAGGTGGTCCGCAAAGCCCTGTCAGCCAGTTCTGGAGCTATCGTTGGAACTTCATGATTATGGCTGCTCACGGCTACGTAGTCATTGCACCCAACCGCCACGGTCTGCCCGGCTTCGGCAGCAAGTGGTGCGAGCAAATCAGCGGCGACTGGACGGGTCAGTGCATGCGCGACTATCTTGCAGCCATCGACGATGCGGCAGCCAACCTGCCCTACGTTGACAAAGACCGCATGGGTGCCGTAGGTGCTTCGTTCGGAGGATTCTCGGTTTATTATCTTGCCGGTCACCACGACAAACGATTCAAAGCATTCATCTCTCACGACGGTGCTTTCAACCTCGAGTCGATGTACACCGACACCGAAGAGGTATGGTTCTCTAACTGGGAATATGACGATGCGTACTGGAACAAGGACCTTACGCCGAACGCCAAGCGCACATACGAGAACTCGCCCCACCGCTTTGTCGATAAGTGGGACACACCGATACTCTGCATCCACGGCGAAATGGACTATCGCATCAACGCCAACCAGGGAATGGGAGCATTCAATGCGGCTCGTCTGCGCGGCATTCCTGCCGAACTGCTCATCTTCCCCGACGAGAACCACTGGGTGCTCAAACCGCAGAACGGCGTCCTCTGGCAGCGCACATTCTTCAACTGGCTCGACCGCTGGCTGAAGAAATAAGGTATAGCACAGACTACAAAAACGGCTTTCAGCAGATTTCGCTGAAAGCCGTTTTTGTATTTCGTTCTTATAAAACAAATTAGATTGATTATTTTGGATAATAGTTTACGTATCCCCTACCGACGACACCTTTAGTTAATTTAAACTTATATATCTTTCCTTCATTAGACAACATTAATGTATTTCCATTGATTGTGTATTGATATTCACTACCTTCAAATACAAACTCTATTGTTCCAGAATTTTCGCTGGCGGTAAATATTGTTATTTTACCTTCTTTATACGCATACCATTTCCCATCAGACATTTTGCAATATTGTTTACAAAGGAAAATTTGCTTATCTGTCTTTATAAACTCCCAAACAACACCTTCACACTCTTTTAGCAGTGGATAGTTATAATCTTCCTTGTTGGTCATTTCCCACTGATTAAAAAGGAATATTTTTTCATCATTATCCTCACTACAAGAGACAAATAGCATGATATCTGCTATTAGCATAACTACTACCATTAACATTAAATAGAAGTTCTTTGCGTTAACTGCTTTGCTCATTTGTTGTAATTTTAAAAACATTATTATTATGAATTAAAAGATTAAAACGTCAACAATATCATTGTTATGTTTATTCACAATATACACATTGCAAAGATAATAAATTCTTTATAAAAACAAATAAGGATAACGCTTTTTTATTTCTATCTTGCGTAAAATATATCGTAAAAGAATCATTTAACGCAATATCATTAACTTAAAAATAGTCTTAAAATGACACAAACATGAAACAAAACATTTTTTCTAAGGTACGGTGATTGCACACCAAATTCTTGAGATAACAAGACATTGATGAAGTTGATTATAAATCAACATATCATAAACAAAAAATCAAAACATCATCTTTACATAGAACATAATCCTAAGAAATATTGATGTACACGCAAGTCCTGATTTAGCTCGGGATGAAAAGCCGTAACGAGTTGTTTTCCTTGTCGTGCGGCAACAATATGTCCGTCAACCTCGGCAAGCACCTCTACTTTTTTTGACAGCAACCGATTGATGTACGGAGCACGAATGAAGGTCATTGGAACATTCTTCCCCACACCTTCCATCTCATGCTCCACGTAAAAGCTTCCCAATTGTCTACCATAAGCATTACGACGAACATCAACATCCATCGTATTCAAGCATTTATCCGACAAAAGAATCAATCCTGCACAAGTGCCAAACACGGGTAATCCATCTTGAATGGCATGCTGGATAGGCGTAAACAATTGTAATTCGTGCAACAACTTGGTTTGTACGGTAGATTCTCCCCCAGGGATGATGAGACCGTCTTTATGTCTATCCCAATCAGATAAGCTTCTCACTTCGAAAGATTCTACTCCCAAGCGATTCAGTGTTTGTGCATGCTCCGCAAAAGCACCTTGTAAAGCCAATATTGCAATTGTCTTTCCCATACAATAATGTTGTGTTGAACACCTCTCTGCCATCAATAATTCTATTTCCTGTTCGTTGATTCCAACCATTGCCTCGCCCAAGTCCTCGCTCGAGGAAGCACAAAGCCTCCCCCATTTTTGGGGGGGGAGATTGGAGGGGGCTCCCGTCACTTACCCCTCTCTGCCATCAACAATTCTATCTCCTGTTCGTTGATTCCAACCATTGCTTCGCCCAAATCCTCGCTCAAATCAGCCAATACTTTCGCATCGTTGTAATTGGCAACTGCTTTAACAATGGCAGCAGCACGTTTTTCTGGATTGCCACTCTTAAAGATACCACTTCCAACGAATACGCCTTCTGCGCCTAATTGCATCATTAAAGCAGCATCAGCAGGTGTAGCTACACCACCAGCCGCAAAGTTTACCACGGGCAATTTACCATTCTCATGTACGAACTTCACCAATTCGTAGGGAGCTTGCAATTGTTTGGCGGCTTCAAACAACTCGTCTTCCGACATAGATACCAATCGACGTATCTCGCTTTGCATCTGTCGCATGTGACTAACTGCTTGTATAACATCGCCCGTACCTGGTTCACCTTTCGTTCGTATCATCGTAGCACCTTCGGCAATTCGTCTTAATGCCTCGCCTAAATTCTTCGCTCCACAAACAAAAGGCACGTCAAATTTCGTTTTGTCTATATGATAAATATTGTCAGCAGGACTTAAAACCTCACTTTCGTCAATATAATCTATCTCTATGGCTTGCAATATCTGAGCTTCGGTAATATGTCCTATGCGACATTTTGCCATAACAGGAATGGAAACGGCTGCTTGTATTCCTTTAATCATTTTCGGATCACTCATACGAGAAACGCCACCAGCCGCACGAATATCGGCAGGTATTCGTTCTAAAGCCATAACTGCGCACGCTCCTGCTTGTTCGGCAATACGAGCCTGTTCAGGGGTCGTTACGTCCATAATCACTCCGCCCTTTAGCATCTGTGCTAAATTGCGATTCAATGTTTGTCTGTCTTGTTTCATAATTTCCTAAATTTTGTAGGACTAATATTCTTCATCTTCTTGAAGAACTTGGTAAAATGTGCTTGTGAAGAGAAGCCACAATGATAGGCGATTTCTTGTACGGTCTTATCCGTAGTAAGTAGTTGCAACTCTATTTCCTGCATCAATCGCTCGTCAATAATCGTCTTGGGAGCTTTTCCGCAAATACGTTTGGTTACTTGTGCCAGATACCTCGAACTTACATTCAGGCAATCGGCATAGAAATGTACATCGCTATTGGTTAACATATGAGTTTCGAGCGCATCTATAAATTCATTATACAATTCGCTACTCCGTCCCTGCAAGCCTCCCATTCTCACGACCTGCGCATTCACGTATGCTTTGGCAAGTTGTTGAGCGCGTTCTTCAGTCTCTCCTTTGCTCAGATACACCGCCACGGCACTCGAATAATGATTGGCAAGCCCATGTCTGGAAGCTGCATCAAATTGAATAACAAGTGTGCAAAGAGGTAACAATCGTTCAGAAATAGCCTTTGCCACTTCTTCTGGAACAAGTGCGTCTCCGCAACTCGAAAGGAACACCGAATCATAAATCACGTGCTTAGGCTTATACTTACGAATGGCATTGACAATAACATCCAACACGTCAACTCGCCGAATCATTCCAATCTTGATAACTTCAGGCTCCACGTCATTCATCACAGCCTCTATTTGTCCTTCTACAATCTTTGCTGGCAGGTCATGAAACTCCTGAATACCGAGAGTGGTTTGCACCGTAACTGAAGTAATTGCAGAAACCGCATATCCACCTAAAGCAGAAATCGTCTTGATGTCTGCTTGCACTCCAGAGCCACTCGTTGAGTCACTTCCAGTAACAGTCAATATGGGTTTCGTTTCATTCATGGTGCAAAGGAAATACTTTTTTACGAAACTACAAAAGCAAGTTCTTTTTATGACAAGGAAAACTTCAATTTATGCAAATATATGACAATTTTTTTGATGTTTTTCATGTTGTGATATTTCTTGAGAATGATAAGGTGTATTTTCCACATATTTTATAATAAACAAGCAAAGTCCTTATCTAAAAAAACGAATAAGGATAGCGTTTTTTATTTCTGTTTTGTATCTTTGCATCGTAAAATAACAATTATAACCAATATGATGAACCAGAAAAATACTTTAAGCATACTTTCCACCATCATGGTAGCATTGGTATGCGCGTGCATGGTTTCCTGTGATGACGAGAGCGATCCAGAGCCTAAAGTGCAGGAAGAACAATTTAGCGTGTGTACGCTGAACGTGGACGGGCTGGTGGGTCTGGATAATCCTGGTCCGGAGTACACACCAGTCATCGGGCAGTGGTTGACTCAAGGCGGTTTCGATTTCATCGGCGTGCAAGAAGACTTTGACTATGATCAAGAGCTATCTGGTTCCTTTGCCGAAGGCTACGACTTTGACTGTTGGGGAGGAGGTATGATGAACGGGGTTAAGTTGATCTATGAACCGAACGAAGAGAATCCCGAAAAAATCCGTTTCAATACTGATGGTCTCAAGGGATTCTGGAAAAAAGGTCTAAAGGTTGAACGTACAGACAGCGTGCGTTGGAACCGTAACTGTGGCTATTTTGCCCATGCTTGGGACGAGAACGTAGTAAAGGGATTCCGCCGCTATGAGGTGACAACTCCCCTTGGACATCAACTTGTCATTTACAACATGCACATGGATGCAGGTGATACAGAGGAGGAACTTGCAGGAACCGACGAGGAAGACCGCTTAGTACGCATGAGCCAGTGGCGCCAACTACGCGACTATATCATGGCACATCTGGATCATCGTCCTATTATCATCATGGGCGACTTGAACACCTATTATGTACGTGACAGCGTGGAAAGTCAGGTTATTAACGTCATCAACCGCTCTGGTCGCGCCACTATCACCGATGCGTGGATTCAGCAGGAAAAAGGCGGCAAATATCCCTCAATGGGCGATACCCGCATACAATACGATAGTCCCACCAGCGGCTGGACGGTCAACGGCGAAGCTCCCGACAAAGTATTCTTCATCAACCCCACCGCTTCTAATAGCAAACTGATACTGGAAAACGTGATATTCCATAACAAAACCTATTTCCGTGAAGATGGTGTGTCACCTCTTGGCGACCACTACCCACTCTCGGTTCACTTCCGCATTAAATAACTGCGGATTTAATCCGTTAAAAACAAGATATACTGAAATCGGTGGCTACATATTTTTTTGTTTGCAAGTATATTTTCATCGAAGATTTATTTATAAAAAACAAATAAAATAACGCTTTTTTATTTCTATTTTGTATCTTTGCATCGTAAAAGAATCATTTAACGCAATATCATTAACTTAAAAATAACCTTAAAATGACACAAACAATTCAGAAAACCTTGCGCGACTCTGCCGGCATGCGGTGGACGGCGCTGCTGCTCCTGGCGCTCGCCATGTTCTGCAGCTACATTTTCATGGACATTCTCTCGCCCATCAAGGACCTGATGCAGGAGACCCGCGGGTGGGACTCCGATGCTTTCGGTACGATGCAGGGCGCAGAGACGTTCCTCAACGTGTTCGTGTTTTTCCTCATCTTTGCCGGAATCATCCTCGACAAGATGGGTGTGCGCTTCACAGCCATTCTTTCCGGCGTGGTGATGCTCATCGGTGCAGTGATTAAATGGTATGCAGTGAGTGATTCGTTTATCGGTAGCGGATTGGAGACATGGTTTACCAACAACCTGAACTACATTCCCGGCTTCGACGAGTTGGGCGTCAGTCCATTCTACGAGGGCATGCCCGCCTCCGCCAAAGTAGCCGCCATCGGTTTCATGATTTTCGGCTGTGGCGTCGAGATGGCTGGTATCACGGTGAGCCGTGGTATCGTGAAATGGTTCAAGGGGCGCGAGATGGCGTTGGCTATGGGCTCTGAAATGGCACTCGCACGCCTCGGTGTTGCTACGTGCATGATTTTCTCACCGTTCTTTGCCAAGCTCGGCGGTGAAGTCAGCGTTTCGCGCTCGGTTGCCTTTGGCGTAGTGCTGCTCTGCATTGCACTCATCATGTTTGTCGTTTACTTCTTCATGGACAAGAAGCTCGATGCACAGACGGGCGAGGCAGAAGAGAAAGACGACCCATTCAAAATCAGCGACCTCGGACAGATTCTCACCTCAAGTGGCTTCTGGCTCGTAGCACTGCTCTGCGTACTCTACTATTCAGCCATTTTCCCGTTCCAGAAATATGCCGTGAACATGCTGCAGTGCAACCTCGACCTGACGGCTCCGGCTTCTGACTCGTTCTGGGCAAGCAACAGCGTGACCATCGTTCAGTACGTCATTATGCTCGTTGTGGCAGCAGCCGGATTCGCAAGCAACTTCCAGAAGAACAAAGGCATGAAATACTGTCTGCTGACAATCTCTGTTGTCTCTCTCGTGGTTTACTGCTACATGGGCTACATGCGCCAGTCTGCTGAAGCCATCTTCGCCGTGTTCCCACTGCTGGCAGTGCTCATCACGCCGATACTCGGAAGCTACGTTGACCACAAGGGAAAAGCTGCTTCGATGCTCGTACTCGGCTCGCTGCTGCTCATCGCTTGCCACCTGACATTCGCTTTCGTGCTTCCCGCATTCAAGGGAAATGGTGCCGGTGGAGTTGTCATTGCCTACCTGACGATTCTCATTCTCGGTGCATCTTTCTCGTTGGTTCCGGCATCATTGTGGCCGAGCGTACCGAAACTTGTTGATGCCAAGGTGATTGGTTCTGCCTATGCGCTGATTTTCTGGATTCAGAACATCGGACTCTGGCTCTTCCCGCTGCTCATCGGAAAGGTGCTGACAGCGACCAATCCCGAGGGAACGCCTGCCGACCAGCTCAACTATACAGCACCGCTCATCATGTTGGCATGCTTGGGTATTGCTGCCCTGCTGTTAGGATTCATCCTCAAGATTGTTGACAAGAAGAAGCACCTCGGACTCGAGGAGCCCAACATCAAAGAATAAGATTCAGAAAACAAAACAGCCGCGGAGGGTTTGTAATGAACCGTCCGCGGCTTTCTTTACATTATTATATATAACTGACGCATGACCGAACAACTCCGCAGAAAACTCAGCGACTTGCCAGTGGTGCGCTGGACAGCACTCCTCATCGTTGCTTTCACCATGATGATGGGCTATTACATCACCTATCAGATGTCGCCGTTGGAGTCACTCCTCGAATCGCCGGTAGCCAGTGGTGGCATGAACTGGACGAGCACGGAGTACGGATTCTTCTCCGGCTCCTACGGATTCATCAACGTCTTTCTCCTGATGCTGTTCTTCGGCGGACTGATTCTCGACAAGATGGGCGTCCGCTTCACGGGCATATTGGCTTGCACGCTGATGGTTGCCGGTGTACTGATGATGTATTATGCCGTCACATTCATCACGCCCGATGCTGCCACGCACGTCAATCTTCCCCTGCTGGGGCTTCCCGACATGATGCTCAAACGGCAAGTTATCTATTCGGCACTGGGCTTCGCCGTTTTCGGCGTGGGCAATGAGATGTGCGGCATCACCGTCTCGAAGGTCATGGTGAAATGGTTCACCGGTCATGAGATGGCACTCGCCATGGGCATACAGGTAGGTCTTGCGCGCTTGGGAACAGGCGCCGCCATGTCCGTCAGCCTGCCGTTGGCACTCCGCCATTCGCTCTCCGCTCCCCTACTCCTGAGCTTTGTGCTCATCTCTGCAGCATTGCTCTTCTACATCGTCTATTGCGTCATGGACCGCCGGTTGGAAAAGAGCGCTCCCGCAACCGTACAACAGGGGACTGACGACGACGAGAGCTTCCGCTTTTCCGATATCCTCGTGACGATAAAGAGCCCGGGCTTCTGGCTCGTCACGCTGCTCTGTCTGCTGTTCTACTCGGCGATGAACCCATTCTTCAACTTCGCCCCGAAGCTGATGATAGTGAAATACGGCATCTCCGAAAGCCTTGCCGGACTCATTCCCGCCATCATCCCCTTCGGAAGCATCGTGCTCACGCCACTCTTCGGAACCATATACGACCGGCGCGGATTCGGAGCCACGCTCATCATCATCGGCACGCTACTCATGGCAGTCGTGCATTTCGTCTTCTCGCTGCCCCTCCATTCCAGTCTGTTGGCAGTATCAATGATGGTCATTCTCGGACTGGCGTTCTCACTCGTGCCCAGCGCACTGTGGCCCTCCGTGCCCAAAATCATTCCACTGCGGCGTCTCGGAACAGCCTATGGCATGATTTTCTTCATACAAAACATCGGTCTGATGGCTGTCCGCATGCTGATAGGACGCGTCAACGAGACCGACCCGTCCTACACCCGTTCGATGACCATCTTCGCCCTGTTCGGTGCAGCGGCATTCATCTCAGCCCTCCTGCTCTACGCCACCGACAAACGGAAGAAATACGGACTGCAGAAACCGAACATCCAGGAATAGACTGGAGCGCCATACCACAGACGTTTACGATGTACGACATACTTGTATGGGAACTTAAATTGCAAAAATTGCACTACTTTAGTGCATTTTTTCTCAAATATTGCACTACTTTAGTGCATTTTTTGTATCTTTGCATCGTAAACGTTAAAAACGCAAGCTCATGGATATAGCACTTGTTGAGTTTATGGAAGGACTTTTGAAGCAGACCACTTCAACGTTCCATCGGTATATGTACGACCGGATTAGCTGGGAGTCCCGTATGTTCGGTTTGGTTGGTCCAAGAGGTGTGGGAAAGTCTACGATGATACTCCAATACATCAAGGAGCATCGAGAAAAGCGGCGTATGCTGTACGTTACTGCCGACCACTTGTATTTCTCGTCACACACACTTGCAGAAACTGTAGATGAGTTTGTCAAAGAAGGTGGTGAACAGATTTTTATCGACGAAATTCACAAGTACGAAAATTGGTCAAGGGAATTGAAACAGATATACGATTCTCACACTGACCTGATAGTAGGTTTCACGGGCTCATCCGTGCTTGACATCTATAAGGGTTTTTCCGACCTGAGCCGACGGGCACCCATTTTCATGATGCAAGGACTCAGCTTCAGGGAATACCTCTGGCTGCGCCATGCAATAGAAGTGCCTGTCTATACGTTAAGCGAGATACTTGAGAACAAAGCCCGTCTCGATGCCGCCCGTCATCCATTGCCGCTATTTAACGATTACCTCCTAAAAGGCTACTACCCTTTCTCCGATGACTGCAATTACGAAATACGTTTGCGCCAAGTTATCAATCAAACCATGGAGGTTGACATTCCACAGTATGCCCACATGACGGCTGCTACAGGGCGCAAGTTGAAGAAACTGCTGGCCGTCATCGCCCAAAGTGTGCCCTTTAAGCCTGTGATGGATTCCCTCTCCACCGTTATTGGAGTCAGCAGGAATATTCTGCCCGATTATTTCCTGTATATGGAGCAAGCCGGAATGATAGGTCAGTTGCGCAACGATACGGGTGGCATCCGTGGCATTGGCAAAGTCGAAAAGGTGTACCTTGACAACACCAGCCTCGCCTACTTATTAGGCGGAGAAGCTACGGACATCGGCAATATCCGTGAGACGTTCTTCTATAATCAGATGCGAGTGACGACAGAAGTCATCAGCTCACGCATCAGTGACTTCGAGATTGCCGGTAAGACCTTTGAGGTTGGTGGAAAAAAGAAAGGCAAGAAGCAACTTACCGATGCCGCTGAGGGATATGTTGTCAGAGACGACATAGAATACGGATCGGGCAAAATCATTCCCCTCTGGGCATTCGGATTGACTTACTGACATCTGAGTGTCTAACGGAAGAAATACGGACTGCAGAAACCGATTTTTCGGGAGCAGGCATGACCATCTAAATCTCAGAGTTGCTCCGACAGATTACGTCCTATCCACCAAGCGGCAACAAGGAAAAGAAAAAAGAATATAAATCTTTTGTTATGCACACGCTTATACAGACGTGGCAGCTTCGTCCGATTCCGTTCCAGTATTATCAGAAAAAGAAAGAACGGTATGACAATGATCAAAAAAGAATTAGACATAAAAGCTTGTCGGAGTTCTCCATGAAGCAAAAAATGCAATGCCCGTTGCGAACCGCAACCCGGGCATTGCAAGCCTGTCAATGCTAAAAAGGGACATTGGGGAAATACATTATCTACAATCGGATTGAATATATAGTATATCCCCAGCACAATTGAAATGCCAATAATACTCCAAACAATTTTTGACATCAATCAACAAGTCATCTTTTTATCGCATTCCGTCAGAACAAAGGCAGTGTTGAGGTCGAGTTGACATATTTCCGCTCAAACTCCTCACTCTTCATCGTGAGCATCATGATACCTTGAATTAAAGTCACGACACCCCACAAACCGCAAGTCACGATAGAGAGCAGAATGCATATCAGTCCTCCTCCCGCCTTGCCAATATAGAAATAATGAATACCAAGCGTTCCTATCAAGATAGCCAATAAGCCTGCAACGCCTCGACTTTTTCCAGATGGACCAGCATCGAAGATACCAATATCACCGCCGTCTTGAGCAACAGAGTTGATTGGAGGTATCTGCAAAACGACATTTTTTAATTCATCTACTTGCGAAGCATCAAGCCAGTTGGGAAATCCTTCAGCCCATACTTTCGTATTAGATGTCACACCCTTTCCACGAAGCTCTTCAGGAGAATACGGACCTTCCTGTTGTCCGTTAATCATAACATAATACTTTGCCATAACGCACATTTTTAATTATTAATTAATGAGAAAGCATAATTACTTGCTTAATGCAAAGATAATGAAATAAACTCCAACAAACAAATATTATTCATAGAAATTCACTTCACCCAAATTTCTTCCCTCATTCATCCCTCCAACGCTCCACCTTCACGCCCTCAGCCAGCCGCTGGACGATGCATCCGTCCTTCCGACGATAGCCGGCGGGCTGGAACCTGCACTTCACACGCTTCACGTTCAAGTCGGTGCGGAACTTCTCCGGACTCTCCGCCGGCTCGCTCTCCACCGAGAGATGGAACCGCCCGAACCCATCGAGATTGACCGTCTGCCCTTCCGCCAGACAAGATTTCATCTGCTCCAACAGCTCGATGAGAATACCGCGCACCTCGCCCCGCTTGAACGTCGAGACATCCTGAATGCGCTCAGCCAGCTCGTCGATGCCCACTTCGCCCGTGCGCACCACTTTGGCATACCACTTTCCACGCGCCTTGTCATCACCAAACTTCTTCTTTTCCAATCTTACAAATACTGACATTTTGACCTCCTTATTATTTAAAAGTTAAACATTGATTATCAGAAACATCACCGCCCGTTATCCGAGTGTTGCCCTTTCGTTAAGCAATCTCATACGAGTTTCCATACCAATCTCGTACGAGTTTGGTGACCAATTTCGTACGACTTTGGTAACCAACTTCGTACGAGTTTGCTCAACAATATCGCCGTACTTGACTAACAACCATTGAACTTAGCAGCAATAATCGTGCCAATTTGCGCTTACAAAAAAGCCGCTGCGCAATCACTGCGCAGCGGCTCACGTTTTAGAACTATAAAAAAATTATTTTTAATAATGAGTTGTCATCTGTGTGAACTTCCTCAGCTTACTTTCTCCAAGCGTTTCATCATGGCGAACATGAAGAGGGCTGAGAGGATGCAGAGCACGAGGAATACGGTCCATACCAGTGTGAGTGGCAGCTTACCCCATAACAAACCACCGACACTGACAAGAAGGTTTCCAATGGCTGTAGCCACAAACCATCCGCCCATCATCATACCTTTGTATTTCGGTGGCGCTACCTTGGACACGAACGAAATGCCCATAGGTGACAGAAGCAGTTCGCCGAAAGTGAGAATGAGGTAGGTTCCGATGAGCCAATTGGCTGAAACGTCGGCTACATGCAAGCCTTTCATCTCGCCATCAACCATCCCTGTCTGTGGCATCGGCAGTCCGACTGATGCGATAATCATAACGATGAATGCTACTGCGGCAACCAACATACCGTATGCGATTTTACGCGGTGCGGAGGGTTCCTTGCCTTTCTTCGCCAGATAGGAGAAGATGAACATGGAGAATGGTGTGAGGGCCACGACGTAGAAGGGGTTGAATTGTTGGAAGATGGGTGCGCTAAGCTTGGTCACTCCATCCACGCGGGTATACTGCCAGATGAGGATGGCGATAGGTATAAGCACAAATGCACAGCTAATGCCTTTGCCTTTCGGTGTCTTACTTTGGAAGAAGCCGAATGCTCCGTAAACGATGAGCACAACGAGGAAAAGATTAAAGACATTGAACGCCATCGACTGAAGTCCCGTTGACTCTGTTTGTGTGAATTCATCGGCAAAATAAGTCAGCGAGAGTCCGTTCTGGTGGAAAGCCATCCAGAAGAAGATGACCACGGCAAATACGAGACAGAGTGCTACGATGCGTGCCTTGGTATCTTCTTTGGAGAGTTCTTCTACGGGTTGTTCAACTGCCTGTACGGCTGCAGTCTTATTGCCTCCTTCCACGTGGCGATAGAGAGGACGGAATGCATAGTAAATCGCTATCGATACAATGAGCGATACACACGCTACTGCGAAAGCAAGGTGATAGGCGTCATTGCCCGACATACCGAGACTGTTCTCGCCCCATTCTTTAATCTTTACTGCTGCTGTAGGTGCAAACATGGCGCCAATGTTGATTGCCATGTAGAAAAGCGAGAAAGCAGAGTCGCGTTTGTCAGCATACTTTGGGTCGTCATAGAGGTTGCCAACCATCACTTGCAGGTTGCCCTTGAAGAGTCCTGTACCGAGGGAGATAAACAACAATGCTGCAAGCATGACAAGCATAGCAACTGTGTTGCCACCCATAGGAAGGGAGAGAAGTAAATAACCGGCAAACATGATAATGATGCCAGTGGTGACCATCTTACCGAAACCGAACTTATCAGCCATGATACCGCCTATTAGCGGAAGAAAGTAAACAAGTCCAAGGAAGGTAGAGTAAATCACTCCTGCCGTTCCGGGCTCTAATCCGAAATTGGCTCTTAAAAACAGAGCGAAGACGGCAATCATGGTGTAGTAGCCGAAGCGCTCACCGGTGTTGGCAAGTGCCAACGCAAATAAACCTTTAGGTTGTCCTTCAAACATAATGTCTCAATAAATTTAAAAAAGCGGAGACCCGTCACGAGGGCGAGTCTCCGCTTTATATTTAATAATGTTATTTAGTCACACGCTCGAGCCATTTGAGCATACCCAACATTACACCCATTGAGATGAGGCAGAACCCTGCAAATACAGCCCAACATTGCCACTGCTGTGGGAAACTATTGAGCATGGTCACACCAAGGGCGATGAACAGGTTGCCTATAGCCGTAGCACATAGCCACAGACCTTGACAGATACCCTGTAAGTGTTGAGGTGCAATCTTAGATACAAACGACAGACCGAGTGGAGAGATGAACAACTCTGCCACGGTCAGGAAGAAGTAGGTGACAATCAGTACCCACGGACCGGCTTTCATTGAAACCTTAATAGCTTCGGGCAAACTCTTGAATGCTTCGCCAGAAGGATATCCGTTGGTAATGGAGATAGCCATAAGGAATATGTATGCACAGGCTGCAACAAACATACCAAGTGCGATTTTCTTTGGCGTTGAGATTTCCTTACCTTTCTTTGCCAATGCACCAAACAATATCATGATGATAGGTGTGAGCACAATCACAAAGAACGGGTTGATACACTGCCAAATTTCAGGAGCAATTGCATTTGTATCGCAGAAGTCGCGAGCGAATACTGAGAGCGACTGTCCGTTCTGGTGGAATGAGAACCAGAAGAATACTGCCACACCCAGCACAGCAAACAAGGCATACATGCGTTGTCTAATTTCCTTAGCGTCAGCTGCAACCTCTTCTTTGGAGACTGTTTGGACTTCCTTAACTTTCTTGACAGGATTGGGATATACCTTGCGAGTAGCCACGAAAATGAGGAAAGATGCAATCATAGCCAAAGCTGATGCAATGAACGAGTAATGCACACCTGTATTGAAACTTTCAAGATAATTAGTGCAGAATGTTGCCATATCGCCCACCTGACCACCATTCAGGATAGAACTTTCAGCAAGCGTAGTGAGGTTTTGAACGTCATCGCCTTTCAGCGTGTTATCCAAAAATCCATGGCACAGACGAGGCAGGTCAGCGTTATAGATAAATCCGTCGAGCTTGAGCATAGCGCTGCGCAGCAATGGTGCAACGAAAGGTGCAATCACGCCGCCAATGTTGATGAAGACGTAGAATATCTGGAAACCGCTGTCACGACGCGACTTGGCGATAGCAAGTTCCTCGGCTCCCTTTTTGGCTGCCTCGGCCTCATAGTTGTCATACATCTGACCCACAATAGCCTGCAAGTTGCCTTTGAACAGACCATTTCCGGCAGCAATAAGCACAAGGGCAAGACAAGTCAGTATGAGCACCCACATAGGAACTGCGCCAGGGTTGCCACCGAATACCGGTATAGACAGAATTACATAGCCCGTCGCCATAACAAGGAGGCCTGCCATGATTGTACCTTTGAAGTTCTGCAACTTGTCGGCAACCATACCACCGGGAAGGCTAAGTACATAAATGAGAAAATAGAACACGGCATAAATCCATCCTGCAATGTCGTCGCTGATACCAAACTTTGAACACAAGAAAAGTAACAGCACTGCATTCATGATGTAATAACCAAATCGTTCGCCCATATTTGACAGGGCTGCCGAAATAAGACCCTTAGGGTGTTTCTTCTTTGCCTCAATCACATAGTAGATGAGAAAGGGCACAACTACAACCAAAATCGCTAACAGCATAGCCACCATGCGATTGTTGTTCCATAAATTTTGTAACATAATCTGTTTGTTTTTTAAGTTAATAATTATTTATATTCAATTTCATTTTCATTTTTAATCTGCAACGATTGTCAGTTTCGAACACTTTCTTTCGTTAGTGTTTTTTATGTTTCGTGCGCACAATGTCGAACAGATAGGTAAATTTGAAGACAATGTTTCCGAAGTTAGATTTTCCGAAATAGTCTTTCTTTGAATCGCCATAAATGTTTCCCAAGCCGAAATAATAGCGTGCTTCGAGGATGAAATGCCCCGCCTTTGGCAACGAATATTCCATGCCAATGCCTGCAGCAATGCCATAATCGAACTTGTTTTCGACAGCCATCGTATCTTGTGCGACGATGGTATTTGCGCGGTCGGTCATATTTCGGTCGGCGAAGTTGAAGTTCGTCGAAGTGGACTCGTTGAGATAGACACCTATCTGCGGACCGGCTTGGATGAAGAACTGTGCTCCCCGCTCCTCTCTTCCCCACGCCAAGTGGGCAAAGACGGGTATCTGAACATAATTGATGGTGCGCGAATACTCCTCAGCCAGTCCTGTCACGGGATTGATGACCGGTTGATCCGTGCGGTCAAGGATATTTTCCTTCCATCCGATGGAGGCATAGTTGACTTCTGCGAGAATGGAGCAAATGGTACTGAAATATTTTTCGCAGACGTATTTGACGGTCAGACCGCCGGTGATTCCGCCGTGCATGGTCTGTGGCACTTTCGGACTGAATCCCACATTGCTCAGGATATAACCGCCATTGACGCCGATGCTGAGGTCGTTGCGATGTGAACCGACCTGTGCATGGCTGCATAGTGCGATAAGCAAGAGGGAAATAACCGTCAGTTTCCGCATGTGTCTAATAACTTATTGCTTCGATTGTCTGGTTTTTGAGATAATGAATCAGCATGAACGCCTTGTTCTGTTTCCCTGCCCCTTCGGCTTTAAAAGCGAGTGGCGTCTGAACAGGTTTGTAGGTTGTTTCGCCTTTCGTGCCGCCGAAGTTTTTGCCATACTTACTGATTCCGCCGATGAAGAAGCAGCCATGGTCGAATCCTGTCAGCGCAAAACGCGGAAGCGCCTGCATCATATCGGTACGGAACCAATTGCGATAGTTCGTCTCCACCCACTTGGTGTCTGCCGAAAGTGGGTTGTAGTAGAATGTGGTGGGAATATAGGCGTTATACTGATAGAATAGTTTCTCATAAACTTGTGTGTACATGAGCCACTCAATATATCCGAACATCGAGATTTCTGCCTTCGAACCCTCGCTCACCATCTTGTTGAGCTTGGCAAAAACGGTGTTCAGTTCCGGCGAACGGCTGGTATTCAAGACTACGATGTTCGGCTTCTTCTTGCTGAAAGCCTTTGCGAAATCCTCGTCTGAGGAGTTGATGTCGGTCAGCCGATACTTGATGCGCTTGTCTTCCAAAGCCTTTCTGAGATTTGCGGTGAACGCTCCGCGGCTGCTCTCGGTTGCGTCGTTACAGTTGATAAACACCGGCTGACAGCCTTTGAAACGCTCGATGAAACTGTTAACGGCTGAAGTGTTTAGGCTTGAAGGGCTTTGATACACCTGATAGATGCTCGCATAATTTTTCACATCCTCGCCAGAAATGGAGAATGGGATGACCATCTTGATGTTGTGTTTCTGACAGAATTCTGCCAACGGCTTGACCATGTTGGTGTAGAGCGGTCCGAAAATGATGTCGCATTTGTCGGCACCTTTCTCCAGAAGTGTCATGCGGACATCTGCCTCTATAGGCACGTTCCAAGCCTGCACATCCACGGAGATACCGTCTTTCTTCAATCTGTCGCACGCCAAGAGCAAGCCCCGATAATACTCCACCATCCGTTTTCCGTCGCCGTTGATGTCGTGAAGCGGCAACATCACACCGACTCGCACTTTGTTCATTGCCAGAGTTTGAGTCGCCGGTTGCTGAGTATTACTGCTCTGCACCGCATTGTTTGGAGTATTGGTATATGGAATGTTGATGTAATCGCCTTTTTTGAGTTCGTATCCTTCAATGTTCATTTCAGGATTGACCGCCTTCAGCTGCTCAATCGTCACATTATATTGCTTTGAAATACCGAAAAGCGTTTCGCTCTTTTTCACTTTATGCTGCTCACGTATGGAAGGCGTTTGGGCATGAAGTGTCACCATCGCCCCCATAAATAATGTCAGAAAAAAATATCTCAAATAACGTCTCATAATCAAAAATTATTCATTTCCTTTGCAAAGATAGTGTAAATCGGGCGAAGAGCAAAATAATTTGTTTAGTTTTTTAGTTCTTTTGCAACAAAGCAAATTTAATTTTGTGTTTTCGTCATTATTTTGTAATTTTGCAAAGTTTTCCACGTTACAAATATAAAAATGTGTTGACGTATGAAGAAGAACAGGTTATTGGCAGCTATTATATGTATGTTTTCCTTTTCCCTTTTGGGCTTGGCGGATGATGTTCCGACCATCAATCCGACGGCATTTTACTTCACTCCGGGACACGAGGACGAGGGAGAAGAGAGCGTTGACTTTTCTGGTTCGGCACCGCTCGTCGGGCGTTTTACGGCAAATCCGCAGCATACCGAAGGCTGGAACACATACTACGAATGGCGCATCACGCCCGAAGGAGAGAGTTCGCCATTTCTCGTCCGCTACGAAGAGAACACGGAATATACGTTCACGACTGCAGGATCGTTCCACATTGTGCTGTATGCAACGTTCTCCAGAGGCAGCGAGCGCATTGAATATACGGAAGAATACTGGAGCGACTTTGGTCCGCTTCGGGTAAGCATCCACGAGAGCAAGCTCGAGATGCCGAATGCTTTTTCCCCGAACGGCGACCCCTATAACCAAATTTATAAAGCCAAGACTTATCAGAGTATCGTGGAATTTCACGCATACATTTTCAACCGCTGGGGACAAAAACTATATGAATGGACAGACCCGGCTGGCGGTTGGGACGGCACCTTTCACGGGAAACCGGTGAAAGAAGGCGTATATTTTGTGTTGGTCAAAGCGAAAGGTGCTGACGGACGTGTGTATAACATCAGGCGCGACGTCAATCTCTTGCGCGGATATAGGGAATATGACGAATAGGATGACTTGACGGTGGGAAAACACTCAGTTCTTATCTGATAAAATGAAACGGGAAGACAAGAAAATCAACGTATGGGGGGCGCGCATGCACAACTTGAAAAATGTGGATGTGGAGATACCACGTGGCAGTCTGACGGTCATCACGGGACTGAGCGGAAGTGGCAAATCGTCACTGGCATTCGACACGATTTTCGCCGAAGGACAGCGCCGCTACATCGAAACCTTCTCGGCTTATGCAAGAAATTTTCTCGGCGGACTGGAGCGTCCCGACGTGGATAAGATTACCGGACTCTCCCCCGTCATCAGTATCGAACAAAAGACAACGAACAAAAACCCACGCTCGACCGTAGGCACGACAACGGAAATCTACGACTACATGCGACTGCTTTTTGCCCGCGCCGGAACGGCTTATAGCTATATGACCGGCGAGAAGATGGTGAAATATACTGAGGAGAAAGTGGTTGAAATGATTCTTTCCGAGTATGCCGACAAACGTGTGTATATCCTGTCGCCCATCGTGCGACAGCGAAAAGGACATTATCGCGAGCTTTTCGAGAGCATGCGCAAGAAAGGCTACCTCCATGTGCGCATCGACGGCGAGCTGCATGAACTGGAACGTGGAATGAAGGTTGACCGCTACAAAAACCACAACATCGAGGTAGTGATTGACCGTCTGCAAATCAAATCGGGCGACAAGGAGCGCCTCGTAAAGACCATTGAGACGGCAATGCGACAGGGCGACGGCACCATCATGATATATAATGTGGATGATGGGAGCGTGAAAAACTTTTCCAAGCGCCTGATGTGCCCCACGACAGGCATCTCGTATGGTGACCCTGCACCCAACTTATTCTCGTTCAACTCACCGGAAGGAGCGTGCCCTCGATGCAAAGGACTGGGACGCATCAATGAGATTGACCTGGAAAAGGTCATACCCAACAAAAAGGCTTCCATTCGCGAAGGAGCCATTGCACCGTTAGGGAAATATAAGAACCAGATGATTTTCTGGCAAATAGAGAGTATCTTGCAGCGCTTTGAGTGTGACTTAGACACCCCGTTCGAACAGATACCGCAGGAAGCATTGTCTGAAATTCTCTACGGCTCGCTCCAGAACGTGAGGATTGCGAAAGAGCGTGTACACACGTCAACCGACTATTTCGTCACGTTCGATGGCATCATCAAGTATCTTCGCAGCGTGATGGAGAATGACGACAGCAGCTCGGGACAGAAATGGGCTGAACAATTTCTTGCCACCTGCGTGTGTCCCGAATGTAACGGGCAGCGACTCAAGCGCGAATCCCTCTCCTATCGCATTTGGGAGAAGAACATTGCCGAGCTGTCGAACATGGACATATCGGAACTTCGCAGCTGGTTTGACGACTGTCTGCCTCATCTTGAAGAGAAAGAACGCAAGATTGCATCTGAAATCGTCAAGGAAATCTGCACACGACTCGATTTCATGTTGGACGTCGGACTCGACTATCTCTCGCTCGACCGCCAGTCTGCAAGCCTCTCCGGAGGTGAAAGTCAACGCATACGCCTGGCAACACAAATCGGTTCACAGCTGGTCAACGTGCTCTATATCCTTGACGAACCCAGCATCGGACTGCACCAGCGCGACAACGTCCGCCTGATCAATTCCCTGAAAGAATTGCGCGATTTGGGCAATACGGTGATTGTGGTTGAGCACGACAAGGAGATGATGCTGTCGGCTGACTATGTGATTGACATCGGTCCGCTGGCTGGAAGAAAAGGCGGCAAGGTGGTTTTCCAGGGAACTCCTTCGGAACTCTTGAAGCAAGACACGCTCACAGCCAATTACCTGAGTGGGAAAATCAAGATAGAGATTCCCACAAAGCGGCGTCCAGGCAATGGTAAACACATCGTCATCAAAAATGCGAGCGGCAATAATCTCAAGCATGTTGATGTGGATTTCCCGCTCGGAAAACTGATTCTGGTGACTGGCGTCAGCGGCTCCGGCAAGTCAACGCTCATCAACGAGACGCTGCAGCCCATCCTTTCAAAACATTTCTATCGTTCGCTGAAAGCCCCCATGCCTTACGAAAGCATTGAGGGAGTGGAACATATCGACAAGGTGGTGAATGTGGATCAAGCGCCTATCGGACGCACACCACGCTCTAATCCCGCCACCTATACAGGCGTTTTCAGCGATATCCGCTCGCTGTTCGTCAACCTTCCCGAAGCAAAAATCCGTGGATACAAGCCCGGACGGTTCTCTTTCAACGTGAAGGGCGGAAGGTGTGATACATGCGGAGGAAACGGTTACAAGACGATTGAGATGAATTTCCTGCCCGACGTGATGGTGCCGTGCGAATCCTGCCACGGGAAACGCTACAACCGCGAGACGCTCGAGGTGCGCTACAAAGGCAAGTCGATTGCCGACGTGCTTGACATGACCATCAATCAGGCTGTGGAGTTCTTTGAGAATGTGCCGAACATCCTGCAGAAAATCAAGACCCTGCAAGATGTCGGATTGGGATATATCAAACTCGGGCAGCCGTCAACCACCCTTTCCGGCGGAGAGAGTCAGCGCGTGAAACTCGCAACCGAACTCTCGAAACGCGACACTGGACGGACGCTCTATATTCTTGACGAACCGACAACCGGTCTGCACTTCGAGGATATCCGCATATTGATGAACGTTCTCCAGCAACTGGTTGACCGGGGAAACACGGTTATCATCATCGAGCACAACCTTGATGTCATCAAACTGGCTGACCACATCATCGACATGGGACCGGAAGGAGGCAGAAAGGGCGGAACCGTCCTTTCCACCGGAACACCCGAAGAAGTGGCTAAATCAAAGAAAGGATATACGCCGAAGTTCTTGAAGGAAGAACTGAAATGACCTCATCCCCACCCCGCTCTTACTCTAAATTCTCGATGGTCACGCCGTCGAACATTGCCATAAACTCAAACAGATTGGCATGGAAATTCTCACGCCTGACCTTCATCTCCATCGTGATAGTGAGCACTTTCCCCTGAGCAGTCTCCCGCTCTTTCATCTGGTATGACTCCACATCCACCTCCTGTTTGCGCAGAACGGCGAGCACATTGTTGGCTGCCTCTTGCGACGGAGCGGAAAAGGTGACGGCGAGATGCTTGGAACCGAATCGCTTGTTGATGAAATGCATCAGCTCCAAACTGAGCAGCACCAAGACCGTTGCCGCTATCGCCAGCACATACATCCCCGAGCCACATGTCAGACCGATGGCAGAGACCGTCCAAAGACCTGCAGCTGTGGTCAGACCGCGCACCACCTGCTTCTGAAAGATAATCGTACCGGCACCGATAAAACCGATGCCCGACACGACTTGCGCCGCCACACGCGACGGGTCGAGCGAGACATGATCATGCGTGAGCACATCGGCAAAGCCAAATTGTGATATGAGCATGAACAAGGCACTTCCCAACGCAACGAGCGAATGGGTTCGGAAACCGGCTTCCTTCGCACGAAACTCCCGTTCAAATCCGATGATTCCGCCTAACAAGGCTGCAACAACGATGCGGGTTATCAATTCTATCGTCATATTCTTCTCCTAAATATAGTGTTCCAACAATATCTTTACGCCTATCAAAATCAGTATCAAACCGCCAAGAAGTTCGGGGCGTATCCGCTTGGCAATACTATCTCCGAACCTTATGCCCAAAAGATGTCCAAGCAAACTGAACAGCAGTGAGGTCACGCCAATCACGATGAGCGGAACAAGAAGTTTGTCCAACGTCCCGTAGCCGATGCAGGCAAAAGACGCACCTATCGCCAGGGCATCGATGCTTGTTGCGAGCGACAAGACGAAAAGGGTTTGCGTGGAAAAGGGATTGAAATGGGTCTCTTCCTCGAAAGCCTCCTTCACCATCCGACCACCCACGAACAGCAGTAGCCCAAAAGCTATCCAATGACCAACCGACTCGATCTGGCTACTGAACGTATTGACTCCCAACCATCCCAAAAGAGGCATTCCCGCCTGAAACAATCCAAACAAAAAAGCCATCTTCCATATCAAGTTCCAATGCGTCCTGCGAACGATAACACCGCTCGCAAGAGACACCGAAAAGCAGTCCATTGCCAAAGCCACTGCCAGCAAAATCAACTCTAACGTACTCATTACTCTGGCAAATTTAAGCAATTTTCTTGAAATACATGTCAGATGAGGCAAAGAATATGCACCTGCATGTGGCAGTTAGCTGCATATTATATATATGTGTAACAAAAGGAATATGGGTTTATAGCGCCTTTTATGATAAGTAGGTTAAAACCTCAGTCTAATTTTATATCGAGAAAAATAATTACCAGATTGTAATAGTTCTTATCATATTCGTTATTCATGTAATTCCGGATATAATTCCGGGTCGCCTGTCGAACGGTCAATAAACTCTTCGTCATATTCTTCCCCAGGAAACAAGTCGTCGAAATCTGGGTCTTCATATGGGTCAATGTCATCATCATCCAGCTCATCATCCTTGGAGGTAATATTCACTCGTTTTCGCTCTTTTATGGTATTAGCAATGCACTCATTATAATGTCGAAAAGAGTCACGCCATTGCAAATATTTCTCTTCTCTGATTCTTTGTTGTTCTGCTTCGACTCGACGTCGCTCTTGGTTCCGTTCTCGTTCTTGCAGGGCGAAATAAATGGTTATGCCATACAGTATTGATAAAAATATAATCGTTACCAACAATTTCTGCCAGAACTGCTTACCCAATTTCGCCATAGCACTAATCTTTTAAGTTTGCAAATGGTCGGCGCCCATTATGTTTTGCTTTGAACTCTGCAATCATTCTCTTTTCAATGTCTCGCGGATTCTCGTTAGTCGTTTTCCAGCAAACGATCAAGTCACGAGAGTTTGCCAATTGCCAGACATACCTCCCCCCCCCAGTGGCCAATCTTTTTGCCCATACCAAATTTCAAATACTGCATCAGTCTTGACTGAAGCGTAGCGTTAGTCGTCCCACCAGCTTTGCCAATATACAGTATGTTTGTATCATCAATCCAGTTTGCCTCTAATTCTGATATGTCCACATTCGGGTTCTTATCCTTAAAGAATCCTCCTGTCCCATTCGTAAGAAAAGTAGGTTGTGCGTTTTTCGGTAAAATTAAAACGTAAACACCTTGCTCTTTCGGTATTTGATGAGGATTTGTCATTAAGTCGCCTACTGTCAAAAAACCTTCAAAGCTTTGCTGCTTCAGGTTTTCCAGATCCAAGTTCTCTTTTGATAAATCAAGTGCGTTACCAACAAAATTGTTGTAATGGGCGATGGCATCGGTCATTATCTCGTCATGGTCAAAGGCAAGGGATGGCAGTGAGTTGATTGGCCGCAACTGCGCTTTTGGTTGTTGTTGGCTGGTGCTTTCCATTGCTTCCGTTGGTTTCAATATAAATCTTCTTCCTGTTTACAACGCCTTTATGATAAGTAGGTTAAAACCTGTATCACGTAATTTGCTGTTGCAAAGATAATTATTTTCTTTTTAATAACAAAAAAAGCGATGTTTTTTATCTGAAAGATACTTTCTGATTTTGTTTTTTTCTTGATTTCGCAGGAAAATGGTGAAGCAAGTTTCAGCGATTGAATCGGCGAAAGCGTCATCTTTTCGTGAGGGGATAATTATGATTAGAGTTTGTTTGCCCACCGTCAGGCGTTCCCTCCCCATTTCGGGGAGGGTTTGGGTGGGGCTCCTTTATGCTTGCATAAATTTACGTTAATATTTATTCATGACAATTATTATAACCGTTTTATGTATTCTATTCCCAATCTATTTCCTTGTAGGGTTCTACTACTTTAGAAAAACAAAGGCGAGTTGAATCATTTTGTAATACTAATATATATATCGGAGGTTTAGAGAACGGCTTCTCTTTCTTAAATATAACAGAATACCTTCCATTTAAAATGCTCGCAGGAGTCTCTATCAAAATGGAATCTGAATCTTGGCTTATGATTTCCCAAGTTCCTTTTTGGTTGTTCTTCCAAACTTCAAAAGCAGCTCCTTCTATCTTATCATGGGTGGATAGCATACAAGGTAATTCAATCTTGTTATTTTTTATTTCAAGAATACTTGCAATTGGCCTAAAATTAAAATTTCTATAAACCTCAGTATATTCCCAAAGTATATTATACTCCCCTTGCAATTTTTTATACAAACGATGTTGTTTGAATAGCATGTTGCTACAAAAATAGAATAAAGAGATAACGATAATGAATATACTGAAAAGCATGAATTTATTTCTTAATATATGGTTTATATCTTTTTGTTTTAGAATCATATCTGCCTACTTTTTTTAAGAATTTGCTGTCCTATTCTGTTTATAACACCTTTTATGACAAGCTGATTAAAACCTATATCATGTAATTTACTGTTGCAAAGATAATTATTTTCTTTTTGAAAGCAAAAAAAGCGATGTTTTTTATCTGAAAGATACTTTCTGATTTTGTTTTTTTCTTGATTTCGCAGGAAAATGGGAAGCAAGTTTCAGCGATTGAATTAGCGAAAGAATCATCTTTTCGTGAGGGGATAATTATGATTAGAGCTCGTTTGCTTACCGTCAGGCGTTCCCTCCCCATTTCGGGGAGGGTTTGGGTGGGGCTCCTTTATGCTTGTATAAACATACGGAAAAGGGCGTATAAATATACGGTTGAACTTTCGCTTTCCAAAAGTTCAACTTTTGCGTCCTAAAAGTTCAACTTTCACCGCCTAAAAGTTCAACTTTTGCAAGCTAAAAGTTGAACTTTTGGAAAGCACTACTTAATGTATTGATAACCAATGGTTTACAAACACCCTCGCGAGAGCTTTGCTTATGTATAAATATACAAGGGGGGGCAGGATGAACCAAATCACCCTGCCCCCGTCTATTGTCAATCCGGAAAAGTAATCAGGAAGAGATTATTCTCCGAAGTAGCGCTTCAGCAATCCGGCAAAGCCTGCTCCGTGGCGAGCTTCGTCCTTTGCCATCTCGTGAACGGTGTCGTGAATGGCGTCGAATCCTGCTGCCTTTGCGTTCTTGGCAATGCGGAACTTGTCTTCGCATGCTCCAGCCTCAGCAGCAGCACGCTTCTCGAGATTGGTCTTCGTGTCCCACACGCACTCACCGAGCAACTCTGCAAAGCGGCTGGCATGGTCTGCCTCTTCGTAAGCATAGCGTTTGAATGCCTCTGCAATCTCGGGATAGCCCTCACGGTCTGCCTGGCGAGCCATGGCAATATACATGCCCACTTCGCCACATTCGCCGTTGAAATGGTTGCGCAGGTCCTGAATCATCTCTTCGCTGACGCCCTCAGGTTTGCCGTCGCCAATTTTGTGTACTGTGGCATATTCAGGAGCTTCGTCTTCATTCATCTCCTTGAATTTGTCTGCCGGAGCCTTACATACCGGGCACTGCTCGGGTGCCTCTGTTCCTTCGTGGATGTATCCACATACGGTGCAAATAAATTTTTTCTTCATAATGTTTTTGTTTTAAAAGTTAATATAAAATATGGTTGAATTTCCAACATGCTAATTTGTCTCCCTGCACTTCGCACAGACACCTTTATAATAGAGCTGCACTTCATTCACCTGATGCCCCTCAGCCTCAAAGTGCGGCGGCATAAGGGGTGCCTGTTCCTGGTGCAGGTCATAGATTTTCCCGCACTGACGGCAGAAGAAATGCACGTGCGGCTGCATCTCCCCGTCGTAGCAAACGCGGTGGTCATCGATGGTAATCATTGTTGCAGCACCTTGCTCTGCAAACATTCGAAGCGTATTATAAACGGTGGTCTTACTTAAAGTAGGAATGTCTCTGCACAATCCGTTATAGACATCCTCTACCGTAGGATGAACGCGATGGGTCATCAGGTATTCCATGATTGCCATCCGCTGCACCGACGGCTTGATGCCATGCGCCGTCAGCCTCTCTATGACTTCTGCCTTTTTCATATTTTCCTTATCTTTGAACAGCGTTAAGGTGGGTCAAAACATTTGCGCCACACCCGAAATAACTAATTCCGCTGCAAAGATAAGGAAAATATTTTTATCCTCCAAACAAATTTGTAATTATTTCAATATTAAATTTAATATTTTAATTTCTCAATCAACTCTTTAACCGTCAGTAATTCTTGAACTCCACTCTGCATATCTTTGAGTGTCAGTTTGTTTTGCGCCATCTCGGTTTCTCCTGCTAACGCAACGAACGGGATATTCTTGGCATTGGCATAAGCCATTTGTTTTTTCATTTTCACGCTGTCCGGAAAGATTTCTGTTTTAATTCCGGCTTCCCTGCATCGTCTGGCGATTGGCATGCAATAGTTCATTTCGCAATCTCCGAAATTGATAAAGAGCAACTGTGTCGTGTTGACCGCCTCCTTCGGATAAAGGTCGAGCGTGTTGAGCACATCGAATATGCGGTCGGCACCAAACGAGATTCCCACGCCGCTCAGTCCCGGCATGCCGAAGATACCCGTGAGGTTGTCGTAGCGTCCGCCGCCCGTGATGCTGCCAATCTGCACGTCAAGCGCCTTCACTTCGAAGATGGCGCCGGTGTAATAGTTCAGACCTCGCGCAAGTGTCAGGTCGAGTTGCATCTCATTCGTCAGATTGCAGTTTTTCAGTGCATCGAGAATGAAGCGAGTTTCCTCCACTCCTTTCATTCCGGTTTCCGACTCGCTCAGAACCTGCGCGATGGTTTCAAGTTTCTCGTCGTTGGTTCCTGAGAGCGAGATGATGGGCTGCAGTTTGCTCATTGCGTCTTCATCCAAGCCGCATGCAGCCAATTCCTTGTTCACTCCTTCGATTCCTATCTTGTCGAGTTTGTCAATGGCTACGGTGATATCCACGATTTTGTCTCCCGCACCGATTGTCTCAGCTATACCTGAGAGAATCTTGCGGTTGTTGATTTTAATCTGGACGCGTATTCCGAAACGGGTGAACACGGTATCGATTATCTGCATGAGTTCCACTTCGTTGAGGAGCGAGTCGGAACCAACCACATCGGCATCACACTGATAGAACTCACGATAGCGTCCGCGCTGCGGGCGGTCAGCACGCCATACGGGCTGTATCTGATAGCGCTTGAAAGGCAGTTGTATTTCTTCGCGATGCTGTACGACATAGCGTGCGAAGGGCACGGTCAGGTCGTAGCGGAGTCCTTTCTCGCAGATTTTTGCTGCGAGATGTGCAGGATTGCGCTGGAGCAGTTCCTCGTCGGTCACATTGCACAGGCAGTCGCCGGAGTTGAGTACCTTAAAGAGCAGTTTGTCGCCTTCCTCTCCGTATTTTCCCATCAGCGTCTGGAGCGTCTCCATCGCCGGAGTCTCAATCTGCTGGTATCCGTAGAGCGCATACACCTCACGGATTGTATCGAAAATATAATTTCTCTTCGCCATTTCTACGGGCGAAAAATCTCTCGTTCCCTTTGGAATACTTGGTTTTGCCATGGTCTGTTAACGTATAATCTTTTGTTTTCTGTCTGGTCCTGTTGAAATCATCGTGATGGGAGTCTCGAGCTGCTCTTCCAGGAAAGCAACATAATCCCGGAATGCCTGTGGCAACTGGGCTTCCTCTGTGATTTGCGTCATATCGGTCTTCCAACCTTTCAGCTCCTGATAGACGGGTTCAACGCCCTCAACATCGAACGGATATTCATTGATGACTGTTCCGTCTTTCAACTTATATGCCACACACGCCTTGACCGTTTCGAAGGTGTCGAGCACATCGCTCTTCATCATGATGAGATTGGTTACCCCATTCACCATGACGGCATAGCGGAGAGCAACGAGGTCTATCCATCCGCAGCGGCGTTCGCGCCCGGTGACAGCGCCGAATTCATGACCGAGCTGACGAATCTGCGCACCCGTCTCATCAAAGAGTTCTGTCGGGAAGGGACCCGCCCCCACTCGTGTGCAATAGGCTTTCATGATGCCAAACACCCTGCCGATTCGATTGGGAGCAATGCCTAAGCCCGTACATGCACCGGCACAGACGGTATTGGACGATGTCACAAAAGGATAACTGCCGAAGTCAACGTCGAGCATGGTGCCTTGAGCACCCTCACACAACACTGACTTTCCTTCTTTCAGCAGGCGATTGATTTCATGTTCGCTGTCAACAATGGTATATTGTTTAAGATAGTCTATTCCCTCCATCCACTTGCGCTCTGTCTCGCCGAGTTCATAATCGGTGTAGTTCAGGGCTCTGAGCATCTGCTCGTGACGCGCCTTGAGCGCAGCGTATTTTTCCTCAAATCCATCGAAGATATCACCGACGCGCAACCCGTAGCGCGATATTTTGTCGGTATAGGTCGGACCGATTCCCTTTCCTGTCGTGCCCACTTTTCCTGCCCCTTTTGCCGCCTCGTTGGCTGCATCCAGCAGGCGATGGGTTGGCATGATGAGGTGTGCCTTCCGAGAGATATGCAGACGCGACTTCAAGTTGTGCCCGCTGCGCTCCAGGTCTTTTGCCTCATCCATGAACAAATCGGGAGCCAGCACTACCCCATTGCCGACAATGTTGACCTTGTCGCCTTGGAAGATACCGGAAGGTATGCTACGCAACACGTATTTCTGACCTTCGAACTCCAACGTATGACCGGCGTTCGGACCGCCCTGGAAGCGTGCAACCACGTCATACTGAGGCGTCAACACATCGACCACCTTTCCCTTTCCTTCATCGCCCCACTGCAAACCCAGCAGGACATCTACCTTTCCTGTATTCATTGTGTATTATTTCTTAATTTTCCTGTTCTTTTTGTCCCGACGCCGGGTTATGCGACCTTGACAACTACTGCAGATGCCATAGGCATAGATGGAGATATAATCCCTGTGGAAGCGCTTCAACTTGGTCTCTTCAAGTGCCTCGAACACTTTCGGTGCATCCACGTCTTTTATCCTGCCACACTCCGAACATATCTGCTGGAAACGCGGATGGGGCTGCAAAGCCGCCGAATAACGGGTGTTATTGTGAATGCTGTGGCGAACCACGAGATGCAGGTCGAGAAACAACCGAATGCTATTGTAGAGCGTGGCACGGCTCACACGAAACCGCTTACGCTCAAGCAAGTTCCCCAACTCATCGATTGAGAACTCACCATCCATGTCGTATATTGCATTCAACACGGCAAAACGCTCGGGAGTCCGCCGGTGCTTGGTCGCAGCCAGATAGCCGGAGAGAATCTCTTTCGCTCGCCTTTTTTCACGCTCTTCCATACTTCAGACAAAGCCAATAGTCGCACAAAGTTACGAATTTTTTCAGACAGACAGCGTGTTTTGTTTAGAAAAAATAAAGATAATGGTGATTTTTGCTTTTCAAAAATGATAAAAAGCAGATTGAGATGATTTACGAGACACTCGCAAACGGAGAGGCTCACATTCCACAAAGATGGTCAGAACAGCGAGAATCCAGACGCCTTCAAAGCACCGGTCACAATCTTTTCGTACTCCTCGCCCAGCTCCGAGAAGCGTCTTATGGCTGTCGTTGCAGCCCGACTGACAGAAGGCACATTGCTCTGCAACGCCGCCAGCGCCTGGTCAAGAAATTCGTTGATTCCCCGGTCGTCAGGTTCTTCCATCCGCATAAACAACCGCGCAAGTATCATATAGCCGCACACTTGCTCTAATTCCTTTTCAGAAGCTATCCAACGGTATGCAAGAAGGGGTGCATCTTCGATGTATTGAAACAGATTAAAAGCTGCGAGCTCTGCCATCTCTACCGTTGGCATTTGTTCCATCCACAAGGTAGCAAGGTCGAGATACATGTCTTCTGCAGGCATGATGAGTGTAGCCAAGATTTTGCATTCGCGGATGTTTTCCTTCCATAATTCCGTCGCCAACTCAGCATCTTTTCCATATTCTGATGCCATCCGATTGAGATCTAACAGAGAAACTCCCCAGTTAATCTTGTAATTCGTCCCTTTCTCACGCATGGATTGCGCCGTCACACCATTCATGCACGAACGGAACGACTGCTTAATCTGCCGCAGTTTGTCATGAGTTTCCTGTTTCATAGCGTTGCATATTGTTTTGAATACCTGAGCATCTGTGCAGTATAGCTTTCAGAATAGTCCACCTTGACATCGGTTATCTCCCCCACATTATTATATATAGGTGTCAGAACCGGATTGATAAAACCTTTATAAGGTGCCAAATGCAGCTTTTCATAACGCGCAAGAACTTCCTGATGCAATGTGTGGTCAACCTTCACTCCATAGGTTTCCACCAGTTCGCGCGCAGCATCATAATCGCCTTCGCTCTTGATGCGCTGCACCTCAGCCAGCAGTTTGGCAACCAGGCTTCGCAGATGCCGGTAGTCGGAGATGCGAACATAAGTTTTGTCATTGACCTTTTCCATGCTGACAGCACCGTCAGCATGGTGCATAATCCAACGCGCAATCAACGCCCTGTTGCGCATGTGCGCCTCTTCGATTTGCTTACCTGGCTGAATGCGTGTCAGTTGCGTCATCAAACCATTCATCATGTAGGTGTAATACTGGGCGTGATGGGCATCGCCATTTGGCAACAATCCGAGTTCTACCAATTTGGAATCCGCAATATAATACAAGCCAAAAAGGTCGGCACGCGCCTCCTCGATGGTATTCCCATAGGCTTTCAGTGCATCAGGGTCTGTATCAGGAAGAAGCTGTCCGCTGCCGTGTCCAAGACACTCATGCAAATCAGTATGGAGCTGGTCGCACTGATCACCATAGAGGTTAATCATGTCCCTCATCTGCTGGTCAATTACGAACTCTTCATAAAACCCATTCCCGTGTGCAGCTTTCGCATAAGCATCGGTAATGTTGGTAATGGTCACACTCTTGCTACCGTGTTGTGCACGAATCCACTCCGCATTCGGGAGATTGATGCCGATGGCTGTGAAAGGATATTCGTCGCCTCCGAGCATGGCAGCACATACAGCGCTGGCAGTAACGCCCCGCACTGTTTTTTTCTTAAAGCGTGCATCAACTGGGGAATGGTCTTCAAACCATTGTGCGTTTTGACTGATTGCCTGTGTCCGCTTAGAAGCGATGGCATCTCGATACTCCACGATGCCTTCCCATGAGGCTTTCAGCCCCAGCGGGTCTCCATAGACTTCAATGAATCCGTTGATGAAATCTATTTCGCCACGATTCTCATGCACCCATTCGATAGAGAACTCGTCAAACAGGTGCAAATCACCGGTTTCGTAATAGTCAATAAGCAACCGTATCAATTTTTTCTGCTGGTCGTTCTCTGCAAAATCGGATGCTTTCTCAAGACATGAAATGATTTTCCGAATGGCAGCGCCGTACAGACCATCCGCCTTCCAAACCACTTCCCGGAGGACATTGTCCTGCTTTATCAGTTTCGAGTTCAATCCCCATGAAGGCATCCCTTCAGCACCGTCTTTTTTCTTCTCAGAATAATATTGTTCAACCTCTTTCTGAGTGACGTTTTCATAATAGTTGCATGCTGACGTCAGCACCAAATCTTCGCCATCAGCCTGATTGACACGCTTCGGGAAAAGCGAGTGATCGAAAATAACGGGAAATATCTCCTCACAAAATTCCTGCAGTGTTTGCCCCTCAGCCAGCGGCAAGGAATTGACATCTGTTGCATTCAGTGCTTTTTCGAGAAACTCAGGTGTGAATGCCGGCAGTATTTTCTCATATCCATAATGATGGTAGATGCCACTGGAAAACCATACTTGTTTCAGGTATGTCTCAAATGCCTTTGACTCATCGCGGCTGCCGGAGAATGTTTGCGCACGAAACAGCGCCTCCAGCATTTTTCTGATGCGGAGATTATATTTACCAAATTGGTCAAAAACGATATCACGCCCATAGAGGGTGGCTTCCGAAAGATAGTAAATGTATATTTTCTGCCGTAAGGTTAACTCATCGAAACCATTCAGCCGATAACGCAACATTTGAATATCGGCGAAACGCTCATCTGTATATACAAATCTATCTTCCTCCATTCTTGGTTATGACACACTTCCATCCCCAGGGACAGGCTCATCTCCTAAAGGCGGAGTGGACTCTTTCAGCAACTCCAACTCAGTGATTTTGTAATCCCTTGGCGACATTTGATTGATTTTATAGAAAGCGGCATAAAAAGACTGTCTGTTGGAAAAGCCCACCATGCTGCTTATTTCTTCCATGCTATAGCTTTTATAGCGAGGATTTTTCAACATAGCCATTGCCTCTTTGATTCGATATTTATTCACATACGAGGAGTAGTTCATCTGGAATTTCAGATTCACAACTGCCGAGATATAGCGAGTGTTGGTACTCAAGTCCGCTGCAAGCTGCCTTGCAGAATAGTCTTTGTCTTTATACTTCTTCTGCTTGACTATGATGTCAATGATTCTCTCCTTCAATTCGTTTGCTAACGCTGGAGAGAGCAAATGGCGGTATGCCGCATCTTTTTCCCTTTTTTCTCGAATATTATATTTTGTCATTTGAGCAAAATTATAGAATTTAGCACTAATAGGTTTATATTTCGCCCACAAATATAATATAATATTCATAAATATCAAAATTATCTGTGTATTTTTATAAAAAAATATGCATTTTTTTCGATATTCTTGTGTATAAATAGCCAAAACTGACATCTTTTTATGTATTTTTATACCATGACGCTACATTTTATGCAACTCCTGATAGATGCGTTGCACTGGCAAACCTACGACATTAAAATAACTTCCGGATATGGCTGTCACCCCGATATAGCCTATCCATTCCTGAATTCCATAGGCACCAGCTTTGTCAAATGGCTTATACTTATTTATATAATAATGTATATCCTCGTCGGAAAGTTCCTTGAACGTCACATCGGTTGTCACGGAAAATGAATGCTGCTTCTCTACAGTTGTAAGGCAAACGCCCGTAATCACCTGATGGGTTTTCCCACTAAGGAGCCTTAACATCCGGAAAGCATCCGACGCGTCCGCTGGCTTGCCCAGCACTTCGTCATTCAACACGACTACCGTATCTGCCGTTATGACCAACTCGTCAGACGCTAGCTTTCCTTCATAGACGGAAGCCTTCTCTTTTGCAATAAATACGGGAATTTCCGGTACAGGCAACGTTTCGGGATAGGTTTCACAAATCCCGGGAATGACTCTTATTTCGAAGTCGAGGTCCAGTCCTGCAAGAAGTTGTTTTCTTCTTGGAGAATTACTGGCTAAAATCAGTTTGTATTTCATCGTGTAAACTGCGTTTTAAGTGACGATACCATTACCATCCGAAAGCTCTCTCGTCGCTCAGCCACTTGCCCTGCACCCGCAGGACCTGTTCTATCACGTCACGACAACAGCCCTTGCCGCCTTCCTTCGCACTGACATAGATACTGACCGCCTTGATTTCCGGACAGGCATCAGCCGGGCAGCATGGACAGCCACACCGTTTCATGACCTCATAATCCGGTATGTCGTCACCCATGTAGATAATCTCCTCGTCAGACAAGCCGTATTTCTTCAGGAACTCGTCGTACACATTGACCTTCACGGCACATTTCATATAAATGTCGGTCACGCCGAGATATTCATAGCGTTTCTTGATGTTGGGAGCATATCCGCCTGTCAAAATCACGATGCGGAGTCCCATCTTCTGTGCCAGCTGTATCACGTAACCGTCTTTTATATTCACCGTTCTCAGCGGTTCGCCGTCAGAATCCATGCCGACTGTTTCCGAACTCAACACGCCATCCACATCGAGGATGACTGCTTTTATCTTGTTCAAATCGTAGTTAATCATATTTTCTATTTTGCTTTAAGTATTAAAAAGGAAGTTCATTGTCTTCATAAAAAAATTCATCAAGAATACTTTGGCTCATCCTTTCGTACAAGTCACGATTATTGCCATAAAGCATCTCCATGTGCTGCTCCATAATGTTTTCGTCATTCCGCACTGCCGGTCCTGTCTGCGCCTTTCTTGGTGACATATTGTGCACCTTTCGCGCCGTTTCGTCTATCAGTGGGAGCAGCAAATCAAAAGGCAGCTTTTGTTGCTTCAGGATATTTCCCGCAACAGTATAGCAATAATTGGTGAAATTGCAGGCAAAGACTGCTGCGAGATGTATCTGTTTGCGCTTCTCGGTAGAAACCTTCTTCACCCGGTTACTTATAGACAACGCCAAATCCTTCAGGACGGTTACGACTTGTGCGTTGGCACCTTCAATCAGGCAAGGTATCTGTTGAAAATCGACTTCCTGGGATTTTGAGAATGTCTGCAGCGGATAGAATACGCCGTAGTTCTTTGCATGTCCCCTAAATATACTCATGGGAAGACTGCCTGAGGTGTGGACGAAGAGGCGACTCTCACGCCCATGGCAAATCTGCGGGAGCAGTCCTTCCACCACGCTGTCTTTCAACGCAACGATATATATATCGGCATCATCGCACAGCAATTTCAGGTTGCGTATAGGCTTCCCGCCAATCTGTTTTGTAAGTTGTTTTGCCGTTTTTGACGTACTGAACACTTGCACAATCTCGTGACCGTTTCTGGAGAGTGCCTTTCCCAAATTCGTTGCCAGATTTCCGGCTCCAATCAAAACTATCCTCATATCAATATTCGGCTATATGAATGTTTTCCCATTTCAGTTCCTCCTCACTGTGTGGCGGAAGACTTTCTGTTTTATGTCCAAATCCGACGATGCACAACACCTGCATGTCTTCTGGTATGTTTAGGATTCCGCGTACAACGCGCTCACTCTCCGTCCCGTCGCTCAGACGCCTGCCCCGAATCTGTACCCAACACGAACCGAGTCCCAGTTCCTCCGCTTGATACTGCATAGAGACGGCGGCAATGGCGCCATCTTCTACCCAGCAATCGTTATGCAGGTTGTTCCCTAAGACGACCACTGCCAGTGCAACCTGACGGAGGAATGCCGAGCCATTCTCCTTTGCATCCGAGAGCTTCTCAAGCGTCTGCTTGTCATCCACGACGACAAACTGCCACGAGCGCATATTCCGCGAGGTGGGCGACATCAGTGCCGCACGAAGCAACAGCCGCACGTCGTCACCACTCACGTCTTCATCGGTAAACACACGACAGCTCCGGCGCTTTGACAATATCTCTTGATAATCCATATCGCTCTATTTTTCTACAAAGTTACGAAAAAATCGGGTAAGTGAGCAAAAAAGGAACAAGTTTCTTTTTGAGAACGGGAGATTTTTCTTCAATAAGCGAGAACAATACAAAATAAAAGGGGGGGATTTTTATTGTCGAGCGTGAGTAACTTATCTAAAGTTACGCTATTTTTGGAATATTCCACTTATTTATAGTGCTTTTTTTCAAAACATTTATTATTTTTGCAGTATGAAAAACATGCGGGTAAGTATCATCAGCCGAGCGGAGGAGTTGCCAGAAATGACTTGCAACGACTTCTTCCACAGCACGGAACTGTTTCAGATTCTGGCTGCTACTTCGGGCAACACACCTTATATGGTGGTCGTGACCGACGAGGACAATCGCGTGGTGGCACACCTGCTTGCAACTATCAGGCGCAGAGGAACTTTCATCTTCCCGTTTCTCTACACACAGGGCAGAATCTACGGAGAAGGCGAATACCTTCCCGACACCAACAAGGAAGAGCTGTTTGAGCTCATGCTGAACGCCGTCACTAAAAAGTTCGTGCGCAAACTATGTTTATATATCGAGTTCAGCAACCTGAGCTCAAAGATGTTCGGCTACAAATACTTCCGGAAACAGGAATACTTCCCCGTCAGATGGATGCAGATACACAACTCTCATCACAGCAAAGCACCGGAAGAAAGAATCAGCGAAAAGATGATGCAGCGAATCAGAAACGCATATAAGAACGGCGTAGAGACATTGCTCGCATCGACCGAAGCGGAGATTGACGGTTTTTACAAAATGCTGCGCAACTACTATCGGTTGAAGCCGCAGCGTTTTATTCCCAAGAAACAGTTCTTTCAGGGAATCAGCAATTCACCCGACGGAGAAATCTATATCACCCGATATAAAAACAAAATCATCGGTGGCTGCGCCATCGTCTATACCAAAGGCGACGCCTTCCTATGGTATATCGCCGCACAGCGAAAGTCGCACGCGTTGGTCCATCCCAACATCGTGACCGTATGGAACGCCCTCCAAGCCACTTACGAGAAACAAGCCCAACATCTCCATTTCATGAACGTAGGACTCCCCTTCCGTAAAAATATCTATCGCGACTTCATCCTCAAATTCGGTGGAAAGCCAGCCAGTTCATATCGGTGGTTCCACGCCTCCATCGGATGGATTAACAAGTTGCTCAAATGGATTTACAGGGAATAACGTGATAACGGTATCACGAAATAACGACATAACGAAAAAAAACAACAAAAAGAGTAAACGGCGGCTTGCCGTTTTTGTATATTTATACAACAGTAAGACGATTTAAAGGCGCTTTGTAAACTCCTGAATTTCAACGTATTAGGAATGGCTTTCCAAAAGTGCCACTTTCGCACTCCAAAAGTGGCACTTTCAGGAGCTGAAAGGGGAACTTTTGCAAGCTAAAAGTGGCACTTTTGGAAAGCGAAAGTTCAACTGTATATTTATACGTCCTTTTCCGTATGTTTATGCAGGTGTATTTGGGACGGTTCTTTTCATCAAATTCACATAGGGAATAGAATAATGGTATATGCTCCGGACTTTTGCAGACATATCACGCCCACGCATACAATATTAGACGTTTTTTCTCGTTATATTGCTAATGAGACGGAAAATAACATATCTGACTATATTCTTCTTGACTTTTCTTTGCAGTATCAGTCAACTCCATGCACAGTCGTTCACTTTGCAAGGAAAAGTGTCTGACGAAGACATGAACCCCATTGAGTTAGCGACGGTGGCGGTAGTAAAGCAGGGAAAGGTAGCAATGACCAATCTGAAGGGAGAGTTCAACATGACACTTTCTTCTGACGATAGCGTCGTGGTCAGGTTTTCCATGGTCGGATATAAGACCAAGACCCGTGTGCTGCGCCGCCCGAAAGGCAAACAGACGCTGCAGATACAGCTCTTCAGCGACAACGAACTGGAAGAGGTGACCGTCGTTCAAAGACGGAGACAAACAGGACAGACGCAAACCATTGACACCAAGGACATCAAGACCATGCCCTCGGCAAGCGGCAACGCCGTTGAGGATGCCATCAAGCTGCAAGCCGGCGTGTCGTCGCGTGACGAACTGTCTTCACAATACAACGTCAGAGGCGGTTCGTTCGACGAGAACAGCGTATATATAAATAATGTGGAAGTCTATCGCCCGTTCCTAGTGCGCAGCGGACAACAGGAAGGACTGTCTATCATCAACTCCGACATGGTGGAAAAAGTGGAGTTCTCGACAGGAGGATTCGAAGCCAAATACGGCGACAAGATGTCGTCGGCACTCGACATCACATACAAACGCCCCAAGAAATTTGAAGCATCAGTAAGTGCAAGCCTGCTCGGTGCCAGCGCATACATCGGACTGGGCAGCAAAAAGTTCACATGGACGAACGGCATACGCTACAAAACCAACCGCTACCTGCTTGGAACGCTCGAGACGAAAGGAGAATACAACCCCAGCTTCCTTGACTATCAGACCTACCTGAGTTACTCTCCCAACAAGCGGTGGACGATAGACCTCATAGGAAACATTTCCGAAAACCGCTATAACTTTGAACCGGAAGACAGAGAGACAAAATTCGGTACGCTCGAGAACGTAAAGGCATTCAAAGTGTATTTCGACGGACAGGAAAAAGACCTTTTCCGCACCTATTTCGGAACATTCAGCATCACTCGCCACTTCACGGAAAAGACCTCACTCGCACTCCTCTTCTCTGCATTCTACACCAAAGAGCAAGAGCGCTACGACATACAAGGACAGTATTGGTTGACACAGACGGAAACGAGCGAGAACCTCGGTGTCGGGACCTACATGGAACATGCCCGCAACTATCTGACAGCCAACGTGGAGACGTTCAAACTCCGATTCAGTCACAAGACAAAAAAACATGAGATACTCGCCGGTGCGTCCTACCGGATGGAAAACATCAAGGAGAACAGCCGTGAATATGAAATGCGCGACTCTGCAGGCTACAGCATTCCGCACACAGGAAAAGACCTGAAGATGATTTATTCGCTTAGCGCACGAAACCAACTGAAAGCCAACCGCATAGAAGCTTACCTGCAAGACACGTGGCGCTTCACAAGTCCGGGAGAGCATACGTTCTTCACGCTCAACTACGGCGTCCGCTTCAGCTATTGGGACTTCAACAAGGAGTCCATCGTGAGCCCGAGAGTGTCGCTCAGCATCGTTCCGGCATTCAACCACGACATCACCTTCCGCTTTGCTACCGGACTCTACTATCAGGCACCATTCTTCAAAGAACTGCGTGACACCGCAACGGTGGACGGCATGACATACGCCACACTGAACGAGAAAATCAAGAGCCAACGCTCTATCCATGCCATTGCAGCTTTCGACTATCGCTTCAAAATGAAGCAACGCCAATACCGGTTCTCTGCAGAGGCTTACTACAAGGCGATGTCCAACCTCGTTCCCTACTCTGTGAATAACCTGAAAGTCACCTATTCGGGCAACAACTCCGCAAGCGGATATGCCATGGGACTCGACATGAAACTCTATGGAGAATTTGTTCCCGGCACCGACTCATGGCTCAGCCTGTCGCTCATGAAGACCCAGATGAAACTCAACGGCAGGACCATCCCGCTGCCTACCGACCAGCGCTATGCCGTCAACCTCTTCTTTACAGACTATTTCCCGGGAACGGAAAGATGGAAGATGTCGCTCAAACTTATCTTCGCCGACGGACTCCCCTTCTCCGCCCCACACAGAGAACTCGAACGGAGCTCTTTCCGCTCAACAGCCTATAAGCGTGCCGACATCGGAATGAGTTACCGACTGCTGGAAAATGAAAACAAGACAAAGAAAAGCATCTTTAAGAATATCTGGTTAGGGGTGGACTGCCTGAACCTGTTCGGCATCAACAACGTCAATTCATACTATTGGATTACAGACATCACCAACCAGCAATATGCCGTCCCCAACTATCTGACAGGACGCCAAATCAACGGACGCATACTCTTTGAGTTCTAAATCAACACACATTTCAAAAGTTGAGCACTTATCGGGCAATCTAAATTAGTTTGCCCGATAAGTGTTTATTCTTTTTCTGCAAACAGGCAACTTGGGAGAATGAATTTACAAATGGTTATCAATCCACAAATTATTATCCGGTTTAATAAAAATATATTGTGTCTCGTTTTCTCACTATTTTTTTGTATATTTGCAACACATAAAAAAGATGTTCGTTCGGATATACCATCCGAACGGGTAATTTTGTAAAAGAAAGAAATTATTATGAAGATTTTGTCGATTATTACAAGTGGTGGTAGGCTTTTTATGGTTTTTACCCTATTATTGATAATGTGTTTCATGTCATGTGATTATTCACAGAGGTTGTTGATTAACGCAAAGCCTGATTTTATTTCATATCTCATGGATGAAAATAACATACGTATAGCTGCTAGCACATTTAGACGTGATTATTTTCTTATTATAAGGTCAGATAGTGCGTTAAACGCTCAACCAAATTCGTTTCAATATGAATTTGATGCAGATGTCGTTTTTGAAAACATTTTATTCTATAATAATAAAAAAAGATATAATAAAAAAGATGTTTATTGTTATGACGTTATTTTCCAAACAGCTCCAGTTCTTTTTCATGCTACAACATTAAAAATCATTCCAAATGATTATATTCAATACAAAGGGAAAAGAGTTATTGATGATACGCTTTACATCAACTTAAACGCAAATGAATACAAGAAATTAAAAAATATGCGATGAACCGCTTTTTCTTCCATATCGCCCTCTTGCTATGCACCTTACAGGTGCATGGGAATACATGGTCTTCTCCGCTCGTCCGGATATGCTATCCGAACGGGCTTAATATCAGCATTTGCAATGCGACTTTATAAAATAAAACTCTTATTGCAGAATAGGAAAATTGATTCGATTATTCTTTTTATATTGTATGCCGATAATGGAACCCTTATTGTCCAATCTCGTACGAGTTTACACATCAAAGTCGTACGAGATTAGTATATAAAACTTCAACATCAGAATAACAAATGTGCAAGGTTTGACGATTAAACGGTCAAGATTGAGAAAATTGTTGTGGAACACTGCTGCTTTGAATATCGGACTTTTTTCGAATCGTTACCGTGTGTTTTTACAGGTTTGAAACCATAAAGCGGAAAGCTGGACTTTGTTGTTTTTCAAAAAAACGTAAGATGCGCATTTTCGAAACTAAAAAACCCTTAAATATTTTCGCCATTCAAATATAATTAGTACCTTTGCACGAGTATTTAAATCAATTTCAAAAAACTTATATCAAATGAAAATTTCACACATTGAACATTTAGGAATCGCAGTTCAAAGCATTGAAGAGGCACTCCCCTACTTCGAGAACGTTCTTGGACTGAAGTGTTATGCCGTAGAAGAAGTGGAAGACCAGAAGGTGAATACCGCTTTTCTCAAGTGCGGTGAAGTTAAACTTGAGCTCCTTGAGCCCACATCTCCTGAGAGTACCATTCAGAAATGGCTGGACAAAGGCAACAAGGGCGTTCACCACGTAGCATTCTGCATTGAGGATGGTGTGGCTAACGCGCTGGCTGAATGCGACGGCAAGGGTATTCGTCTCATCGACAAGGCTCCGCGCAAAGGTGCTGAGAACCTCAACATCGCATTCCTGCATCCGAAAGACACGTGCGGAATTTTGACAGAACTTTGCGAGCACTAATTCGCGAAAAGACACAGAGAACATTTCCGATTCTTTAATAATCAAAATATAAAAATGAGTAAGCAATTAGAAAAGATCAAGGCTTTGATTGCGAAACGCGAGGAAGCCCGTCTTGGTGGTGGCGAGAAAGCCATTGAAAAACAGCATGCACGCGGAAAATATACTGCCCGCGAGCGTATCGACATGTTATTGGACGAAGGCAGCTTCGAAGAGTTCGACATGTTCAAACTCCATCGTTGCACGAACTTCGGCATGGAAAAGAAACAGTATTTGGGTGATGGTGTTGTTGCCGGATCAGGAACAATCGACGGACGCCTTGTGTACATCTTTGCACAGGACTTCACCGTGAACGGTGGTTCGCTCTCGGAGACAATGGCTGAGAAAATCTGTAAAGTGATGGACATGGGTATGAAGATGGGAGCTCCCGTCATCGGCATCAACGACTCTGGCGGTGCACGTATCCAGGAAGGTATCAATGCGCTTGGCGGATATGCTGAGATTTTCGAGCGCAACATCCTCGCATCGGGTGTCATTCCTCAAATTTCCGGTATCTTCGGTCCTTGCGCAGGTGGTGCGGTTTACTCTCCTGCCCTCACCGACTTCACCCTGATGATGGAGAACACATCATATATGTTCCTCACAGGTCCTGCGGTTGTGAAGACCGTTACAGGCGAGGACGTTGACCAGGAGCACCTCGGTGGTGCAAGCGTTCACGCTTCAAAGAGCGGTGTGACACACTTCACTGCTTCTACTGAGGAAGAGGCTCTCGAGATGATTAAGACCCTTTTGAGCTATATCCCGTCAAACAACATGGAAGAGGCTCCGCGCCGTGAGTGCACCGACCCCATCGACCGCATGGAAGACTCGCTCAACGAGATTCTGCCCGACGACCCGAACAAGGCATACGACATGTACAAGGTGATTTCTGCTATTGTTGACAATGGCGAATTCCTCGAAGTACAACCTAAGTTCGCTAAGAACATCATCGTTGGCTTTGCCCGCTTCAACGGTCAGAGCGTGGGTATCGTTGCCAACCAGCCCTCTTGCTATGCAGGTGTGCTCGACGTTAACGCCAGCCGCAAGGGTGCGCGCTTCGTTCGTTTCTGCGACGCGTTCAACATTCCTATCGTCAGCCTCGTTGACGTTCCCGGATTCCTCCCAGGTACCGGACAGGAGTACAATGCAGTCATCCTGCATGGCGCACAGCTACTCTACGCTTACGGAGAAGCAACCGTTCCAAAGGTTACCATCACCCTGCGCAAATCGTATGGCGGTAGCCATATCGTGATGGGATGTAAGCAGCTCCACACCGACTTGAACTATGCATGGCCGAACGCTGAAATCGCCGTTATGGGTGCATCGGGCGCAGTTGCCGTCCTCTATGCAAAAGAAGCAAAAGCCAAGAAAGAGGCTGGTGAAGACGCTGCAGCATACATCGCAGAGAAGGAAGCTGAATACTCAGAACTATTTGCTAACCCCTATCAGGCAGCAAAATATGGTTACATCGACGATGTCATCGAACCGCGTAACACACGTTTCCGTATCTGTCGTGCACTGGCACAGCTTGCAACCAAGCGTGACTCTCTCCCTGCTAAGAAGCACGGAAATATTCCTATGTAATCCCTTAACATTAAACCAAAGAAAATGGCAAATGTAAAAAATGAAGTGTATGCTGCCATTGCCATGGCGCTGCACGAGTTTAAAGGAAATAATGTACACGACAAGGAGTCTGGAATCATTACTATCAAGCCACGCTGCACCGAATGGAACGCACGTGCGCTGATGATGACCCAACATCCATAAAAGTATTGTGATATGAAAGAATATAAATATACAATTAACGGAACAAAATACGAAGTTGCCATAGGTGATATCGTAGAGAACATTGCCAACGTAACGGTCAATGGCGAAGAATACAAAGTAGAAATGGAACCGGAAGCAGAGCCGGAGAAGAAGGTAGTTGTAAAACCCGTTGCTCAACCAGCTCCTGCTGCTGATGCTGCTCCTGCTGCTAACGCTAACGTCAACACGGCTGACGCTGTGAAGGCTCCGCTGCCAGGCGTTGTCATCGAAATCAAAGTTGCCGTTGGCGACGAAGTGAAACAAGGTGACACGGTTGTTATTCTTGAGGCAATGAAAATGGCTAACAACCTCGAAGCAAACAAGAGCGGAAAGGTGACTGCTATTTGCGTGAAAGCCGGTGAAAGCGTCATGGAAGACACACCGCTTGTTGTTATTGAATAACAGGACAACCTATCTATATAAGAAAGCGGTCTTGCCAGTGATTGGCAAGACCGCTTTCTTTATATGCTTTATGTAACGATGGCTTCCACGAAACGCCACCGCACCTCATTTATTTCACAACGCGGTTGTTCTTAGGGAAGACCACCGTCGGTTTGAACGTCTTGGCTTCTTCAAAATCCATCAAGGCATAGGAAATGATAATCACCGTATCACCTACCAGGCATTTGCGCGCCGCTGCCCCATTGAGACAGATACAGCCGGAACCGCGCTCGCCTTTGATAATATAGGTCTCGAAGCGCTCACCATTATTGTTGTTGACAATCTGAACCTTCTCGCCGGCAATCATATTGGCTGCGTCGAGCAAATCCTCGTCAATCGTCACACTGCCAATGTAATTCAAGTTGGCTTCCGTGATTTGCACACAATGCAGTTTTGATTTCAAAACCTCTATCAGCATAGCTTTATACCTCCTTATATTTAATATGGTCTATCAGTCGGATAGGTGTCTTTCCACAATAGACCGTGATACATCCCACCACGTAATTGCTGCTTTCCCAAAACTCGACATCCAACAACGTGTTGCCGTCCACGATGGAAAAATATTCCACCTCAAGACCTTCCACGCTATTGATTTGCTCCACCACCCAGTCGTGAGTCTCAGCTACGGAATGCTTCTTCGCATAGTCGATGCTGCCTTTAAGCGCTTGATAGATATTTGGAGCTATTGCACGCTCATCCGGTGCCAGCAAGGTGTTGCGCGAACTTTTTGCCAGTCCGTCATCCTCGCGGACAATGGGACATTCCACAATTTCCACTTTGATGGAGAGCGCACGCACCATTGCTTTCACAACAGCAATCTGTTGAAAATCCTTCTCCCCAAAATAAGAACGGACGGGACGAACGATATAGAACAAACGACTGACCACCTGGCACACGCCATTGAAATGGCCTGGGCGGTGGGCACCCTCCATGACCGTTGATATCGGCGGAAACTCAAACTGACGGGTGTCGGGCGTCGGATACATCTCCTCCACCGACGGTGCAAAAACATAATCAGCACCAACGGTCTCCAACAGCTTGCAATCCGCATCCAAATCACGCGGATAGTTCTTTAAGTCATTCTTGTCATTAAACTGAGTAGGATTGACGAATACGGAGACAACCGTCACGTCATTCTCCTTCACACTCTGTTCCACCAACGAGGCATGTCCTTCATGCAAAGCGCCCATCGTCGGAACCAAACCAATGCTTTTCCCTTCCTTACGAGCAGTAAACAACTCATTCTGAAGATCTGCTATCTTATGAAATACTTTCATGTTTATGTGCACTTTTTGTAATCCGCTGCAAAAATAGTAACAAATTTCTTAAATAAGAAAGAATTATTTTAAAATAATGCCAATAATCACTCGCTTTTACCTAAATTAAACAAAAAGTTATCCCTAATCCGATTTTTTTTTGTATCTTTGCATTGCTAATTCGAATTACAATGGCAAAGAAAATATTATTCATCAATCAGGAGATTGCTCCATACGTTCCCGATAGCGAAATGTCTATCCTGGGAAAAATGCTGCCACAACTCATTCAGGAAAGCGGGTATGAAATTCGCACATTCATGCCGAAATGGGGAACAATCAACGAACGGAGAGGACAACTCCATGAAGTGATTCGTCTTTCGGGAATGAATCTGATTATTGATGATACGGACCATCCGCTGATTATCAAAGTGGCATCTATCCCCACCTCACGCATTCAAGTCTATTTCATTGATAACGACGACTATTTCATGAAACGGCAGATGAGTGAGAACGAAGCAGGACAAGAATATCCGGACAACGGCGAACGTGCCGTTTTCTTCGCAAGAGGCGTGTTGGAAACGGTGAAAAAACTACGATGGACTCCCGATATCATTCTCTGCCAAGGATGGATGGGCGCAGTTGTTCCGCTGTATATCAAGACAGCATACAAAGACGAACCTTCATTTGCAAACACGAAAGTCATCACCTCACTCTTCGAGAAACAGATAAAGGGAGACTTCAGCAACAACTTCAAGCGTGCTGTTGAATATCGCGAAGCAAAGAGCGACTTACTCAAAAATTATAAAGATGTGTTTGATTTCCTGGAACTTGGGAAGTTGGCTATCGACTATTCTGACGGCATCGTAGAGGCCACGAAGAAAGTCAATGCCAAACTGATTAACTACGCAAAAGAGAAGAAGTGTCCAATCCTTTCATATCCGGGAGCAGAAGATTATGCGAAAGCATATCAAGAATTCTTCGAACAAATAACCAACGAATAAAAAATATTCAATATTTCGAAAACAAAATGATGAAGACGAAATTTCTGGCAAGCATGCTTTTCGCAGTATTTGTTATAGCAGCTTGCGATGACAACACGGAATCAATCGGAACATTCATTACGGATGGTGCTGACCATCTTGAAGTAACAGCAGACTCCTTCAACGTGACCATGAACTCCATAGCGGCAGATTCAGTCCTGTCACGCAGCAACGTCGGATACTTGGGAAAGGTAAAAGACCCCGAGACTGGTGCTTATATCACTGGAGATTTCACAACACAATTCAGCGTGATAGAAGACGTAACCTTCCCCAACATCAACATTCTTGACCAAATCACGGCAGAAACGGTTGCCGACTCATGCGAGATGAGGCTCTTCTATCAAAACTACTTCGGCGACTCACTTGCCACGATGAAGCTTACCGCCTATGAACTCCAAAGTCCCATGAAAGAGGATGTCAACTACTATTCCAACTATAATCCGCAAATTGAAGGGCTGATACGCGCCGGCGGCATAGAGACATCGCAGGTGTATTCCATCAAGAACATGAAGGTGAGTGAAGACGAACGCTCTGACAAGGATTTCATAGAATATATCTCCATCAAGCTTAACGACCCCTACACGGACAAGGACGGCAATACCTATAACAACTTTGGAACATATATCCTAAGAACCTATCATCAGCATCCTGAGTATTTCAAGAACTCATACAATTTTGTCCACAACGTGATACCCGGTTTCTATATCAAGAACACGGGAGGACTTGGTTCTATGGCATACATCAACTCCTCACAGCTGAGAATAAACTTTAAATATGACTATAATGACAGCACCTATAATGGAGCATTCTATTTTGGTGGAACCGAAGAGGTGCTGCAGAAAACAACCATCAGCAATGACAAGGAAACCATCACCAAACTCGTGAATGACAACTCCTGCACTTATATAAAAACGCCTGCAGGCGTTTTCACTCAAGTGACATTACCCATTGACGAAGTGGTGTCGGGACACGAAAATGACACCATCAACCGTGCAAAAGTTGTCTTGAGACGCATCAACAATACAGAGCAGAGTGAATATACGCTCGACCTACCTCAGACATTGTTGATGATTCCAAGCGACAGCATATACAGTTTCTTTGAGAATGGCAACATCGCCAACTACAAACAATCATTCCTCGCTACCTACTCCGGCAGCAACTCAAGCACGGCTGAAGCCAACACTTATACGTTCAACAATATTGCGTCGCTCGTTTCCTTCATGGCTGACAATAAAAGAAACGGTATGAAGAACGACCCTAATTGGCTCAGCCAGCATCCTAACTGGAACAAAGTCGTATTAATTCCCGTCACTGCTACATATAATAGCAGCAACGAACTGTATAAGGTAACGCACGACATGTCGCTGACAAGCACGAAACTGAATAACACGAACGTCAAGCTATACGTCATATATAGCCGCTTTGAGTAAGAAAATGGCTGATAACTATCTTGAAAAACGGCGGGAAACGTATGAAAAGAAAAAAGAACTGTGGCTAAAGAATAAACGCAGATTTCCCGTACATCGCACAAAAAAGACAGAAGATACATCCCAACCATAATAAAAACAGCGCCCGCGTAGTGAATATGCGGGCGCTGTTTCTTTTCAGCAAATAATTTCTATTGCTCCGGATGAACAAACTTGTCACCAGTTGTTTTTGCAAGTCGGCGAGCAAAATTCTCCGGGAAACCTGGACGCTTCACACGAGCACCAAGTCCCGTCTTCGTCAATTCAAACTTACCATCTTTTTCCGGTTTGATGATCATATCGTTGTATTTCACAATCAGGTAGATTGCAAGCTCACGCCAACGCTCCAACATCTGTTGCGCCTTTTCATTGCTGTAGTCATTCAGATATTTAACGGCAGCAGCTTCATTGGTCTTATAAAGTGCCAGAGCTTTCTCTTCAACCACCTTCTGCTGCTCATTGTAAGATTTCTCCAATGAGTCACGCACCTCCTTCAGCGAAGGGAACATTTGCGAGTAACGGGGATACACCATGTTACTTACCCAGTTGCACACCCAATATGCATTCTTGTCAGAGAATTGCACATCACTGGCTCCCGGGGTGTTGTAACACTCCGGCTGAACCGTATTTCCACAATAAATCGGAGTATAGGCAACCATGTTTCCGTCATCGTTTCCAAACCACAAGACACCACCTATTTGGCGAGGTAACCATGAACGCATCTGCGAAACATAAGAAAAAGCAGATTGCTGAGTACTAATAGGACGCTCACAGAAATATTTCTTGCCATCAACGGTATAGCTAAGCGGAGTCGGACGATAAGGCATCTCCCAAATACCGCCACCCATATCACCATCCAAAGCAAGAGCTGTTCCTTCATAATGGTCGCGCATGCAATCCTTCATCTCTTGCAGACTAACCTTGTGGTCGGGAATTATCCACAGTGGCATCGGCTCTGCATTGGGGTCTTTACCCATTGCCCATGGCAGATAACGATCAAATCCCTTGTCAAAACGACGGAAGAAGCTCCATACACGGGCATCGCAGAAACGACGACCTCCGAAATCTGCCGGGGCATACGTTTCACACCAGTCAAAATCAGCATCCTTTCCAGTGAACCATCCTTTTTCACGCGCAAACTTGATGCAGTCTTTTGAGAACAACACGTTTTTCTTGTCCTTCTGGTTAAACTTCCTGATACGGCTTTGGTTGGCGTGTGCACAAATAGCGTCATCGGGTATTCTAAGAGCTACCCATACAGCACCTTTACCACCAGGTCCCTTACCCATCATCTCCATAATCCATGCCTCATTCGGGTCACAGATTGTAAATGTCTCGCCACTCGAACGGAAACCGTAAGTCTCGGCAAGGTTGGTCATCACGCTGATAGCTTCTCTTGCTGACTTCGAACGTTGCAAAGTCAGATAAATCAACGAACCATAATCAAGCATCGATGTGGTGTCGATCATTTCCTCACGACCTCCATAAGTGGTCTCGCCTATTGTCACTTGGAACTCATTGATGTTACCAATCACGTTATAGGTTTCCGGAGCCTCGGGTATCTGCCCGTGATACGAGTTGTCGTCCCAGTCATAAATAGAACGCATCGTTCCCTTGGGATGCTTACCTGCCGGGAAATGGCAAAGACCGATGAACATACCATAGTCATCTGCACTGTAGGTACACAAGACAGACCCATCAGTGGTTGCCTTCTTACCAGCAATCAAATTGGTGCATGCCGATGCTGCAACGGCACACAACAAAAAGGTTGAAATAAAAATTTTTCTCATACAATTAGGATTTAATATTTAACTTGAATAACCATATTCTTTTCATTTGCCCGATGATCTCGTGCCTTCAGGCGCAGATTACGCAGTTTCCCATTCGGACGCACCGGCGTCTTCTTCAGGTCACACACATAGGTAGCGGAACGCGGAAGCTTCTTAAATAGCACGAACTGACCGTCGAGATATCCTTCGAAGGCTGCCACCCCACTCTTCCCGTCTTCGACACGCGCTGTTAGGACTGATGAATTGGAGGAGAAATTGCAGGTGATTGCTGGAGGCGCATCATCATACATAATTTCATGTGCACATGTCAAGTCACGTATCCTTCCTGTCACCCATCCGTCTTTGTATTCGCCTCCCATATAATAATCAGCTGTCGAATGGCACACGATATAAAGCTTCTTTGTATCAGGAACATTCCGTTGAAGTCGAAGACTGAGCTTTCCATCACCAAAAAGAGGTAATGCTGTTTCTGAAAATACATACAGACTGGAATACTTAGCCTGCCTTGTAATACGTGTGGAAAGCTCTATATCATTGGTCAGCAGCCCCTTGTCAATTGACAAAATGGCTCCGTTGGTTCTGAATATGCTTTTCCTATTCCTGTGTAATATCTGATAACGCTTTTTCTGGACCTCTGGCTTGGAAGAAACAAGTTCAGACTTTTTCCCTCTCACGACAAAGGTATATTCCGAAGTATTGCCAAAATAGTCACTTAATATATATTGTACGCGATAGTCACGCTCTTCATTAAAATCAAATATCCCCCTATCCGCACCTGTCGTTATCACGGGAAGAAAATTGGCTGGCTCCTTGAAACTTTTCATAAACCAAACTTTGGTCTTACGATAATGCTCGTAATCTCCCCATATATTTACCAAACGGTTATGAGTCACTGGAATATCGTGGACATCACTATGAAAAATCTCATTGCCGTCAATCAACAATCGAGTACTTCTTATCCCATATTTATTTCCGTTCGACCCTGGCATGTAATCATCAGCCCTGATACTGAAACCGACCTTTCCCCAAGCCGTCAGCGTGTCTTTCCGGGCATTACCTGAAAACTGGAACGACCTGTTTTGAATATTTCCATTAAAAACGCCCTCGCCCGGTTGCGGATATGCCATAAAAGCATGTGCCACCGGCGGAGTGTTGTCGTTTACATAATCACCAAGAAACTCCAGAGGGTCGAGCATGTTCCATGTTCGTGTGTCATGGATTTCAAGATGTAAATGAGGAGCTTGGGAAGCTCCCGTATTCCCACTTAAAGCGATAAGCTGTCCCTGCGCTACAGGCAACTCATAGGCACGGAAACGAACATCAGTCACGTTCGAACGATGCTCGTACTGCCACTTTTTGACCAATGCATCAATCTGTGGCGTAAAACTTTTAAGATGCGCATATACGCTGGTGTAACCTTCTGGATGCTCCACATATATGGCATTCCCGAAACCGTCCAAATCTACTGTTACCCTGCTGATAAAACCATCACCAATCGCATGAATCAGTTTTCCCTCAACTTGCTCTGTCTTGATATCCACCCCGCCATGAAAATGATTCGGACGCGGTTCTCCGAAATTACCTGCCAGAATCATCTCATAATTGATGGGTGACCCATATGAGAATATCGACAACAACAGCCCTATCAACATTTTCATCTCTTTTCTGCTTTATGTTTATAAGAGTTTCCCATTCCAAAAGGCACGCAAACAACCATCCTTTCCTGCAGATAAAACAATTGTTCCACCCAACCATTCCGTCATAGGAAGTTCTTCTTCCAAGTGTCCGTATTTCAGAACTTTGCCGTCAACAAGTTCGACAAACGCTTGCACGATAGTCTCGTCGTCATATCGTAGCTCATGAACAGCAATCCTCCTCTTCTTCATCACCTTCTTTTATGTGGCAGAGGAAGCCTTTCTCTATGCACTGGGACATCTGGCTCTATCACCTCTTGCTCTTGTTCCACATTCGGGGCGGCAACACGAGAACGATGCCCTTGGGGAATTGCGGGCGAACTATTTGCCGAAGGTCTCTCGTGTGGAATTGGGAGGTTTTCATTTCTCTCCGGCTCCATCGGTTGCTCTGCCATTCCGTCATCAGCACGCTCAGTACCTGGCTCCAAATGAGTGGAACTTACACGCATTCTTATCAGCTGAATATCATAAATGCTGAGCAACTTGTAGGTCTGGGATTTGTCGTTCAGATGATTAATCAATGAAACATATCCGCGAATTTCTTTAATGCCAACCTTTTCCGGGTCGTCTATCCTGACTGAGGTATAGCCGTTAGATGAGAAATTCTGAATCTGCGTGGCTATACTGTCATTCCTAAATCGCACAGACAGAGTTGCGACAGCATTCTTCGTTCCATCTTGGAAAATGAATTGACTCTTAAAATTCAACAGGATACGGTCCCCTTGATGGAACGATGTATCTGCCTTTATTGCAAACGACAATTTATTATGAGGAGGTTTGGGGAGAAGGATTTCTGAGCGATTGCCTTGCCAGATATTTGCCGTATCTCCCTTTGCGGACAAAGCTGCGTAATCGTTTACATTTCCACCCAAGCTCTTTGATTCTTCAGAAAAACGCTTGGCTATATTCTCGTAGATTTTGTGCAAGCGCTCCGTATATCTATAATAATATACCATTGACGAATCGAACTCTGCCTGAGTAACTCCGTGCTTTTTCAATATGGCATCATGCGATGCAAGAAACATCACCCCATCCTGCCGTGCTCCCATTTGAGTGTATGCATCCAAAAGGTGGTAGTCATACAGGATTTTCTCCATCTTTCCCGGCTGTATGTACTTCCGTGGCACTGACGGTTTGCAGGCAACTGCTCCGAACAAGACCACCACAACAGCCAAAAGCTGAACCGCAGGCACGATATGACTACTTATCCGCTTTCTCATCCTTATGATTAAAGAGGGAGATTTGTGATAATTCCTTACGGTAGAACAGCAAAAGCGCTACAACTCCGACGCTGATACACGAATCGGCAAAGTTGAAAACAGGACTGAAAAAGATGAAATGCTCTCCTCCCCATATCGGCAACCAATCCGGGAGATTGGTATCTATGATGGGGAAATAGAACATATCAACTACCCTGCCCTGCAGGAACGGAGCATAGCCCTCTCCAAAAGGCACCAATGTCGAAACAGAAAACGGTGTGGATTCTGAGAAAATCAAGCCATAAAACAAACAGTCGAAGATATTCCCAATGGCTCCCGCAAAAATCATAGACAAACATACGAGATATCCCGTCCGCACCTTTTCTTTCAATACTTTCCAGATATAATAGCCAATGACTGAAACCACGACTACGCGGAAAAGTGTGAGCACGACTTTGTTGATGAATGTCATTCCATACGCCATCCCGTTGTTTTCAATGAACAAGATCTGAAACCAATCAGCAATATGGATACTTTCACGAAGATACATGCCGGTCTTTACTTCAATCTTTATTATCTGATCTATGACAATCATAATAACAATCAGACCGAAAGCCAACCAACCTTGCGAGAGGAATTTCCGTCTTCCTTTCATTTAACGCTTACGTGCATTTTTTGAAGCGACACTTAATGTAGCATGAGGCACAGCGCGAAGACGTTCTTTGGGAATCAGTTCTCCCGTCATGCGGTCTATTCCATAGGTCTTGTTTTCTATGCGAATCAGTGCCGCCTCCAATCCCTGGATGAATTTCTGCTGCCGACTGGCAAGCTGCATCAGTTCCTCTTTGCTCTGTGTAGCACTACCCTCCTCTAATATCTTATATGTAGGAGAAGTATCGTCAACATCATTACCATCAGCATTCATCAACTGTTTCATCATGATATCATAATCACGACGTGCCAATGCCAATTTTTCATTGATAATCGAACGGAACTCTTCCAGTTCCTCATCCGTGTAACGTGTTTTTTCTGCCATAGCAATTTAAAATTATTTGTCTATTTTCTTGATATTGATATTTAACTTAAATTGATCAAATTCAAATTCAACGCCCGAGTTATCAGCTATTTCCACACTGTCTGCCAGCACCTGTTGCTGAATATAATCAGTGTATGAAGCAACTGCCTCTTCTATTTGCGGATTCGGTGAAACCACGACATGGATTCTGTCCGTAATCTCCAAGCCGCTATCCTTCCGCAAGTTCTGAATGCGGTTGATCAGTTCACGAGCCATACCTTCGCGCAACAGTTCATCGGTCAACTGAACCTCCAGGGCGACGGTCAGATTGCCTTCGTTCGAAACCAGCCAACCAGGGATGTCTTCACTGATAATCTCAACATCTTCAACATCTACGACAACCTGTTCGCCATCTACCGTCATCGTATATGTCTTGTTCTTTTCAAATTCGGCAATCTCCTCTTGCGACAATTCTGCCATCTGTGCAGCAACGCCCTTCATGAGCTTGCCAAACTTCTTGCCCATCGTACGGAAGTTGCATTTTACCTTCTTCACCAAGATGCCAAGGCCATCAACGAAATTCAGTTCTTTCACATTCACTTCGCTCAAAACCAATTCTTTGACGGCTTCGATGTGCTGTTTCTGAGTATTGTCCGTTGCTGGAATCATGATAGTTGACAGTGGCTGACGGACTTTGATGTTGACCTTCCGTCGCAATGCGAGCACCATAGAGGTGATTTTCTGTGCCATGCCCATCCGTTCCTCAAGTTCCCGGTCGATAAGAGCCTCGTCTGCCTGTGGGAATGTGTCAAGATGAACGCTGTCACATGAGCCACCCAGGTCGCAATAAAGCTCGTCGGCATAGAACGGCGCAAAAGGTGCCAGCAGTTTGGAGATGGTCAGCAAGCATGTGTAGAGGGTTTGATATGCCGACAACTTGTCTGTGCTCATCTCTTTTCCCCAGAAACGCTTACGGTTCAGACGCACATACCAGTTACTGAGGTCGTCATTCACGAAGGCAGCAATCAGTCTGCCGGCACGTGTCGGGTCATAGTCTTGCAATTCGGCATCAACCTTCTTCACCAGAGAGTGGAGTGAAGACAGAATCCAACGGTCGATTTCAGGACGTTCGTCATATTTGACTTCCGGCATCTTGCTGTCAAAGCCATCCACATTTGCATATAATGCAAAGAATGAGTAGGTATTGTAGAGTGTTCCGAAGAATTTGCGTCCCACTTCTGCCACTCCTTCCGGGTCAAACTTCAGGTTGTCCCACGGCTCGCTATTGGTCATCATATAGAATCTGACAGCATCGGCACCGTGTTTCTCTATCATTTCAAAAGGACTGGTCACGTTGCCCAAACGCTTGCTCATCTTATTGCCTTTTGCGTCGAGCACCAATCCGGTTGAAATCACATTCTTATACGCCACATTGTCAAACACCATCGCTGCAATGGCATGCAGGGTAAAGAACCAACCGCGTGTCTGGTCAACTCCCTCATTGATAAAATCGCACGGGAACGCCAGTCCCTTGTCGATTTCATCCTTATTTTCGAAAGGATAATGAACCTGTGCATACGGCATAGCGCCTGAATCGAACCAAACGTCAATAAGGTCTGTCTCGCGCTTCATCGGTTTTCCCGTTTCGCTCACAAGCACGATATTGTCCACATAAGGACGGTGAACGTCTATCTTATCATAGTTCTCTTGCGACATATCACCAGGAACAAAACCTTTTTCCTTGAAAGGATTCACGTCCATGATGCCGGCTTTCACACTTTTCTCTATTTCATTGTACAGTTCTTCCAACGACCCGATGCAGATTTCCTTGCCGTCTTCATCACGCCAGATGGGAAGTGGTGTTCCCCAGAAGCGCGAACGGGACAGGTTCCAGTCATTCAGGTTCTCAAGCCAGTTGCCGAAGCGTCCGGTTCCCGTTGATGCCGGCTTCCAGTTGATTTGCTTGTTCAACTCGACCATTCTGTCCTTACATGCCGTTGAACGGATAAACCAAGAGTCGAGCGGATAATAGAGCACGGGCTTGTCCGTACGCCAGCAATGCGGATAATTATGGGTATGTTTCTCTATCTTGAAAACCTTATTCTGGGCTTTCAGGTCCATGCAAATGGTGATATCCAGCGTCTCGTCTTTATCCGTAAGATTTTCATCGTACGCATTCTTGACATAACGCCCTGCATATCTGTCCCACACCTCTCTATTGACATATTTGCTGACGAAATCTTGGTCCAGATCTTCTATCTTGAAATATTTTCCTTCCAAATCAACCACCGGGCGTTCAGCTCCCTTCTGGTCAATCAACACGATAGGCGGAACACCTGCCTTTTTGGCAACAAAGGCGTCATCGGCACCGAAATTCGGAGCAATATGCACGATACCCGTACCGTCTTCCGTCGTTACGTAATCGCCTGGTATCACGCGGAAAGCGCCATCCTGCACAGGACGGATGCCAGGGATGAGCTGTTCATACGCAATTCCTTCCAAGTCCGTTCCCTTATAGCGTCCGACGATTTTCCAGGGAATCACCTTGTCTTCTGCCTTATAAGCCTGCAGGTCTCCATCCTTTCCTTCTTCCTTGAAGTAGGCGTTCAGACGAGCTTCAGCCAGCACCACCGTAATCGGCTCTGACGTGTATGGATTATAGCTCTGAACCGCCACGTAATCAATCTTAGGTCCTACACAGAGAGCTGAGTTTGCTGCCAGTGTCCATGGCGTTGTCGTCCATGCCAAGAAATAGGGTTTGCCCCACTCTGCCATTTCGGGTTTCGGAGTCTTGATAGAGAACTGTGCCGTGCAAGTCGTATCTTTCACGTCGCGATAACACCCCGGCTGGTTCAACTCATGGCTGGAGAGTCCTGTTCCGGCTGCCGGAGAGTATGGCTGAATGGTGTATCCCTTATATAGCAGACCGTTGTCATACAACCGTTTCAGGAGCCACCACAATGTTTCGATGTACTTATTGTCGTAAGTGATATACGGGTCATCAAGGTCTATCCAATATCCCATACGCTCGGTCAGGTCGCGCCACTCGGCTGTGTACATCATCACGTTCTCACGGCACCGGCGGTTGTATTCCTCGATAGACACATTTTTAGGCGAAGCCGGATTATCGATATCCGCCTTTGTAATACCTAAGGCTTTCTCTACACTCAGCTCCACAGGCAATCCGTGGGTATCCCAACCTGCCTTACGTTTCACTTGATAGCCCTTCATCGTCTTATAACGACAGAAGGCGTCTTTGATTGCACGTCCCAATACATGGTGGATGCCTGGATGTCCGTTGGCTGAAGGGGGACCTTCATAGAAAACAAACTGAGGACATCCCTCGCGCTCATCTACTGAGCGCCGGAACACGTCATGGCGTTTCCACGCTTCCAGCATATCTTGATTGGTGGCGGTCAGATGAAGACCGCTATGTTCTGCAAACTTTTTTGACATATTGGTTAGTTTATTACATTATTTATAATTAATGCGCAAAGTTATTAAAAAAAATTGTGCCAACCAAATTTGCGCATGATAATAATGCCAAATTAGTGTTAGTTTGATGCAAAAAAGGACTTCTCATCATGCGAAAGTCTGCATAAGCGAAATTGAAAGTACAGGTTTTTCCAACCAAATTCAGTGAAATTGGTGACCAAATTCAGTGAATTTGATTACCAAATCAAGTGAATTTGGTCAGCAAATCAAGTTGAATTGGTCAGCAAAAATAAAGGGAGAATGTGCAAAAGGCTGCACACTCTCCCTTTCATTCCTTCATTGCCAAGATTATGCTTCAGCAGGCTCTTCAGCCGGAGCTTCTTCTGCTGCAGGTGCTTCCTCAGCCTTCGGTTCCTCAACAGGAGCTTCTTCTACTTTCGGCTCTTCTGCAACGGGTTCCTCAACAGGAGCTTCAACAGTTTCTTCTGCTGCAGCTTCCTCTGCCGGAGTTTCCTCTGCTACTTCAGCAGCTTTCTTGTCAGCTACTTTCTTTGCAATTTCTTCGTTCTTCTTTTTCTCTTCCTCAAGATTCTTTGCTGCTGCATCTTTCTTTGCTTTCGCATTCTTCTCGCGAACAGCCTCAAAACCTTTCAGTTTCTCTTCCTTCCATGCGTCGAACTTTTTCTGGGCTGTAGCCTCATCAAACGCTCCTTTTCTTACGCCACCGCGCAGGTGTTTCATAAGATAGACGCCTTCGTTTGAAAGGATGTTACGAACTGTGTCTGTCGGTTGCGCACCGACTTCCACCCAATACAGGGCGCGATCGAAATTCAAATCTACTGTGGCTGGATCGGTATTCGGATTGTACGTACCAATCTTCTCAGTAAATCTACCATCACGTGGTGCCCTTGCGTCAGCGATAACGATACGATAGAAAGCATAGCCCTTACGACCGCCGCGCTGTAATCTGATTTTTGTTGCCATTTTTACTTAAAATTTGAATTAAAAATTTGAATCTCATGCCATTATCTCGTAATAGCGGGTGCAAAGGTACACATTTTTTTCCTATTACAAAAGGTTTTTCGTTTTTTCTTTCTATTTTTGCAAACGAATATGACGAACCAACTGTCCATATTGCTGCCCGCCTTCAATACCAATTGCTCTCAGTTGGTGGAGGAATTGTCGCGCCAGGCTGCAGATATCTCACTGCGGAGCGATTTCCGCTATGAAATCATCGTTGCGGAAGACGGTTCGACCAATCAGGAGACGATTGCGGCAAACAAAGCAATACTGGACTTGGAGAATTGCAGGCATATCGTTCAAGGAAAAAACACAGGAAGGGCTGCCATCCGGAATCTGCTGACAAGAGAAGCCCAGTACGAATGGTTGCTTTTCATCGACAGCGACATGTCTGTCGGAAAAGACGTCATCCGCAACTACCTGGCGACTGATGCGGCTCAGGTCATCGATGGCGGATATATTCTGCGTAGGGACGACCGCAGATGGAAGGGCAATCTCAGATATTTGTATGAGGTGGAGGGAGAAGAAGCTCACTCCTGCGAGCAACGGACGAGACACCCTTACCAGCAGTTTCACACTTCAAACTTCTTAGTGCAGCGGGAAGTGCTCATCAAACATCCGTTCGATGAACAGATTAAGGAATATGGCTACGAGGATGTGTTATGGGGACGGACATTAAAAGAGAACAGCATCACCATCAGTCACATTGATAATCCCGTGCTCTTCGTGGATTTTGAAGACAACCTCGCTTATCTCCAAAAAACGGAAACGGCTTTACACACATTATATAAATATAAGGACCAACTCGAGGGATTCTCCCAACTGCTCACCACAGCCAACCGCCTCAAAAAGAACAGGTTGGACGGCATTATACGAGCGTTATACCGCATTACTCAAAAACCGATACGCAAGAATCTGATTTCAGCACACCCCTCTTTACTGCTTTTCAAATTCCACAAACTGGGATATTTCTTGAGCATCAAGGAAGAGGCACGTTGAGAAATCATTGCCGAACAAGTCTCTTGAATCCAAATCGGACATTAGACTTTGTATTCAGAATATCTAATCGTTCTCATGACTGATTTAGGTTGAATACGCTCTTATATTTGCCGTTTTCAACAAATACTTGCGCATAAAACTCCTTTTCTCAATTATTTTCTTTACTTTTGCAGCGACGAATCAACAAAGTTGAAATGAAACGACAGTTCACAGCAATCATATTCCTCATCCTTGTAACGGCTCTGACTTGTTGCAAGGACAGCAACCATACACAACGTCCTTCTGGCATTGAGTTCGACAGCATCGCCATCGACACTGTCGCCACTCTAACTTCTGACATGAACGCTCCTCAATGCATCTTGAAGTTGGACATTAAGATTGCAAAGGGAGAGCACGCACGGCAGATTAACGACAGCCTCATCAGGAGCGGTATATTGGTACCCGACTACCTGTCGCTCACGACCATGAGTTTATCGCCGAAAGAAGCTGTTGACTCTTTCGTGAAAAGATACATCAATGACTATCGGGAATTTTACACCCCAATCTTTCAGAAAGAAGCCAACAAGGCATACGGTCAGCAATTTTTCGAGGTGACGACAAAAACACAAGGCGGCAAAGAGGGCATCACAAACTATATCGCAAACATCAGCATCATTTCCGGAGAACAAAATACGGAATACACGCTCGCGAGGAATATCGATGAGCGCTCGGGAAAGATACTTTCACTGAGCGATATCCTTGACGACGGCTCTGAGTCGGCTGTCGGGGCAGTCATCCTAAAGCAACTGGGCAAACAAGAAGACAAGAGCACTGACGACCTCCTGCAGGAAGGATTCTTCGCCAGCAGGGATGCCTACCCTTCGCACAATTTCTTGCTCAACGAGAATAGCATTACATTTATATATATAAGTGGTGAGATTGCCAACAGGCTGAAGGGGGAAATCCATGTGGACGTAGAATACAGTGACCTGAAAAAATGGCTAAAGATATGAACGAGATATTGAAATACTTCCCCCACCTCAGCGAGGAGCAAGGCAGACAGTTTGAACAGCTTGGCACGCTCTACCGCGAATGGAATGAGAAAATCAACGTCATTTCACGAAAAGACATTGAGCATCTCTATCTGCACCATGTACTCCATTCACTGAGCATCGCAAAAGCCTTGAACTTCAAAAAAGGAACACGCATCCTCGATTTAGGAACCGGAGGCGGATTCCCGGGCATTCCACTTGCCATCATGTTCCCCGAATGCCAATTCAAACTGATTGACGGAACGGGAAAGAAAATACTCGTCACCAAGGAAATTGCCACAGCCGTCGGACTGAGCAACGTGCAAGCCATGCAAATACGTGGAGAGGAAGAGAAAGAGAAATTCGACTTCGTTGTCAGCAGGGCGGTAATGCCACTACCCGACTTGTGCAAATTGGTGCGCAAGAACATTTCCAACAAACATCAGAACGCAATGCCTAACGGCATCTTTTGCCTGAAAGGCGGGAATATCGACGGGGAAATCCATCCCTTCCGCAAAAGCATCGAAGTAATGGAAATCAGCAACTGGTTTGACGAAGAATGGTTTAAAGAAAAATATTTAATCTATTTACCTATATGATTAACGTACAGCGGTTTATCTGCAATATGCTCGACGAGAATTGCTACGTCGTAAGCGATGAGACCAAGGAATGTGTAATCATCGACTGCGGAGCATTCTATGACGAAGAACGGATTGCCATCGTGGACTATATCCGAACGAACGGACTTACCCCGAAACGCCTGCTGGCTACCCACGGGCACCTCGACCACAATTTCGGCAATACCACCATCTTCGAGCAGTTCGGACTGCGTCCGGAAATTGCTAAGGAAGACGAGCGGATGATGAACAATCTGCATGCACAGGCAGAAACATTCTACCACATGCAGCTCGAAGAAGAATACCCTGCCGTTGAGAGGTTTTTCGAAGAAGATAAGAACATTACGTTCGGAAACCAGACACTGCAAATTATCCCGACTCCTGGACACTCACGAGGCTCGGTATGCTTCTACAACAAAAAGGAGAACGTACTCTTCACGGGCGACACGCTTTTCCAAATGTCTATCGGAAGGACCGATTTGCAAGGCGGCAGCATGATGCAAATCATACAAAGCCTGCGCACGCTGGCACAACTTCCCGACGAAACGATTGTCCTGCCGGGACATGGAGGGCAGACAACCATAGGAGAAGAACTCAAACACAATCCTTATATGGATAGATAGAAACCAAATCGGTCTGAACGGCATGAACAACAGGAAAGCCAAAAGAACAACGGAGAAGATTATTCTCGGAATCGACCCGGGAACGAACGTAATGGGCTACGGCGTGATAAAAGTCATCGCCAACAAGCCTGAGATGGTTGCCATGGGGGTTATCGACCTCAGAAAGATGGGCGACCCGTACCTGCGACTGGGAAAAATCTTCGAGCGCGTGACCGGCATCATCGACGAGTACCTGCCTGACGAGATGGCTATCGAAGCTCCGTTCTTTGGCAAAAACGTGCAATCGATGCTGAAACTCGGACGCGCACAAGGGGTTGCCATTGCGGCTGCCATCCATCACGACATACCGATTCACGAATATGCGCCACTCAAAATCAAGATGGCAATTACCGGACGCGGACAAGCCTCGAAGGAGCAGGTGGCAGGCATGCTGCAAAGACTGCTGAACCTCGACGCACAAGAGATGCCGCGCTTCATGGATGCGACGGATGCGCTCGGAGCAGCCTATTGCCATTTCATGCAAGACGGTCGTCCGGAATCCCAGGTATCTTACAGGGGATGGAAAGATTTTGTCGCAAGAAACCAAAAGCGAGTAAGCAAATAAAATCACAGATAATTAATGAAATAACACTATTGAACCATGAAAAGACTAATATTAGGAGCCGCACTTTTGTGCATGGCAATTGTCAACACATCCGCACAGGATGTTTATCAGGAAATCCTCCGCATGTCCACGGAAGTAGCCAACAATGAGAACAAAGCCTTGGAATTGCGCAAGGTGGCGACCTTCAAGGTGGATGCGCTCAACTACATGGCGCAGAAATCGCGCGAGGTGATGCCTGACAGTTCTGCATACATGCTCGACTACCAAGCGTTTGCCATGTATGAGTTCGTTAACCTGTTTACCAGTAAGCTCACAAAAGCCAACAAGAAGAAAGACAGGAGCAATGTCATCAATGCCTTCAAGGAGGCAACACTGCAGAATCCCCGCTTCAACGACACGGACTTGGCGTTTGTGAATGCGTATTGCGGTAACAACAATTTCCTTACCCAATTCTCGTTGGACACAGATTGGATAAAGGCGCTTGCCTATATCCGGGAGAAGCTGGCTGGAAAATAATTGGCACGCTGAATATTAAGTGGTCAGAGACCTATTGGTAGAAGTAATACCACCAATAGGTCTTTCCATATTTATCTTTGACCGTCGCAGGACTTTGATTTCCATATTTTTTCTTCAACACAAGGAAATCGGCATAGTCTGCTGCCATAGCTGTATCTTGTCCCATCACACCATTTCGATGATGATAATAGATTGCCAGTGCCTCACGATAATGCTTGGGGATAGCCGTAGTGTCGGCAGCCTGTCGGTTTGTCACGGTGTCTGGACGTAACTTATACTCTCCATACTTTACGACAAACTCCTTTAACTTCCTATCCATCAAGAGTGCCATCAACTTGTAATCGGACGACACGATTCTTTTCTTGGAGTACCTCAAAATACGCTTTGCCGAAAGCAGCAGCGGGTTCACATTCTTGCCGTCAGGAAGCAACGCCTTACTGCCCCCCGTCAGCGGATATTCGAACAATCTCTCCGGCAGTTCTCCTTTCCGTGCCAATGCATAGGCACGCAGCATGGTCAGCGTACTGTCGGTTACCGGAGCGTTCTTCCCTACTTCCAATGCCTCGTCCAGCTTGTCGTCCTGAATGCAGACTTCCACTTTTGCCTTGTAATGGAACACATCATTATGATTACTGAACAGCCCGACGAAGATAAACATCAGCACCAGCGTAAATACATTGATCCACATCAGCTGCGAGAAGAATCCCTTCGAATTGATTTCCACCTCATAGGGTTGTATCTTTTTCGACAGATAGACAACGAAGACATAAATGATGAGCAGCAGCGGTGCCACCCAAGTCCAGTTGCCAAAGAGGAACGGCGCATTCGGTGGCTGCGGACCACTGGTCAACACCGTCAAGAACAGTATCGATGGGAAATAGGTAAAGGCATGCATACGCTTATTCAGACGCGTGATGCCATACACCGCCAAGTGCACCAGATAGAGCGTCAAGGTCAACAGGATGGCACCTATCGTGCGGTCATAATGGGTGTTTCCGCCTGAGAGCACATGCTGTATGACGGTCAATACATGCGCCTGATAATAATAGAGATACAGGAATGTGACGGTGCAGAAAAGCACTGCGCACGTCAGATGCATCAACCTGGAAACTTTTCGCTTTTTCATCAATTCTCCTCGTTTTTCTTTAACACAACCGCTGAACGTGCAGGAAGGTAGAGTTTCAGCCACTCCTTACCTGTAGGGGTGTAGAGGTCATCATGATTTGTGAAGTGTGTCATCGCGTCGTCAGCAAAGCCATTGCCGCCGAAAGTCGCCGAGTCGGTGTTCAGCACGGTCCCGTAGCTACCGGCAGGAACCAGGAAACCGTAGTCAGTATAGGAATGCTGTGGTGAGAAATTGAACACAAACAGCAGATTGCCACGCATGAATGCAAGCACCTGATCGCCGTCGTTATGCCAGATTTCCGTGACTGGTGTCTTTGCAAAGTGTGGCTCATTCTTGACCATCTGCAGCATCTCACGGTCGAAATCGCCCAACCAGTGATAGCAAAGCTCTTGATTATCAACCAAGTTCCACTGCCGGCGGGCATATTGATGGCTCCATCCGTTTCCTTCGCGCGGGAAATCTATCCATTCCGGGTGTCCGAACTCGTTTCCCATGAAGTTCAGATAGCCGCCGTTCATCGTGCCCAAGGTCACCAAACGGATTATCTTGTGAAGGGCTATACCACGACGCACCGTTTCGTTCTCGTCTCCTTTCTTGAAATGCCAGTACATATCGGCATCGACCAGCCGGAAAATAATCGTCTTGTCGCCGACGAGTGCCTGGTCGTGACTCTCGCAATAACTGATGGTTTTCTCGTCGGCGCGGCGGTTTTTCATTTCCCAGAAGAGAGCGCTCGGCTTCCAATCCTCGTCCTTTTCTTCCTTAATCAGTTTTATCCAATAGTCGGGAATGTTCATCGCCATGCGGTAGTCGAAACCATATCCGCCCTGATTGAACTTCACGGTCAGCCCCGGCATCCCACTGACTTCCTCAGCAATGGTGAGCGCATGGGGACGAATCTCGTGAATCAACAGGTTGGCTAACGTGAGATAGCAGATGGCATCGTCGTCTTGGCGTCCGTTGAAGTAGTCAGCATAACTGCCAATCGCTTCTCCAAGTCCGTGACTGTAATAGAGCATCGACGTAACGCCGTCGAAGCGGAAGCCGTCGAAATGATACTCTTCCAGCCAATACTTGCAGTTGCTCAGCAGGAAGTGCAACACCTGGTCTTTCCCGTAATCGAAGCAAAGCGAGTCCCATGCCGGATGCTCACGGCGGTCGCCCGTGCAGAAATACTGACAGGGATCACCTGCGAGATTGCCCAATCCTTCACGCTCGTTCTTCACGGCGTGCGAATGAACAAGGTCCATAATCACGGCTATTCCCTGTTGGTGGGCAGCATCGATGAGCGCTTTCAGTTCCTCCGGTGTACCGAAACGACTGGAGGGAGCAAAGAATGAGCTCACATGATAGCCGAACGAGCCATAGTAAGGGTGCTCCTGCACAGCCATGATCTGGATGCAGTTGTAGCCGTCGGCTACGATTCTCGGCAAAATTTTCTCCCGGAACTCCACATACGTCCCTACCCGCTCGGCATCTTGTCCCATGCCGACGTGGCATTCATAGATAAGTAGTGGCTCGGTCTGCGGCTTAAAACGCTTTTTCTTCCACCGATAAGGCTCCTCCGGCTCCCACACTTGTGCGGAGAAAAGGTGTGTCTGCGGGTCTTGCACCACCCGCCTTGTCCATGCAGGGATGCGCTCTCCCTGTCCGCCGTTCCAGTGGACGCTCATCTTGTAATGGTCGCCATGATGCAACACGTCGGCGGGCATGGTCAGTTCCCAGTTTCCCGTTTCCGAGACGGGTTGGGCACGGAAGGCTTCATCCTCCTTCCAATCGTTGAAATCGCCTATCAGATACAGTTGCGTAGCGTTGGGTGCCCACTCGCGGAACACCCATCCGTCGGCAGTCCGGTGCAAGCCGTAGTAGTCGTGTCCGCTGGCGAAATCCGCCAGGCTCATTTTGCCGTTACCGGTCAACTGGTTCAATTTCCACGAGGCGTGCTCATGCCGTCCGACGATAGCCTCCTCGAATGGTTCCAGCCATGCGTCGTTCTTCACGAGTCCGATATGTTTCTTTGTCTGTTTTTTCACGATGCTTATACTTTCACTTTAAAGACCGCTTTTTTCAGTTTCGCAGCGGGAGTGATGAGGGGTGCGTGTGCGTCTTGCGGAAAGAATACGACAAACATGTCCGGCGTGCACGTCACATAGTTCTCGGCTGCCGTCCCATGCCATAAGCTGCAGTCACGCTCTTCGTCGAAATCCGTTTCAGGAAGGCTTTCCAGAGGTGACACGCCATAGGTCTCATCCGTGCTGATAGGCACCTGGATGTCAATCATCCGGCGATGTGCCTCCAGGCTTGCCTCGTCGCGGGTCTTTCCGTTTTGAATCTGCACGTTGACCGTCACGTCATCGCCCTTGACGGGATAGATGCCTTCGGGCATTTCCGCAAGGCGGTTATTGCGCAGGAATTTTGCCACTTCATCAAACAGTGGATGCATTTTGACGTAATCCTCAAAATGCGCTAATGTGTCTATTATCATGTTCGTTTCTTTTTCTTGCCAACTCCGACGGGCATCTCCCTACTCTGCTATGCGTCTGCCGTTGCGGTATTCTCCGCGTGCCGTCACATGTCCGTTGCGGTCTTTCTCAACAAACTTCCCGTCGCGCTCACCGTTGACGTAGGTCCCTTCGAAGAACTTTCCGTCTTTCGTTTGCTCTTTCGCCGGACCGTTGCGCTTGCCGTTACGGTAGGTTCCCCTGAAGCGGTCGCCGTTCTGATAGTGTATGGTCATCTCGCCGTCCATCTGTCCGTTCTTGAACGTTCCTTCAATCACGTCGCCGTTTCGCTTCACGAGTTTTCCTTTCCCGTTCTGCTGGTCGTTGCTCCATGCGCCGGTGTATGAATCGCCGTTCTGCCAGATGAACACTCCGATTCCTGAGCGCTCACCATTGTCGAAATGCCCGGTATATCGTGCGCCGTTCGCCATTTTGAAGATGCCTTCTCCCGTGCGCTCTCCGTGTGCATAGTCGCCTTCATACACATCGCCGTTGCTGAAGCGATAGACACCCTTCCCGTGCTGCACATCGTTCTTCCAATGACCGTCGTACACATCGCCGTCGGCATATTTGAAGACACCTTTCCCCGACCGCTCGTTGTTGAGCCACATGCCGTCGTAGGTCGTACCGTTGCCCCAATCATAAAAACCTTTCCCGTTTTTCATGTCGTCTTTCCACTCGCCGTCATAATAGGCACCGCTGGCGAAGGTGTAGCGCCCTTTTCCCGAACGCTTGTCCTGATACCAGTTGCCTTCATACTTGTCGCCGTTATAGTAGAACATGGTGCCTTCGTCCTGCTGGTAGTCCTTATACCAATAGCCCACATACTTATTGTCGTTCTGAAAATAAAAGGTGCCGAAACCGTGCTGATGCCCCTGAAACCACTTGCCCTCATAGCGTTCGCCGTCGTTGAAGGTATAGACACCGTCGCCCTGCCGTTTGCCTTTCACGTAGTCTCCCTCGTAGATGTTTCCGTTCTGATAGACGGTGCGCCCCTTTCCGTGGGGCTTTCCACCCGCCATCTCGCCTTGATAGGTTCCGGTAATCGTTCCGTCTTTCACGTCGCAAGAACCCAACGTAATCTTCTGTGCGACACCCGAAAAGGGCATCAGTGCAAATATAATCAATGCAATGTATTTACTATTCTTTTTCATCCTTATCTCATTTTTCAAGCTCCAAAAGTAGAAAAAAAAGCCCAAACGACAAAAACCATTAGCATTTTTTATTGAACATTCGCAACTATATAGAATTCACGTCAACAAAACAACGGACTCCACTTTTACCACCAATCGCTCATCAAAGAACCATAACGGTACCTGAAATTAAACTTCGTTAACAACCCGAAAAGTCAACGAAACGCCAAATGCTTGCGATATTTGGAAGCAAGTTGAACGTCGGTCGCCTACACGCAAAACATGAGCATTTTCGCAACCCGTTGACTATCAAGCAATTCACCCTAAAAAGGCAAATTTTACCCTCGAAAAATGCCGGAATAACGCCCAAAAAGTTAAACTTTTAAGGTCTGTTAGTTCAACTTTTACATTCCCAAAGTTGAACTTTTGCAACCTGAAAGTGGCACTTTCACAAACCAACTCCGAAAATAGCATCGACAAAATGCGCAATTTGTATATTTATTCCACAAACTTTCCGCTTTTCATTCCTATTTTTCAACTTTTTGGTTGTAAAACTTTCTGCTCAAAAGAATACTAATTTTGTTAATTTGAATTAAATTTTCATGAAGTAAAATACACCTAAAATAAAAAAGTGACAGATTCGTTTTGTATTGTTGGGGCTTTTCACTATCTTTGCAACCAAATACGAAAGAGAATGAGAAAACTATTGATTATTTCCGCTTTGCTGACCGCTTCCATCGTCAGCGTAGCACAGGAGCGAAAACCATGGTTCGACCCATGGGATTTATATGTCGGACCAAAAGCCGGTATTGCCTACTCAAACCTGTCGTCACTCGGTGGCGATGCAAAGATTGGAGTCAATGCCGGAGTATTTGTTGAGTCGCATATCACAGAGCGATTTGCCGTTTGTTTCGATTTGATGTACGCCCGTGTCGGTTCCGATAATGTCTATCATAACAACGTCATACCCAACGAAGACGGCTCTTTACCTTCTGCAGGTCCATATTATTACAAGTTCGACTTTCTCAATACACAATACAAACTGCGGTATTACGTCATGAAAAACCTCAACATCTTTACCGGATTGCACCTCTCAAGAGTTGTTAAGGCAAAGTCGATTGTCAATGATGTCGAGAGTAAAATCAAGAAAGATATTCGTTCCGGCGACCTGCTCATTCCCTTTGGTGCCGAGTTCTCTTTCAAGAATCTCGCCGTTGAAGCCACCTATCACCTGCCTGTCAGGAAACTGGCACGCTCTGAAAGGGCAAAAACCCTACTCGGAAATGCCAAGCAAAACCTGATAACAGTGACATTAGCCTATAAGATTCAGATGTTTTAGACCCACGGGAACTGTTGGGACAACTACTCAAAAACAAACAAAAAAATGCTTGCCAAAACCGGCAAGCATTTTTCATGTGTCCCCTGACTTCATCACTTTTTTGCGCCATCATATAGCGCACAATGATAATCAGCGAGTTACGTAAAATTATTGGGTGGTTTGGGTGGCGCAAGCGAAAAACGTGTACCTTTGCACCATGTATGTACGCAAGAAACACAATCGTTCCGGCTCTACAAGTGTGGTAGTGGTCAGTAAAGCGAGTGGAAAGTATAAAGAAATAAAATCGTTTGGCTCCTCTACATCCGAAGAGGAAATACATTCATTATGCGATAAGGCTGCTGCATGGATACGTTCATTTGGCGGTCAGCAAGAACTTGACTTTGATGACCGCAAGGGAAAGGAAGTCGAGGAGACAGAGCGTTTCCTTAGCAATATTGACAACGTGTTGATAAACGGTACTCGGCTTCTGCTTGATCAAGTCTATGACAGCATCGGCTTCAACCGGATTCCCGATGAGATTCTGCGTCATTTGGTAATCGCAAGGGTGTCGCAGCCCAGAAGCAAACTTGCCACAGTAGATTACCTGAAGTCATATTATGATGAAGATGTTGACCTCAACCACATCTATCGCTACATGGACAAGCTCTACAATACCCAGATGGAGCTTGCGCAGCAGATTAGCGTAGAGCACACCCGGAAACTGTTCGGAGGCAAGATTGGATTGATGTTCTACGACGTGACGACGCTCTACTTTGAGACAGCACAGACGGACGTATTGCGTGAACCGGGGTTTTCAAAGGATGGAAAGACGGCAGAGTCACAGGTTATACTCGGTCTGCTTGTATCAGAAGGAGGCTACCCGCTTTCATACTCTCTGTTCAACGGCAGCCAGTATGAGGGCTTCACCATGATACCAATGATAGATGACTTCAAGCAGCGTTTCAATCTGGGGAAAGATTTTGTTGTGGTGGCAGACTCAGGCTTGATGAACAAGAACAATGTCACTTTGCTGCAGGAGGCTGGCTACAACTACATACTTGGAGCCCGCATCAAGAGCGAGAGCGCAAGCGTGAAGCAATGGATTCTCTCTTTAGAGAAGGTTGATAAAGCCTGTTACGACTACAAACGTGAGAATGGGGAAAGACTTATCGTCAGTTATTCCGACAAGCGTGCAAAGAAGGATGCCTACAACCGTGACCGCGGAATTGTCCGATTGAGAAAAGCCTATAAGACCGGACGCATCACGAAGAGTCAGGTGAACAAGCGTGGCTACAACAAGTTTCTTGAAATCAGCAAGGACATAGAAGTCGTCATCAGCGAAGAGAAGATTGCAGAGGACTGCCAGTGGGACGGACTCAAGGGCTACATCACCAATACAGACCTTGACGCCGAGCGTGTCATTGCCGAGTATCATGGACTCTGGGTGGTGGAACGTGCATTCCGTATTTCAAAAGGAACTCTGGAAATGCGTCCGATGTTTCATTTTACAGAACGTAGGATAGAGGCACATGTCTGCATTTGCTTCATCGCCTATAAGGTATATAAGGAACTGGAGCGACTCATTGCCATTAACAAGATTGGGATGAGTGTCGATAAGGTGCTTGAGGCAGCCAAAACTATCACGACAATCAGGGTAAGGATGCCTAAAAACGGGACTTACTTCACTAAGACACTCTTCTTGACGGAGAAGCACCTCGCAGTGAAACCACTTTTCGACATATCTGGCAACAAATCTTAATTTGGGTGGCGCATTGACGAAGTCAGGAAAAAAATGCTTGCCAAAACCGGCAAGCATTTTTCATGTGTCCATAGTATTCGATTCCCTCACATCATGCGAGATATTTTTTCATCGTGACAGACACCCGTCGGGGCATCAGGCAAAGGATGTCCCACGGAGCCAGAGGCAGGAAACGCGCACAATGACCGAAAGCTATCCGTGCCGTCTCGAGGCTTTTTGCCGCACCGTCCTGTGTCTCACGGCGGTGATACTTCCCGAAGTTTCCTCGTTTCAACACCTCTTTCATCATCCTGTCTGCCCATCGGTAGTCACGCTTCGTGAGGGCGAAAGGAAATGCCTCTGCCGGAAATCCGACGTGTTTCACCGTCAGAGCACCCACCGCCTTGAATGCCTTCGCATAGCCCAACATACTGAGATGGTGCCATAACTCGTCCGCATCAATCTCGTCATGATACCGCGAGAACAGCATCGCCATGTCGCAAATCTGTCGCAAACCGACGCCCTCGACCAGGAAATGGTTGAACAAGTGCTTGAAACAGACGAGTATCGTCATCATCGGCGGCATGGTTTTCACCGACAAAGCGCCTATCTGCATGCTCGAAGGCTTGCTCATGGTGCGCTCAACAAGCGCATCAAAATAGCGCTGATGGCGGGAAGAGCCAAACGTTTCCATGCGGTAGTGCAGTTCGATGCGGATGCCGTCGTAATAAAAACTATGATGTTTGTCAAGTTCAACCACATCGACAGTCACACCCATCTCCTGCTCAACAGCCCGCCGTGCCCGCTCCTCATCAGCCGGCGCACAATAGAAATCGATATCGCCCAGCGTTCGCATGACAGGTTCAGGATACAACTCCGCAAGTGTCTGCCCCTTGAACACCACATAGTTCACACGATGCTTATCCAAACACGCGGTCAACACGCGGAGCACCTCAGCCATCTTCATCGCCCTGCGCTCGTGATTGACCTTCACCGCCATCGCACGCATGGCGTTGTCGTCGCCCGTCCGCACATTGTTTCTGACAATAGCGTTGCACACCAGCCCCGCCACCGTCTGCTCGCGCGCCATGACATTCACGACATCAAACTCCTCGAAAGTCAGCGCATCGGGAACATCACCCTTGCGCCAAAGCTCATTTCGTAACAACTGAAAGAAAAAATTCTGCCCCATCAATCTTTACTGAGTATTTTTCATATTTCGCCTATATGCGGACAAACTTCGCCGATATGAATTGCGGCACCTTCCATGCCATCTTCATCAACTTCGCGGAAACGGGAGCAAAACCATGCGAACGATAGATTTCCACATCCTCATTCCACATCATCTGCCGTTTCTGGCGGTCGGTGGACAATCCGCCCATGCGCATCCGAACCACATAACGGTGCAGATATTCCACCCGCAACTTCCTTTCATATAAATATCTGATTAGGAGGTCTGTGTCTGCTGCAATCTTGTAACGCTCATCATACAAACCTTCGCGCAGCATCACCTCCCGCCGGATATAACACGTGGGATGTAATGGTAACCACCCCATACGCACTTTCCAACGTTTGTATTGTCCGCCAATCCAGTTTCTGATAATCTTCTGCGGATTTTTCGCATCCGCATAAAGTCCATCAGCATAGACAAAATCAGCATCGTGCTGCTCAAAAGCTGTAGCCACATCAGAGAGCGTACGATTGTCATAAAACACATCATCAGAATGCAACAAGCAAATCACGTCACCAGCTGCCAGACGAATCCCCTTATTGATAGCTTCATACATCCCGCTGTCCTTCTCGGAAACAATTTTGTCAATACGGTCCTCATATTCCCGAATAACATCTAAAGTTCCATCCGTCGAAGCCCCGTCCACCACGATATATTCCATATCCCGATAGTCCTGCACCAACGCACTCTCGATGGTCTCCCGAATCGTCCCTGCACGATTAAAACATGTTGTGATGACGGAGAATTTCATGAAATAATTTATCCAACGTAATTGTCAATAAGATATTCCTTTATCTTATCTTTATCCCAATTGAATTGCTTCTTTAGTTCAAAAATTTTAGCATCTACAAGCATCCTATACCAAAAACCTTGTAATATATGCCACAAGAATCCCTCCTTTCCATCAAGGAAACCGCCTTTTATAATATAGCGAAACACAAAATTAATAAATGGCCTTATAAACAATGGAGTTTTTATATATTTTATTTTAAGCCAACGCTTACGCTGTTCTTCTGTACCATAGAACTTTGGAGTAATTTCTCTTTTACGTTCATCTAATCCATATTCGGTCATCAACATATCAACCATTTCACGTGTTGCGTAACCATTATGTTTTTCAGTCCACCACGTAAGATTATTCAAATTAGAATCCACCTGATCACCTTTTTCTACAGTAATAGTTTTACCTTCTGTTAGCCTAATATGCTCATCCATCCACCGATTTTCACATTCTCCATATCCTTTCCTAAATATCTTTAAATGATATGCAGGATACCACCCTCCATGTAATAGAGGTTTACCCATGAAATCTATACGCTTCTTTACATAAACTCCCGTTACGTGCTCTGGACATTTTGATATAGCCTCCTTTACGTTTTTTGCAAGACCTTTATCAAGATATTCATCCGCATCTATCCTCCAAATCCATTCCGACTGAATGTTACATTTTTTAATACCAAAATTAAATTGTGTTGCATAATTCTTCCATGTATTTTGAAAGACTTTTGCTCCCATGTCTTTTGCTATTTGTACGGTATTATCTGTACTATAAGAATCTACCACAATAATTTCCTCACACACTCCTACCAATGAAGAAATACATCTTTCAATATGCTGCTCTTCATTTTTTGTTAAGATGATTGCTGCAATAGTATTTTTCATCTTTATAAGATATTTTTATTTTATTTATTATGGTTAATCGGATATGTTTTTTCTAACTGACCAAAAGCCTCTAACCACTTCTCTTTTTCGACTTGCCGTTCCTTGATAATTTTTGCCGGATTTCCACCTACAACCGTCCAAGCCGGAACATCTTTCGTAACAACAGCCCTTGCAGCAACTACTGCACCATCACCAATCGTTACCCCAGGACCTACATATGCCTCAGCTCCAATCCACACCCCATTACCAATCGTTATTGGCTTATAAACAAGTCGCCGCTTAATGTCGATGATATCATGTGTTGAGGTACACAAAAAAGCCCTACGGCTAATTGAAACTAAATGACCTATATTTATAGGTGCCATATTGTAAATGTCAACCTCTTTGTCTATCGCTACCGAACAGCCTGTTGACAAATTCCATGGAGCCCAAATATGTGTTGAGGGGAAAAAGACTGTTTTATAATAAGTCTTTGTACCCCACATCCTTAATAATAGATTCCTCCACCTATTGAATATTTTAAGCCGTGGAATTGTGCAACGAAAGAGTAGCACATAGCAAACATTCCATAATGCCCGCTTAATTTTGTGCTTGAAAGAAAATTCATTTACATATTGGAAAGAAAAAGCCATCATCCAAAATCTTTATTCAAAAACTCAGTATAACTCAAAATATATGAAAAATCGTCTTGCAGTTCTCTGTTGCTTGATTGCCCGTCATCAATACTGGTAACAACCTTGATTGGTGTTTTCCAATTCTTACCATAAGCAGCAACAAGGAGTTCCTCATAGTTTGTTGGGACTTCAATCTCAATATCGTGGACAAAATAAGTTTCCAATCTTTCAACCAATGGTTGTCTTGTTGTAAATACACTATTTTGTCTATAATGAGAATAATTCATGTCTTTTCTCCAAAAGGAACTTATCGTAAGCATATGGTCTCCTTTAGGTATCATGAAAAAGAAATCCATCGGCATACCCATATATGACAAGCAATATTCCACCACTTGTCCTCGGTATGCGAATCCTCGGACAAACTCAAATCCATACTTGTTAATTAAAATATCTGCTATTTTATATGGAGTATCTGCATCATGACTTATGCATCCCAAATCCAGATCATCATCCCAAGGTATATAACCACCCTCACGAATAAATCCTAAAAGCGTACCAAACATCGGAAACACCCTAAGATTTTCTTCACGCGATATTTCAAAAACCTTTTTTAGAACATCATAACCATACTTCTTTAATATTCGTTTCCTTTTTGGAACAGAATACAATCTATAAACATTATTCAATGGTTGGTAAAGTACTCTTCCCCATGATGTTGACTTTAAGAATTTTTTAATTGAATTAATCATTTCTTTCCCATTAAAATTCTTTTATAAAGTTTACAAAGAACTCTTATCAAATAATCCTGTGTACTATATTCTTTGCCTCGTTATTGAAATTCAGTCCCTACTCGATATTATTCTTTTTCGCATTATTTCTAAATCCATTCTATCTGAGACAATTCTATCCCCTTCTTTCAACATGAGATTTCTTTTGTGACAAAACCACTAAAAAATGAGCGAATCAATCTTTAGGACTGTCTTGATTTTTTGTTTTTATTTATGAGTGACTCATATAACTTGACCATATCTTTGGCAATTTTCTTATTAGAATATCTTTCTTCGATAAGTCTTCTGCCATTACGTCCCATCTCCTCCAGTTCTTTCTCATCTTTTTGCAGGAAATCTTTAAGTGCCCTAACAGTTCCTTCCGTTCCTATTTCCGTCCACCAGCCACAATGATATGTCTCCAAATCTTCCCATGGGGTGCCCTTTGTTGTAATCACCGGCGTTCCCGACGCGAGTGCCTCTGCAACGACAATACCGAAATTCTCACTATGCGTTGGTAAAACGAATAAATCAGACCGTTGATATAAGTCCCACTTTTTGTTTCCGTAAATTCCTCCTACAAACTCGAATAAATGACAGACATTTTTCTCTTGGGCAAATCTTTTTAAATCATCTATGTAAGAGTCATCACCCTCGCCTGCAATTGTGATGGTATAATCCGCAAATTCTTTTTTTAAGATAGAAACTGCATCTATCAAATAGTTAATACCTTTCTTTATATGGACACGCGACAGGAATAATATCTTTCGACTTCTTCTCCAAGATATTTTCAAGTCAATACCGTCAACATCTATTCCATTTGCAACAACTTCTACGTTCTTGTTGTATCCGAGTCGAAGCAAATTATCTTTCTCACTATCTGCCGTCGCATGGAGTACATTAGCTACCCGTAATGCTTTTCTTTGATAGAGCATGAGGGCGGGTAGCTTTTTTAACCAATAGTTTCGTTTCAGAATCCATGGCTCCAACATGCCATGTGGACTATAAACCATAGGAACATGTAACTCTTTATAATTCCAAATAGCCGTGTAAGCAGCTATTGGATACCAGCAAGTGTTTACATGAAACACATCGGGATTGAGCCGGTTCATGATTTTGATAAACTGTTTTTTCACTTTGCGAGGTTGCCACCAGCATCTACTTATATAATGAATATGACAATTTTCTAATTGCAACTCATTTTTTGAATGGTGGGTTACTACATGCAATTCCACAAGTTTACCTAACTCTTTAGATAAAAGTTGCATATACGAGCCGACACCACCAGATGTTTGGTCTATACTTGGTATGTAATGAATGACCTTCATAAAAACGAATAATTATCCACCAATATACTTTCTCCCGAAGATTATCCGCACCATACCATCTGACATTAGATTGAGTACATGTAGAAAAACATAATAAGCTGATGCATTTAATATGCCATAATGCTTTCTGCGAAAATAAAAACAAATAGAAGGATTTGAACCCAACGGAGAATAAAGAATTCTAAATCGCGTTATCAGCGAGACACCCCATTTCCTCTCCCTACAAATATTATTAACACTCCCACAAGCTACCACCTTACGAGTTGCATAAACTGAAATATTGTTTTCCATAGCCCTCAACCCATAATCAACATCACCTAAATCATGGTGGTAGTAAGGGTCAAGGATTCCTATTCTTTCGACAACATCCTTTGAGACTAACACGACATTGCCATTCATGTACTTTACTTTTTGTAATGCTGAGGAAGGCTGTATCATCTTCCTACTTTCATCATATCCTCCATAAATTATTTTCGTCTTAGTTTCATCTTCAACAAGTCCAGTAATTATTGTATTATCTTTCGACAAATTATAACAGTTTAAAAGTTCATCAAAAAAATCCGGATAGAGAGAAATGTCATCATTCAACCATAAATAATAGTCAAAGTCTCCTTTTAACGCTTCTTTCCATGCCACATACATCCCCCTGTTCCAAAACAAATTCCCATTCCCTGTTGTCACATGTACTTGAGGAAAACATTCTCGAAGCATTTCAGAAGTTCCATCTATAGAACCATCATCTACAAGGAACACTTCACAACTCGACAAAACATGAAATAAAGAAGACAAGCACAATTTAGTCTTCTCTTTTCGATTATGACATGTAAGAATAGCTGCTATCCGCATAGAATCAATAACTGCCTTATTTTTATATGGGCAATATACTCGTCAAATATAATTTCAATATCTTATGCTATAGCTCTCTATAAAGTATTTTGTAAAAACAGATGATATCTCTCACCATATCCTTTCCACGACGCTTTCGCAAATTTGTCATTTAAATAAGAACGCTCTCCTATTTGAGTTGTAGATATATGTAAAGCGATATCAACATTTCGTATAAATTCAGATACAGAAAATTCCTTCATTTCAAAAATCCATTCCCCTTCTTTAATATATTTTTTTAGATCTCTCCCCCCACTATATGCTGAACAAACTATCGGCAATCCACATGCCATTGCTTGAAGTTGAACCAATGCAAGTCCCTCACACCTTGATGGCAATACAAACACCCTTGCTTTAGCATAGTATTTATACAACATCTGTTCGTCTATACTATCTAAATGTTGCATATTACTTAAAGTGGGAAATGGGTCAACTAATCCCCCAACATGTAAAAAGGAATATCCTTTATTTTTGCAAGCCTCCAGTATGATGTCAGCTCCTTTCATCTTTGACCACCTTCCTACCATTAATAAATCAAAATTATTTTTTTGAAGAACTGTTGGAGAGAAATACTGAGGATTAAATCCATAATTATTAACAAAGATTTTGGGGGATGGTATGCCATATTTTACAAGGCTATCTCTTACTTGAATAGAGCCAACAGATATATAGTCTGGATTATTATATCCTTTCAAGTCTCTTATTATGAGTTTACGATTTTGAGGTTTTAATCCTGCAGATTCTAGTCTTTTTTGATAATCTAACACATGAATTGTTCCTCTTTCTAAAATTGTTAAAGCGCCAAACTTCTTTTTTGCTCTTTTAATGCTGTAATAATGTAAAGGGCTTTGGCCAATAAAGACATCACATGGTTTCATGTAATAGGCTAGCAAGATATCGCAATACTTATTATATAGATATTCTCTCCATCCGCCAAATCCAAATAGTTTAAATAATACAAGGAATGGAAATACTAGATAAAATAATGTATATGAAGATTCTTTAGGAAGTCCATACTTCATTGCTCGCTTTGTTGGTACATATGAATAAAACCTCACGACATGCCCATATTTTGCCAATTCGCGAGCTGTATCTAGTAGATGCGTTCTACCGCCTAAAGATGCAATATTTATGATCATACAAATTATAATTATAATACAAATGATAAATAATACCTCCGAATAACGAAACTATAAGAATTGTCGTTGGTACACTTAAATTAGTCGAAAACAATAGATGTGCATATAGAACATAAATACTTAATATTTTAAACTTTTGATTTTTCAATATACCAATAAATAGACTTATTATCAAAAGTAACTTTAAAGAATGAATGAAAAAGCCTCCAACATATCAGATTTTTTCAAAGCTCTTAACAAGGCCCGTACATTCTCATTCCCTGTGGGATGATATACTAGAATTTTCATATAATATCAATTGTAATCTTTCTGTGATGCTAAAAAAAGTCCACCAATAACAAATGTCATATTTACAGAAAAGAGATTACCCCATGTTGTTGTTAAAAAGAACGACACAAAAAACGCAGGCAACAAACAATACGACATGAATTGTTTACGCTTTTTATAATGCAATGCTTTTAAAAAAAATCTAAGCACATAACCTAACCTCAGAATGACGATAAACCATCCTAATAACAATCCAGACTCACACATAATTCGCAGTCCATCAAACTCTGCCAATGAAAATCCAGAATTTTCTCCTCCGACATCCAATATCCGACCTCCAATTTGCGTACTCATACCCTGACCAAATCCCCAAAAAGGAGGAGTACTCCCATCAAATGTTTTTGGATTAATCATCGCATTAACATGATATTGGATTCCACGATACCAAATGTCATTAAGGGTACCCTGCAAAGTCGATTCATCAGCATATTGTGCCTCACTCGCATTTTCAAATCTGTTTTCCAGATTTTCAATCGCACCTGTAAAAAATGTTGTTTTTTGAACAAAGAAATAAAATATAGGTAGGAAAATAAAAATTGATAGCACAAAATTTCTCTTCGTTTTAAAATTGGAAATAACAAGAAAGAAAAAAGCAATAAGACCGATATGGAGAAAAATATTCGTTCGTGACACAGAACAAACACATGCCACTACATCTAAAACCAACACCACTATCAGAAACAACTTAGTGACAATCCCTTTACGGAAAAAATAAAAATAGAGCAAAAAAGACAATGCAACCAATGAAAACAAAGAATTATGAGTATTATGATAAAAAATACCCATGGGTCTGAAACCGCCAGCTAATTCAGATATCGCATAATCTTCAATTCGCTCAACATCTCCTGCAGTATAATTCAAGATGTGTGTTATTGGAAGATTATATTGGGCAATTATCAATATACTGTTTACAAACAAAACAAAAACAAAGACTTTTCCTATTCGTATGAGATCATCTTTGTAAAGAATCTTGCTAATAATCAGACAAAGAGGTATTCCGAAGAAAAAAGGTAAGCAACCATATAGCGCCACATAAATATTTCCATGACCAAAAGCCAACGTGGTCAAGAAAGTAATGAAACCAATGAGCAATGAACCAATCTCCCATTTGGTAAAATATTTCCAATACCTACATCCATATATAAATATTAGTACTGCCAACACTTGTTTTATTGCCATAATGGGAGTACTATATTGCGGGAGCAACCATTTTCTAAAAATACCATCGAAGACGATAGAATATATATATAAATATACCAATACTCTTAAACCACTTTTCATCTTCGGATATTATTTTTAATCTTCAGATACATATTATTAACAATAAGGCGCTCTGAATTTGACAACCCTAAAATGTATATTACAACCAGAAGTATCACTGTTGAACACATCAGCAATAAAAAGAACCCCCAGATATTATTCGGAATCATTTTATCTAATGCAAAAACAGCCATCCATGAAAGCAACCCAACAATCAAACAACGTGAAACAATAACTGCCATATAATCCTTCAACGAAAACTTTGATATTTGTGAAGCTATATAAAAGCGGTAAACGTAAACAAAAGAATCAATTACAGCTACTATTACCATCATGAGAACTGGAGACTGGAAATACAAATTGGCAACATAACAAATTGGCAACACCAACAGATGCAAGAGATTAGGATATAAAGCAAAAGCTCGCAAATTACCAGTTGCCATTACAGATGTTCGCATAACCTCAAAAGCAGAACAGATAATATTCATAAGAACGATCAACTTACAGAATATCACGAGATGTGGGGGGAGATTATTTCCAAGCCATAATTTGAGAACAAACTCCATTCTCACGAACAACGGAATGAGAATGAAATAAATCATAAATACTTCCAACTTACTTCCTGAAAAAATTAAAGTATGATGGCGCCCCAAATCACCTGCAGCGTAACTTTTGGTTATCTGGGGGTCCATTGCCCTTTGCACATTCTGAGCAAAAGAAAGAACTGCATTTTTCAATTGCAAAGCAATATTATATACCGCATTTATTGCCACCCCAAAAAAGATATTAAACAATATTGTAACTCCTTGCCATATAATTGTAGCCAAAGCGCCATCCACTGTTGCCCACCCTGTAAACTTTGCAATATCTTTGACCTGATTGCGATTCATGTAAAAGTGATATTTCGCTTCTTTAAAATGATGAGTACAATATAGTTGATAGATTACTCTTATTAATATCTGAACGAGCATTACCACTAAACCATAATAAACTAATCTATCCATTGACACATACCGCAGACACCATGCAGCAATAAAATTCAATACAACCTGAAATACGGATATATAAGCAAATGCGCCTATTCTTTCATGGGCAAGAATCAGTGCATTATAGGGATTGCTTACAAGCGTTACCACCATTGTAATTATAGAAAACTGGAATATCCAAAAGGCAGCGTTCATTCTTCCTTCTGGAATGTTCATCTTATGGTAAAGAAACCACAACCCGATTATTTCTATTAATAATACAGTGAAAAGTGCGATAATCAAAGTAAGATTGACAATTGTATTAAATGTTCTGCTTGGTTGCCCCGCTTGACTTCCCAACTCATAAGTAATAAAACGCTGATTGGCTTTGCTAATCCCACCATTAAGCACAGTGAACAAAGTGACTACACCTCCAACTGCACTATATGTACCATAATCATCTGCTCCAAGATAACGCAAAACATATCGGGTTATAAGTAGATTCAATCCCATTGTAAACAACATGCGCACATAAAGAGCCATGCTGTTTTTTATAATCCGATTGTTTTCTGCTACATGCATCTGTTCCTAATTCTTACTCTTTCGTGTTTCCTTATATATTTTATAATCACCACCAAGCAAAGATTCAATCACCAAATTAGAATGAACACACCTTCTCTTTCTAAAAAATTCGGCAGGATTACCTCCAACAACATCCATTTCCTCTGTATTTTTCACTAACACACTTCCTCCACCAACAACTGTTCCATATCCGATTTTCCTACAAGAAGGAAGTATTAAAGCATCTGTTGCAATCCAAACATAATCGTCTATCTCTATGCCATACGCTTTGTGCTCCCATTCCGGTGAGTCGATATTATGTGACAAAGTTATAATTTTCACACCGGCACCAATTATCACATGATTACCAATACTGATAGGACAACGCATATCTATTTGATCTGTTTGTATAGACACATGATTTCCTATCACCAAATTCTTATTCGCTTTTTTCGCTAAAGACAAAGGCATAATCACCCCTTCGCCTATTGTCGCACCTCTTTTGCGTGCAATACGAACCGCACGGGCATATTTAAAATGTTGCTTCCATCGAGCTACTAAGCCTTTATAATAATGCCAAGTAGAACGACTTTTAACATTTTTCTCATATAAAGTCTGACTGCTTTTCTCTTCCATTTCTTTTAATTCGCTTCCAAGAAACGTCAACACACGACAAAACCTTCCCTAAACATGGAGTGTTTGGGGAATGGTGCATCCTTTGCCGTGTAATGACTATTTCTCAAAAACCGCTTTGGAGTCTCCACATGACGGGAAACTCGCAGAATCATGATTATAATCTATTTAACACTGCAAAGATAAAGAAAAATATTGAAGGGAAAGCCACAAAATGTAAAAATGTTTGTGCGAAGGCTTATTCTTCAAAAACATGAGCATATCCGTGGAAACCGTTTAGGAAATCTTTCACGGCTAAACGCTTCTTGCCTGACAACTGCAGTTCAAGGAGTTCGAGCTGGGTATCTTGAGTTGACACGTAAAGATGATTGCTTTCTATGTGTATCTCGCCAGGTGTTCCTGATGACGGGCGGTTGGTCTTTGTTGCCTTATAGATTTTCAAGACGGTTTTCTTTTCACTTTCCTGCTCGCGCAATTCTGTCCACACACCCGGATATGGTGAGAGTCCGCGAATGAAATCATACACTCTTTTTGCTGATTGGTTCCAGTTGATGCGGCAGGTTTCCTTGAATATCTTTGGGGCGTCATGCAGGTGGGCATTTTCTGTCTGAGGAATGGTTGCGAGCTCGCCGTCGTTTTCGAGTATCCGGTCAACTGTTTCTACGGCAAGTCGTGCGCCAAGCCTCATTAAGCCATCATACACGTATTCCACATCTGCATCATCGGGAATAGGGAAAGGTTTTTGCATGATGATACGACCAGTATCTATCTGATGGTCAAGGAAGAAGGTGGTTACGCCCGTTTCCGTCTCTCCATTGATGATTGCCCAGTTGATGGGCGCAGCACCACGATATTGGGGTAATAACGACGCATGGACATTGAAGGTGCCGAACCGAGGCATACCCCATACCACTTCGGGCAACATGCGGAATGCCACGACAACTTGCAAATCAGCACGGTAGGAGCGCAGTTGCTCCAAAAACACCGGGTCTTTCATTTTCTCGGGTTGAAGAACGGGAATCTGGTGCTCTAAAGCATATTGCTTGACTGCTGATGGCTGCAAGACGCTTCCATGTCTTCCGACAGGTTTGTCGGGTTGGGTTACTGCTGCCACGACATGATAGCTACCATCAACCAGTGCCTTAAAGGTACCTACCGCAAACTCGGGCGTGCCCATAAAGACGATTCGCAATTCTTCTTTCTTCATATTTATTCGGTTGAGAATTCTGATACTAATTTCCGATACATGGCATACATCCGTGTACGATTGATATATCCTATTAAATGTCCATCGGATGCCACAACAGGAAGGTTCAATGCATCTGCCGATTCAAATGTCTCCATCACATCTTCCATCGGGTCGTTCACTCCCAATATGGCTTTGGGTGGAACCATCAACTGACGGACCTTAAAGTGGTGATAAAGCTCGGTCCTGAAAAGCACGTGACGGCTCCGGGTAATGTCTATCTCTCCTAAAAGATTACCTGCATCGTCGAGCACGGGTATGAAACTGTTCCGGCTGCGACTGATGGCATTGACCAACATACCTAAATCCATATCGGGAGAGACTGAGACGTTTTCTTTATTGATGACACTATCCAGGCTCATCAGTGTCAGGACGGATTTGTCGGTGTGGTGGGTTATCAACTTTCCTTCGCGTGCCAACCGCATACCGTAAATGCTATGGGGCTCGAAAATGATTATCGTCAGATATGAACTGATGCTGACAATCATCAAGGGGATGAACAAACCGTAGCCTCCAGTTATTTCGGCGATGAGGAAAATACCGGTCAAAGGAGCATGCATTACGCCTGCCATGACTCCTGCCATGCCCAGCAGGGCGAAATTTCTTTCGGGAACGTATGCTCCAATCTCATTGATATTCCATAGCCGTGCGAAAAGGAATCCGCTGAAGGCTCCCACGAAGAGCGAGGGAGCAAAGGTACCACCAACTCCTCCACCGCCATTGGTCGCCGATGTGGCAAAGACTTTTGTTGCGATGACCAGAGCCAAATACACGAGAAGCAAATTGCCTTGCCCATAGAAGAAAGAATTGTTCAAGATTTTACTCCATTCGTTTTCCGTGTCGCCATTCAGCAGGATGTTGATGCTGCTATAGCCTTCTCCATAAAGTGATGGGAAAAGAAATATGAGTCCGCTCAGCACCAATCCTCCCAAAAGCAACTTAGCGTATGGACGACTTTTCAGTTTGCCGAAAATATTCTCACAGAAGGTCATCGTACGGATGAAATAGAGACTGACCAATCCGCAGGCTACTCCCAAAAGAATGCTTGCCGGTATCCGCTCTACTGCCCAATCGCCTTCTAACTGAAAACTGAACAACGATTCACTGCCTGCAAATATGTAGGTGAAGCAGGTCGCCGTGACACTCGCTATCAGAATAGGCAGCAAGGACGCCATCGTCAAATCAATCATCAACACCTCCAAGGTGAAGACGAGACCGGCTATCGGTGCCTTGAAGATTCCAGCTATTGCTGCAGATGCTCCGCATCCTACGAGAAGCATCAATGTGCGTTTATCAAGATTGAACAGTTGTCCCAAGTTACTACCGATGGCGGAGCCTGTCAAGACGATAGGTGCCTCTGCTCCCACCGAGCCTCCGAAACCGATAGTCAGAGCGGAGGAAAAGAGCGAACTCCAGCAATTATGCTTTTTCAGACGACTTTGTTTCGAACTGATGGCATAGAGTATGCGCGTTATGCCGTGGCTGATGTTGTCTCTCACCACATAGCGCACAAACAATGACGTAAGGAAGATTCCGATAACGGGAAAAACCAAATAGAGCCAGTTGAAAGACGAAGCAGTAAAACCATCGGTCAGCAGGTCTTCAATCAAGTTGATCATCTTGTGAAGTACGAATGCTGCCACAGCTGCAAAGAAGCCGACCAGAAAACTTAAGACCAGGGTAAACTGCCGGTCTGAGACATGACGTTTTCGCCAGTCAATCAATTTCTGTATGGTCATTTGTCGCTTGCCTGTCATGGTCTGATAATTTTCACGGTGCCGTCAGCAGACAGTTTGATGATGCTCGATGGCGCATGTGGTTTCTTTTCCTGTCGGCGTGACGTACATACATAATCCACGCTGTCGAGTAATGACGGGTCAATGTCACCATAATTCTGTGCCGGGGGCTCGCCACTGATATTCGCACTGGTCGAAACGATGGGTTTCTGGAAACGATAACAGAGTTCACGGGAAAATTCCTCCCTCGTGATTCGCAAGGCAATGGAGCCGTCTTCTGCCATCAGATTCGGTGCCAGATTCATCGCTCCGTCAAGAATAATGGTCGTGGGACGCACTGCAAGATCCATGATGTCCCATGCTACATCAGGGACATTACGCACATATCGCTGCAAGCGGGCATCAGAATCGACCAGGCATATCATCGCCTTCGCATCGGCACGCTGCTTGATTTGATAAATTTTTGCCACGGCTTCAGCATTGGTCGCATCACACCCTATTCCCCATATCGTATCTGTGGGATAGAGAATGACGCCTCCCGAGCGCATCACTTCCACTGCTTTTCTGATATCCTGTTCAAAGTTTGCCATCGCCTGTTTATTGTTTAATTGCGCAAAAGTAAGAAAAAATATCGGATTGCAAATATTTATTCCGCGTTTTTTACTCTTCCATCAATTTGCGATAGCGGGCACGTTTCGGTTCTTCAATGCCGAGACGCATTGCCTTATTGGCTTCATACTCACTATAGTTGCCTTCAAAATAGAACACGCTACCCTCTCCCTCGAATGCAAGGATATGCGTGCAGATGCGGTCGAGGAACCACCGGTCGTGGCTGATGATGACGGCACAGCCGGCGAACGCCTCAAGTCCTTCTTCGAGTGCCCGCAGTGTGTTTACGTCAATATCGTTGGTAGGCTCGTCGAGCAACAGCACGTTGCCCTCCTGTTTGAGCGCCATAGCAAGATGCAGGCGGTTACGTTCTCCGCCCGACAGCACTCCGCACTTCTTTTCCTGGTCGGCACCACTGAAATTGAAGCGTGAAAGATAGGCACGCACATTGATGTCTCTGCCACCCATGCGGATGGTTTCATTGCCACCGCTGACCACTTCATACACACTCTTTTCCGGATTGATGTCACGATGTTGTTGATCCACATAACTCAAGCTGACCGTTTCTCCTACGTTAAACGTACCGCTATCGGGTGTATCGAGCCCCATGATGAGGCGGAAAAGCGTGGTCTTGCCAGCACCATTCGGACCTATTACGCCCACAATACCATTGGGCGGAAGGTTGAAATTAAGGTCGCTAAACAGTGTCTTCTCACCGAAGGACTTTGCCACATGCTCGGCTTCGATGACTTTGTTGCCCAGTCGCGGACCGTTCGGAATGAATATCTCAAGCCGTTCTTCTTTCTGTTTCTGCTCCTCGTTGAGCATGCGGTCGTAGGAATTCAGACGGGCTTTTCCCTTTGCATGGCGGGCTTTCGGTGCCATACGCACCCACTCGAGCTCCCGCTCCAGTGTCTTTCGGCGCTTTGAGGCGGTCTTCTCTTCCAATGCCAAGCGCTGACTTTTCTGCTCCAACCAACTGGAATAGTTCCCTTTCCAAGGAATGCCTTCTCCCCTGTCGAGTTCCAGAATCCACTCTGCCACGTCGTCAAGGAAATAGCGGTCGTGCGTGACAGCAATGACCGTGCCCTCATATTGTTGCAAATGTTGTTCAAGCCAATCGATAGATTCTGCGTCAAGATGGTTGGTCGGCTCATCCAGCAGCAACACATCCGGCTTTTGGAGGAGAAGGCGACACAATGCCACCCGACGGCGTTCTCCACCAGAGAGGTTTTTCACACTCCAGTCACCGGGCGGACAACGCAAAGCATCCATCGCCCGTTCGAGCTTCGAGTCGATATTCCATGCGTCGGTCGCGTCAATCACGTCCTGCAGTTCTGCCTGACGCGCCATGAGTTTCTCCATCTTTTCTGCATCTTCGTAATACTCCGGCAGTCCGAACTTCACGTTAATGTCATCATATTCCTTCAGTGTTTCATAGATGTGTTGCACACCTTCCATCACATTTTCCTTGACAGTTTTCGTCTCGTCCAACGGCGGTTCCTGAGGCAGATAGCCCACAGAATAGCCGGGACTCCAAACGACATTGCCCTGATACTGCTGATCAAGTCCGGCGATAATCTTCATGAGGGTTGATTTTCCCGCACCGTTCAGACCGATAATACCAATTTTTGCTCCGTAGAAAAAGCTGAGGTAGATGTTCTTGAGCACTTGCTTCTGATTTTGCTGAATGGTCTTGCTCACTCCGACCATCGAGAATATCACTTTCTTGTCATCAACTGTTGCCATTGTCTATATACCTTTATAATTATATGATTCGTTTTTATCTGTTCATCGTTTAATAAGTCAAAGCATCGGAAGGCCACCCCGTGACATTGTGTCCGGTGTCAAGCCGGCGAATATCGTCGAGGTCGTCTTCGGATAAAGTAAAATCAAACAGGTTGATATTTTCCTCCATGCGACTCCTATGTATGGTTTTGGGAATGACGATGATGCCGTTCTGAACAAGAAACTTCAGCGCCACCTGTGCTGCTGTTTTTCCATATTTCAAACCGATTTCCATCAAGACATGATTACTGAAGATACCGTGTTTCCCTTCTGCCAAAGGGCTCCATGCCTCTAACATCACGTTGTAAGGACGCAAATAGTCTATCATCTTTCGTTGCTGGTAAAGCACATGTGCCTCGCATTGATTGACAACGGGCATCACTTGTGCGCCCTCGACGATTTCCGGGAATGTGTTCGGATAGAAATTAGACACTCCGATGGCACGGAAAACTCTTTTCTGATAGAGTTTTTCCAATGTTTTCCACATCACGGCGGGATTGCCCACGGGCCAGTGGAGCAACATCAGGTCAACATAATCAAGCTTCAGGCGGTTCATGGAGTCTTCCACCGTGCGCATCGTCTCGTCACAGGTATAACAGGGTTCACAGATTTTTGTAGTCACAAACAGTTCTTCCCGAGCCACGCCACATGCTCGCACAGCATCGCCGACACCTCGTTCGTTATGATACATGGCTGCCGTGTCTATACTGCGGTAACCAACTGATATCGCTTCTTCGACCACTCGTTGCGTTTCTTTGTCCGGGATATCGTACACGCCGAGTCCTACTATCGGCATCTGCACGCCATTATTCAGTGTGATGTATTCCATAGCTTCTACGTGGTGGTTTTCTTGTTTTTGGCACAAAGATAGCAAAAAAAACAAAAAAAACGATGCACCTCCGATGATTTAGAAGGTGCATCGCTAAAAAAATATCTGTCACGGAGCTTAAAGACCTCTTGCTTTGAGCAGTCCTGACGGGTCTGGTGCGTTCATTCCTGTGAAGTCGATGAACAATTGGAGTTGTTCTTTTGTATTACCCCGACTGAGCACTTTGTTGCGGAAGTCCTGTCCGACTTCCGGATTGAGTGCGCCACGCTTCTCGAAGCAATCGGCTACGTTTACTGCCAACACTTCCGTCCACAGGTAGCTGTAATATCCTGCTGCGTATCCGCCTCCCCAAACGTGGTTGAAGTATGAAGTGGAATAGCGTGGAGGTATCTGCTCATTATACAAACCTATTTCTCTGAGAACCTTCGTTTCAAATTCTGCCGCTTCATCTGCGGAAGGAATCTCGTTCACGCCGAGCATGTGCCATGCGAGGTCGAGACATGTTGCTGCCAAGTTTTCGCCTAAGGCATAGGCAGCATGATAGTTGATGGAAGTGAGCATCTTCTCCTTCAGTTCTGTGGGCATAGGCTGTCCTGTCTCGGTATGCTTTGCATAGTTGTCAAATATCTCAGGAATGGAAGCAAAGGTCTCATTGAACTGCGACGGCATCTCAACGAAGTCGCGTGCCGTGGCTGTGCCGCTGAGCGTATTATATTTGCAATTTGAAAGTATTCCATGCAGTGCGTGTCCAAACTCGTGGAAGAGTGTGCACACCTCGTCCCATGTGATGAGTGTTGGCTGTCCTTCCGGAGCCTTCGCATAGTTACAGCAGTTGTAGATTACCGGCTGCTGCTCGCGCAGACCGCTCTGTTTTGCAAAAGAGCTCATCCACGCTCCACCGCGCTTGGTTGCACGACGATAATAGTCGCTATAGAAAAGTGCCAAAGGCTTACCGTCTTTATCGATGACTTCAAACACTTTCATGTCGGGATGATACGTCGGGATGTCTTTCCGCTCTTTGAATGTCAGTCCGTATGCCCGATTAGCCGCATAGAAGACACCGTTTTTCTGTACGCTGTCAATATTGAAATAGGGTTTGATTTGGTCTTCAGAGAGATTGTATGCCTCCTGCTTCATCTTCGCTGAATAATAGAAACGGTCGTATGGTTGCAGTTTGAAGTTGGCTCCCATCGTCTTCTGGGCGTATGCTTCAATGGCTTTTGTTTCGGCTTCAGCCTTCGGAGTATAGTCTTTGATGAGTTGCTTGAGGAAGGAATACACGTTGTCTGGCGTTTTCGCCATGGTCTTTTCGAGCGAATAAGACGCATAGTTCTTGTAGCCCATCAAGGCGGCAGCCTCTGCACGGAGCTTGGCTATTTCCACTACATAGGGGAAGGTATTGAACTGACGGGTTCCGTCGGCGCGGTGGCGTGATGCTTCAAACACACGCTTGCGCAGGTTACGGTTGTCGAGCGTGGTGAGGATTGCCTGTTGCGTGGTATTGGTAATCACGATGCAATAGGGTGCTTTCCCGCCACGGCTTTCAGCATCTTTCTTGCACTGAGCAATGTCTGCCTCACTGAGCCCCGACAGTTCCTGCTTGCTGGTCACCCACACAATTGCCGTATTAGTTGCCTCGGGCAGCATGTCGCCCCACTGCTGTTGCAACTCAGCAATACGGATATTGATTTGCTTCATGCGCTCCATCTTGTCTGCCGGCAGCAAAGCTCCTGAACGTACGAAGTTTTTATAGACCACTTCCGTGAGTCGCTTGTCTTCGCCTTTCAGCTTCTTGAATTCCTTGTCATACACATATTTAATGCGCTCGAAGAGTTTTTTGTTGAACTTTATCTCGTTCTCCAATTCCGTGAGCATCGGTGTCACCTTCTTCTCCGTCTCGGCAATGACCGGTGTCTTGTGTGCACTGGTCAACCCGTAAAATACGCTGGTGACTTTGTCGAGCTGCACGCCGCTCTTCTCGAGTGCCAAGATGGTGTTCTCGAAAGTCGGTTTCTTCTTGTTGTTTACGATTTCATTGATTTCCTCGCGGTTCTGCTTGATAGCAAGCTCTATGGCAGGCAGGTAATCAGTGTCCTTGATTTTGCTAAAATCAGGAGCATTAAACAGAATTCCGCTTTTCTGCAACAGCGGATTGTCGTTCGCACCCATACCATCGGTAGGTATGGCAACCGACTGCATCACAAACGATGCTAAGCCGATGGTCAGTAATGTTCTTGTTCGTTTCATATTATAAAAAGGTTTGAGAAATTTGCAACATTCATGTCTCGAGACTATCGAGACACTATTTGTTCGGTGCAAAGATACAAAAAATACATTACACTACCAAATAATCAGTTCGCGGGGTAATGTAATGACTTTTAGCCTTTTGTACCAGACGTGTGAAGTTCCTGCTGCATGGCGCTGGGCATGACTGCCGATGATATAGTAATTGGCTGTATATTCATCCATGATTTCGAGGAATGCTCTTTTGATGCGCGAACATTTTTCGTTGATGGCATTGTCCAACGGATTGATCAGATGTTCCACCCCCTCCTCTATTTTCTGTTTATCCAGACTTTTTGCCGTCGCCATATAATACTTCAGCAACTCGCCCTTATATTCTGAAAGTCGCTTGAACTCGATTCCTTCGGGATGAGCCAGGAAAAGGAGATAGACAGCCTTGTGGATGGGTTGAAGCTCTATTTCCCGATTGCCATAGTCCACCAGTATGAAACGATAGTCGCTGTCAATCTGCAACCGACTCAATCGCGCACGGGCAGCTTCAATGCGAAGTTCTTCCAGCACCGACACTCCGACAGCACGCAAGAGAAGGTCCATACGCCCTTTTTCTCTCAACGTCTGCACCAATTCTGCCAGTTGCTGAGCCTGTTCTTCCGGTGTATGGGATGATTCAATCTTCATTGTCTGTATCCTGAATAAAACCGTTGAGCCACTTTTTCCATTTATCAATCATGGGAACGTTCCCGCCAGGCTTATCACCTGCCTGTTCTTCCTCCTTGTCCATCGGCTCTTCCTCATGCTCCGGTTCTTCAGCCGCTACGGGCTCTTCCTTTGCCGGTTCCGGTTCCACGATTGGTTCGATGACAAAGACCGGCTCTTCCTTCGGATTGCTTACTTGTTTGACAATCGGCTTATACAACTTGGGAATCAGTTCCTCGTAATAACGGTCATCGTGCGGCAATTTCTCCGATTCGTCTTTCTCATCCTCCATCCCTGTAGCGAGAATCGTCACCTTCGCATCTCCTCCCAACGAGGCGTCGGTGGAAATACCCCAGATGACCTCAATATTCGGATCGAGTTGGTCGAAGAAGTCATCTATCTCCTGCATCTCGGGTACCATGATTGGCGCTTCATCACTTGAATAGATATTGAATAGGATGCGTTTTGCCTTTCCGATATCGTTGCCATAGAGCAACGGAGAGTCGATGGCATTCAGTATGGCGCGCTCCACGCGTTTCTCTCCACTCGCTTTCCCTGTCGCCATGATTGCTCCTCCCCCATTCCGCATGGTCGTTTCCACATCGCGGAAGTCGAGATCGATACCACCTTCACTGTTGACAGTAATCAATTCGGCAATCCCTTTGACGGCATCTTTCAGTATATTATCTGCCCGCGCGAACGACTCTTTCACCGCTATCGGTGTGTCGCCATAAACGTCGCACAGGCGCTCGTTGTTGATAATCAGCAGGGCATCCACATTTTTTTTGAGTTCATCGACTCCTTTTAATGCCTTGATAATCTTCTGTTTCTTCTCAAAATAGAACGGTATGGTCACTACGCCTATCGTCAGCAAACCCATTTTCTTTGCCACGCTGGCAACGACCGGCGCTGAGCCCGTGCCTGTTCCGCCGCCCATGCTTGCCGTGATGAACACCATGCGCGTGCCGTCGTTCAGCAGTTTTTCGATATCGCTCACATTCTTTTCTGCTTCCGAACGCCCAATTTCCGGTACGCCGCCGGCTCCCAAACCTTCACCCAACATGATTTTCACAGGCACCGGCGATGGTGCCAGCGACTTGCTATCGGTGTTGCATACCGCCAGCGTGACGCCTTCAATGCCTTCATTATACATATTTCTGACAGCATTGCAACCGCCGCCGCCTACTCCAATCACCTTGATGATGCCTTTCGACTTGTCTTCTACGGGACCGAAATCCACTAAGGGTTGAGATGTTGTATTGTCTTTCATCATTTGCTCTTTATTGCTTGTTTCTCCAAAAGGATGTTCATTTCTTCAGTTGGTGCATTTTCCCTATGCGGGCAGGATTTAATTTTTCCTTTGCAAAATTACGAAAGAATTTTCAGAAATAAAAATCTTCACAAGGCTTGCGACGAAGTTTTTTCCACAAAAAGACTGTTGCCTCTCCCCTGGATATTCCAGAGGAAAGACAACAGTCTGCCGTTTTCCGTCAATCCTGACGGTAATTATCAGGACTGTCGTTATTGAATCAAATCTACCGAGCGTTTGAGGAAGGCATCGAGGGCAGCGCCTTTCAGCATACCGTTCTGCAGAAGTGCGAGGTCAATCAGCTGATGCACAACCTTGTTGTCCTTCGCATAGTCGGCAATCACCTGCTTCCTCTTGTCTTTCTGCTCATTCAGAGCCTTCTCCGTGTTCTGCAAATCGTCTTTCTCTTCCTGCGTGATTTCTTCGGGTTTCTTCTTTCCCTGCTCCTGGCGCAGGGCTGCCAGACGGGCTTCGAGTCCCTTCTCCTCACTTGTTATCGGTTTCAGCAGGTCGGCACATTTGGCTGTCTCGTCTTCCAAAACCTTCTTGATGAGTTCGTGGTCGCTGTTGAGCACCAGGTTGTAGGAGTCGGGCATCTGCGCGTAGAAGCTCATTCCGCTCTGGAAACGGCTCATGTCCTTCATGCGGCGCATGTATTCGCTCTGCGTGATGAGTACCGGCTGGGCTTCGCTGCCGAGACTTTGCACTTCCACATAGAACTCTGCTTTGTCCAGTTTCGGCATTTGTGAGCGGAATGCTTGTGACAGATTGTCACTCTCAGCCTCGTCGAGGGTCAATTTCTTTGCTTCTTCCTTGACTATCAGGCGGTCGATGATGTCGCCGTCAACGCGCGTGAAACGGCTCTTTTCGAACTTCTGCTCGAGCATGGAAACGACTGGCGTGTCGAGGTCGCCGTCGAGCAACAGCACACTATAACCTTTCTGTCGGGCTGCCTCGATGTAGGAATACTGCTCTTCCTTGTTGTTGGCATAGAGGTAGATGAGTTGTCCGTCTTTGTCGGTCTGATTGTCTTTGATGAGTGTTTTGTATTCATCGAAGGTGAAATACTTGCCGTCCACGTCTTTCATCAGTGCAAAATCCTTCGCGCGGTCGTAGAAATCTTCCTGTGAGAGCATGCCGTAGTTAATGAAAATCTTGAGGTTGTCCCACTTCTCTTCATACTCTTTGCGATTTTCCTTGAAGATACCATTCAGCCGGTCAGCCACCTTCTTGGTGATATAGGTCGAGATTTTTTTCACGTTGGCATCGCTCTGCAGGTAGGAACGGCTCACGTTCAGCGGGATGTCCGGCGAGTCGATGACACCATGCAGCAGGGTCAGGAATTCGGGCACGATTCCTTCCACCTGATCGGTCACAAACACCTGGTTGCAATAGAGCTGAATCTTATTGCGCTGAAGGTCAATATTCGACTGAATACGAGGGAAGTACAGAATACCGGTTAAATTAAAAGGATAATCCACATTTAAGTGAATCCAGAACAGCGGTTCGTCCATCTGCATCGGATAGAGCGTGCGATAGAAACTCTTGTAGTCCTCATCCTTCAGCGTGCTCGGACTCTTCGTCCACAGCGGCTCCACATTATTTATAATATTGTCCTCTTCCGTATCTACTTGTTTACCGTCTTTCCATTCGGTCTTCTTGCCGAACGCAACGGGAACAGCCATGAACTTGCAGTATTTGTTCAGCAATTCCTGAATCTTCTGCTTCTCGGTGAACTCCTTGCAGTCGTCGTCAATATGCAGAATGATGTCCGTTCCGCGGTCGTCCTTCTTCGTTTCCTCGATTTTGAACTCCGGACTGCCGTCGCAACTCCATTTCACTGGCACGGCATCCTCGCGGTAGCTGCGGGTGATGATTTCCACTTTCTTGCTCACCATGAAGGCTGAGTAGAATCCCAGTCCGAAATGTCCGATGATGGCGTTGGCGTTGTCCTTGTATTTTTCAAGGAAATCGCTCACTCCCGAGAAGGCTATCTGGTTGATATACTTGTCGATTTCCTCTTCCGTCATGCCGATACCGCGGTCGCTGAAGGTCAGCGTTTTCTTCTTCTCGTTCAGCGTCACGCGCACGGTCAGGTCGCCCAGTTCGCCTTTGAAGTCGCCCTTCTCAGCCAGCGTTTTCATCTTTTGCGTGGCATCGACGGCGTTTGAAATCATCTCACGGAGAAAAATCTCATGGTCGGAATACAAAAACTTTTTGATGACGGGGAAGATGTTCTCTGTCGTAACCCCGATATTACCTTTTTTCATATCAATATGTTTTGTTTTAATTAGTCGTCTGCCTCTTACTCAGCAAATAGCGTGCCAAACGTCATTGAGCGGCAGATGTGTCACTGTATATATATACACATTTTGGGGTAGTTCAACTTTCATTTTCCAAAAGTTGGACTTTCGCACGCTAAAAGTGGCACTTTCGCGTCCTAAAAGTTCCCCTTTTGCGACCTAAAAGTGGCACTTTTGGAAGGCACTTTCTAAACAACTGACTTACAAATGGTTACAAAAGTGATTGCGTTTGCATACGAATGCATAAATATCCATGCAAATTGGTCAACTTTTTTTGCATGTCCTAAAACATTTCCTCTTAAAAAGAACTTTCCACCAGCCCCGCTTTCTCTCATCTTTCTCCATGGAGACGGCGCAACTTCTCGCCCTTTCTAACAAAATAACCCAGTCGGTGTGAGACGCCTTTGCGGTTGACCGAGCGCAGCACATAGATGCCTTCGGGCAGCGTACTGATATCGATGGTCTCCAGACGGGTGGCGCGTGTGCTGACGATTCTGCCCGTAAGGTCCTCAACAACCAGATACTTGATGTCCAGAATGTTCTTGATTGGCGGCAGTTGGAGCGTATTGCCGTCGGTCGGAAGGAACGCGTTCAGCGATTGCGAAGACTGCTCGTCCGCACCCGGAGAGCATCCATAGAACGCCGGAGCACTCTCCGTTCCGAAGCGGTTCATGGCTGTCACGGCAAAATAGCGTCCGCCCTTCAAACCTGCCTTCGCCACCGACAGGCGGTTGTTCTGCAAACGGGTGGCTATCAGGTTGCGCGCGTCGGTGATATCTACCGGACAGGTCATGCTGGCATAGACATTGTAGAGCAAATCCCTGCCGCGCGACTCCCATGTGAGCACGGTCGTCCCGCCGCTTTCAGACACCTCTATGCGACGAGGGGCAGCAGGCACCGACTGCCGTTCCCACGTCATGGGCGGGATTAGTGCCGGCGTTGCGTCAAACTGTTGTGCAGCAAAATCATAAACGCCCTTTGTGTTGTCCGTAAAGAAACGGCTGCGGAAATAGGCATGACCGAGTCCCACCTGCCGTGCAACGTGCATCTGGCGGCTGATGTCGGAAAGCACCCACTTCCCTTCCGAGGGCGAAAGAAAATAGATGCCCAGCCCCGAGACGACCGTCCTGCCGTGCGCATTCTCAGCCCAGTCGATGGCAAAAGGAAAGAAGTTGTTGTCCTTGAAATACATCATCGGATAGAGCTGGTCCATGAGTCCGTCGCGGAGCCATCCCTGAGCATCCTGGCAGACGCGCGAATAAGCATTCCATCCACGGCTGGAATAACGGGAGAGGTCGTCGGACTTGCCGATGGGCGAACAGCTCAGTTTCACCCATGGCTTCAGCGCCTTCACCCGCTCGTGAACGGTGCGGACGATGCGGGTGATGTGTTCACGCCCCGTGTTTCTGTTCACCGTGATTTTCCACGTCTCCGGATAACGGATATAGTCGAGATGCACACCGTCGATGTCATAGTTGCGCGTCACCTCCTCACACATATCAGCGATATAGCGGGCAGTCTGTTCCTTCTCCGGGTCCATAAATCCCTCGTCGCCTATCTTCCGAATCGGCAGCGACCCACTGCGCAGGTTCCTGCAGCCGGCACCGTTCCACTTGCCTATCGGAATGCAGACCATCCACGCATGAATCTCCATTCCCCGACGATGGCACTCCTCCACGGCAAACTGCAACGGGTCGTAACCCGGCGACCTGCCCGCATGACCTGTCAAACAGGCATCGAAAGGCTCGTAAGCAGAAGGGTAAATCGTCGTTGCACGAATACGTGCCTGAAACAACACCGTGTTGACATTCGCGCGCTTCAACTGGTCGAGAATCTCACAGAGCTGGCGCTTCTGTTGCTCAGCACTCAAGGAACGGGGCCAGTCCAACCCGCCGATAGTCGTCAGCCAGACGGCACGCACCTCATACTTCGGACTCACCATCTTGAGATTCTGCGAAAAGACACTAACCGCAACCGCTAATAATATATATAATGTGTAGAAACGCTTCATAACAATGATTTTGCTGCAAAGGTAAGTAAATAAATTCATTTATTTCTTATCCTATCAATTATTTTGATTAACTTTGCATCGAATTAAGCACAAGAAAAGAAAATATGATTACATTCAGTATCAGCCTTGTCCTACTTGTATTGGGCTACTTCATTTACGGGAAATTCGTTGAAAAGGTTTTCGGACCTGACGACCGCCCCACTCCTGCCATCACAAAGGCAGACGGAGTTGATTTTATCATCCTGCCGAACTGGCGCATCTTCATGATTCAGTTTCTGAATATCGCTGGAACGGGACCCATCTTCGGTGCTATCATGGGTGCGAAGTTCGGACCTGTGGCGTATATATGGATTGTGCTCGGCTGTATTTTCGCCGGTGCCGTGCACGACTATCTGAGCGGCATGCTCTCCCTCCGGCACGACGGGGCCAACCTGCCGAACATGATTGGCACCTATCTGGGAAACGCCACGAAGCAAGTGATGCTCATCTTCTCCATCCTGCTGCTGCTGATGGTGGGCGCCGTCTTCGTGTATAGCCCTGCGGAGATTCTGACAGGCATCTGGGAACCGGAAGCCATCAGCAACTGGCTGGGCAAGAACACCTTCTGGATTGTCATCATCTTTATCTATTACATCATCGCCACGATGCTGCCTATCGACAAGATTATCGGCAAGATATATCCGCTGTTTGCCTTCTCACTGATATTCATGGCGGTGGCATTGATGGTCATGCTCTATATCAAGATGCCGAATCTGCCCGAGATATGGGACGGTATCGATAATATGGGAGCAGAGAAACTGGGACTGGCAGACCCGATATTCCCCTGTTTGTTTATCACAATTGCCTGTGGAGCCATCAGCGGTTTCCATGCCACTCAAAGCCCACTGATGGCACGCTGCATCAAGAACGAACGCCACGCCCGTCCGATTTTCTACGGCGCGATGATTACAGAAGGCTTGGTTGCGCTCATCTGGGCAACCGTCTCCATGTATTTCTTCTATAACAATCCGACGCCGGGCTACGAAACACTGGCTGTAGCGACAGGTGCCAACACCTCTGCCCCATCCGTCGTGAACATCATCTGCAACGACTGGCTTGGCGTGGTGGGCGGCATTCTCGCCCTACTGGGTGTTGTGGCTGCCCCTATCACAAGCGGCGACACCGCCCTGCGCAGCGCCCGACTGATTATTGCTGACTTCCTGAAGCTGAAACAGCATTCCATACGCAACCGACTCTATATCTGCATCCCCATGTTTGCCTGCACCATCGCACTGCTTATATGGCAGATGAACAACCCTAACGGATTCAGTATGATATGGAACTGGTTCGGTTGGTCCAACCAGACACTCTCCGTCTTCACCCTGTGGATGCTGACCGTGTATCTGGCACGAACGAACAAGCCCTACATCATCACACTGATTCCCGCCTTGTTCATGACAACGACCTGCGCCACATTCCTCTTCACAAGCAGACAGACGCTGAACATGGGATATGGACCGACAGCCATCATCGCCGGAGCAAGTATTGTCGTTGCACTGTGCTGGTTCTTCTGGTGGAATACCAAAAAGAAAACGCCGTTACAATAAAACAAAACACTATTATAAAAAAAGAAAGAAATCATGAAAAAGAAAATGTTATTGATGGCAGCCGCATTGCTGCTGACTGTTTCCGCAAGTGCACAATTCCATGAGGGAAAAGGTTACATCGGTGCATCGCTCACGGGTCTGAACTTAAACTACAACGGCAACGACGGCTTCAACTTCGGGCTTGAAGCCAAGGGAGGTTATCTCCTTGCTGACAACCTGATGGCACTGGGTATGTTCTCGTATAATCATAATGGGAACGATGCCGTTGCCGACCACTTCACGCTGGGTGTCGGCGGACGCTATTACATCATCCAGAACGGACTCTATCTCGGAGTCAACGCCAAATGGATTCACGCCAACCACAACTATAACGACATCATGCCGGGCGTAGAGGTAGGATATGCCTTCTTCATCAACCGTTCGGTGACGATTGAACCTGCCGTCTATTACGACCAGTCGTTCCGTAAGCACAGCGACTATTCGACCATCGGATTGAAAGTCGGCATTGGTATCTATCTGTTTGACGACTGATGGAACAACAATATCCTTCCCTCCTGCTGGAAAGGGCTGTGGGAGAGTTCTCCAAACTGCCGGGAATAGGACGCAAGACTGCCTTGCGTCTTGTTCTCCATTTGTTGCGACAACCTGCAGAGGAAGTTGAGAAATTCGCCCATGCCATTGCTGAAGTCCGAAACGAAATCAAGTATTGCAAGGTATGCCACAACATCAGCGACACAGACGTCTGCCAGATTTGTTCAGACAAGCGACGCGACAAGCAAACCATCTGCGTGGTGGAAAACATACAGGATGTCATGGCTATTGAAAACACACAGCAATACAACGGGCTATACCACGTCTTGGGAGGAATCATCTCTCCCATGGACGGCATAGGACCGAACGATATTGAAATCAACTCGCTGGTAGAACGCGTGGAACAAGACGATATCAAAGAAGTGATTATGGCACTCAGCAGTACGATGGAAGGCGACACAACCAATTTCTTCATCTCACGCAAACTGGCTGCATACCCCGTGAAAATAAGTGTCATCGCAAGAGGCATTTCCGTCGGAGACGAATTGGAATATACCGACGAAGTGACGTTGGGACGCGCCATCCTCAACCGGACAAAACCGGAACAATGACCATGAAACGGACGCAAAGCATATTGACAATAGAGATTGCGGCATTTGTCGTGGCAGCACTTATCGTCGTCGTTCTGTTCGAAAGCAACACCCTTCTCGAAGGAAGCCTTGCTGACTCCAAGACAAATGAGTTTCTCGTTGTCACCGCCATGGAACTTCTCACGCTCTGCGCCGTTCCACTGGCTTTGCGGCTGTTCAAATTCAAATCGGTGGAACGCTCACTGAAAGAAAACGGACAACAAGCCCTCCTGAAATGGGGCACCATCCGCATCATGCTGATAGTAGTCCCCATGCTACTGAACGTCATCCTCTTCTATCTGTTTGGAAACGTAGCGTTTGGGTATATGGCAATCATCCTTTTTTTATGCCTCTTTTTCATTTATCCTACAAAAAGCCGGTGCGAAGCCGAGACTGAACCTTGAAACTATCCGTCATCATAGTCAACTACAACGTCAAGCACTATCTCTATCAATGTCTTGACAGCTTGGGGAGAGCATTGAAAGGAATCGATGCCGAAATATTTGTCGTTGACAACCATTCGCGCGACGGAAGCATCGAATATCTGACTGTCCACTTTCCCGAAGTCAACTATATCGAACTGAGCCATAACCTTGGCTTTGCCAGAGCCAATAACATCGCCATCGAAAGAAGCAAAGGAGAATATGTCTTGTTGCTCAACCCTGACACAATCGTATGTGAGGAGACCATCAAAAACGTGCTGACATTCATGGATGAGCACCCGGAAAGCGGTGCCGCGGGAGTAAAGATGCTCAACAGCTTCGGAGAAAAGGCAATGGAGTCGCGGCGAGGCATCCCCACACCCATGACTGCCTTCTACAAGATGTGCGGACTCTGCAAACGTTTTCCGCAGAGCAAGCGCTTCGCACACTACTACATGAGCTATCTGCCATGGGACAAACCCGCAGAAATAGAAGTCGTGAGTGGCGCTTTCTGCATGCTCCGCAGAGAAGCGCTGAACAAAATCGGGCATTTGGATGAGAACTTCTTCATGTACGGAGAAGACATCGACCTTTCATTCCGCCTACTGAACGGAGGATGGAAAAACTGGTACATCCCCCAACAAATCCTCCACTACAAAGGAGAAAGCACCGCAAAATCGTCATTCCGCTATGTGCACGTGTTTTATAAAGCGATGTTGACGTTCTTCAACAAGCATTACAGCCACCTACGGCTATGGTTCACCGTCCCCGTTAAAACCGCCATCTACTTCAAGGCATTCGGAGAGTTAGTCAAAATGAAGATACGGCAAGCGGGAAAGTCATTGGGTATCTTCACGCCACGTAGCCGACAACATCCGGCTTATGTGGTCATTGGCACTGAAACGACCTGCGAAGCATGCAAAGCCCTATTCAATAGAAAAGGAATCAGCGCTGAACTGATTGTCGGCAATAAGGAGACGCTTCCGGACGGACACCTCAGCCCATCCATTGAATTGCCAGAAAGCAATATGGCATATATTGTTTACGATACATCGGCATACGACTATCAAACCATCCTTCAGCTTTTCGCCCAGAAACCATCCGAGAAAATCAGAATAGCAACCTATCACCCAAGCCAACAGATGATTGTCACAGAACAAGAAATTCTTGGATAATACGACAGGGGGCGAAATAAAATATTCCCGTCAGATACCTAAAAAACAAAATATTTGAAGTGTTGCCGCAAAAAAACAAGTTGATATTTTGTTATTCCAAAAATTATATCTATCTTTGCATCCGCAAATAACAAAGGTGCGTTAGTTCAGCCTGGTTAGAATGCCTGCCTGTCACGCAGGAGGTCACGGGTTCGAGTCCCGTACGCACCGCCAGTTTTTAGATTAAAAGTTTTTCTCAGGTGCGTTAGTTCAGCCTGGTTAGAATGCCTGCCTGTCACGCAGGAGGTCACGGGTTCGAGTCCCGTACGCACCGCAAACAGAGCTTCTTTTCAAGAGGCTCTGTTTTTTATGACATCTTTAGAACTCTTGATTCATTGTTCTTAAGCGAATTCTATGAAAAAGACAACACAAAACCAATCCTGTATAAACATACAGAAAATGGAGTATAAATATGCAGTTGAGCTTTTGGAAAATACTACTTAACGTTTTGATATTCAAAAGCTTACAGAATATCCCGCAACAGCTCCGACCTTGCATAAATATACAAAAGCAGCAAGTTGTTAAACGAGTGGAATGACATTAACGGAATGAGAGACATCTCAGGGTTCCCATTATCCTTATATCGAACTCACGCTTCTTAATCACGCTGTAGAGGTGTGCAGAATAGCCGAAACTGCCATTACAACTATTTTAAGTTTTCTCTTACCTTTTGCTGAAATTGAGAGAATCGAAGTGAGTTCGCTGCTTTTATAATTACCTCGACATCAGACAAATAGAAAATTATGCTATCGCGGATACAGGACGGGGATGGAATAAATCGTCCCCCGGCTAACGGTTGTTCACACATAATAAACCCGAAGGGGTGATCTGCTGTTGCTTTTACCACCCCTTCGAAATTTTTGTCCCTATAACGTTGCAAGTGTGCAATAATTATGTATCAGAGACCGCCGTCAACAATCCAAATACGCTTTTCGTTATCATTCCTAATTGCAATATGTTTCTGCTCTTGTTTCCCATCGGAATAAGTTAAGGTATAGAATACGTACGTTCCAACATATTCGCTGTCGCGACGTTCTTGGAAGCCTGAGGCTTTACAACCTTTCATATTTTCAGACAACGCAGGAAGAATATTCTTATAATAGACCAGTGCTTCACTGGCTTGATTATTGTCGCCACTAATGATGGCTTGAAGGATACGCTCTGCAGCTTGTGCGGCAGTCTCCTTTTGCAGTTCTGCAAATCGGTCATCTGCCGTATCCGATGTTACTTTTGTCACATCCGTCCATTGAGCTTCTGGAATATTTGTAAAACTGGAGAGACTTATCATAACATTGTATTGGATATTGTCTATATAAAATAAAAGGGTCTTTTGACCTCTATTGACAACCCATAGCTTGACAAAGCGTAACAGCCCGTCATTTTTGGTAAACACATTCTCTACTATCACTTCGCAATCACCCATTTTTCCAATCTCAAGCAGTTGCTGAAGGTCTTGATTCTTCTCTGTTCCTTTGAAAGTGAGGATGACGGTTGTATCGGTCTCAGTACGTATCACTTCGTTTTTATCAGAAAAATCGATGGCAGACTTCTGCATAGTCAACAAACGCTCCGGATATAACAGACAGACAAAATATTCCAGGAAGTTGATTGTGCGAGGTCCTTTCAGGTAAAGGGCGTTGGGAATCCACATATATTGAGTATCACCGTCAAATACGATAGTCCGTCCTTTCTGCTTCTCTATTCGATAACACACATTGTCATTTTGCCGCAGTAGTCTGATGTCTATTCTCACGAAGTTAGCTTTAGGGTCGAAATAGGCAAAATTTTCATTAGGTGTGGTACGGGCGTAAACAGTCATTTGGAAACTACCAACGTTTTGTACACTTCGAATGCCGTGTTCAAAGAGCTGACCACGTGAAGTACCAGCCACAACAGGCGTGGAGAAGAGGTGGTTCCATCCGACAAAGAATCCAAGCAAGAATACTGCAGCGGCAGCGATGAAATGCCAGAGATGACGACGACTCGCAACGGGCTTGTTGGCAGATTGTTTGGAAGGAGTTTCTTGTGGCTGCAATGCTTTGAAGGCATCTGCCAATTCTTCATAGTAGGCTTTGCACTCGTGACATTCAGTCATGTGTACTTTGCATTCGGTCTGCAACTGCATATCAATGGTGATGTCAAAAAGACCGACCACCTTATCTTTAAATTCCTTACAATTCATAATTAATGTTCTGTTTAATGTTAATAATTTGTTTGTTTCATTGCCCGACGGATTTTCTCCAAGCCGTACAGAAAACGGGATTTCACCGTGGGCAGAGGAAGAGAAAGAATCTCAGCCACATCAGCAAAGCTGTTGTCGCCATAGATTCGAAGCCGTATGACTTCGGCCTGATCTTCAGGAATTTCCATAAGTAATTGGGCAATTCGTTGGTAATCTGCTTCGCTGCTTTCCGTAGAAGAGATTGCCATATCAAGTCGAGTATCCAAAGGAATTGTCTTATACTTTTCCGACATGGTAAGCCGGGAAGTGCAAATGTTTGATAGCGTGCGAAAGAGGTAGTTTCGCAAATCTTTTACTTTGCTACTTTTCTCGTGAGAAAGTTTTTCGCAGACTTTCAGGTAGGCATCTTGCAGCGCGTCTTTTGCATCATTTGCGTCACCAAGTCGGTAACAGGCATACCTCATCAAGTGAGATTGATCCCGTCGCAATTGTTCCGTAAGCTCTTTCATTATAATGTTGTTTTCTTGACTCATTGTCTTTATGTGTTTGGGATGCATCTATCATAAAGACTCGAAAAGTTCGAAAAAGATTTAACCCATATAGCACTTTTTTCAAAAAAACATCGACCTCGCTCTTTTACGTGGTCAATCCCTACTTTTGCATAAGAATAATACAGCTTTATATCGCTCTATGTCTAGCAGATGACATTAAGTTCAGTGATACGGTTAATCCTGTAACTGGAACGAAAGCATATCCAAGAAACACTTTCCGTTCAAATTGATGCGCAATTGAAGAGCCTGCCTGTCACGCAGGAGGTCACGGGTTCGACTCCCGTACGCACCGCCGAAGAGAGTCTCCCCTCACAGGAGACTTTTTTGTATTACTTAAGCAAATACGATGGTGTCATCATCGTTGATATGGTCAACAGTTACAAGAGCATGGAAGTCGATGTTATGTTCACGGAGAAACTGACCTCCACAACCAAAACCTTTCTCTATGAGGAAGCCCATACCCACAATCTGAGCACCAGATTGGCGGCATAAATCTATCATGCAACCGGAAGCATGCCCATCAGCCAGAAAGTCATCGAGGAAAAGAATCCTATCCTTGTCAGTCAGAAACTTTCGGTCAATGCACACAGGAATATCTTCATCCCTTGTGAACGACCACACCAACGAGTTCCAATATTCATCAACGGTCTTAGGGCGCTTTTTCTTTATAAACACTACCGGCAAGTGCATAAGATAGCCCGTCATGATTGCAGGTGCAATACCCGAAGCCTCAATCGTGACAATTTTGTTGATTCCCTGTCCCTCGAACAGACGAGCAAACTCCTCTGCACAATGCATCATAAACTCTGCATCAATCTGATGATTGAGAAAACTACTAACCATTAAGATACCACCTTCAGCTTTTGCACATCCCTCTGTCAAAATCTTTTTTCTGAGTTCTTCCATCATAAACATTCTTACATTTGCTTTACAAATATACAAATATTCCAGAGAATGTGACCTACAAATCAAATAAAACTAGCAGAAGGAGCGTGTCTTTGTGAAGTTTACTCTATAATCGCATGTGAGCATAAGTAAAGGGACTCGCCCAAACGGACAAGTCCCTTTATCTATGTCAGAGTTAATTTACTTCAATTTGCTCTTCGACGGCTGCCTGCGCGGCTGCTAACGAATACTGATTATCAATGACTTACGAAAGGACTGGTCAACATTCCGAATGCAAATCATACACGTTCTGCACGTTTCTGACCCGTATTCTTCTGCAAAAATTATCACTTACGTAATTAATTTTGTCTTCATCTAATCCAATCTTAATCTTTAGAGTTACTTTTCTATTTGGTCAACAATCTGGTCAACATTTTGCCAGACCATTTTCACTGTAGTTGCATCACATACTCTGGAAGGGAAATAATCCCTAAGGCACATTCTGCAAACTTTGTTTGCAAAGTTAGTGATTTATTCTGACTTTACGTTCATTCTGCACGTTTTTCTTGCAGAATGTGTTTGATTTTTAACATATATAGACGAACTGACATATCATCTTGCCATTATTGGTTTCAATTAAAAGAAAAACGGATGGATTCTTGCGTTGTAAGTTTAGGTTTAAGTTTAGATGTTCTTATATAATAAGGTATAATAAACCCTAACCATAGTGATTGAGTTTAGTATTTTCAGTTTATAGGTTCATGTATATATACATGGGTAAACGTAAACGTAAACCTAAACTTGTCCGGCATGAGCTTCCTGGATCTGTATTTCTCTTTTTACTGAGGAAGTACAAATCACCAATGATTCCTCCTTTCTTGTAAATTCGGCAACAAATAGGATTCATTGCCGAATTTATACAACCGTTTTACCCTTTTACCGCCCCTCGAATTGATTACGTCCTGTATTGATTTTGCTAATTGATACTTTGCCAGTTTAGATAAACGGCACCATGTATGGTGGAATTAAAAATGTCTCGCTGTCTTTAGCGTAATCTTTGGTGTATATCAGGTAACGCCACAGTATTCGGGAGGAGTGGATGCGGCAAAACTCATCCAGTGAGGCATGAGACTTATAGTTTGAAGATTTTACTTCCACTGGACATATCTTGGCTCCTCTTGATAATAAGAAATCAATCTCATAGTAATGCTTTTCATCTCGGGGCCAAGTATGATAATAGAGTTCATTTCCAGATGCAACCAGCATTTGAGCCACTAAATTTTCGTATACATATCCGAGGTTTGCTGGCAACTTATCTGATAAAAGTTTCTCGTAAATAATATTCTCTGTGAATTTTTTATCCCAGAAAGCAAGTGTTATAAACAGACCTGTATCGCATACGAACATCTTAAACTGGTCTATGTTCTTAGTCAGCCCCATACCCACTTGAGGATCGTCAACATGATAACACATGTTTACCGTCTTACTGTCTTCGAGATCTTTCAGTAATTCGGTCATTTTATCATCATCCACCTTTCCTACAGCTGAATATGGTACATATCGGATTGCGTTCCGGCTCAATTGACCAGGTATGGAACGGAACATGACAGATGCTCTTCCTGACGGGTCAATCTTCAGGAAATCATCTTCATACAGTTTTAATATCCGACGTTTGGCAATGTCAACCTTGCTGAAATTATTTGTATCAAGATAGGCATTGACAGCCTGAGGCATCCCACCGACAAGCATATACAGACGCAAATTACGTGCCATTTCCCGATGAGCAGGGCCAAGTGGATGTTTCTGTTCCCAAAACTTCTGTAAAAGCGGCATTGTCGCTACATCACCCAAAGCCCAACGGAATTCTTCAAAATCCATCGGGTTCATCTGTATTCTGTCCTCCTCACTGGGAATCGTTATACCCTCAGTATTCTTTTTAATGCTAATCAGTGACCCAGTTTCAATATAGTCATACCTACCATCATCAACAAGATACTTGATAGCCTGACGAGCCATGGGACATTTTTGTACCTCGTCAAAGATGATGACAGACTTCCTCTTCACAAGTGTCACATGGTAGGTTGTCTGAAGATATAGGAACAAGTAGTCCAAGTCCATCAAGTCATTGAACAAGTCCTTAATTGCCTTGGAAGCCTTATTGAAATCTATGAGCAGATATGACTCATATTCGTTTTTGGCGAAAGTCTCTACTATCGTAGATTTACCAACACGTCTGGCCCCTTCTACTAACAGCGCACTCTTGCCATCTGATTCCTGTTTCCAGTTCAGAAGCTCTGCATATATTTTTCTTTTAAATAATCTCTCTGCCATAAATGGTGGTTTTAAGTGCTGCAAAGATAATAAATAATTCCAATCCCCACAAATTTATTTCGGTAATTTTACCCAATCCCCACGAATTTTATTATGCGTTACTATCCAAATCCCATAAATCTGCTATTTTTGAATGACAACTTTGTGGCGCGACTCTGTATCACCTGACTGATTTTCTTGATAGATTATTTCTGTAAAAATATACGATTTCAGTTAAATAATAGTTAATTATCATATATTATTTATTGTTTTTCGACAAATATCACTATCTTTGCAGCCAGAATAACAATTAAATTGATTTACGCTATGAATGAGAAATTGGCTATGACGCTGAGATGGCTCAGTTATGTGGCATTGTTCTTTTGTGCCGCATGGTTTGTATTCCTGTGTTATCAGAGTTATCATCAGGTCTTTGATACTACAGGCAGCCATATCCATTGGGAAGCAAAACAAAATCAAGTCCTGTTTGTTTCCACTGTATTCCTATTATATATAGCACTGACGTTAGCTGTCATAGGTCTATGTGTGGCTTTCTTTATCAATCTCATCAAAGGAATCCAGCATGAAGAATTGTTCCCTAAAAAGAACATTAGGCTTATCTTTATTGCTGTTCTATTGTTATTTCTTCAAACAGTAGCATCAGACAATCTTAATCAAGCATTCATTTCTAAAGGCCCTGCAGTAATAGCACTTACTTCAAATCCATTTGTGCAGTCTCTTATTCTACTCGTTTTTGGCATATTGTACAAGATGGGCTGTCAAGTTGCAGCAGAACACGATTTAACTGTATAGGGAGGGCAGCAGATGATAGTCGTAAACTTAGACGTGATGATGGCCAAAAGAAAAATCTCGCTTAATGAATTATCTGAGCGGGTTGGCATCACTATCACAAACCTTTCGAAACTTAAAACGGGTAAGGCTAAGGCTATACGTTTTACAACACTTGAAGCCATTTGCAAGGCATTGGATTGTACACCGGCAGATATATTGGACTATAGCAGCGAAGAATAAAAGATGAAAAAGACCATTTTTTTTGCGATGCTAATTGCAATTATGACAATAGCATCGCCAGTATCGGCACAAACCATTGTCAAGGGACATGTGGTTAATGAACAAGGTGAAACGGTTGAATACGTTAGTATCGGTTTCGAGGAAGGTGATAGTGAGGACCAATCGTCCAACGTTGGCACTATATCGGATGCTAAAGGCAACTTTGAGTTAGAGATACCTGCCAATCGCAAGAACGACTTGGTGTTTACCCACGTGTCATTCCAAAAGGCCATTGTTCCCTACGAAACATATGCCAACGGACAGCAACTGACAGTCACGATGAAGGACAAAATGGTCGAGCTGGCCGAAGTCGTTGTAGGCAAGAAAAACAAGCCACAGAAAATTGCAGGTAAAGCTATCAGTGGGCCGGTGGCATCATTCCGTGGAAAGGGCAAGGTTGATGGCACAGAATGGGGGCCTGTGTTCAAAAGCAAGAAGGATTACGTCATCAGCGACATCCTGCTGACCATTAAAGGCATCTCATACCAATGGTGCGTGCTTAGTTTCAATATCTACGAGATACAGGGCAACAAGTTTGTGAACATCCTCAATAAGCCAATCTACCACAGGATCGAGAAAAGAAACGGCAAGCAGCGACTCGACATCCAACCAGAAGAAACCATCGTGCTGAGAGGAAAAAGGAAATACTACATTAGCGTAATGGTAGTTGACAGCGATCGCTATGGTATTCTTGATATGCAGTCACAATTCAAAACCAGTTATGCTCGTAGTATCACCAAAGGTAAGAAGCGAAAACTGCCCATCGGGCCAGCAATTCAGGTGAAAGGGTATGAAATTGAACAATAACTCGGTACAATTATAAAGGGACTTGCCTTTGTTATGACAAGTCCCTTTTCAATATAACAATTCAGAGCTAATTTACTCCTCCACGGCTGCCTGCGCGGCTGCCAAACGTGCGATAGGCACGCGGAACGGTGAACAGCTTGCATAGTCAAGTCCTATCTTAGCGCAGAACTTCACTGAAGAAGGCTCACCACCATGCTCACCGCAGATACCTGTGCGGAGCGTTGGGCGAACGGCGCGTCCCTTCTCAACAGCCATCTTCACGAGCTGACCAACACCCTTCTGGTCGAGAACCTGGAATGGGTCAACCTTGAGAATCTTCTTGTCAAGATATACAGGCAGGAACGATGCTATGTCGTCGCGGCTGTAACCGAAGGTCATCTGTGTCAAGTCGTTGGTTCCGAATGAGAAGTATTCTGCTTCGGTAGCGATACGGTCAGCTGTCAGGGCTGCACGTGGGATTTCGATCATCGTACCGATTTCAAATTCCACCTCAACGCCATATTCTTCAAACACTTCAGCAGCAACTTTCTTGATAATTTCCTTCTGCTGTTTCAACTCGTGAAGGATACCAATGAGCGGAACCATGATTTCCGGCATCGGGTTCTTACCTTCTTTCTTCAGTTCGCATGCTGCACTGAGGATGGCGCGAGTCTGCATAGCTGTAATTTCCGGGAATGTGATACCCAGACGGCAACCGCGGTGACCGAGCATCGGGTTGTTTTCAGAGAGACTCTCTACGCGGCGACGGATTGTTTCCACGCTTACACCCATTTCGTTAGCCATTGTTTCCTGACCTGCTGCATCGTGCGGAACGAACTCATGGAGTGGCGGGTCGAGCAGACGGATGTTAACTGGCAGTCCGTCCATTGCCTCGAGGATTCCCTTGAAGTCAGCTTTCTGATAAGGAAGCAGTTTTGCAAGGGCCTTCTCACGACCTTCTACTGTATCGGAGAGAATCATCTCACGCATAGCAACAATCTTCTTGTCCTCGAAGAACATGTGCTCTGTACGTGTCAGACCGATACCTTTTGCTCCGAACTCACGAGCGACGCGTGCATCATGCGGAGTATCGGCATTGGTACGTACAGACAGTTTCGTATATTTGTCGCAGAGATCCATCAGTTCTTTGAAGTCGCCGGAAAGTTCGGCAGCTTTGGTAGGAACTTCACCTGCATATACCTGTCCTGTCGTACCGTTGATAGAAATATAGTCACCTTCTTTATATACAACACCGTCGATTTCAACGGTCTTTGCTTTATAATCTACGTTAAGTGCACCTACACCCGATACGCAGCACTTACCCATACCACGTGCAACAACGGCTGCGTGTGAGGTCATACCGCCACGTGCAGTAAGGATTCCTTCTGCTGCTGCCATACCTGCGAGGTCTTCGGGTGAAGTCTCGATACGAACGAGAACCACTCTGTGACCATCTTCATGCCAAGCCTTTGCATCGTCAGCATGGAAGACAATCTGACCACATCCGGCACCCGGAGAAGCGGGTAGACCTTGTGCAATCACTTTAGCCTGAGAGAGTGCCACCTTGTCAAATACAGGGTGCAACAACTCATCGAGCTTGTTAGGCTCACAACGCATGATAGCTGTCTTCTCATCAATCATACCTTCATGGAGCAGGTCGATTGCGATTTTCACCATAGCAGCACCTGTGCGCTTGCCATTACGTGTCTGGAGGAACCAGAGTTTGCCTTCCTGTACGGTGAACTCCATATCCTGCATATCGTGATAGTGGTGCTCCAGTTTGTCCTGCAGCTCGTTCAGCTGTGCATAAATCTCAGGCATAGCCTCTTCCATTGACGGGAATTTTGCCACGCGCTCTTCTTCTGAGATACCTGCACGCTCTGCCCATTGCTGTGAGCCGAGTTTTGTAATCTGCTGCGGTGTGCGGATACCTGCAACAACGTCCTCACCCTGTGCATTTACGAGATACTCTCCATTGAACACGTTTTCGCCATTAGCGGCGTCGCGGCTGAAGCAAACACCCGTAGCACTGGTTTCGCCCATGTTACCGAATACCATCGCCATGACTGAAACTGCTGTACCCCACTCATCAGGAATACCTTCCATCTTACGATAGAGAATAGCGCGTTCGTTCATCCAGCTGCGGAATACGGCACAGATTGCTCCCCAGAGCTGTTCAATCGGGTTGTCGGGGAAGTCTTTTCCAGTACGTTCCTTGATTGCGGTCTTAAAGAGTTTGACGAGTTTCTTCAGGTCATCTACAGAGAGGTCTTTGTCGAGAACGACGCCACTCTCTTTCTTCACCTGCTCGATAATTTCCTCGAACGGGTCGATATCTTCTTTATTAACTGGCTTCATTTCGAGCACCACATCACCATACATCTGTACGAAACGGCGATAGGAGTCATAAACGAAATGAGGATTCTGTGTCTTTGCAACCATTCCTTCAGCAACCTCATCATTAAGACCCAGGTTAAGAATGGTGTCCATCATACCCGGCATAGAAGCGCGAGCACCTGAACGTACAGAAACGAGAAGCGGGTTCTGAACGTCTCCGAACTTCGAATTCATCAGTTCTTCAATGTGCTTTACAGCAGCATTTACTTCGTCCTGAAGAAGTTCCATGATACGCTCCTGCCCTACTTTGTAATACTCATTACAACAGTCTGTCGTGATTGTAAAACCTGGAGGAACCGGTACACCGATAAGGTTCATTTCGGCAAGGTTAGCACCTTTTCCACCGAGTACCTCACGCATTTTCGCATTACCTTCGGCTTTTCCGTTACCAAAGGTATAAACTCTTTTTTCGTTCATAATTTTGATTAAATAATAATATTAAAATTTGTTGTTCTTACAAGTTCATGTTGTTTAAAAACAAACAGCATCTATCGGCTTTCGTAGGCACGAATGTCCTTTTTTGCTATTGTGGTGCAAAGATAATACAAATTCGGTAAAAGGACAAACATTTGCAAAAAAAATCCCCGAAATAATGACATTTTACTACTTTTTTGTTTTTATTCTTCTTAAAATGCCATTTACATCTCCCCTTTCTCTTTTTTAATAACACGCCATCCTCTCAAAAATCTTTTGACAAAAAAATGCAACCTTCGACCGAAAATAAATCATTTTCCGTTCGTTAAATCATTTTTTATAATTATCTTTGCAAAAGATTAGCTATATGCCGACATGAGACTATTCCCACGCTCGACATTCATGAGCTTTACAATCTGAAAACATTGTTGATATGGCAAGAAAGAAAAAGCCGCTTCCGATTTTCGAAAACGTGACCATCACCGATTGCGCAGCCGAGGGGAAAGCTCTCGCAAGAATCAACGACCTCGTTGTTTTCGTACCATTTGTCGTACCCGGCGATGTCGTTGACCTCCAGGTCAGAAGAAAAAAACACAGCTACTGCGAGGCTGAGGTCATCCGCTTCATCAAGTATAGTGACATCAGGGAAACTCCCATGTGCCAACATTTCGGCATCTGCGGAGGATGCAAATGGCAGAATCTTCCCTACGAAGAGCAGTTGAAAATGAAAGAACGGCAGGTCAGAGACCAACTGACACGCATCGGAAAGATTGAACTGCCCGAGTTCCGCCCCATTCTCGGTTCTACCAAGACCAAGGAATATCGCAACAAACTTGAGTTCGGATGCTGCAACAAGCGGTGGATGACACGTGAAGAGATACAAGACGAGAACTTGGTTATCACCGACAAGAACGCCATCGGATTCCACATTACAGGATCTTTCGACAAGATTCTCCCCATTGAGAAATGCTGGCTGATGGACGATTTCCACAATCAAGTGCGAAACGAAATCCGCGATTATGCACTCAGCACCGGCATGTCATTCTATGATATCAGAGAACAGCACGGACTCTTGCGGGATATCGTGTTCCGGAACTCTAACACAGGCGAATGGATGGTACTCATCCAGTTCCATTACGACAGCCCGGAAGACGAACAGCTTGCAAAAGGCTTACTGGAACATATCAGCCGTAAGTTCCCGGAAATCACGTCATTAATGTATGTTGACAATCAGAAATGCAACGACACTTTCGGCGATCTTGACCTGCAAACCTACAAAGGCACGGACCATATCTTCGAGACAATGGAAGGACTCCGGTTCAAGGTGGGTCCCAAAAGTTTCTATCAGACGAATACGGAACAGGCATACCATCTTTATTCCGTGGCAAGGGAGTTTGCGTTCGGTGCGCAACCGCAAACTGGCGACGGCGAAGAATTGCCCCTCGTCTATGACCTATACACCGGCACCGGAACCATTGCCAACTTCGTTGCCCGCAACGCCCGGAAGGTCATCGGCATCGAATATGTTCCCGAAGCGATTGAGGATGCGCGCATCAATTCTCAAATCAACGGCATCGACAATACGCTCTTCTTTGCGGGAGACATGAAAGATATTCTCACAGACGAGTTTGTTGCGACACACGGTCGTCCCGATATCATCATCACCGATCCTCCGCGTGCCGGAATGCATGCAGATGTTGTCCAGACTATTCTCCGCACGCATCCGAAGCGGATAGTATATGTCAGCTGCAACCCTGCCACACAAGCGCGCGACTTGGCATTGCTCGACGAGGACTATCGTGTGGCAGCCGTCCAGCCTGTAGATATGTTTCCACACACGCCGCACGTTGAGAACGTCGTACTTTTAGAAGCAAGAACATAACAATGAAATTTCTATCTTACACATTATTTAATTAATAACTTACGCTTATGAACAACATTCCATTTGTTTTTTGGCTCATACCCATTGCATCTATCGTGGCTTTGGGCATGGCATGGTATTTCTTCAAATCCATGATTAAGGCGGATGAAGGTACACCCCGCATGCGTGAAATCGCAAAATACGTCCGTGACGGTGCGATGGCTTACTTGAAGCAACAGTACAAGGTGGTCGGCATTGTCTTCGTGGTGCTCTGCGCCTTGTTCGCATTCATGGCGTATGTGCTGCACGTGCAGAACCCATGGGTTCCGTTCGCATTCCTCACTGGCGGTCTTTTCTCCGGATTAGCCGGCTTCTTCGGCATGAAGACAGCGACTTATGCGTCTGCCCGCACAGCCAATGCAGCCCGCAAGAGCCTCGATGCCGGTCTGAAAATTGCTTTCCGCTCGGGTGCCGTAATGGGACTTACCGTCGTTGGACTCGGATTGCTCGACATCGCCATCTGGTTCGTAGTGCTGAGTGCACTTACCGATGAGAGCCTGATTGCCATCACCACAACGATGCTTACCTTCGGTATGGGTGCATCAACCCAAGCGCTGTTTGCACGCGTGGGCGGTGGTATCTACACGAAGGCTGCCGATGTGGGAGCCGACATCGTGGGCAAAGTGGAAGCCGACATTCCCGAGGATGATCCCCGCAATCCGGCAACCATTGCTGACAACGTAGGCGACAACGTAGGCGACGTGGCTGGCATGGGCGCCGACCTGTACGAGAGCTATTGCGGAAGTATTCTTTCGACGGCTGCACTCGGTGCTGCTGCCTATGCTGCTGCCGGTGGCGAGACGCAGTTGAAGGCGGTCATCGCCCCAATGCTGATTGCTTCTGTTGGCGTATTCCTCTCGCTGTTGGGCATCTTCCTCGTACGCACAAAAGAGGGTGCTACCATGCGCGATTTGCTTCGCTCGCTGTCGCTCGGCACGAACATCAGCGCCGTACTGATTGCCATTGCAACATTTGCCATTCTTTATCTGCTGGACGTGAACAACTGGCTTGGCTTGTCATTCTCCGTCATCAGCGGTTTGGCTGCCGGCGTGATTATCGGACAGGCAACGGAATATTACACATCCCACAGCTATAAACCGACCCAGAAGATTTCCGAAGCCGGACTGACCGGTGCTGCTACGGTTATCATCAAGGGTATCGGAACGGGTATGATTTCCACTTGCATCCCTGTCATAACTATCGGTGTTGCCATCATGCTCAGTTATCTGTGCGCCAACGGTTTCGACCTCTCGATGTCTTCCGCGAGCCTTTCTCACGGCTTGTATGGTGTGGGTATCGCTGCCGTGGGCATGCTCTCCACACTGGGCATCACCTTGGCGACCGACGCATACGGTCCTATTGCCGACAATGCCGGCGGTAATGCCGAAATGAGTGAGTTGGGTGAAGAAGTGCGCCACCGCACCGATGCGCTCGATGCCTTGGGTAACACGACCGCTGCCACGGGCAAGGGTTTTGCCATTGGTTCGGCTGCACTCACCGCACTGGCACTGCTTGCTTCCTACATTGAGGAAATCAAGATTGCCATGGAGCGCGCAGGCACCATGATGACCAACGTTGCCGGCGACACCATCAGTGCTGCTGAAGCGACTATCCCCGACTTCATGAACTTCTTCCAAGTGAACCTCATGAACCCGAAAGTGCTCGTCGGTGCCTTCATCGGTGCCATGGCTGCTTTCCTCTTCTGCGGTCTGACGATGGAGGCTGTGGGACGCGCCGCACAGAAAATGGTTGTCGAAGTGCGCCGTCAGTTCAAGGAGATTGCCGGAATCCTCGAAGGCAAGGCAACTCCCGACTACGGACGTTGCGTTGAAATCTCCACACGCGCTGCACAGCAGGAAATGATATTCCCATCCATCCTCGCCATCATCATTCCTATCATCGTTGGCTGCGTACTGGGTGTGGCTGGCGTTCTCGGTCTGCTGGTCGGCGGCTTGGCTGGCGGATTCACCCTCGCCGTATTCATGGCAAATGCTGGTGGTGCGTGGGATAATGCCAAGAAGAATATCGAAGAAGGCAACTTCGGAGGCAAAGGTTCGTTTGCCCATAAGGCAACGATTGTTGGCGACACAGTTGGCGACCCATTCAAAGACACCAGCGGTCCGTCGCTCAACATTCTCATCAAACTGATGTCAATGGTATCTATCGTCATGGCAGGACTGACCGTCGCATTCATGTAAGAGCCTGATATCACAATAATAATCAAAACAACAGGGGAAAAGACCATTTTTACACACCATCGGTCTTTTCCCCTATTTTTATTTGGTCGTGTCATTTTATTATCATAACTTTGCAACCTCGAATCTGAAATAATATCATTATGGAAAACACGAATCACAGGCATCATAAAAAGCACCACCATCGTGCTTCAAAGGATAACGTCAGCTATTACAAGCGTCGCGCGCTGTCGTCCATCGAGTTTCGGAAGAAAGTCTCAAAGGTACTCTTCATGCTGCTGACGATTGTCGCCATCCTTGTTGTCATTGCGTGCATCTATGTCTATAGTTTCTAAAAAAATCAGCACCTGAAAAACATAAAAAATACGGACAATTTCAACCTGAATAAATATACAAAAACTCAGGTGTTGAACTATCATTTTCCAAAAGTTGGACTTTTGCACTCTAAAAGTGCCACTTTTGCGTCCTAAAAGTGCCACTTTGGGAAGCTAAAAGTGGCACTTTTGAAAAGCACTTTCTAAACCGCTCATAATCAATAGTTTACGAGACTGTATTCATTTATGCAATATGCGTATAAATATACAAAAACAAGCATCGGACTATTTAGCAGAAACGAACATTTTTCATCGCATTTTAACGACCCGTTTCGGACTAAATGACATTGACAAAATTGTTGGCTGCCGGCACTATCCGGAGCAGATAATTCACGTCGTGCACAATTCTCATCACCTTCTGAGGCTCCACCGGACCAGGCGACAACGCCAAAGCCACGTGCCCCATCGTGCGCCGGAGATTCATTTCCACACAGGGGTGCAGCCGATAGCCCTCGTCACTGCCGACAATCATCATATCCACACCGAAAGGTCCGACATAAATGCCCGCCACATTTTTCTCCACCCATAGGGCAACAGCCGAAGCCACCTCATCTATCAAGCCGTCCGGCACGTATTCACACAGCATCTTGCGCTTCTCCTTTTCCGTTGCCAAGAGATTGCCGGTATAGGCAGCATGCTGCGTATGAAAGAGCGACAGCCCGAGATACGCCACCCGACCGTCTTCATTGAGCTCGAACTCCATGGCAAAATCCTTCACCTTCCGATAAAAAGGCTCCACGACAATCATGCCCTGCTGCTCCAACACGCGGTTTGCCCAACCCCGAACGGACGCATTCTGCCGCTCGTCTGCCATCACATAGCGCACCCCTCGCCCACTGCTGCTCCAAGGCGACTTCAACACGCAATCGCCCGTCGCAGCCATCAGCCTGACGAGCATCTCCTCGTCCGTACAGCAACAGCTCTCTCCCACCAACAACGGCGACGCTATTCGCTGACGCATGTCAGCAAGAAGGGCTACCGACTGCTCGCGACTGGAAAGCCGCCTGATTTCCGAAAGACGCTCCTCCGACGGCAACAAACCGACGGGAATCCCGGCTGACAGCAACTGCTGACGCAACGCCGCATCCCATCCCCAAGGCGAAACCCTCATCGAAGCGTGCTCAGCGAATGACGGCTGCTGCCTCAAATCAGCCAAGGAGAGGAACAGGACATCAGCACACCGGTCTGCGAAACGCCGTGCAGCCTTCACCGCATAATCCACATCATCGACGAGCACAACATCTCCATCGCACGCCCACAATGCCGGGAGGAAGCCCATATTGGTGCGCAACTCCCGCGCTGCATGCGGCGGCGTGAAATATTTCCCGCCAAAAGCCAAAGCCAGGTCATGCTCCGGATTGAATATATGTAGCGTTGTCATCTTCCAAATAATCTCATGCAAATATAGATAAAATATCCGAAACACAAGTCCACTGCATCAAGAAATCATGTCTTCTCCAAAGAAAAGACCACCCAGAAAACCAATTTGCACACCAATTCATCCGCATTTCCCCACCTTTTTCGCGGTTTTTCGTATCCCATTACCGTAAATAAACATTAAAGTAGAGTGTTTTACCGACTTTTGTTTGCACGACAGAAAAAAATTATTACCTTTGCACGAAATTTACAGTTCTACTTCAACTGGGTGGACAAAAGACACCAAGCATAGATTCAGGATAACAGCATGCAGTCTATTTCCATTCGGACATGGTGACTTGTTGAGTAGAAAAATCCCCAAAGACCGTGCAGATGCACCTTTTCGGGGAATGTTCACCATTTTGACAAAACAAACATTATAACATAAAGGACAAACAAAAATGAAAAAAGAAAAGAAATTCATCACCTGCGACGGTAATGAGGCAGCTGCACACATCAGTTACATGTTCAGTGAGGTAGCCGCCATCTATCCCATTACCCCATCTTCACCCATGGCAGAACATGTGGACGAATGGTCGGCACAAGGACAACAGAACTTCTGGGGACAAACCGTCAGCGTACAGGAGATGCAATCTGAAGCCGGAGCCGCCGGAGCCGTACACGGAGCCTTGCAAGCCGGCGCACTGACAACGACATTCACCGCCTCACAAGGGCTATTGCTTATGATTCCGAACATGTATAAGATTGCGGGCGAATTGCTGCCCTGCGTCTTCAATGTGTCGGCACGCACACTTGCCTCACATGCCCTTTGTATCTTCGGCGACCACCAGGATGTCATGGCATGTCGGCAGACGGGATTCGCCATGCTGTGCGAAGGAAGTGTGCAGGAAGTGATGGACCTCACCGGCGTGGCTCACCTTGCATCGCTGAAAACCTGCGTCCCGTTCATCAACTTCTTCGACGGTTTCCGCACGTCACACGAATATCACAAGATTGAACGGATTGACATGGAAGATATCCGTCCGCTCGTAAGCGATGACGACGTGAAGCGTTTCCGCGACCGCGCCATGAGTCCCGAGCGCCCTATTACAAGAGGAACGGCAGAGAATCCGGAGACCTTCTTCACACACCGCGAAGCATCCAACGACTACTACAACCACGTGCCTGAAGTGGTTGAGGAGTATCTCCAGGAAATCAGCAAGATTACAGGACGGGAATACCATCTGTTCTCTTACTATGGAGCTGAAGATGCCGACCGGATGATTATCCTCATGGGCTCTGCAACAGAGGCTGCCCGCGAGGCAATCGACCATCTGAATGCCAACGGCGAGAAGGTCGGAATGATTTCCGTGCACCTCTATCGCCCGTTCTCCGTAAAACATCTGCTGGCAAGCGTTCCGAAGACAGTGAAACGCATCGCCGTGCTCGACCGCACGAAAGAACCCGGTGCCGAAGGCGAACCGCTCTATCTGGATGTGAAATCTGCCTTCTATGACGTAGAAAATCGCCCCATCATCGTGGGCGGACGCTACGGACTGGGCTCTCACGACACCACTCCGGCACAGATTATCTCTGTGTTCAACAACCTGGCATTGCCGGAACCAAAGAACCATTTCACCGTCGGAATCGTTGACGACGTGACCTTCACGTCACTCCCAGCCGTTCCGGAGATGGCACTCGGAGGCGAAGGCATGTTCGAAGCGAAGTTCTATGGATTGGGAGCCGACGGAACGGTCGGTGCCAACAAGAACAGCGTGAAAATCATAGGCAACAACACCGACAAATATTGTCAGGCTTATTTCTCCTACGATTCGAAGAAGTCGGGAGGATTTACCTGCTCTCACCTGCGATTCGGCGATACACCCATCCACTCAACCTATCTGGTCAACACACCGAATTTCGTGGCGTGCCACGTTCAGGCATACCTCCACATGTACGACGTGACGCGTGGATTGCAGAAAAACGGTACATTCCTTCTGAACACCATCTTCGACAATGAGGAGCTAATCAAGTTCATGCCGAACAAGGTGAAGCGCTATTTCGCAGAAAACAACATCACCGTATATACCATCAACGCCACGAAAATAGCACAGGAAATCGGGCTGGGCAACCGCACCAACACCATTCTGCAAAGTGCATTTTTCCGCATTACCAATGTCATTCCCATCGAACTGGCTATACAAAAGATGCAGGAAGCCATTGTCAAGTCATACGGCAAAAAAGGTCAGGACGTGATCGACAAGAACTTTGCTGCCGTTGAGCGTGGTGGCGAATACAAACAAATGACCGTTGACCCGTCATGGGCAAACCTCCCCGACGACAAGAAGCAAGAAGACGATGCACCTGCATTTGTCAAAGAACTTGTCCGTCCCATCAACGCACAAGCCGGCGACCTGTTGAAAGTAAGCGACTTCGTGAAGCACGACACAGTGGAAGGGTCATGGAAAAACGGAACGTCAGCTTACGAAAAACGCGGAGTCGAAGCATTCACGCCGCAATGGAACGCCGACAACTGCATCCAGTGCAACAAGTGTGCCTTTGTATGTCCGCACGCTGCTATCCGTCCGTTTGTATTGACCGACGAAGAACTCAAAGGATTCGACGGAACGACTATTGAGATGAAAGCACCGGCAGCGATGAAAGGCATGCACTTCGTCATCCAGCCGTCAGTGCTCGACTGTCTCGGATGCGGCAACTGTGCCGATGTATGCCCTGGAAACCCGAAACTCGGAAAGGCACTCACAATGGTTGCATACAACCCCGACGAAGAAGCGATGGTCAAGGAAACAAAACGCTGGGAATACGTCACGAAGAACGTCAAGAGCAAACAAGACCTCATTGATATCACATCGAACGTGAAAAATTCGCAGTTCGCACAACCGCTGTTCGAGTTCTCCGGAGCATGTGCAGGATGCGGTGAGACACCATACGTGAAACTCATCAGCCAGCTATATGGTGACCGCGAGATGATTGCCAACGCTACCGGCTGCTCGTCTATCTATTCCGCTTCAATCCCGTCAACGCCATACACCAAGAACGAGAAGGGACAAGGACCGGCATTCAACAACTCCTTGTTTGAAGACTTCTGTGAATTCGGCATGGGTATGGTGCTCGGTAACAAGAAGATGAAAGAGCGTGTTGCCCTGCTCCTGCAGGAAGCAACAAGTCACGATGACTGTCCTGCCGAGTTCAAGACCCTTGCTGCAGAATGGATTGAGAAGTGCGAAGATGCCGAAGAAACCAAACGACTGGCAGAACAACTCAAACCGTTCATCGACGGCGGAGCAGAGATTGGCTGTGAAAAATGCAAAGAACTGCAGACACTCTCCCACTATCTCGTCAAGCGCAGCCAATGGATTATCGGCGGCGACGGCGCTTCCTACGACATCGGTTACGGCGGACTCGACCACGTCATCGCTTCCGGCGAAGATGTCAACATCCTTGTGCTCGACACTGAGGTGTACTCAAATACCGGCGGTCAGGCATCCAAGGCAACGCCACTCGGAGCCATCGCACAATTCGCTGCACAAGGTAAGCGCATCCGCAAAAAAGACCTCGGAATGATTGCCACCACTTATGGTTATGTATATGTGGCGCAGGTGGCGATGGGTGCCGACAATGCACAATGCCTGAAGGCAATCCGAGAGGCAGAAGCATATCCCGGACCATCACTCGTCATTGCATACGCAGCCTGCATCAACCACGGACTTAAAGCCAAAGGCGGCATGGGAAAGAGCCAGGCAGAAGAGGCAAAGGCTGTCGAATGCGGATACTGGCACTTGTGGCGCTACAATCCACAGCTGGCGGAAGAAGGAAAGACCCCGTTCATCCTCGACTCCAAAGAGCCGCAATGGGAGAAATTCCATGATTTCCTGCTCGGCGAGGTGCGCTACCAATCCGTACAAAAAGCTTACCCCAACGAGGCAGAGGAACTCTTTGCCGAAGCTGAACGCATGGCAAAACTCCGCTACAAGAGCTATCTCAGAAAGGCGCAAGAGAATTGGGAAGAATAAGTTGATATTCAAACAAACTTGTATAATAAAGAAATCGGCTCAGGCTTATAGTTGCCTGAGCCGATTTTTTATATCATTGCATTGCAACTATTTCACCACGTCCAGCCAGCGGCACGGAACAGTCTGCACAGAATATTCCTTTCCGTCTTTTACAATCTCCATTATAACGCTCTCTTCATCTATGCTTTCAAAGAATGAAATAGAGTTTCCTCTCCCATCAGTGAACGAATAGCTTTGCTCATACGCTGAGCCAGCCCCAACTTCTCCCATCAAGAGCAGTTGGGGTTTGTCGCCTGCTTTCACACCTTTCGGAAAAACGGTTAACCGATAATTATTACTCTTTCCTTTCGACTTTTGATCCAAACGGAAGAGCGTTCCATCCTCTCCCAGATAGCACGACATGAATTTCCAACCTTCTCCGCGCAAGGACGCGTGAAGTGTTGCTTCTTCTTTCTTGCTTCCTTCATTTATCATCTGCTGCTCTTTCTTCGAAACATAATTGACGGCAATGAGAGAATCATGAATCCACAGGCTACCATTGTCGAACAGATACCCTTTAGCACCAACAGCCTCCCAATCATCGACAGTTGCTTTTCGAAGTTTCTCCCGAATCGGAGCATCGAACATCGTATTGAAATATGCCACCATCTGTGCCGAGTCTTCAATATCTTCCAACAGATAAGGACGCATAATGGGATAGGCTGTCAGCGATGCCAACTTCTTTGCATCGCCGTTTGCTATGCTCCGCATGATGGCTTCTATATTCTTCGTACTGCCAGACAGTTCCTCCTCATTCGTTTCAGTCTCCCCTGCTGTGGAGACGCTGTCAGTCAACGCATCAGGCTCCACACTGACAGATTTCCCCTTCGAACATCCACACACAAAGATGCTTATCAGCATCACACTTGCAAATTTTATCACCTTTTTCATCGTCTATTACTTTTTTCATCATCATTCGATTCCCATTCCACCAGTTTTCGGGAGAGCGATATCATCTTAGGATGTCCGCGAAAACCGAAGATATAATATTCTCTTGCTATGCTCTCGCTAAACTCGGAAATGAAATAGCCACGTATGCGTGCACATTTCTCATTGATAGAGTTCAACGTCGGATTGGTCACGTTCTCAATGCTTTTGAGTGCCTTTTCATTCAAACCGTTGGGGCGTATCTGCCGATATATTTCCGTCAATTCTTCCCGATAGTCCGGCAAGCACTTGAAGACGATACCTTCTGGGTGGCGCAGGAAGAGCAGATAGACCGCCTTGTTCAGCGGCTCCATCTTGATTTCCATATCATGATAGTCGGGAAGAATGATGCGGAAGTCTTTCGTCACAACCAATCGGCTCAACTTCGGTTCCTCTTTCAGGAGACTCAACAAAAACCTTTCATCCAAGCCCCGTTTCTTCAAAGCCTCTATCCGTTCCCGAATTTCATCTACTATCACAGCCACTTTATTGTCATCAACAATCCAATGATTCCATTCGTCCGCATAATTCTCATCAACTCCTTCTTCTAATTTAGGTTTTTCGGCAATACTATAGACGACACCGTTGACTATCTTGTCAAATCTGCTTGTAATATTTTTCAACTGTTCTATCAGTTGCTCATCAGTCCCTTCCTCAAGAGGATAGAAACTGCCTTTGATTTCTTTAAAACCATACTTAGAATAACCATATTCAAACAACATCAAGCCATGCCGGATATTCTCAGCATCTTCAGGATATGAGAGGAATCGCAATGGATAAGAAGAGTCAAGAGCAAGATGTAAATGATCGTTGATATCATAATGGGGATAATGATAATACAGGAAATCCACATCATCCGCAAGATTCCTTCCAAAACCTGGCAGATAGACAAACTTACATCTCTTTGAGAACTGAATGTCTGGATGCTTTTTAAAGAAAGCATTCAACACATCATTATATTTATTTTCCACATAGAAAAGAACTTTGGGATACTCTAAAGGATATACGAAAAGCCCCAATTCATTATCAAATTCAAACGTCCTGATACCATCCGTCTCCCTTGGCAGTTCCTGTCTCGTGAGTTCACCTTTCTTGAACGCCTCCTTAAGACGTTCCGTCTCTTTCTCCTCTTCCTTCCACTGTGCCCTTTTCCGCGCCTCTTCCTTTCTCCATTCCATATACCCTTTCCACCCGCCATGCTTTTTAACATTATCGAAAAAACCTTTTATGTTTTCGTAACCCATCACCAGCAGGTCATACACGACAAGAACGGGCCAGATGACAAGAAGACACAGCGTCCATAAAAGAGAACCGCCTTCTTTTATGTATGTGATGATATACATCAAATCTACAAGTACATAAATGACAATCAAAAGAATCAACCACACAGACATAGGCAAAGAATCAATAAGTATCAACAGGTTTGGGAGACACCCTCACTCCCCTGTTCGAACAACCGACAACAACCAGAACAGAAACAATCAACACCACCACTTTAAGCAGTCTTCTCATTTTACATTTAGCCATAGTTTCATTTTTCATATAATTGGTTTTCCATCTTTTGACAAAGATACACATTTTCTCTCACATCTGCAAGAAACGACAATCGGAACTCTTGGAAATATTAATCATCACGCTTTCTTTCCCTCAACCACAACACGATAAGAAGAACGGCGACCGCAACATCCACCACGTTCCACATTGTCTTGCCAAGAGCTATCTTGAAGATGGGCTGGAAGAGAATCGCTAACGCCCCAAACGTGACCGCCAAGCCGTTCTCCTCTTTCCCATAATAGCCATACGCCATTACGGCAAACACAACCATCGCAACAAACCGAACCAACTGGTAATAGCCATAAGGCATCGGAGCAAGACACAACAGCATGAAAGCTGCTAAAATGAGATTTAAATGTTTCATTATCAACGTATATATTTTTCCTGTTCTAAATCTTTTAATTCTTCTTCCCAATCTTCTCCATAGAGTTCTTCCATTTCCGATTCATAAGCGACCTTAGCTTTATCCCAATTATAAAATATGAATACAGAAGGGAGCGATAACCAAACGGTAATAATGGTACAAACATACCAACACGTTGATTGTGCCATGGCTTTATCCCACCTCGTCTTGGTCTTTTTGCAATATATGAGAAATACTATTAGGTAAATACTAATAGGAATTATATAAAAAAGAAAATGCAAACCCGTTGGTAGATATGGGAGCCAATCCTTAAAATAGATATAAGTTTCTAACCCAATATAAAGCGACACGACAAAAGCGACGGCAAGGGGGCGAGGCTTTGCCATTAACACCCAGACAGCAATAACAACTGCCCATAATATTACATTTATCCAAAAAAACATAATCTAATTCATATTAATCCCTGTAATCCCTAACTTAATTAAGAAAACTTTTTATAACAGTTTGGGTGTTAGTTGGTAAACTCGTTTGAGAAACTGTAATATTCTCTTCTTTTACTCCCATTCCTTTCAACCAGTTCTCCAATACACTTTTTAAACGATCACGATGATTTATATCATACGGATTAACCTCTAAGATTCTCACTTCTAGATTTTCCAGTCCTGTACGACGAATGATAAGCGAGGATTGTGGATCTTGTAAAGTCTGTGGTAACACATATGAATATGCGCTACCTTCTTTCAATTTGTGGTTTTCATCAAACAAATAACCATCAGTCAAAATCACAAGAATATTACGGAATCCTTCACGAATACACTGAACATCAACATCCTTATTACTAAAGAAATCCCAGATATCACATCCATGCCAATTTTTCTCTACCATTGTTTTATCATAAATCGCTGAAAGATTTCTTGTAAATTTATCTTTCATTTCCTCTAAAGCAACGCGTTTATCTTTACCACTATAATTTTGCATATCCACATTTAATTCTTCTGCCAACGTTGCGATATCAGATCTATTAGGGGCAGGATAGAAGAATATTTTAATGCTATTTTTACTTTGAAGAATGTCCGGTCCTAATGTTTGTGCCTTGAAATAATCTGCAATATAATCAACAATGGCTATATCGCGATCTTTTTGTGAGGGACTCATCTCCCTCATAAGACGATCTGACAGGTCTAAATAAATAGAAATATTAAGAGGTTGAGTTGATTTTGAAGTGCTATTCTTTTCAACGTCACTATCAGATGTATTCTCTTTTTTATTATTTCCACCACATGCTATAATAACTGCCAAAGCACATATAGCAAATAAAAAATATTTCGCTTTCATATTTTTTTAATTTAATAATGTTTTTACTGTTTTTTCAAATATATCATTTGCTCCATCTTGATCTGCTTGAGACATTCCAAGCACATTCATCTGAGTTGTCCATCCTGTAAAGAAATTAGTCATTTCTAACTTAATCGAAGGCTTCTGTATTATGACGGTTTTCCTAAGAATCATTGTTAGTTCGGCAATAGCATTTATATTATCTTTTATCTGGACATTGAGGTTATTTTGTTCCTGTTGTTCTCTCTTAATATCAGCCTTAAGCTTTTCTTTTTTCGCATCTATCTGCTTGCTCTTTTCCCGATTTAAATCAAGTTGGCTATAAGCACTCATAGCCATATCGAAAACGACTCCCCAAATAATATAGACAATAAATCCGCAAAAGATAACAGCCCAAGTATTAATATCTGAAACGGCTTCGGAAAAACCATATTTACTATCCAATGATGCAGTTCCGATAATTACAGCCATTTCATGCAGATGTTTACCAATCATATAAGCTAAAATCGCATCGAAAACAAATGTAATAACCAATATTGCCCCCATTTTTACATATTTTGTCCAAGATTTCTGAATGGCAAAAAAATGAAGGCTAAAACCAAGTCCCATAAAAATAATTGGAGCACACAACACAAATGCTAATTCTGTAACACTGGCTTCAAGTGCCTTTTTTAAAGCTTCTGCATCAAACATAGAATTTAGCACGTTAGCATTTGCTCCAAAATCTTTAAAAAAGGCTGAATAGAACGTTGAACTATAAAACAAAAAGAGGTATAATGTCAATGGAAGCAATATAACTAAACCTAAAATCAGCTTTATTTTTGCTTCCTTATTTACTTCATATACTTTGCTTTTTAATTCACGTTCATCATCATCTAACTTTGATATTTCATCTTTCACATCCTGTTCTCGTTGCTTACTATCATTTAGCTGTTTATCTAAATAAGCAATATCATTTCTTTTTTGATCTATTTGGATTTGAATCTTTTGACGCTCTGCAGCTTGCAATGCTGTATTATTGGCTTGCTTTTGATACATTTCTATATATCTCTTTTGTAAATATGCTTTCAACGTCAGACTACTTCCATCAACCATTGCACAAATTCTTTTCCCCCAATGATTATACGTTTCTTGTGGTTTTAAACTATAATTATTTTGAGATTGAGAGGTCGTTGCTTGTTGTGGGGCTGTTGCTACATTTTTTTTAAATAAATCCGTTATCATATTTCCGTTTCATTAAGTTCTTTTATTACTTTTTCCTCCTCGACATTATCATGTGCCTTTTCAAGTAAGAAATCAATAAGTTTTTCAACACTATTTTCATCCACTCCATACTTGGAAGCATAGCGATGTAACATTTTGCGTTCTGACTCTTCCAATTCTCCATCAGCCCATGCTATTAGAGCCATTTGATAAAGAAATGTTATTCTTTCTTCTGGCAATTCTGGAATAAAAGAAGACACACCTGAGTCTTTTACGCTTTCATCTATTTCTTCTTCTGTAAGCCCATAATTTTCAACTCCTATCCGATAAAGTGTTTCCATCTCTTTTGGATGCACAATTCCATCTGCCATCACCATACTATAAAGTTCCAGAAACTGCATCTTCCGTTTTTCATTTATTTTTTCCATGTTTACATTTTTTAGTTCTACAAAATTACAATGATTCTCTCATACGAACAAATAAAAATTGTTCGCAAGGCTTGTGAAAACTCATTTTTCTTGTTTCATAGGCTATTATTCTTTTTTCGACAACGGAAAAAAGAAAGGTGTGAAACTACCCTGTTGTTACCTCAAGGTATCGCCAAACACCTGTACACATACAACAGCAAAGCCCACACCCGAGAGTGTAAGCATTTGCATTCTATTGTTGACGTGTACTTTTTTGAAGTTGGCGATTTCAGAGGTACACCACGTAGAAGCAAACACTTCCTTTATATTCGTTATGTCTATTAAACAATTATATTCGTATGCAAAGATACAAAATAAAGAGTGCAAAACAAAAAGAAACATGGAAATTCTGCCTAAAAAAATAAGATGACAGTATTTGACAATCTTTTCCTTCCACAAGCCTTGTGATTCGTTTTTCTTTGCTACCCTGAAAAAGAAAGGGTATTTTTGCATCTGGAAAACAAAACATGACAAATTATTTAATTAAACAGAAATGCGTATGAAGAAAAAAGTGAAAACGATGGCTGTAGCCTGTATTGCGGCATTAAGTTGCCAAGCACAAAACACGATTTTTCCCACACGGGACTTGTATGACACGGGCTCAATGATGATGTATCTTGATGCTGTCAGACATAGGGCTGCAAATAGAGAGGCGAGCTATGAGGCGTATGCCCGGGAGATGGAGAGGCGTCTTGAATATGAAAAGGCGTATGCCCAGGCGATGGAGCGGCAACGTATTGAATATGAAAGAAGGGAAAGTACATATAAGAACAATGTTGACTTGGCTGTAAAGAACCTGGAAAACAGGAAGTGGAAGGATGTAATAGGCAATGTCAACGCTGCTTTAAGAACTGGATTTTGGTATCCCGAACTGTACTATTTCCGGGGATTGGCCTATGAGAATTTAGGGTACTATGCGTATGCTATTGATGACTACAAAACGGGAAAGAAGAAGGGTAGCACAAATGCGGCAAATGCCTTGAAGGAGCTAAAGAAAACATTAAAACGGATTAGAAAAGAAACTAAAGGAATGGAATGATATGAAAAAGCTGTTTTTAATAGTTGCAGCAATCGTCATGACGATATCTGCAAACGCGCAAAGCTACAATGTGGGAACATCAACGACATCTACCGACTACATGGGTAATCAGACGACTACGCACCGCAATCAGTACGGACAGAAGACCGGCACATCGACATCGTCCACCGATTATATGGGCAATACGACCACCGTCCACCGCGACCTGTACGGAAACAAAATCGGCACGTCAACGACATCCACCGACTATATGGGCAATACGACCACCATCCACCGAGACCAATATGGGAACAAGACGGGATCTGCCACGTCTTCGACCGACTACATGGGAAACACCACCACCCGGTACTCGGATGCTTACGGCCGTTCCACCGGCTCGTCATCAACCTCTACTGACTATATGGGCAACACCACCACGACCTACCGCAATCAGTATGGTCAGAAAGAGGGGTCTTCCACCTCGTCAAGAGACTACATGGGCAACAAGACGACACAGCAACGGAGCAACAACTCGAACACGTCCATCTGGTCGTGGTAGCTCCTCAACTTCCCACCCATACTTCCCCACTCCCATCACTCTTTGCCAAGTGTGACGGAAGTGGGGAAAATGGTTTTGTTTCGGCAGGAAAACGGCGGCAACATCCGTTAACACTTTTAAGTTAAAAAATTGGAGCTTTAAGGCAGAATGTTTTACAAAAGAAAAACCGATTCCAGAGAAACGACGAGCGAAAGTTCTGCATATACAAACAAAAGATATGCAGCAAGAGGAGTAAAATTGCATATTTCCGTAGAGAGTATGCAACTTTGCTTTCTAAAAGTGTCACTTTTTGCAGACAAAAGTTCAACTTTTGGCTTCTAAAAGTAGGACTTTCAGGAGGTGAAAGTGGCACTTTCGCAAAACGAGAAAATAGCAAAAAATCACAAAATCCTCATTTTCAGCAACTTAAAAATTCGTCAAAAATCGGCATTTTTTCCCACTACAGGACTCATCTCCAAAAAACGGGCAAAATAACGGGGAAAAGTGAAAAAACGAAAGTGCGAGATAGTTGCGTATATGCAACTATCTTGAGTCCTGAAAACGCAAAAAACGAGCTCCGAAAATAAAAAATATGGACACTGAGGACCTGAAAAACGGTGTCATCGGAAACAAAAAAGGCAATCTGGAAAAACGACAATATAAGTTGTCGGAGAGCACAAAACGGAAGCAAAACGGGAGGGCGTTTCGCAAAAAAAAGGCGTTTTCGTGATGAATATCGAATAAAATCATTATCTTTGTTCACTATTTCATAGCAAAAAAAGGAATGAAGGCTGGAAAGAGAATCGTGCTCGCCCTTTTGCTGATAGCCCTTGCGGGGAATGTCGCGGCGCAATCGCGCAAGAAAAAGACGACGAAGAAGCAGAAGGCAAAGCCTGTCGTGGTGGAGAAGACTCCTCAGGAACGTTTGTTCGAGGAGATGCTGCCCGCAACGGCACAAATCCTGATTATAGACAGCGTGGTTGCCGACAAGCACGACTTTCTCAAAGCCATACCGCTCAGCAGCGATGCGGGGCGCTTCACCACCTTCGAAGAATGCTTTGGACGGAAGGCGGAGACCAATCCGCACGTGCATGTGAACAGTTTCGGAAACCGGTGCTATTTCGCCTCGCCCGACACCATGCGAAAGGAACTTTGTTCTGCCTTCCGCGTGGGAAAGGGATGGAGCCAGCCGCAACCGCTCAACGGAATAGGCGACGCATTCGAGGAGCCTGACTATCCGTTCATGATGAGTGACGGCATCACGCTCTATTTCGGTGCGAAAAATGCCAACGGGCTCGGTGGCTACGACATCTTCAACACGCTGTTCGACACGGAGAGCAACCGCTTCTACAAGCCGCAGAACATCGGACTGCCCTTCAACTCAACAGCCAACGACTACCTCTATGCCGTCAGCGAAACGGACACGCTCGGATGGTTCGTCACCGACCGCAACCAACCCGAAGACAAAGTGTGCATCTACACCTTCGTCCCCACCCCGTCGCGACGAAACTACGACGCCAGCGAGATGGCAGCCGAACAGCTCGAGCGACTGGCTGTCGTGGCGAGCATCGCCGACACCTGGACCGACGAACGGGAGCGCACGAGGGCCATGCAACGGCTCGAACGACTCAGAAAAAGCATCGGCAGGAAAGAGCGCCAAACGCCATTCACGTTTATCGTCAACGACGAGACCGTCTATCGCAAAATCGAAGATTTCAAGTCGCCCACCAACCGTCAGGAGATTGTCGAACTCTTTCAGAAAAAAGAACGGCTGGAAAACGAAGAGAAACGGCTCGAGGAACTGCGCCTGAAATACCACTACGCCAATGCGAGTCAGCGGCGACAGCTCCACGGCGAAATCACCGACATGGAGAGGCGTTGCAGAAACCTGGAACGGGAAATACACGAACAGGAAAAAGCTATCAGGAATACAGAAAACATATTGTTGAACAAGTCATAACATTATCAGAACTATGGAAAAGAAATATTTCGCATCATCCGAACTGATTATCAACGAAGACGGAAGTTGCTTCCACCTTCACCTGCGTCCAGAACAATTGGCAGACCGCGTCATTCTTGTCGGTGACCCTGCCCGTGTAGATGCGATTGCAGAATTTTTCGACACGAAAGAGTGTGAAGTATCAAACCGCGAGTTCCACACCGTCACCGGAACGTATAAGGGCAAGCGCATCACCGCACAGTCGCACGGTATCGGTTGCGACAATATCGACATCGTGATGAACGAGCTCGACACGCTCGCCAACATCGATTACGAGACACGCACCGAGAAATCGGAACACCGCACGCTCACCTGTGTGCGCATCGGCACCTGCGGCGGACTCCAGCCGTTCACGCCGACAGGCTGTTTCGTGGCAAGCGTGAAGAGCATCGGCACCGACGGACTTCTCAACTTCTACGCAGGAAGAGACCAGGTCTGCGATTTGGAATTGGAAAAAGCATTCATGAAACACATGGATTGGAACGCCAAAAAAGGAGCGCCCTACGTAGCCGTTGCCGACCGAGATCTCCTCAATCAGATAGCCGGCGACGACATGGTACGTGGCTACACCGTCGCATGTGGCGGCTTCTATGGTCCACAAGGACGACAGCTGCGCGCCGAGATTTCCGACCCGCAGCAGAACGAGAAGCTTGAGAGCTTTGTTTACGACGACATGCACATCTGCAACTTCGAGATGGAGTCGTCGGCAGTTGCCGGTCTCGCCTCCCTGCTCGGACACCGCGCCATGACCTGCTGCATGGTCATCGCCAACCGCTATGCGAAGGAGATGAACACCGAATACAAAAACTCCATCGAGACACTCATCGAGAAAGTGCTCGAACGAATCTAAGGAGGTCATGGCTGGCATATACACCCTACTGCTGCTCGTACTGAGCAACATCTTCATGACGCTGGCATGGTACGGACACCTGAAACTGCAACAGACCGGCACATCCAGTAACTGGCCGCTGATTGGCGTCATCGCCTTCTCATGGCTCATCGCCTTCTTCGAATACTGCTGTCAGGTGCCTGCCAACCGCATCGGCTTTGAAGGCAACGGAGGACCCTTCTCGCTCGTACAGCTGAAGGTTATACAGGAGTGCGTCTCGCTCCTCGTCTTCGCCATCATCGCCAACATGATGTTCCAGAACCAAAGCCTCCACTGGAACCACGCAGCCGCTTTCCTCTGCATCATCGCCGCCGTCTATTTTGTGTTTATGGAGTAAGTTTGAGGTTTGAGGTTTGAGGTTTGAGATTTGAGGTTTGAGATTTGAGGTTTAGAGCGATGAAAACTATTGAAAATAATGTATATGAAATAACGAGTGAGTTTGCAATTCGTATTGTCAAACTATATAAATATTTAACTGAAGAGAAACATGAATATATCATGTCAAAACAGTTATTTCGCTCAGGAACAAGTATTGGAGCAAATTCTTTTGAAGGTAAAAACGCACAAAGTAGGGCTGATTTCAACAGCAAAATGAATATTGCGCTTAAAGAGGCAACTGAATCAGGGTTTTGGATAGATTTACTACACAAAACCGAATATTTGGATGAGACACAATACAAATCTCTCTACAACGATTGGAATAAAATCATGGGTGTACTAACAAAAATAGTAAAGGCTACAAAAAAATGAACGACCTCAAACCTCAAACCTCAAACCTCAAACCTCAAACCTCAAACCTCAAACCTCAAACCTCAAACCTTGAGGATACCATCTGCGCATTAGCCACACCTCCTGGCGGAGCTCTCGACATCATCCGTGTGTCGGGCAGCCAAAGTCTTGCCATTGTCTCACGCATATTCAGCAAAGACCTCACACAAGAAAAGGGCTACACCCTGCACTATGGGAACATCATTGCTGATGATGGCACCACGATTGACGAAGTGATGGTCAGCATCTTCCGCGCACCCCGTAGCTATACGGGCGAAGACTGCGTCGAAATCTCCTGTCACGGCTCGAGCTATATAATAAATAATGTGTTGGAACTGCTCATCCTGCACGGCTGCCGGATGGCTAACCCGGGCGAGTTCACACAACGGGCTTTCCTCAACGGCAAGATGGACCTCTCGCAAGCCGAAGCCGTTGCCGACCTCATCGCCTCCACCAACCGGGCAACACACCAGACAGCCATGTCGCAACTGCGAGGAAACTTCTCCAGCGAACTGGCAAAACTGCGCGACCAACTCCTGAAACTCACCTCCCTGCTCGAACTCGAACTCGACTTCTCCGACCACGAAGACCTCGAGTTTGCCGACAGAACCGAACTGAAAAATATAGCTGAAAAAATTGACCGTCGCATCACTCATCTTGCCCATAGCTTTGAAAAAGGACAAGCCATCAAGCAAGGCATCCCCGTAGCCATCGTCGGCAAGACAAACGTAGGCAAATCAACACTCCTGAACCGACTGTTGAAAGACGACCGCGCCATCGTTTCCGATATTCACGGCACCACCCGCGACACCATCGAAGACACCATTGACCTGCAAGGCATCACCTTCCGATTCATCGACACCGCCGGCATTCGCCAGACCGCCGACACCATCGAGCAGATTGGCATCAACCGCACCTACGCAGCCATCAGCAAAGCCCGTATCGTCATCTGGATAATCGACCAGGAACCAACGGAAGAAGATGTTAAAGAAATACAAGAACTCTGCAATGATAAGTCTTTGATTATCATCCATAACAAGATAGATAAACAAACTTCTATTGACCCTCTTTCCTCCACCCTTTTCCAAGTCCGCCATTATGCATTCCTGCGGATTTCCGCCAAGCACAATCTCCACATCGACGAACTGGAAAAAGCCATTTACGAAGCAGCCGACCTCCCCACCCTTTCCGATACGGACGTCATCGTCACCTCTGCCCGCCATTACGACGCTCTCCTCCGTGCCCATGAAAGCATCCAGCGCATCCTCACCGGCATGCAGATGCAACTAAGCGGAGACCTCATAGCCGAAGACCTCCGCCAAACCCTCGACATCCTCGCCGAAATCACCGGCGGACAAATCACACCACAAGAAACCCTCAACAACATCTTCAAACATTTTTGCGTGGGCAAGTGACCCCTTATAAACAACTCTGAACAACTTGGAGCAATTTGAACTAAGTCCCTCTAAATGAGGGACTTTTTGTATTTTAACACTTCAAGTTGCATATTTGTTAGTTACAGTTTTTCCAGTTATTTTTGCACCATATTTCTACCGCGAGTGTAAAATAGAAAGTCGATTTCACACCAAGATGACATCATAGGTACAAGCGTGAGACGCTGTGAGAAAATGCCAAAATGCAATCGAAGGTACAACGTGAGACACCATGAGACGTGGTGAGACACTATGAGACACTTTAGCAGGAGAAAATTCACTAACGAGTGCAACAATTATGGAGATTCAGAAACGCTGCAAGTATTGTGGAAGATCCTTTATTGCGCATAAGATGACCACTATCTATTGCTCACCTTCGTGCAATAATAAGGATTACAAGAGAGCAATCCGAGAAAAGCAGATTGCCGAATTCATGGAGGAAGAAAAGAAGAAGACACCCAAGGTAGATATTCTTGGGGGCAAGGAATTCCTCACCCCTACTGAAGGTGCATCACTGCTTGGACTGAGTCGTGCTACTTTCTATCGCTATATGAGCAATGGAACCATCAAGGCTGTCCAGCTTCGTGGTAAGACTATCATCAGGCGAAAGGATATAGAGCGATTGTTCGACAATCCCCCTACCTACCAGTCCCATTCCGAGAAGAAGCAGGAGAAGCGTGAATACTATACCTTCAGGCAAATCATGGAGAAATTCAAATGCTCCAAGAAGGCGGTCATGACCAGAGTTGAGAAATACAATATACCCAAAGTATATCAAGGCCGCAACTGTTTCTTTGATCGTGCTCTTGTTGATGTTCATTTTGCTCAACTTATTGCGGAGATAGACCTTCGTGACTATTATACAATTCCGCAGTTGGAGGAGAAGTACAAGATGAGCCACGCAGCAGTATTATCATTTGTGACCAGAAACAAGATTCCACGTATCACCCAAGGAAGAACTGTCTATTATTCCAGGGCGCATATCGATACGATAAAAGGTGAACGTGAATCCATCGACCCGAACTACTATACCTACTCGGAGATTATGGAGAAGTATCACTTCACAAAAGACCAAGTTGCCTACTATATCCATAACTACGAGATAGACAATCATAAGCAGGGACGATTTACGGTCATCAACAGAAAGGAGTTTGATCGTATCATCAAGGAGCGCATGGAAACAAATGCCCTGGAAAAAGAGAAAGAGCGGAGAGCAAAACTGCCGAAACTCAATGAAATTCCTGATGGCTATATTTCCGTTGCACAGATAGCAGAGAAATATGGAGTCACAACCAAACATGTCCAGGCTAAGACTCGTGAGGCAAAAACACCAAAACTTATTATCAAGCATTTGAACTACTATAACGAGGCTGCCATTGAACAGCTGTTCAACAGAGACCCGGAGAAGTTTGAGGTTCCCGAAGACTATATCACAGCACAGGAGATTGCCAAACGTTTCAAGGTCACAGTCCATCATGTGCATGGACGAACCAGAGAGGCTAACATTCCAAAGATAACTGTGAAGCACGTCAACTTCTACGAGCTGAAAGCCGTCGAAGCCCTGTTTGCAAAGAACGAAGCCTGTGAGGAGCTGCAAAAGGATGAAAATGCAGAATGGATATCTGGTACTGATGTGGAAGAGATGCTTGGCATTACGACGTGTGCAAGAAGGTCGTTCGTTTCACGTCATAAGATTCCATCCAAGAAAGAACACGGTATTGCCTATTATCTCAGGTCTGCTATTGAAGACGTAAACAACACATTGGCAAAATACGGCGAGCATTACTATACCGTAGAGCAAATCTGTGAGAAGTTCAACATGGACAGGGATAAGGTTTACGGGATGCTGAGATATAGCAATGTAAGAAAAGTCCATGAAGGAAGATTCGTTTTGTTCCTCAAAGAGGATATCATAAAAACGATCCATGAGCGACAGTTCACATAAGATTACCAATTACTCAGACTTATTCAGCCCTTATCCTAAATTATAGAAGAATGAAGGCTGTCAGTATCAAATAAGTAAAGACATTTGCAACCAAATTAAATAATAAAGACTATGCAGTATTGTAAGACAGTAACACTTCGGACACGCCCCATTAAAAATGGAATGTTGTCGTACTACTTGGATTACTATCCAGGCTACAGGGACATCGTTACGATGAAGACAACTCGCCATGAATCATTGGGTATCTACATTTATGCAGACCCCCAGAACAAACGAGAAAAGGATTTCAACGACAGGATGACAGAAAAAGCTGAAGCCATCCGATGTCGGAGATACGAAAGCGTTGTCAACGAAAGATACGACTTCTTTGACAAAGCAAGGATGCAGGGTGATTTCCTTGACTACTTCAACAGAGTTTTACAAGGGAAAGACCCCAAGTGGAAGTTCGTCTATGAACATTTCAAGTATTTTGTCGGTGGCAAATGCAGATGTGAAGAAGTTGACATCGACCTATGCAACAACTTCCGTAAGTATCTGCTTACAGCCAAGAACCTCAGAACAGGCAAGCCTATGTTCATCAACTCTGTTGCTGGATATTGGTCAACCTTCCGTGGATTCATCAATATCGCATACAGAGATAAGATGATTCGCACCAACCCGAACGACTTCCTCGAAAAGATTCCAACAGTCCCTGTTAATAAGGAAAGCCTGACACTGGCAGAGCTACAAAAGCTCTACAAAACTCCTTGCGAAATAGATGTCCTTAAAAGAGCCTCTATTTTTGCTTGTCTAACAGGAATGCGTCGAAGTGATATTATAAACCTAAGCTGGGGAAATATCAAATCTTATTCAGATGGTGGTAAATATGTGGAATTTTACGCTCAAAAGACGAAGGCGCGAAATATCATTCCTATTAGCGAGGAAGCATACAAACTAATTTCTCAGAACAGGAAAAGTATCAACGGCAAGGTATTTGAGGGGTTCGAGATTATCATGGCACAAAAGCCCTTAAAAGCCTGGCTAAGAAAAGCAGGTATCAAGAAACGCATAACATTCCACTCTTTCCGACACACATTCGCATCATTGCAAGTAGAACTTGGAACAGATCTCTATACGGTCATGCAGCTGTTGGCTCATAAGAGCGTGACAACAACACAGATATATGCTTGTCATGCAGACCCGAAAAGGCGAGAAACGGCAACAAGAATCTCATCTAAGGTACTTGGCAAAGAGAAGAAAGCCAAATAATGCTCTATATTTTGAGCAAACAAACATTTTTCACAATATATCTCGCCACCATAAATGAGGAAAGACAAGGAATAATATTAAAAATGCCCAAAATATCGTAGTATAAAGAGATTATCTTTCAGTAATTCAAAAATTCTCCTTAACTTTGCAGTCCGAAAACTCAATTAAATCAGAGTAAGTATGACTAACAAAATTAAGGAGAATATTATAATATTTTGGGGAGGATTGGCAATCTGTCTATATATTGCAAACTCCTTTGAATGGATTGATATAAACCAGTGGCTCCAACAAGCCATAAATTATAAATACACCTTTGAAGAGGTCACAAGAAAGGCCTTTCCTATATTATTAAGCATTTTAGTCCTGATTGGAATCGCTAAAATCATCATCGTTAGCTTTCAATTAGGACAACTATCCATACCATCTGCACGATGCAGCGGAAGGCGGGAGGTAAAGCTGCTTCCGTCATTATCCCTAGATGAGCAGCCTTTCTCAGAGCCACATGAAGATAACTTTACCTCTTTGAGGACACCAACGACCACTGAAAGGATTCAGCACATACGCGACAGACATCTGCAAGAGCAGATAGCCTTACGTCAACAAATTATGAATAGCATTCACGATTATCTTTTCCGTATTCTACCACCCTATATGAAGGACAAGGATATTGAAACCTTATACGAGAACGTTGATTTATGGCAGTATTCCCAAGACACTCCCCTATCACCAACCCTGACAAACGGAAAGCTTTCCACTCTGGACCTAAGGCATCTTGCATGGAATGTTGGAGAGCGACTGAAATGGGCAGGTGAAAAACGAGCACTTTTCATCAAGCAATCTTTCCCAAACGAGTTTAGAGACTCTGACATCTCTTCCATTCGCAGAAACCTCCGACAGCAAGGAGATTGTATCATTAAGATTGATGTTCCAGATAAACACGATTATCAGTTCCACCTATTTGAGGTATAATCTCGCTTTTTATGACTTATTCCAAACTTAACTCGGAATGACGAAATACAGCGTTGAATCAGTCTGTTCCTTTGCACTCAAATTACAAATTGTTTGAGATCATGCAAGAAACATTGACATTCAATGACCTCCCAGAGGTCGTTTCCCAGGTTCTTTCCAAAGTGGAGAGACTGGAAAGAGTACTTGACATCATCAAAGATGAAGTGTGCAAGAAGTCTTCACCATCAACAGACCACACGCCCATGACCATTGACGAGGCATGTGACTTCCTGAAGATGAAGAAATCCACCATGTATTACCATATCGAGCGCAACAATATTCCAGCCACCAAACGAGGAAAGAACTACATTCTTTTCAAAGACGAGCTTGTTGGCTGGCTGGAGTCTGGCCGTAAATCTCCCGTCGCATTAACGCCGGAAGAAATGAATGCTCAAAAGCTGTCATCCATCAAGCGCAAACCGCAGCAGAACACGGAGAAGATGGCACGTATGATCTCGCTGTACTGATAGCCAATCAGAGTGCTGCGAAGTCCTAAGTGTGAGTCTATCACAGAGGACAGAATAGAGTCGAATTTGTCCAAAACGAAAAATATTCCGCCAAAAGCGGTGATTTTCTCAGATTTTTGTTGTACCTTTGCCATGTCATTGATGATTTTTGCTTGTCTTGATTTGCAGCACTAAGGTAAGTGAAAAATCTGACATGGCAAAATCCTGGGCAACTTTTTGTTGCTCAGGAACTTATAAAAATAGTTAAACTAAAGTGCTGCGGAATTAAGGAAAGTTAAAAAATCCTCCCACTTTTGTTAGATATATTTTTTTGTGTAATTTTGTAATCGTTATGCGGCAGTAATAATATACATATTAATACGAGTTAGTAATCCTGTAGTTCTCACATGCTACGAGGAGGTATTAAAAGGTGCGTTTCGACAATGCATCTATTGTAGTATATTATTGCTTAATCCAAATGAATATTATAAATTTAGGAATTCTTGCTCACATTGATGCAGGAAAAACTTCCGTAACCGAGAATCTGCTGTTTGCCAGTGGAGCAACGGAAAAGTGCGGCTGTGTGGATAATGGTGACACCATAATGGACTCTATGGATATAGAGAAACGTAGAGGAATTACTGTCCGGGCTTCTACGACATCTATTATCTGGAATGGAGTGAAATGCAATATCATTGACACTCCGGGACACATGGATTTTATTGCGGAAGTGGAGCGGACATTCAAAATGCTTGATGGAGCAGTCCTCATCTTATCCGCAAAGGAAGGCATACAAGCGCAGACAAAGCTGCTGTTCAATACTTTACAGAAGCTGCAAATCCCGACAATTATATTTATCAACAAAATTGACCGTGCCGGTGTGAATTTGGAGCGTTTGTATCTGGATATAAAAACAAATCTGTCGCAAGATGTCCTGTTTATGCAAACTGTTGTCGATGGATCGGTTTATCCGATTTGCTCCCAAACATATATAAAGGAAGAATACAAAGAATTTGTATGCAACCATGACGACAATATATTGGAACGATATTTGGCGGATAGCGAAATATCACCGGCTGATTATTGGAATACGGTAATAGCTCTTGTGGCAAAAGCCAAGGTCTATCCGGTACTACATGGATCAGCAATGTTCAATATCGGTATCAATGAGTTGTTGGACGCCATCTCTTCTTTTATACTTCCTCCGGCATCAGTCTCAAACAGACTTTCAGCTTATCTCTATAAGATAGAGCATGACCCCAAAGGACATAAAAGAAGTTTTCTAAAAATAATTGACGGAAGTCTGAGACTTCGAGACGTTGTAAGAATCAACGATTCGGAAAAGTTCATCAAGATTAAAAATCTAAAGACTATTTATCAGGGCAGAGAGATAAATGTTGATGAAGTGGGTGCCAATGATATCGCAATTGTAGAAGATATAGCAGATTTTCGAATAGGAGATTATTTAGGTGCTAAACCTTGTTTGATTCAAGGATTATCCCATCAGCATCCCGCTCTCAAATCCTCCGTCCGGCCAGACAAGCCCGAAGAGAGAAGCAAGGTGATATCCGCTCTGAATACATTGTGGATTGAAGACCCGTCTTTGTCCTTTTCCATAAACTCATATAGTGATGAATTGGAAATCTCGTTATATGGTTTAACCCAGAAGGAAATCATACAGACATTGCTGGAAGAACGATTTTCCGTAAAGGTCCATTTTGATGAGATCAAGACTATCTACAAAGAACGACCTATAAAAAAGGTCAATAAGATTATTCAGATCGAAGTGCCACCCAACCCTTATTGGGCCACAATAGGGCTGACTCTTGAACCCTTGCCGTTAGGAACAGGGTTGCAGATCGAAAGTGACATCTCCTATGGTTATCTGAACCATTCTTTTCAAAATGCCGTTTTTGAAGGGATTCGTATGTCTTGCCAATCGGGATTACATGGATGGGAAGTGACAGATCTGAAAGTAACTTTTACTCAAGCCGAGTATTATAGCCCGGTAAGTACACCTGCTGATTTTAGACAATTGACCCCTTATGTCTTCAGGCTGGCTTTGCAACAGTCAGGTGTAGACATTCTCGAACCGATGCTATATTTTGAGTTGCAGATCCCCCAGGTGGCGAGTTCCAAAGCTATTACAGATTTGCAAAAAATGATGTCTGAGATTGAAGACATCAGTTGCAATAATGATTGGTGTCATATTAAAGGGAAAGTTCCATTAAATACAAGTAAAGACTACGTCTCAGAAGTAAGTTCATACACTAAGGGCTTAGGCGTTTTTATGGTTAAGCCATGCGGGTATCAAATAACAAAAGGCGATTATTCTGATAATATCCGCATGAACGAAAAAGATAAACTTTTATTCATGTTCCAAAAATCAATGTCATCAAAATAATGGAGCGGTCAGGAAATTTCTATAAGGCAATACGGTTGGGATATATACTTATCTCCATTCTTATCGGATGTATGGCATATAATAGCCTCTATGAATGGCAGGAGATAGAAGCATTAGAACTTGGCAATAAAAAAATAGACGAGCTCCGAAAAGAAATAAACAATATCAATATTCAAATGATAAAATTTTCTCTATTGGGTGAAACAATACTGGAATGGAACGATAAAGATATCGAGCATTACCATGCACGGCGTATGGCAATGGACAGTATGCTCTGCCGTTTCAAGGTCACCTATCCAGCAGAGCGTATCGATAGTGTGCGCAGTCTTTTAGAGGATAAGGAACGACAGATGTTCCAGATAGTCCGGTTAATGGATGAACAACAATCTATTAACAAGAAGATAGCCAATCAAATTCCGGTTATTGTGCAGAAAAGTGTGCAGGAACAGTCCAAAAAGCCAAAACGAAAAGGTTTCTTGGGCATCTTCGGCAAAAAAGAGGGAACGAAGCCAACGACAACAACGACTACGCTCCGTTCATCCAATAGAAACATGGTCAACGAACAGAAAGCGCAGAGCCGTCGATTGTCAGAACAAGCCGATAGTCTTGCTGCCCGTAATGCAGAACTTAACAGACAACTGCAAGGATTGATTTGCCAAATCGAAAAGAAGGTACAATCTGATTTACAAAATAGAGAAAGCGAGATAACAGCGATGCGTAAAAAATCATTTATGCAGATAGGCGGCTTGATGGGATTTGTTCTTTTGCTGTTGGTCATTTCCTATATCATCATACACCGTGATGCAAAGAACATTAAACGATACAAACGCAAGACAACGGATTTGATCGAGCAATTGGAACAGTCCGTGCAACAAAATGAGGTACTCATAACCTCCCGAAAGAAAGCGGTACATACTATTACCCATGAGTTGCGTACACCACTGACGGCAATAACCGGCTATACCGAACTTTTGCGGAAAGAATGATTTCCTACCCAATCATACAACAAAAAGAATCTTTTATATAAGACATGCCATTTTTTCTTGTAGCGATGTAGCGAAACACTTGCAAATGGTAAATTTTCGCTGAGCATCAATACCTTATGGTTCGCTACAACATGTGTATCTCGCTATTTTTCGCTACAGGATTGACAAATAAAAACAGGAATCGCTACCAAGCGACCCCTGCTCCTGTTTAACTTAAATTGTAATCGTATGAAAAATGAAAAAATCAGTTTGTATTCCTTATATTACTCATATTACTGGTGTTACTTACATTACTGTATATTCTTCGGCCATTCCCCTTTGTTTTTTATTTGTTCCTTAAGGTTTTTGACAACAAATTCCAAGGAATCAATAAGAGTTTCTATCTCAGCATCACCACCGACAACTATCTCAACAAAGTCCACATGGGAAAAATGAACTTCATAAGTTTCAATAGAGCCTTCTATATCTCCCAAAATGTTACACCGCATATCTGTACTTGATGCGTCAGATAATCGAACTAAGGCCCTTCCACCATGCCCAGTGTCTCCGCCATGGTATCCATTGGTTCCAGTTTCGACTTCTAATCTATTGCAATTAACCATTTCGGTTTTTACGGTTTTAATGAACTCACGATCAATCCGTCTAATATTTCTCTTTATATCTTCCATAATTGTTATTCTTATTTCATATTCTTGAATTCGTTGCACTTCGGACATACCCAATACTGTTGCTTTGTCTTCTTGCTATAGACCTGGCATAGTGGCACACCACACTGAGGACAAAGCTTTACCACAGGCTTCTTTCTGCTATCAGCATAAAAGACAGTCTTTCCAGTTGTCGGATGCACGCAAGACTTCTCCTCACAGACCCAGAAATGATTCTTCGTCTTGGAAGAATACTTTCGTGCCAACGTCTTACGACGGCAAACAGGACATTCCTCATGAGGAACTTCCTGATCATTCTTACTTACACCGCCTGTTGAAGCCACGTACCGAGACGAGCCTTCAGCAAAGGCGATATTCTCCAGAACCATCTTCTGGGTTTCTTCAAGAAAATCGCCCAGCTCCATCTTTCCCTCAGCAATAGCAGAAAGGTTATATTCCATGACAGCCGTCAGGTCTGGTTTGGTCAATGACTCATGAATGCCATCAATCATGGCAGTACCAAACGCTGTCGGAACAAGTTCCTTACCCTTTTTCTGAATACAGGGAAGAATATCAGACTTACCAGACTTTGTGGCAAGCAAATCAGCAATGATACTGTCACGAGTGGCTGGTGTACCAATACCCTTACATTCCTTCAGCTTCTCTTTGTTTGGATTGTCTGGACTGACAAAACGCCAGATGTTGGTCATGGCTGCCAACAGAGAGCCCTCCGTGAAACGCTTTGGCGGGGTCGTTTTCTTCGTATCTATAATATATATAGGTATAGGAATTATATCACCTTTAGCCAACATCGGCACCTCCTTTACTTCATCGTCTTTGTCATCTGACTTTGAAATGCTTCGCCATCCAGGAGAGACTATCGTCTTTCCGCTGCCTGCAAAGACATAGCCTTTGGCTGTCAGTTCATATTTCACCACGTCATACTTGCATGGAGGATAGAACTGAATCATGTACCTCACAGCTATCATCTCATAGACTTCTCGCTCCCGTTCGTCAAGTCCCTTGGGGATAACACCTGTAGGAATAATGGCATGGTGTGCGCTCACCTTACCATCATTGAAACATCGGCTTTGAATACTCGTGTCTGCTCTCGAAGCAGCTTCAAGCCCATATTCTGCAAGGGCTTTCAGTATGCGCCCAGCGTCGCCATGCTGACTGGTAGGGATATAGTTGCAGTCGGAACGAGGATAGCTCACGAATTTCTTCTCATACAAAGACTGCACCTTGGTAAGCACATCCGACGGCGACATGCCATAGCGTTTATTGGCTTCCACCTGAAGCGTATCAAGCGAATAAGGCAATGGAGCACCCTCTGTCTGGCTCTTCCGTTCACTGAAAGTGACACGAGCCGGTTGGTTCTTGATTTCATTCTGAATCTTCTCTACATAGTCACGTTGGATAATGCGCCCCTCGCTATCGAGAGGTGCTTCATCCGAAGGTTTCAAGATTGCCGAGAATGGGATGCCGTTCTTTGAATACTTTCCCGTCAGTTCATAGTACTCCACAGAATGGAAATTTTGAATTTCCTTTTCTCTTTCGACAACAAGGGCAAGTGTCGGTACCTTGACCCTGCCTACTCGCCACACTCCTGCAGCTCCATGTTTCCTGGCACTAACGGTATATGCTCTCGACAAGTTGATGCCAACCAGCCAGTCGGCACGCTCTCTTGCCAGCCCTGCATGATAGAGTGGCTTGTATTTCTCATTAGGTTCTATATGGTCGAATGCCCGCTTCAAGCTGTCGGTGTCCTTTGCATTGATAAGAATACGACGCACCTCTCCCTTATATCCGACATACTCCAAAATCTCGTCAATAAGAAGCTGGCCTTCCCTGTCCGGGTCACCGCCATTGACCACAACATCCGCTTTACCTAAAACACTGCGAATATACTCAAACTGCTCTTTGGTAGATGGTGAAGGACGTTTCTTCCATGTAGATGGGATGACGGGATATGTACTAAAATCAGCATATTCCTTACCATATGCTTCAGGCATGGCTGTCATCATGATATGCCCGTAGGCCCACGTCACAATAACATCCCCCTTCTGGTAACAGTGTTTATGCTTGTACGAGCTGTAATCACTCCACATATTATAAGACACTTGGTTCCCAAAATCAAATATGATTTTAAGGCCAGAAGAGAGTTCTTTCTCAATGCCTTTTACCTCACAATAATAACGTTTTGTTTGTGCATAAGAACACATAACAACGAGGAAAAGCAAAAGACTTGTTATAATTCTTTTCATAATGTTTATATTAATTATTATCGCCATTTTTTAATAGTCCAAATCACAACACCCCACACTTCAAAGTCATCATCTGCATCGATGCGTATAGGCTTGAAATCCTTGTTTGCAGGACGCAACTCGATGTAGCCGTCCTTTCGGTGACGCAGGTCGAGGTACTTGATGGTGAACTCATCATTGATATATCCCACGACCACATCACCGTCTTGTGGTTCGACGGAACGGTCAATGACAGCTATGTCACCATCATTGATGCCAGCTTCAATCATCGAATCGCCTTCCACTTTCCCATAGAATGTAGCTTCAGGATTGCGAATAAGGTCACGATTGAAGTCCAGCGTCTCATGGCTGTAATCATCAGCTGGAGATGGAAATCCAGCTTTGATGCCAGGAGCGAACTGAAGCTTCAGTTTCTTCTCAAAGTCACCTTGTATGATTTGAATGTTAGACATATTATATTTTCTCTTTTTGATAAAGACACTTTCCTTTTCTGTAATGATTAGGAGATAGCCTTTTAATACTTTCAAATGCTAATCTGTAGTCCTTAACACACCATTCCCATGCTTCTTGCATGACATAGTTCTTGTCATATAGAATCCAAATCAATTTATCCCATTCATAATTTGATGCTTTTGGAACCATTGTTACGGGACTCCCTTTTTTGCCGCTTGGACGATTGGCTTTTACTTGGTATCTTGTATTCTTAAAAACAAAATCAACGCCTTTACTTACTGCTGTTTTGTCTTTCATGTATTCAGAATACTCGTTCTCAGGCATCCCAATTAACATAGCAGCGTCATATTCGGAAATGGCACTTGTAATTGATGGAGCAACCCCGAAGTTTTCTTGCCATAGCAAGGCAATATCTATAAGTTTATTTCTTAAAGTCATATCACACTCAGATAAATTGGAATTTACTGTTCTAAGAGTTCTTCTAAAGACTGCCAATAATCTGTATCAATCATTGTAATCTGCTCACCACTTCGAGTAAAAGCATCAATGTAGTATCGATTGTCGAACTTCAAAGACTCTATGGTATTGTCTGTGTCGTACAACCTCTTTTCTATGGTAGAGGCGTGATTCCTTATCTCATCAATATGGGCTTCAATGTAAGCATCCGACATTGCAAGGCAAATAAACCTAATTGAATGCAAGTATTGCTCACTGAAATCATTGCGCCAACAAGAAGGGATATAACAGCCCTCAACAATGAGATTCTGATGATTCTCAATGGCTGTCTTCACCATTTCACGCACAATAGGCCAAAGCTCATCCGTGAGGGCATCATCGTCTTCAGGAGTGAGAGCAGTCATGCCACTACGAATCAAGCCCATTTTCAAATGGTCTATAGACAAATATGGATACTTGTATTTCTCAAGCAACCGTTGTGCCAAAATCGTTTTGCCTGTATGTGAAGCACCTGTTATTAGAATAACCATAAAAACTATTTTGAAATCTTTCGGATTAACGACAAATCACCACTCGACAAGGCTTTGAAATTGCGCTCTATTTTTTCTATGTACCAATCCCACCATTTCAGTTGCAGCAGATAGGCGATGAATTCGTCGTCAAAACATCATAAAGTCGCCTCGTCTTATAAGTGTTATAATGATTTTTCTATTCTTTTCATTTCTTCTTCCAGATATTTCTCCAGACACTTGGCTATTTCGGGGTAATAGTCGCACAAAGTTTTGTAACGATTTCGATGCTTGGAGTAATAACGTAGGGTGGTAACTAGTTCTGGCATCCAGAGGAAGTCTCTCTCTACTTGAGCGCACATTTCTTTTTTTACCTGGTCATAAGTGAAGCCGTTCTCCTGCATATAGATGATGACTGCTGCACGGACGACGCTCTCGTTGATGACCGTGGCGGCGTTTCCGTAGGCTTGGCTGCTCATACCTCGATAGTGTCGCCCTAACAGAGTCTTTCCAATGTCATCGAGAAGATCAGAATTTGCATCGTACAAGGCATTGACAAATGAATGGTTGAATTCATGAATAAGTGTCGAGGCATAGTCCATTCCATTTTCAAACGGACTGCTCATAGTCTCGTCAGTGTAGTAACCGCAGATGGCAAATATTTCTTTGGGTTGGCCTGTCATTTGCCTGTTCGTGCCATAGTTTCCACCCCCATTGGTAAAACCAATGATGACACGGAACTGCTCTGTCGGTTCCGTTCCATAGAACTGGGGGTACCAATCTTGGTGAAAATACTTCATCACGTTCTTCTCGTATGCCTGAAGTACGGACTCGTAGAAAGTCTGGTGCTGCTTGTAGAATTCGTGGAAGCGGGTATCGGAATAGAACTGATTGAGCCGGACGAGGAATGTATCAATTTCTACCTTCTGCCAACGCTTTTCGAGGTCACTCTTTTCTCCTGTGAATGACACCTTATGCCCGTCAGTGTCGAGATGGACGGCCATCGACATTACGGCATCGTAGGATATGCCGTAATTATTCCGCAGTTCTTTGATATATGCGACGGCCGGGTGCTGTCTATAGGTGGAAAACCATGTCTCCGTGTCGCTTGTGTATTGCCCGCCATTATCCATGCAATACTCACGAAAACCGGCCGTGCGGGAAATAATCGACATCAATTCTACTGTCTCTGATGTTTCAACTTTAATCTGTGCATCTGCATAACCCACTGCTGACAGCATTGTTAGCAGGAGTAGGAAATGTTTTATCTGTTTATAAAATCTCATAACTAAAACCCGATTTATCTGTTACTATTTCTTATCTGGCTGCTGGCCGTCGTGGGCCTTCCAGGCGCACTCGGTAATCTTCATGTCGGAGAATACAGCCGTGAAGGATGATTCCTCGGGCGAACAGGCATAGATGCCAAAACTGATCTCGTCGGCACCGGCATACATGTGGCAGATGCGCATCTGGCTGAACTTCTCGCCGTCGGCGGAGCACTCGATGCAGTAGTCATCTTCGCGGCGCGAGAAGCGGTACCACATGGTCTTCACATCGGCAGGAATGGCCGTCGTGGCCCAGTCGGAGTAGCCATTGTTGGTGGCTACGCTGCCCAGATGCTGAAACTCCTCGTTCTCGTATTCCACCGAGCCCTTCAGCCAGTTCTCGCTATCGAGATACATCACGATACCACATTGGTCGAAGCGGTGATGACTCTCCGTGAAGTCAGTCTTCACCACGAAGCTGAAAAACTTCTCGCGCGTCTTCATCTGAAGCACTGGGGCATTGTCGTTCTGGAAGTGATAGTAGGTGCGCTGCCAGAGGTCGGTCTTCGGAGCGGTGGTAATGCGAATGGTATCATTCTTGATTTCACATGCGGCAGGCTCCCGCGTCCACTGGAGGCTGTCCAGATTGATGTGGCCGCTGTCAGAGAGTGCCACCTTTACGTTGTCTACGAAATCCATAGTCGTTACTTGTTTGTTCTGCTGTCCGCATGCCGTGAGCATGAGACCAGCGCAGAGAAATGAGAATAGTTGCTTTTTCATATTTGTTTTTATTGTCCGCTAAATTGGAACTTAACAGTTAATTATATTTATCTTCAATTACTATGAGTCTCAATACACTTACAGTGCTGTATAGACAAGTTTGCCATTGATTCGTTCGGATTTCATAACGGAGATTTCATTAACGGTCATACTTGCCTTCTCAATGTCAATGTCCAAAGGCATGCAAGATGGCAGGCGAACGAGTGTGATGTGGGGCTGGAACCTACCCTGAGCATACTCAATACCTCTTTTGTCAAGATTATTTCTCAAATCTGCAGCTATCGACTTCAGTTTCTTTTCACCGTCAATACCAAGCCATATCACCTTACTGCGTCCATTAAAGCATCCAAGTCTACCAGTCTTTATCTCAAAAGGAACAAAAAAAACTTCTTTCACGGCTGCCTTGATGTCATCCACTTTGTCAGTCTCACCTATAAAGGCTAACGTCAGGTGCAAATTCTCAGGCAATGTGAAGTTGCCTCTCACTCCATTGTCACGCAAGGCATCCTGTGCCTCGAATATCGGTTCCTTGAATGCTTCAGTGAACCTGATTGCTATAAATATTCTCATAAATTTTTATTCCTCATATTTAAAGTCAAAGATCCATGCGTCAGGAATCATCCTCCTTATAACCATGGAGTTTAGATTGTACCAACTGAAACTTCTTTGTAGTACAGGACCGTCGGAGCTGATAACATTCTCCTTGTCCACAAATAACAGATCGGGATTCATGTTGAGTTCGGCATCCACATCAATATTATAATTTTTCGACAACTCCAGAATCAACTGTTTCAACGAGCCGGAATTTGACACAGGTTTGTCAAGAATGAATGTCGCTTTCCTCACACCAAGACAGGAAAGCGTCTGCAGAATCAGTTCTACAGCCTTTTCCGTCTTATCAATAATACGATAGGTGCCATGAAGCCCGGCTACATCACGCAAAACGCCATCGTCACCACGGAGAACGAGACTATGTGAAAGAGCCGTTTCCAACGTAATGATGATATTCAGCCCATCGACTAAAACCTCTGAACCTGGTTTTAGGATTTCCTTCTTCTGTCTTGTCGCCTTGTCATCATCATTAAGAATGCTTCTGAAAATGGCCATCCTCTGTCTCGAAGTAAGAAGATAGTGATTGGAGGAGAATGTAATGGCTGACTCTGCACTATAGCCACGATTCATCAGCCATCGTGCATCATTCGCGGCACTCAGAATCTTGATTCTTTGAGCGCCAGCAAACAACTCTTCGTCCTTATCCACGTAGCCTCTTCTAACACTTTTCATAGTGATTATGTTCTATGATGGGACCAATTACTTGTATTCCTATTTAAAAAGCTTTTTTTTCAGAAATAGCTTCATTTCATACCCATTCAAACTTATCCTTTCCAGCACCAATCTCAAAATGGTACTTGGCAATGCCCAAGTCCATCTGGGTATAGCCAATCATGGAGAATCCTTTCTTTGCTCTTACCTGATGGTGATTGTTGCTCATGCCGACATACTCAAACGAGAATTTCTGTTGGTTCACGGCTGTAGGAGCAAGCAAGGCTGCTTCAACTCCCTTCTTGAACCACGAGGGAGTGATGTCGCTGGCATTGCTGACTTGCTCAACGGTTTTGATCTTATGGCCTACACCTTGTGTCTCACCATAGCCAATGGCAATATAACAGGCAATCTTCTCGTCTTTGCCAAGCTCATACGTTCCTGGAACCTTGGAATAGCTTAGTCCTACCCAACAGGTGTTCAAACCAAGTGTCTGAGCAAGTAAGACCAGATGCTCACCATAATAGCCTATGCGCTCATCAAGGTCATCGGCTTTCTTTCCTGCCATGACCAGATAGTTGTTGGCATTACGGAACTTCCCATATTTTGCCATCGTCCCTTGGAATGCCTTCGGTTCATTGCATATCAACTGAATGTGGAGTTGTCCTTCATTGTTCAACGTCACAATTTCATCTTCAAGCACCTTGACGGTTTCCTCGCTCAATGGCTGGTCTTTGTAAGCCCTCACACTATGCCGGGCTTCTATGGCTTCCTGTATTGTCATATTTTAGATGATATATTACTATTCATATATTATATGTCTTCTTTGCTACATTAAGATACATACCGCTACATTTTCGCTACATTGGATTGTTTCCCAAATAATATGTAAGTCGTTGTGTATCAGTCCCGCTACATCATGCTACAATTTTTTGTTCATTTAAGCGAGCGTTGGAACACTTGTTCAAACACATCCATTTCTCGCTTGGCTATACCGAGACGAGTGGCGATTGACTTCCAATGCTTCACACCTGCCTTCACTTCTTCGATGATACGCACGGCTTCTTCTTTGCCTATCATATACTCTTCCGAGGAATCAAGCAACACCTGTAGGTCAGCATGATTCGTTGTGGAATTGATGAGCAAAGCCTGGTATTCATTCAGGGTCGGATTCATATCGTATGCTGGTGAGAGCGTCCAGCCACGTGGGGTCAGCAGGAATCCGTGGTTGCGGAAATGGTCATCGCTATTGCCGATGGCGATATTGAATGCCACTCGACGATAGAGCTGACGAAGGTTCTGCTCCACGTCACAGCAGTTCTGGAGGATGAAATCCACGATGTCCAGATAGCCGTTGCCCGTCTTGGCATCACAGCCGTCAGTCAAGCCCAGCAGGGTCAATGCTGATGCGAAATGCTTTCTTCGTCCTTCAGCTGTCCTGTCGAAACGCTTGGAGAGCAAAGCATGGTATTTCTCACCTGTCTCTATGACATTCGTCTCTGCAGCTACGACTCCAGCCTCTTTCGCCAACAGATGACTGTGGTGTTCCCAAAGACCTACATCATAGTCATCGTTCCTTGAAGGGAACTTGGCCACGCAAAGCCAGCCTTCATCATTCATCACGCCAGCCTTTGGGCGAGCACCTCCAAGCGAAGTGCCAGGATGAATGAGTTGCAGGAGCCATTTCTTCTCCGGCAACTGGTTCTGCTCTTCACTCTTCTCAATCTCCATGCTGGCTGCCACCAAAGCCCTAATGTCGGTCAAAGGAGGAATACGAAGAGATTCCTCACAGTTGATGTACTCCCAGTCTCGATTTTCCTTAAAGCGGAAACCACCCATACGAGAGTAGTCATCGATACCCATGAGGTAATCAAATGACGAAAGCTTACGTACCGGGCGTTTCTCTTCCGTAGCAAGGATTTGTTCGCGACGGTTGAGCAGCAATCGTCCCCAACGGTCAGGCAAGGCATCGCTGAAGCAGCCGAAGATGTCCCTATCCGGCTGAGTATATTGCTGACCAGGATAGTTGTTGATGTCGGCACTCAGAAAGAGGCTGCCATACAGACGGAGCCAGTCATTGTCATACTTGAACGAATAGGAGTCTGAGCCACGAAGGGATTCATAGCCAAGTTCACCAACCAGCATCGGTTCGTCAAGCCAGTCGAAATCAGCATATACATACAGTGTCTTCATACCTTATTGTTTTTTAGAGGCACGTTCACGATGTTTCAGTGCAAGATCCTGTAAGGCCCTACCCATTTCATCTTTCTTCGCCAACAACAGGATGTCATCATCCAGCTGGAGGGCATAGAGCACACGGAGATAGATGCCGATGGCAACAGTCGGAGCGCCTTTCTCTATTCGCGCAACGGTCATAGGTGAACAGGTTGCGCGTTCAGCCACCTGCGCTACACTAAGGTCACGACGCAACCTTGCCAGCCTAATTTGCTCGCCTACCGTCTGCATCTTCAACTCCAGTTTTCGGGGCAACTTATTACCCATTGTCGTTTTACTCATAGTGATATAATTATGTATTACGAGTGCAAAGTTAGCGTTTTTTCTCTATTATATGTTAAGTTAGCAATTAAATAATCTCTTTTCAAGGCATTTTTAACAATTCATGTCATCTTTTGGAACAAAAAGCATACTCCTTAGACACAATATAGCATCACATCCCAAGAAATTCACGGCAATATCTTTTCGCACTTCTGCACAAGAAAGTGGCATAGATAACAACCAATGAGATTTCAACCAAGATTATCAGTTATTTGCGATTTATAGCCACTCAAAACATAAAACATACAATTTTTGATGCACAAAGCAAAATAAATGGGAAAACCTTTGGTCATATCAGATTATTCTAATACTTTTGCATCGTTTTAATGAAACTTAAAATAAAGCAATATTTATAATATGAAGACTGTTATTATATCAGGAAAGCCCATTTCGCTTCAAGAAAGGAGCAAGGCTCAGATGAAAGGCATTAGCATCGGCGATTCGTTGTCATTCCGATTCTACGATGGTAATTTTCACGGCATCGCCTTGCTTTTTGCAGAACCCAAAGGAAACATTCCTACTCCACGTTCTTTAGCATTTACCGCAAGCGAACTTAATGAAAAGTTTGGTCTGCCTGTCGTCTTTCTCCTGCACGAGTGTCCTGCATACGAAAGACAGAGACTTATATATAAAGATATTTATTTTATAGTTTCAGAAAAATATGCACACTTGCCTATGCTAATCGCAAATGAACGCATACGCAAGACAAAACAAGCTAAAAGATTAAGCCCTGTAGCTCAATTTCTTCTCCTCTTCCATCTGCAAGTAGAGAGTCTTGAAAGAAAGGCTGCACGTGACATTGAGAACAAGGTTCCGTATTCTTATCCGAGTATCACACTTGGAATCACATGTCTTGCTGACCTTGGTTTTTGCCAAAAAATCGCCGATGGTTCAAAACGTAAGGTTATACACTTCAATGAAAGCGGAAGGTCGTTATGGGAGAAAGCTCAACCTTACCTTATAAATCCAGTGGAAGAACGTGTCTTTTGTGACGATTTCCATTCTGAAAACAGTTTCCCAATCTGTGGCATCAATGCCCTTGCGCATTATACATGGCTCAATCCTGACCCAGAGAAAATAATTATGATGAGTGTAAAGCAACTAAGAGAATATACAGCAGCTGGGGCATTGATTCGCCCCAATCAGTATGATGGCAATATTCTCATCGAGGCATGGAAATACCCCCCTGTATTCAAGAATGGTGAAAAAACTGAATGGGTGGACAAGCTTTCATTGGCCGTTTCACTTCGTGAGGATTCTGACCCACGAGTGGAAGGTGAAGTTGAACGTTTAATAAATGATATAGAATGGAAGGATTAGAGAAATTCCGCGAAGCTTTTGAAGCTTACTCAGAGAACTACGTTATCATCGGTGGCACGGCTTGTGACATCGCTATGACCGGGACGGCAGTACGTCCTCGTGCTACCCACGACATTGATATGATTGTCATTGTCGAAAAGATGACTGCTGACTTTGCAGAACACTTCTGGCAGTTCGTGCGTGAAGGCGGTTATCGCCCTGAAAAGCGCAAGCAGCAAGAAGGTGAAGCTCCTAAGTATGAGCTCTACCGCTTTGTCAATGGCAAACCAGACTATCCCGAAATGATTGAACTGCTGTCGCGGCATCCAGACATCCTTGGTGAACCGAAGGGACTGACTATTGAGCCGCTGCCTGTGGACGAGGAAACGTCAAGCCTAAGTGCCATCATCATGGATGATAATTTCTATCACTTCACCATCGACCACAGCAAACTGACCAACGGGCTTCGCCATGCTGACTCAGCAGCCCTCATCGCCCTGAAGTCACGTGCCTACCTCAATCTCATGCAGGACAAGGCTAATGGCAAGCATGTCAACAGCAAGGACATCAAGAAGCATCGTTCTGACGTGCTGAAGAACGTGGTCATCATGGAAGACAGCCAGATTACGGCTTCAGAACCAATCGTCGCTTGCATAAAAGAATTTGTCGCCTCAATCAGGAATGATTGGGATGCACTCTCAGAGCCTCTTGCCAAGGCCCTTGACCAGGATCCTTCGTTCATCGAGGCTTTGCTTGAACAATTAGACGGATTATTTGCCATAGAACAGCCATGAAGATACAGTATGCGTCTGACCTCCATCTGGAGTTTGCCGACAACTGGCGATACCTGAAGGAGAATCCCCTGCAAGTTAAAGGGGACATTCTCGTTCTGGCTGGCGACATCGGCTACTTGGGTGATGACAACTATACCAAGCATCCATTCTGGGACTGGGCATCAGAGAACTACCAACAGGTAATAGCCTGTATGGGCAACCATGAGTTCTACAAGTTTTACGACATCGCAAAGCTTAAAGATGGCTATTGTCTTGAAATACGTCCTAATGTCCGCAGCTATTATAACGCCGTAGTGCATATAGGCTACATTGATTTCATAATCACGACGCTTTGGGCCATGATTCCCCTGAAGGAGGCATATTATACGGAACAAGTGGTAAGTGACTTCCGGCGCATCATCTTCAATGGCAACCTTCTCACCTTTGCGGATTTCAATCAGGAACATGAAAGGTGCCTGGCTTTCCTGAAGAACGCTGTATCAGGCAGCATGGCCAGAAGAAAAATTGTCGTAACCCATCATGTTCCATCCTTCCAGATGCAATGCCCCAAGTTTGCCGAAAGCCAAGCTAACGGAGCTTTCACGGTTGAACTGGAAGACTTCATCAAGGAAAGCGGCATCGATTACTGGATATACGGTCACTCCCACTACAACGTGGATGTCGAGATAGGCAATACTAAATGCGTGTCCAATCAATTGGGATATGTATTTCATGGGGAGCATGAATCATTCGACCCAGGCAAATATATCGAAGCATAACACCCCATGATATTCTCCATGATATGTTCACTCAGTTCTCAGAAATATCTTCTCGATTCATTCATGCGGATAAGGCTAAGGGATGTAAAACGCTTACTTTATTCGCCACAATATATTGAGCATAAAATATCAATATTTAACGAACAATCAACCTAATGAAAGAACAAAAGCACATGTTATATAATTTGAGAAAGGTGCCAAGCCTTTTCAAAACTGGCTTAATCACTATATTTTCGCCTATTTTTAGCCTTCTTGAAGCATATTGCCATTTAATAAATGTCAAATACGTTAAAAATGAGGTTTTTGAAAATAATTTTGAGCAGTTTTAGCACTTTTCTACCGTTTAAAGGCTAAATATCTGATAGTCAATAATTTCGATTTCTTGCGTGGGAAAATAGGTTTAGTTTATCCCCCTTTATATATGAAGCGGAGTAAACTAAACTGCTTTCATAATAATACTCTTATTGCGATGTTGGGAAGTCACATTCTTTTATATAAGCAATAAGGAAGATATTTGTTTATTATCGCTAATATATGCCATCGTTTGGTAACATAGGCTTTGGATTTCTTCTTACGAATAGCAGAAATGATTTGACCGGCTACTTTCTCAACAGGCATTACCCAAAACAATCCTTCTCCTTTTGCCATTGCTGTGTCAACGAGACCAGGACGAATATCTGTAACAATTATATGCTCTCCATTTTTGAAAGCCTTCTTACGAAGAGTTTCCATATAGTTGATTTGATAGGCTTTAGTTGCGCTGTAAGCAGGAGCCATTGGTTCGCCTCGCAGTCCACCAGCGGAAGTGATGGCAACAAGATGGCCGCAGCCTTGTTGCTCAAAGATATGATAAAGCATGTCAATGACAAACGTCCAACCGACAACATTGGTATCAATTGTTGGCCGCTCCACGGCATAGTCAAGAGTGTCATTAATCTCACCAGTACCAGCACACACGATAGCAAGATCAATGTATTCCATCTCTTTGTGAAGCGCATTGATGGCTTGCTCAATCTCTTCCAAGTTGATAATGTCTGCTTTAATAGGAATGGTCTTGGATGGATATTTCTGATACAATTTGTCAAGCAAATGTGCTCGTCGGCCAATAATGCCGATTCTATTGTTCTCATTTGCATATTTCTCGAAAAGAGCTTTACCAATACCAGAGGTGGCTCCGATGATAACGATATTCATATTGTGCTTTTTGCGTACAAAAGTAATAGTTTATTGTAAGCCTAAGCACAATAGAAAGTAAAAGAAGCGTCATTATGGCAAACTCTCAAAACATTTTGAGAATTTACAGACCAAAAGTTATCTCTCTACGTATGTTGCTGATAGTTGTTGGTGTAACTTTTAGATAAGAGGCTATATCTTTTAGGTTGATACTTTGTACTATTTCAGGACAACGAAGGAGTAAACGTTTATAACGCTCCCTGGTTGTCATGCGATAAGTATCAAGATATTGTGTATAGACCTGCGAAAAGAGATGGTCGGATATGGCTCGCTTAAGCTCTCTCATACCATTGGAATCTAACAGTTTACCTAATTCTTCACCACCTAATTGAAAGACCTTACAGGAAGTGCCTGCAACAATTGTCACTTCTGACGTCTTGTTTGAAAGACAATTTGGATAATCGCCCACAAACTCCCTCTCAAAGGCAAAGCCTGTAATATAATCCTTTTGTTCAGAGGAATTATGTACCATGTAGTTGAAGTAGCCACATTCAACAAGCCCAATAAACCGAGATTCTTCACCTGCTTTGATGAAATAATCGCCTTTAGCGTATTGTGTCAAACGTCCGTGATTAACACAATACTCATTCAGCGCAGAGAGGTCAAGACCATTGATGTATGAATTGAAGCCTGTCATATCTACAATTTGTTGGCACCCATATATCTTACTTCCTTAATTCCTGATTATAACAACTCCAATGTGTGGTAATACTCTACCAAATATCCTCAATAATTCTCGTCACTACACAGTCAGTCCATATCGCACCCTCAACCACCTTTCAATTCCCATCCTATCATTCATAGTCAACAATTCATCCTCTTCTACTGATGTGAACTCAGGTATTCCAAAATGCTTAATATCTACCCCGCTTAACGAATAATAACCAGAAGCGTATGGCTTTGCATTAGCTTGAATATACCCCCAAAATAGATTACTTTCTATAACTGCTTTTAATATTCTCAGTTTTTTCTCGTTCGGGCTTACAAATGCCAAACCATTATACAACATCATGTCTGGATCATCACAAATTACACATCGTAAAGGTTTATTTGCAAACTTCGGAAAAAACAACTTATATCTAGGCATAACCAGAGACTGCGTTCGTCCAAACGCATACCATTGAGGGTAGGTGCAGGTTTTGCCCTTATCTCTATTCGTCAAAACATTTTTTTTTGCCTCTAAATAAGCCAAAGCATTCGGAAACAGTCGTCTCATTTCATCAGGAGTATAAACAAAAGCGCGACCATTCTCAATTCGATAGGGAAAAATAACCTTCTCTATCAACAAATCCAAATCACCAATAGCATTGAGTCTATTAGGATTCACAATATCGCGACAAATTCCTCTTTCTATTGGGAATTTAGTCCCTTCTTGATCAATATAGAAATATTCTTCATTTTCAGCAACAGGCTTAAAGATATATATATCATTACTCAAAGTTGCAATACCATGTCTGGAGGAACAATAATCCTTAATTTGTATACCTACCGCTTCAATAGCCGTTGTTTCATCAAAGTTGTTCAACGTCCATCCTTTCTCATCATCCAATGCTTCAAACGGCACAGCTGTGTAGTGCCCATTATCAGTTAAGTCACCCTGCTCATTCACCGCATAATGAATATTCTCCGCCGTTTCTTGTTTGTCTAAATAGAACAAACACGTATAAGTGTTCTTCGAATCAAAAACTTGGTAACCACGAAAATCAACGATACTTATCGAACACCTATTCCGCGAGAAATAGTTCCTTATCGCTCTGCCATTGACAGACCTCAAAAAGGTATTCATTGTGATATATCCCAGACGACCAGCATCATTCAACATTTCGATGGCAATCTGGAAAAAAGGTATATATAGGTCAGGGTGACCAGAAGAGCAAACCTCATAGGCACTTAACTTTGCATGAGTCTCTTCTGATAAGTTTCTGGAACAGACATACGGCGGATTACCAACAATGATGTCAAACCCAATAAAAAGAGGATTCCAATCTCCGCATCTAAAATCTAGCGTGTCTCTGCACAAAAGGTTAAATTCAAAATCTTCATCCTCCCCTTCTGTAAGCGCCAGTAAGCTCAAAAGCACCCTAGTTCTCTCTATGGAATACTCCTGTATATCAATCCCGTAGACATTCTCTCCGAATATCTCTAAATACTTTTTCCCTGTCTTATGATGTATCCATTGTGCAGCATCCATCAAGAATCCTCCACATCCGCATGATATATCCGCAATCCTGATATTCCAGATATTTTCTTCACTTTTATCACCTAATACCTTCTGCAATATCGTCCTTCGTACATCCTTAGGTGTATATACTGCACCCGTCACTATTCTATCTGCCGGTGATATAACAAACTCGAACAACTTCACCAGGATTTCCAACGATATTTTTGAACCATATTCATCTCTAATATGTTCGCGCACATTCTGAAAAGCCTCATAATCAGCATCACCTTTACCTATACAGTACTGAGAAAGAAATACAGATTTGGGGGGTACCATCCCGTTACTTTCTATAAAAGCAGATACGAACAGCCTATTGACTGTTCGCTCATCTGCAGGAACATTGCGAGTAATATAAGACAACGTTACCGACGACATATATCAAACTCCATAAAACGAATTAATAATGCCTCGATATTGTCTGTACAAATCAATCAGCGCATCCTTTTTCTCTTCTGGAATAAAACTCTTGTCAAATAAAGCCTCCAGTTTATCTATATTTGATTCCAATCGCTCGCAGTTCCATAAAATCTCATGCTGCTTCTTCCATAGTTTCAGATTTTCATACATCCAGCCTCCTAACTCAGTTACCTGATGTATCTTACCATCTTCTCCTCTTTCAAATTGAGAATCATAATCCTGAGAACAAGGATCTACCCACCCCACTTTCCCATCATTGGGTTTTGTTTTATCACCAGTGGGCCATTTGTTGCTTTTCGCATTATTACACGACTTGCATGCATAGACTAAATTAGAATACTCAGTCACCTTTGTGTCATCTACAGTCTGAGGCACAAAGTGGTCTATCTCAAAACTGTAAGCACGAGGAGTGTCCCTGTCATCACAATAACCGCACCGACAATTGAAATCAGTTTTTAGCTGATTGCGATAGGCATGGAAATCATTTTGATGCGCAACCCCGACAGTTCGGGTAGGCGTTTTTTCTCTCAACTTCATACCACTCCTATTTATTCAAAGATTTCAGAATCTCTTCTGACAGTGAAACAATGCTACGCAAGTCTTTGACTGCCTCAGTCTGCATTTTGTCAGGCGACAAGGGATTTGCTGCCGGGTCAATTTTACTCAACTCCACGTGCAAATTAAGCAACTCTTTCTCCTCATCTTCTGACAGTCCATCTGCTGTATCTTGTTTGGCTTCCAATTCTTTTGTTCTTTGCTCCACATCATGTACTATCCTATGATAGGACTCAACAGAACCTTTTATTTGATTTTTCAGCAGCTCCACCGTCTTTGGGTCGTTCAATCCGTCCTTGTCATTCACGAGAAATGCATTGTTAACTCTTTGGATAGCAGCATCAACATATGATGTCATCATAAAAACCGGAAAATATCGCTTGCGTTCATTAATAACTTCAAGCACCTGATTTCCATCATACTGGACATCACCTTTTTCTGCAAGTTTATAATCAACAGCCAATGCCTGTATTTCTTGCCTGTCAATTTCTTCTAAAAGGAGGTCCAAGGTAAACACCTTGGTAAAGTCGTCAAGCATAACAACTTCAAAATCTTTCTTGAAAATGCGGTTAAAAGTATTCCTATTACCCTTATTCTCGTCTAAATAACCTAATCTTATCATATTAATACATTTTTAATCTTATGCATAAACCGAAGCCTACTGTACGGGGCGTCATAACAGAAATGGCACTGCCTTTATATTCTGCCAATGTAGCTTTTGTAATATACAATCCAAGGCCAGTTCCTATTTTATTTCCATCTTGATCATATTTTGACGATTCAAAAGCGTTGAATATATCATTGGGGTGTCCTTTATATTCTTCAGCAAGTCCTATTCCAGTATCTTCAAATAGAACAACGATATTTTCATCCTCAACTCCACCCTTGATGGTAATCAAGCGATTTTCGGTTTTTTTGCTCTCTTTTATAGCGTATATTGAATTCGAAAGAAGATTGTTAAAGATGGTGTCTAAATCTATAACGAATGCTCTTACCCTCATCTCGGGTGAAAAACCTGATATTACTAAATCTATGTTCAACTCATCTAGAACAGTATGCCAAGTGGACTGGAAGTGCTCAAAATACTCATCCATACCAAACGCCTTACGTGTTCTCTTGTCTCTATTAATTGAGTTTATAGAGAAATTCAACCAACTTCTTATATTCTGGTCTTGATTACGCAAGTCTCTTATCAGGCTATATGGATTATCGTATTCACTCAAACCCAATTTCGCCACATCTTCTTCGCTCATAATATTTTCCACTGCGCAACGCAAATCCTCAGAACGGGAGTCAGAAAGAATAGCTATATTCTTCAATTCATGAGCAAACGATGTTATTACCAATCCTGTACTAGCAAGATTCCTGAGTAATCTTATTTCATTTTCTCTTTCTTCTGCCTCCTGCTTTAGGACAAGATAGCCAGTACGAATCTTGTTGTATGATTCCTCGTCTATCTTTCCTTTTTTTATAGCCTCTTCGGCTTCTGCCTTTGCAGTTCCTTTCGGATGTAGAGTATCGTACAACTGTGACAGGTTAAACATCACCGTGTTGCGGTCTTTCTCCATCAAACCTATTATACCAAGAAGGATATCCTTGAACAGTTCTACTACTACATTTTCTTGAAGTCCCTCTCGACCGGATTTGTCTTGCAGGTAGATATTGTCTAATCTTGAAATTTCAACAGCACCAACTATTTGGTTCTGTCTGATATGATAACCACCTTTGCGTTGTCCGGCACCTATTGGGTTAGCAGAATAGCGATCGCCCAAATGCAACCAGTCATCACCGTTCTCTCCATACGGTCTTACACGGAACTTGTCTCTATAAATTTTGACTCCTACATTACGTTTCAGCCACTCCCTTCTGCAAGATGGCGAAAACAGACGGTATGGATACTTCGCTTCGTCACCTTCTCCTTTACCATCAGACTTTGCACTCTTTACAAAGAAGAAATTAAAACGGAATGCGCCAAGTTCTTTTATGTGGTTAGCTAATCTTACTCGATTATCAACCTTCAGTTTTGACATGGAAAGCGACAATTCATAACCGCCAGCCTCAAATTCTGATAAACGATATGGGAATTCTCTCATGTCTTCCCTTTGGAACAAACCTACATAATCATTACGCAAACGTTCTACATCAAGCTCGTTCCGCAGCACCTTCACTTTCAGACTGTCCTTCCCATCATAAACCGCAGAAACAGAATAGTCATAATTATCATATTCAGCAAGTTCAATGCGACCGAGCCCGTCATTTCCTTGCACATATAGATAAATATCAAATACTGGAATATTAAAAGGCGGGACAAGATCTTGCAGTGATGAATAAAGGTGTTCCAATTGTTCGTCATCCCACTCGTCATTCAACTCCGTTACGCTCAACAATGTCCCTGTCTCAAATTTCGGAAAAGTAATTCCGAACTTACTCCCAAGATTTGAGAGGAATTGATGGCCAACTGCTAATGAAATAATATCAATATCAGCTGTAATTTCAGAAACACTTGTCCCTGGCTTATCGAAATCAGACCAGTTTACTTTCCAATCATATCCATGACCATCTTTCGTAAAAGTCAGCATTTCAGCCTTCATTCCTAATCTGTTTAGAGCAAAACGGCCTATACCCTTGGCACCAGACTTCACCCTTCCGCTTTCTGTCATAGCGTTATAAAGTTTATCATCTGTTCCAATCCGCATCCAACAAGTCTCGATAATCTTATCAGTCATTCCAGTACCCCAGTCCAGGATATAAAGGATACGATTATTCTGTTCATCTTCTCCAAATAATATATAGCAATAATGAGAATCCGCATCGTATGCATTTTTCACCAGTTCCACTATAGCGCCCTCTGGATTTGAGAAATTCTCAGATCCAATAAGCATTGCTGTACGTGCCGAAACAGAAAATGGAATCTTCATTCTATTATATGACTCTTTTTTATTTGCAAAATTAATACTTTTCTTCCGTTTAATATTAAATTCCTTTATATTATTATTGTTATTTAACAATTTTCAATCATAAAAAGGCATATTTGCCCATTAATAATCCCAGAAACACTTCATTCTATTCTGTAAAAAAAAGCATCATTCCACATCGTTCACTAAACGATGAAAGTTTTTCCGATTGTCCAAGCAATAGTATCTACGCTATGAAAAAGAAAACTACAGATTTAAAGACTAAGCGTAGAAAAACAACTACCGTCCAAAAGAAAAAGGAACTATCTATTCTCAGTTTAGTTTATCCCCATATTATATATCCATAATCCAAACTAAACCTTTTATTTCGGCAAATTATATCGTCACGAGATAGAAGAGACAGATTACACCTCAACAGTGTCCCCGAGAGACAGACTTTTAATGACACTTCCAGGCAATAAAAAGGGGCGTTTTTACGTTATAATATAAACATCTGCAAAAAACTGAAAAGAAATGAGCATGAAAAGGCTATTTGGAGGGACAGCGATTGAAGCACAAATGCACTCGCTTCACAACGATTGCAAGAATGTGCAAAAATCTGCGTTAAGAAGTGTAAACGTGCAAAGAACTGGAAAAACAATTTTGCAGATGTTTGCATTTTCTTTTTTTGACGGCAGTCATATTTGCAGATTTTTGCCTATTTTACGTCCCCCACCGTCCCTCAGAGTCACTTTAGACACCCTAAAACGAAGGCATTCATACTGATTATCAGTCACTTATATTTGCAGATTTTACATTCTGCGTCGGAAAGTAAGAGTAAGAGCACTAATAATATCATGAACGATACGATATACGCATTTGCCCGTCCGCTTTACGTTATGCTGAAGCCTGTGGGTCCGCGCTGCAATCTTGGTTGCAGTTACTGCTATTATCTGGAGAAACAGCAGTGGGCGATGTCTGATGATGCACCTGTGATAAGCGAGGAACTGCTTGAGAAGTTTGTGAAGGAGTATCTGGCTGCTCAGACTTCGCGCGATGTTTTTTTTGTCTGGCATGGCGGTGAACCTCTCCTGCGCCCTGTTGCTTTCTACGAGAAGGCTGTGGAATTGCAGCGCCGTTATGGTGGAGAGTTGCATATAGAGAACTGCATACAAACCAATGGTACGCTGCTTACTGAGGAGTGGTGCCGTTTTTTCCGAGAGAATGGTTTTCTGGTAGGCGTCTCTATTGACGGTCCGCAGTTCCTGCATGATCGTTATCGTCGCACGGCTGACCGCCGTCCTTCGTTTGAGAGCGTGATGCAGGGCATTGATCTTTTGCGCCGGCATGGTGTTGAATGGAATGCGATGGCAACGGTGAACCGTTTCAATGCAGACCATCCGCATACGTTTTACCGGTTTTTCCGCGATTTGGGATGTCGATATCTCCAGTTCACGCCTGTTGTAGAACCGTCGCCAGATGATGGTCGGCAACAGATTGTAACGGAAGAGAGCGTGACACCCGGGCAGTGGGGCAACTTCCTCTGCCAACTGTTCGATGAATGGGCGGAACATGACGTGGGACAAATCTCCATACAGTTGTTTGAGGCTACTCTTGCCAACTGGATGGGAGTGACACCGGGGCTTTGCATGTTGTCGCGCCATTGCGGTCATGCTGGTGTGATGGAGGCGAACGGCGATGTGTACAGTTGTGACCATTTCGTGTTTCCGTCATATCGGTTGGGAAATCTCACCCGTCAGACGTTGACGTCCATGATGTATTCCGAGCAGCAGCAATCTTTTGGTCAAAGAAAGATGACGGGACTGCCTCGTCAATGCCATGAGTGTCGATTTCTGTTTGCCTGCAATGGCGAATGTCCCAAGAACCGTTTACTCAGCGACCGCTACGGGCAACCCGGACTCAACTATCTTTGCGAGGGCTACCTCCAATACTTCGCCCATGTGGCTCCCTTCATGGAACAGATGGCACAAACAGACATCAACCAAACAGAAAGAAACAAAGAGAAACCACTATGAGACAAAAATTCCTTCCCCGCCTCGTGACCACTGTCGCGATTGCCGTCCCTGCCACGGCACTGGCTCAACAGCGCCCAAACATTATCCTGTTCATGGTTGATGACATGGGGTGGCAAGACACGTCTGTTCCTTTCTGGAACCAACGCACGCCACTGAACAACACTTACGAGACGCCCAACATGGAGCGCCTTGCCAGCGAGGGGATGCTCTTCTCTCAGGCATACGCTGCCCCTATCAGTTCGCCCAGTCGCTGTTCACTGATGACCGGTGCCAACGCTGCCCGTCACCGTGTGACTAACTGGACGTTGAAGCGTGGTGAATCGACTGATATTGATGATGCAGAAGTTGCAACACCCGAATGGAACTGGAACGGCATCAGTCAGACCGCCGGCACCGACCACACATTCCAAGCACGTTCGTTCGTTGATATTCTCCGTGCCAACGGATACCACACCATTCACGTAGGCAAGGCACACTGGGGAGCGCTCGACACGCCGGGTGAACAGCCTGAGCATTTCGGCTTCGAAGTCAACATCGGCGGACATGCAGCAGGCGGACCTGCCACCTATCTGAGCGAACAGAATTACGGTCACGACGCTAAAGGAAATCCCACGTCACCCATGCACATACCTGGATTGCAGAAGTATTGGCAGTCGGGAACATTCCTCACCGAAGCACTCACGCAGGAATGCCTCGCAGCACTCGACAAGGCGAAGCAATACGGTCAGCCGTTCTACCTCTACATGTCGCACTATGCGGTTCATATTCCTATTGACCGTGACGTGCGCTACTATCAGAAGTATCGTGACAAGGGGCTCTCGGAAAAAGAGGCTGCCTATGCTTCTCTTATTGAGGGTATGGATGAGAGTCTTGGTGAGATTCTTGGATGGCTTGACAGGAATGGTGAGCGGGAGCGCACTGTTATTATTTTCATGAGTGACAATGGCGGTTATGCAACTGGGAGCTATTATCGCGATGAGCCGCTTTTCACCCAGAATGCGCCGCTCAGGTCGGGCAAGGGTTCTCTTTTGGAGGGTGGCATCCGTGAGCCGATGATTGTGCGGTGGCCCGGTGTTGTGAAGGCAGGTAGCCGTTGTAACAGTTATTTGATGATTGAGGATTTTTATCCTACTATTCTTCAGATGGCTGGCATTAGGCGTTATCGTGTTCCCCAACGGATAGACGGGCGCAGTTTCATGCCTTTGCTGTGTCAGTCTGGCAATCCGTCGAAGGGACGGCCGTTGATTTGGAACTATCCTAATGTCTGGGGGAACACTGGACCGGGCATCAGTCTCAATTGTGCCATTCGGTTGGATCAATGGAAATTGATTTATAACTACAAGACTGGTGTGAAGGAATTGTATGATGTTGAGAATGACATCAGTGAGGAGAATAATTTGGCTGCTACTCGTCCTGAGGTTGTTCGGAAGCTGTCTCGTCTGCTGGGTCGTGAATTGCGGCGAATGAATGCTCAGCGCCCTGTTTTTAAGAAAACCGGCAAGCCGTGTCCGTGGCCTGATGAGCATTTCGGGAACTAAGAAGGAGCCCCTCCCTAACTTCCGTTCCCTACCCTCTTCCGTTTTATCCAACCCTTCAGTCGCTGATAGCCTTCAACGCCGATGATGGTGAGCCCTCCATACTGGCAGGTTTTGGCAAGTCCGAAGAGAATGGTCCATAGGACTCCTTTCGCAACGGCACTGATGGGCAGGAGCATCTGCGCGAACGACAGCAGATAAAGGGGGATGCAAGACAGCAGAAGGATGACTCCTGTGCGGTACGACAGCCCTTGCAACCACATTTTGAGATTGTCTGCGGCATGATACAAGGCATCTTTCGGAGCATAGACCATCATCCTCGGTCCCATCCATCGCATCACGCTGCGAATCTGCTCGCGTTCTTCGGGAGCATAGCAATGGACCGGACAGCGCTTGCATGTCTTTTTCTTTTCGCCAAACTGGCAGTGGTCAAGACGCTGACAGGCATAGTTTGCCAGTTGTTGATATTGGTCCGGCATTGCTTTCTGCTTCAGATGATGGCGACAATATAGTCTTATCATCTTGCAGACAGTCTGCTTTTCACGTTCAATCCTATTCATCGGTCTGCATTTAGCGAGCGCTTATTTTCTCAGCCATCCGCTTGCCGGCGTCATAAGCCCGCTGAAGGTCTTGCTCCCGTTTCATCGGTTCGGGGAAGACAGCCAACTCATAACGGTCATAGTTTTTCACCTGATAGGTGCTATAAGCATCCACATGTTCCACGTCGCCCATCGCACGTTTCAGGCTATCCTCCACAATCCCCATCATCTGGTATATCATTTTCGCCTGCTCTTCGTTCGCATTCATCGTGTAGGTCAGCAACACCGGCATCTGCTTCGGGGCTGTCAGGCTATAGTCGTTGTAAGACAACCAGGCGAAAATGAGCCGCTCAAGGAAAGCCCGCAACTGAGCAGTCACCTCACTGAAATAGATTGGAGAGCCCAGCACCAAGCCATCCGCCTGAGCCACCTCTTCAAGAATCGGCGTCAGGGCATCCCTGAACTTGCACACGTTAGACACCTTCCCTTTCAACTTACAAGCCATACACGACATACAGCCTTTATAGTCTATATCATACAGGCGCACTGTCTTCACTTCAATCTCGTCACTCACCGAACGGGCACCTTCTGCAATCTTTCCCAACATGGCTGCCGTGTTGAACGTCTTGCGGGGACCGCCGTCAATGATCATCATCTTTTTCATCGAATAAATTCCGTCTTTTAATGATTAATACTTACTTATCAAAGTAACGACACGAGCCATTGCCTCGCCCTGTCATCACCTTTTTACGCCCGTAAAATTACAACTTTTTTCCGAATTACTGGCAAACAACCCAAGAATAATTGGAGTTGATGATGCCAAAGCAAACGACACAAAAACAGGACAATACTTGCGCAAATGCAGGAAATATTGTATCTTTGTGCACAATAACACGCACAACCCTTTCGCTGAAAGGGCTTTGCGAAAATGCACCAAGAGAGAGATTGCTCATTTCTTAAAGAACATCACTTAATACAATCACATTATGGCAAAAATTGCACTCAGCTTATCAGGAGGCGGATACCGCGCAGCCACCTATCACCTCGGAACACTCTCCTACCTCAACCACTTGCGCACAAGCGACGGACGGACACTGCTCGACCACGTCTCAGCCGTATCGACCATATCGGGAGGAACACTCACGGGACTATGGCTCATACTCGGAAAAACACGCGGATGGAGCAACGAAGAGATACTCGGACGCCTATACAAGCTGCTGCTGACAGGCGACGTAATCGGAAGAGCGAGCCGGGAATTTCTCTGCGGAGAAAGCGACAACCACTCGCTCATACGCGAAATGGTCAGGATTTATGACGAAGACATCTTTGAAGGTGCTACCGTAGGCGACCTCATGGAAAAGATTGACGACATCAGCATCGACGACTTCTCCGCCAATGCCACCGAATTCACTAACGCGCTCGAGTTCCGTTTCGCCATAGGAAAGAAAACCGTCATGCCAAACGGAAGGACATCCGAAGCCGTCTTCGGCAACAACTCCTACCGCATACCGAAGGAAATCGCCTCACAAATACGCCTGGCTGAAGTCTTCGCCGCATCGTCATGCTTCCCTGGAGGCTTCGAAGCACTGTTCTTCCCACGCGACTTCCAGCTCAACAGCAAACCCGAAAACGCCGAATATCTCTCAACCATAAAACCGCTGCCGCTCATGGACGGCGGTGTCGTTGACAACCAAGGCATCGAACCCATCAACCTGCTCCGCAAACGGCAAGGGCGCGACCTCGACCTCTTCATCATTTCCGATGCCGGCTGCGGAAAGGAACATCCTTACACCTTCGAAGAGACCAACGCCATGGACCATCTGACCGTCCATAAAGTAAACGTCGCACTGAACATCGGTCTTCTGGGAATGGCACAGTTCCTGCTCTGGGTGCCCAAGGGATTCTGGTTCGGATTTTTCCTTGGCTTGACCTTGCTGTTCCTGACATTGCGCCTCGCCACAGCTTTGAGCTCACGCAAACTGCTGAAGAAATATTCGCGAGAGGTGCCTTTCAGTTTCAGTTGGAAAGGATTGTTGCACATCCCGTTCTCCAAATACATCAACCTGCTCACCTCGCGCGCCACATCCATGTATTCACTCACGGACAAAGTGTTCATGAAACACATCCGCTCACTCAACTACGCCACCATCTACGAAGACCCGAAATGGCAGAACCGGCGCATCATGAGTGCACTCTACGAGCTCTGCACGGGCAAAAACTGGCTGAAACATCTGGTTGGTGAAGAGAAAGAAATGATGACGCCAAGCGAAGCCATCATCAAAAACAGCGACATCGCTGCGGAGATGGGAACCACACTCTGGTGGAGCGACCACGACCGCGCCATCGGCAAACCCGAAGCACTCGTAACGACAGGACAATACAACGTTTGCTGGAACCTGCTCGAATTCATCTACCGGCTCCGGCGAAACAACGAGAACCTGAGTCCGGAGAGCAAGGTCATCCTCGAACTGCAAGAAACACTCGAGGCCGACTGGAAACGCTTCCAGGAGAACCCGGGATGGCTGCTCGACGAGGTCAACAACGAGTTTGCAAAATAGAAAAACCTGTTCAAAAAAACATCCCTCAAGGACATGAACACACCATGCAGAAGAACGATGATGGCTGCCTGCGCAATAGCAGTAGCCATCACTCTGCTACCCGGCTGCACGACGGGCAGAAAAGCACTGCACACAGCGGACTTCCTCCCTCCCACTCCCCACTACGACGATGCCACGCAATGGTACATCACCGACCGCCATGCCGATGCCGACATATTCTATATCACATCCACCGAAACAGGCGACTATCCGCATGCCGACGGAACGCCCTGCCACTATGCCGACACCTACATCGACAGCCTGAGAAACCCGATACTCGGTGAGATGGAGGGGGTTGACAGGCTGCTCAGCGGTGCGCTCAACTTCTACTCGCCCTATTACCGCCAATGCTCCATGCAGACATTCACCAGCGACAGCACAATCGCCGTGCGCATGCCCGTCGCCACGAACGACATCAAGAAAGCGTTCCGCCATTACCTCAAACACCTCAACAACCAGCGCCCGTTTATTCTTGCGGGATATAGTCAGGGTGCCATGATTCTCCTCGAACTGCTCAAAGAGATGGACAAACAGACCTACAGCCGCATGATTGCCGCCTATGCTGTCGGAGTAAGCATCCCCAAAGAGGTGGCGAATGCGATTCCGCACCTCATACCTGCACAGACAGCCGACGACCTGGGAGTCACCATCTGCTACAACTCTGCAAAAAACATCGCCGGAACCATCCCCATCTTCGACAATAACACCATTGCCATCAACCCCGTCAACTGGCGGACCGACGGTCAGGAAGCCACGCTCATCACAGAGCCATCGCCCGCAAAACCGCTCGACGAACAGAAAAAGGACACGATGACCGTCAAGCTCGACCGCCACACAAACTATCTCTTCGTAGAAGGATTTACCGACCAGGACTACGTGTTGCCGTTCATCGGGAAGGACGGCAACCTCCATACGCGCGAGATATGGCTCTATCGCCAACAACTGCACGACAACATTGCACTCCGAACGGCTCGCTTCCTCGCCACGAGAAACCGCACCTCCCGAAAATAAGGAACTCGACGACGAAGAGCACATTCACCGGTATTTTCTTCACATAACAAGAAAAAAGTTGACACATTCGGGCACACTTGGCTTCCAAAACAGGACTGATGCCGTCGTGGTCGCTTTTGTATTTTTATACATAAGCAGCGTGTCTCGAAACCAAAACTTAAAGCATTGATTTATAAATAGTTAAGAACGCCTTTCCAAAAGTTGAACTTTTAGACTGCAAAAGTTCAACTTTCAGGCGGTGAAAGTTCAACTTTTAGAACGCAAAAGTTGAACTTTTGGAAAACGAAAGTTCAACTGTTATATTTATACGCTTTTACTGTATGTTTATGCACGTTGATTTTTAGCCGTTTTGTTCATATTCTTTACTCCTGAAAAACGATTTTCGGAAAGCATGCGATTTCTGTCAGATAACCGGATAGATTTCAAAAAAAATCCGTAACTTTGCAGAAGATAGTAATTAGAACAGGATATGAAAAAGACATTATCGATTGCAGTAACGGCGTTACTGCTCGCCTTGCCCACTACCGGCAACGCACAAAACGAAGAGTTCGACAGCGACGGCAAGACACCGTTGTCATGCACCAGCATCATGGTCGGAAAGAAAGCCTCGACAGACGGCTCGGTCATCACCTCACACACCTGCGACTCATGGTATCGCACATGGATGAAGATGGTACCCGCAAAAGACCATAAGGCAGGGACAAAAACCGCCATCTACGAAGGACGCATGCACACCCAGTCGGCAGAAGACAGCACAAAGATGTATAAGAAAGGCGAAATACCGCAGGTGAGCCACACCTTCCGCTTCCTCGACACCGCCTACCCCTGTCTGAACGAGAAACAGCTGGGCATCGGAGAGACCACCATCACCGGACGCAAAGAGCTCCGCAACAAGCAAGGCATGTTCATGATTGAAGAGCTGGAACGCATCGCACTGGAGCGCTGCTCCACCGCACGCGACGCCATCCGACTGATGGGCGAACTCATCAAGCAATACGGCTACGGCGACAGCGGCGAATGTCTCACCATCGCCGACAAAAACGAAGTGTGGATTTTCGAAGTGTTCGGCGAAGGACCGAAGAAAATCGGCGGCGTGTGGGCTGCCGTACGCATACCCGACGACCACATTGCCGTCTCCGCAAACATCTGCCGCATCAACAAAATCGACACCAACGACAAAGAAAACTACATGTACTCGGACAACCTCTTCGACGTAGCCAAACGCATGAAACTGTGGGACGGCAAGGAAGAGTTCTCATTCTGGCGCGTGTTCAGCGGCGGAAATTATTTCAACGAGAAGAAAAACTACAGCGTGCGCGAACACTTCATCATGAACGCACTGGCACCTTCACAGCAGTTCTCCGACCAGGTGGAAGACTTGCCACTCAGCGTCAAGCCCGACGAGAAAGTGAGCGTGGAGCGCGTCATGCAACTCTTGGGTTCCTACTATGAAGGCACCGCGAAGAACCTCAGCGGACGCCACATGATTCCCAATCCCAAACGCAAAGACAAAGACGGGAAAATCGTGGAGAGCGAACCCGACAGCATCGTGTCGCCCTTCTCCAATCCATGGATGCGCCCCGACGAAATCAACATGTACTACGCCATGGGCGACTCCACGATGAAAAACATCCGCACCGTCAGCGTACCCTGGTGCGCCTACAGCACCGTCATCCAACTGCGCTCATGGCTGCCCGACGAGGTGGGCGGCGTGGCATGGGTGGCACTCGACAATCCCGGACAAAGCCCACGCTTCCCCATCTTCTGCGGAACCACCAAACTGCCGAAGATGCTCGAAATATGCGGACAACACACCGACCGCGACGACGCCGCACTGTGGCGCTACCGCAAAGCCAACCGCCTCGCCACCGTGCGCTGGGGCACCTACCGCAAGACGATGGAACCCGCACGCGACTATTTCATCGACAAAGGCATGCGCGAACTGCCCTTCGTCGAGAAAGCATGGCAGGAACTGCACGCCACCGACACCAAGAAAGCACAGCAGATGCTCAACGGCTACACCGCCGACTTCTTCGGAGCCACCATCATCCGCTGGGACGAAATGGCACGCCACTTCTGGCGACAGACGTGGGGAGGATTCTAAGAGGCTGACGACACGACACAAGAAAAGAGCTCCGAAGACGAAAAACTTCGGAGCTCTTTTCTTTTTTTACAAAACATTTCGGGATATACCGTCACCGATGCGCAATCATCCTCATTTCATCATCAACTCCGGATGTTCTTTTACTATCTGTAGAATCTCCTCTTTGGGAAGCGGATTTTCCATCTCTTCCACCGTGATATTCCGCACCTCGTAATTCGACACACGCCTCGTCTTCGTGTCCACATCACTATACACCCAAGCCGAGAAGAGCTTATCTGGCACATCTATAAAGACAAACTGAATGAACAAGCCACCCATCATGAACGGTTCCACATTATATATAACGCACTGCCCTTCCACCTCCTTTTTATAATCACCAAATACCGGCACATCAACCTTGCCCTTCCGGTACGAGTCAATCCGCTTGCTCAATGTGTGAATATACTCATTATCCAGCCAATCTTTCTCCTCGAAACGACTAAAACGGATATCATTCAACGATTCCCCACCACTTATACTGTCAGGCAGCGTCAGCTCAGTCCGCACACTATCTCCGACAAGACTGTCGGTTTTTCCAGCCACAGCCTTTGTGTCCTGCCGATGTTGACACCCCGACATCAACAGTAACGAGGTACATACCATACTACAAAAAACTTTCATCATCATTTTTTTACTTTTATATTCTACATTACAGAAAATGCTTCTTCTTCATCCACTCCACAATATCCCGGAACAAGGGACCAGCCATTCCGCCACCACTTGCAGGATACGCCAATTTGTTCATACTAACAATGATGCTGTACTTAGGAGCATCAGCCGGAAAAAAACCACAGAATGACAGGTGAAATTCACTGATTTCTGTCTCACCTGATTCGATGATTCCTACTTGTGCCGTACCCGACTTTCCTGCGACCCTGAGAATTGGTGTACCGGCCTTCCTGCCCAAGCCTTGAGAAACCACATGGTCTAATGCAATTTGCATCTTGCGGATGTTTTCCTCACTGGCTATCCTTGGATTGATTATTTCAACAGAATCCTTTCGTAGAGAAGGTTTAACCATAACCCCATTGTTCGCTATAGCATTATAGAACGTCAACATCTGAATCGGTGCCAATCGCCCCTCATAGCCAATCGAATTCAACAGCAATTGTGCACTTGCCCAAATGCTATCTTTTGGCGAAGTGAAAACCATTGGCTTTAATTCATCAATACCATCAATGGCTCCCGGTTTTCCAAAGCTCATTCTATCGAGCATTTCGTAGTACTTAAGTTCTTTCCCCTTAAATACTTTTTGAACTGCCTTGCTAATTCCTATATTTGAGCTTACTTCTAAGGCTCGTTCCAATGTAATCTTCCCATATCCACCTCTACTCCAGTTATGGTCTAACATCTGTAGTTCATCAACATCCCATACTCCTTCTCCCACATCAACTTCATCATCCAAGCTCACTTCTCCTGTCTCCAACAGAGTCAAGAGTACAGCCGTTATCTTTGTCTGTCCAGGTTCCTGCTGATAACCAAAGTTTCTGCATGGCTGGAACTTTCCATCGTATCTCCGCTCCCTGCCTGCCATCGCCAAAATTCTACCCGTATTAACCTCCATCACAATCACCTGCCCTTGTAAACCATCTATCTCTTCCAGCTTAACATTCAAGAGTGAATCAACAGCGTTTTGCAGTTCAGGGGCAATTGTTGTGTCCCCTAATTTTTCCTTATTCTGAGAAAATCTTGTATGTAAGAATATCCCTAAGATTACTATCAGCATTACTCCAAATAATGCTGCAAGTATGATATGCCATTTTTTCCATCTATCCTGTCCTTGGGGATTTCCCAGTACCTGTAATTCGTCGTCTCTCATAATTTAACCTCCTTTCCTATTGCTGATTCCAGATATAATTTTAACTGTTTCAACGCCTCTTTTGAAGCAGATAATGTAAAGGCATGGTTGAGCACTATATCCGACATGATTAGAATCTGTTTGTTAACATTAACTTTACAAATATACTCCCGATTGATAATGAGTTGCTTTCCTATTCGGATAAACATCTCAGCCTGTTTACCAAGCTGTTTCTCTATCAATTGTTGGCAATGGGCAAGATTCATGCTAAACACATGCTCCGTCTTGTCGTGCAGCACCATTGTCGAATAATTGCCATCCGACTCGATGTACACCACCCGTTCCGGTTTCACTCGCACCAGCTCGGTCGTATTCGAAATAATTAACACGTTACTACTCACAGATATTTTTAATTAAGTGCTGATTTTATTAAGAATCCTCCAACAACTCCTACAATTGCATATACCCATGCCTTCTTGTCAAAATCATCAAGCTCAAGCAATTTGCAAATACCTTCACATACAACAACATAAACGATACCACCAATAATGAATTCCATACTATTTTTAGTTAAACGTTTTTGCAAATTTACATCTTCATTTTTATTTTCAACGCATTTATTCCATTGCTTTGTATGAAATCGCTGTTTGGTTGTATGAAATCGTTTTTCCTAAACAAGAAACATGAAGCAAGAAGCAACAGCCTACTTCCCTTTTAGCAATCGGAATATACAACTTCCTATCTTCCGCTCCACACCATTTTTTGATGTCGGGATGCCAGTAGCACGACTTATGTCTTGCTTTATTTTTGTTATTCCCAATGCTCGTTTCCATGAGAAACTAAACCCAGGGATGGGTGATGATTTCTTGCTCATTAAAAGTCTTCCTTAATCTGCCTAACCGTTAATATTTTCGAATATAGCTGTTCATAATATTTAAGATTTGAATATGTCCTATTCAATAATCCCATAACTTCTCTTATTTCGGATTGTTCTTTTACAATAATGTATTTGATATCTTCTGGCGTAAGCTTCAATTTACATGACGCAGTTAGTTTACTCATTTCGTTCTTAATGAGAACCTCATCATATTTTCCCGTTAGAATTACAAGATGGGTATTATCTGTTATTGAAGGTATATACCTCCATTCTCTTTCATCATAGAATTTGCGTTTTAGTTCTGAGTTCTTGTTGTACCCACTTACTTTCTTTATATAGTAGAGCATCATCTCTTCAAATTCCATCTCCTTATGATTGGTTGATGGAGTCTGAAACTTAGAAATATAATAATCAAGTTTGTTATATAATAAAGAGCCTTGATGTAAATACGTTACGGGAGTTATCTTGTTATTTCGTGCAAATTCTTTTGTCACACCAATTCCATAGCAACCATATCCGCCAATATGCTCTTTTACTTGTGAAAGAGGAATATCGCAAAAACATAACATCGGAATAGCAAAATCCTTTCCATTCCATTTCTTCTCAACGCAATAACGAGGCCACAACCCTTCCTCAATCGACTGCTTTAAGTATTTAAATTCATTTGTAAAATGAAACAATGTATTTGAACTAATAGCCATAACAATAACAATTTATGAATGTTCTGAATTCGTTTTAATATATGCTGATGGGTTCTCGTTTATCTTAGCAAGTTCTTCTTCTCGCCATTTGTCAATAGCTGTTTGCAATAGCTCTGCCTGAGTCTTAGCAATTTTCTCCATTAGTTCTTTATTGGCAAGAACTTCTGCATTTAATCGGTCTGCATTTTTCTTTGTTAAAATTTTTATATTAGTATTAATATTATCATTGATATTTGACTCCTGCTCCTTTGCTACTACTTTTGCCCGATGTTTTTCAAGTGCAAGAACAGCGTCATAAGCTCCATCAATCATCATTAACTTGAATAACGTTGGTATAATCTCTATTGCTATAAAGAGAAGCATTATCAAGATTCTTGCCATTGACAATGAAAAACTATCCATAAATGTTATTTCATTCAATGCCGTAAGTTCTGCAGCAAATCCTTTCATAGACTTTACTGCCTTCTTATTATTTGCCGAATGCTCTTCCAATTGTTTGTATAGATCATTTAATTGTGGTTCAATACCGGCATTTGCCCTATCTGCTTCTTTTTGTAATCTATCAACCTCGTTCTGGAGATTTTGCGCTCGCTGCTGTAACTGTTTTGTATATATTCCAACTCCAACCTTACCACTACCAGCTTTTCCTGTAGCTTCTTTATAAGCTTGATCTTCTATTTGAGCCCGCTCTGTCCTTTTATCATCGACTCTTTTGTTATTTGCGTTTTTTTGAGCTTCTAATGCTGATATTTGATCCCTTATAAATTGCTGTTTTTCGCTCATTTTACTTTTGGCTTCACTCTTATCAATTTCTAATTGTGCTTGAATTTTATCTTTAAAAATCCTCAACTCAATAGGTGTGGATATTACAATTCCTATAAATACGGCCAAAATAAGGCGTGGTGCCGCACCAATTCTTTCTTCTTTTGTAATTTTATGTGTTCCATCAGAATACATTGTATTGACCATAAATCGGTCGAGATTAAAGATTAATAATCCCCATACAATTCCAAAAACAATCGCAATATATACAGCATTCCAATCAGTCAACCATATTTCACTGGATTTGTCAAGAATTTCGTCAGCAAAAACTTTGTAAATGGCGTACCCACCTGAAATACTCGCCATAATAGCAGTAAACAAGATAGTTCCACCAATACCGGCATATTTTGCATGCTCTGTTGGGCATTGGCGCAAAACCTTACGATCTGCACCTGCACAAATCCATAAGAATTCATTTAATAGATTGCTCCACTTAAATCCGACAATCTTATTATGGTCAAAGATTTCATCGAGCCATCTCTTAAATTTCTCATTGTCAAGCAAAGATTCCTTATTCTGAATATTTTCTTCCATAGCTATTTCTTAATAATATGATTAAACACTTTCTTTATAGATCTCATTAGATTAAATTTTGGCAATGGTGGTGAGAGCTCCACATTAAGCCCTAATTCCGTAAGAGATGGAACTCTTGGAACTTCGAGCTTTATCCAATCGATATCAATCATTGGGAACTTTACATCCACATTGTACCTTGGTTGCTGGATTGTAACAGACAGATTGTTCGTTATATCCGGAACAGGAACTAACAGGGACTTTACTTGTGGTATTGGCAACATCTCAATGTCAAGTCTCTTTTCCTTTACTCCAAATTCGTCCTCAGCAGACAAAATGAAAGTAATAGCTTTCTTTGGTTCAATAACAGTTTTGCCTACTTCATTGACTTCTTCGTTGTCTAGCCAAACCTTCTTTGCATTCGTAACATTCCATGATAGCATTACAGGTATGGATGGAAATACATAATATTTGTCGGCAGAGAATTCTATTTCGCATTCGTCGAATACTTCAATTGAAACTTTTTTCTTTATTACTTGCCCATTGGATGTCTTTATTGACAATTCGAAGGCTACACTTTCTGAAAGTGTAGTGGCAAACTTTCCATGCTTCTCGCATTGTTGAGCTACGGTGTCACAGCCTTTGCGGAGAATAATCTCGGCATCAAAAGGAACATCCCAGGCCAATTCAATGGATTGGGTATTGCGTACGGCTTTGGTGGTTGACACAGTGAAAGAAACCTTTTTATGTAACAAATAAGACTCGAAAGGTATCAAATCATCAATGCTCCTATGATCAAGATAGTCTTCTAACACTGCCAACAATTCTCGGAATTCATTTCCAAGAGAATAAATGTCTTTATATATTGCTGCATCCTTTATTTCAATAAAATCTTCTTTAGAAAAAAGAAGACGGTCGGCATCTGCAACCTTATATTTATCTACCAGAGAGGGATTTTCCGCAATGGCAAGAATACTAAGATATATTATCAGTTCAGAGAAATAATCTAATTTCTCAGAGACAGACTTGTTGTTTATTCGAGCAGGATGTTGATAATCTGCAAGACCTGTCACAGTATCTATCTCCCCTTTCAACTGTGAGCAATAAAAAGAGTCATAGTCAACAAGGTAAAGTTGATGGTTCTTATCTACAAGAATGTTCCCATGTTGCAAATCTCCATGTGCCAAAGACTGAGAATGAAGTGCTTGTGTCATTTTGAGAAAATTGTCAGCAAGCGCAATTAACTGGTCTTTGGAATTTCGGTTTTGACAGATATAATCTTTGATTGTAATGCCATCTATCCATCGCATTCTGGTTGTGGGATAGATATTACCTTCCACATTGATGCCTTTGTCGATGTACTGAAACTCACACAAAAAACTTAACTTCGCTTTTATGATAGCGTCAGATATAGTTTCATAGCGTTTCTTTGAATTCTTGATATCAGAATGCCAACAGCGGAAAGCCCACTTCTCTCCATTCGCTGTTGTATAGGGAAAAACAATAGAGAAGCCTCCAGCGTACGCAATAAGTCGGCCTCTGGCATCCCTTTCAAAGATGCCATTCTTTGCATGATTATCAAGAACAAGAATATCTTTGTTCTCGACGGAAGTTCTTATACTTGGTATTGTTGGCATTTATTCGGATTTCTTAAATTTCTCTGATATTAAAGATGAAAGTCTTTTACGCTCGTTCCCCTTATTCGGTTTAACATATCCATTTCCTTTTTTCCATTTTCCTGCAATTTTATTAGCATTATCCACTTTACCTTTTTTAGTCGTGACTTTATAGCCATTTCCTCCTTTCCATTTGGATGAGATGCTTTCACTTTTCGATACTACGACATCCTCTAAGGGCGTAAGGTCTTCAATTGTTGACTTATCCATAAACTCGCATAGTTTATCGACAAGTGGGGCTAACTCAGAATCAGTTTTCAGCAGCCTGAATATATTGGAAGAACCTTTTGACTGTATGTCTTCCCCAGAAAACAGGAGTGTTTCTGTGTCCTCCATGTTTAAGTCTTTCCATAAGGAAGGCATTTTGGCAAGGGCTTTTAGACTTAGATAAATGACTAGTTCGGAGAAATAGTCTGCCTTTTCAGAAACCAGTTTGTTTTTCCATCTTGCTTCATGCTGATACCCAACCAGTCCTTTTATTTCATCAGGCATACCGTTAAGTCCAGGGACATACATGGAATCATAGTCAACCAAAACCAAAGAAAGATCTGGTTTGACCATGATGTTTCCGTGCTGTAAGTCGCCATGAGAAAAATGGTTGGTATGTAAATCTGCCACCATCCTCTTGAAATTCTCGGCAATTTCATTGATTACATTTGATTCTGTAATATGTTCAGCTAAGAATTTCTTTAAAGATTGTGCGTCCACCCAATCCATTACAACTATTGGTTGCATTCCCAATGGTGTCATTATACCTTCTTCGAAGAAATCAAATCCTACGAAATAGGGCAGGTTAGATCTCTTCAAGGCATCTGCTATAACCTGGGTCCTGCGCTTTGCGTCAGAGACCTCTGCATGCCAGCATCGTACAGCATACTTCTTAGAGGGCGTCCGGTATGGGAACACCACACAAAAGCCACCAGAATACTTGATTAGACGAACTCCCTTTTCTATAGGATGCCCATCTTTCAGTATTGATGGATGAACCAACGCAGGTGTTTTTATACACGTGCTATAATCGGGGATGGTAGGTAATGGCATGGCAGATTCTATTTCTTTATCACGGAATATCTTTCAAAAAGAAGATTTAATGCTTCTTCTACTGCTTTTTGAGTCCACTTATATTTCAACTTACCCATCTGTTTGGGAAATTTCTTTTGAAGACATCGTTGATATTCTGTCAGGAACTCATTTATAAAGTCTTTCTCATTGTTTTGGACGACAACGAAATTCTCAACGGCTTCAACTTCTTCCTGAAATGGATTATCTTGGGGAATCTTTGCGTCCTCTACCTCATTGGTGGCAGGAATTAGAGTTAATTTCTCTTTATCAATCATTTCTACAATGTTGTCTTGGTGAGTGATTGAGAAATCCTCGGATTTGTCATATTCAACGATTACCAAAGTAGTGTCATCGTTATGCATCCCATCTTTTCTCCATTCACATACCAATGTCTCAAAATTATCATGCGAAGCTAGCGACAATAATTGTTGAACAAACTTGGCAATATCGCCTTGTTTGCTATGTTCTAGCAGAAATTCTGAGAACGGGTCAGATACTAACAGTAAATACTTACCTTCTGTCAGAGTTCCTTCTATTGGTTTGGGGACTCCTTTCCCTTCTTTTGATGCATCGCTGTCGAAATAATCAGGATAGCTGTCAAATGTTTCAGAATCTTGTGAAGTGTTGAATTTCATTTCATTTCCATCCCATTCTATCAGACAAGAATCGCCTATAACAGAACCGTTCCATTCATTACCATTAAAACGAATGCCAACAAACGTTGCTCCTGCAGAACGACCTTCTGCGAAATTACGTTCGTTGCGGTAAATCATATTCTCAGGAGCATTCGTTTCCTTCAGATTTTGAATGAAGTCGGCAACTTTAGCACGCCACGTTTGGCATAACGGTTTTATAGCGTCATTTGAAGGGTTCCAATCCGTACTATCAGTATAAGTGTCAACAAGAAGCTGTGCCCAAATCTTTTGTTGCCATGTTGACCCCATTCCGTCAGACATCGCGATAGATTTGGTGTCAGGATTAACACCAAATCTATCTTGGCAATCTGAGAATAATTCAGCTTGCTTGTGAGTTATGAAAGCTCGTATAACCATAAAGCCGATTATAGTCCTTTGTCACCTTGACCTTTTGAAGAGCCAAAGTCTATGAGTTGAATCAGTTGAACACCATCAGCACCAAAGATACAGCCACGTGAACCATCTTTTGTGGGCAGTTCGTTCTTGGCAGCAGCTGCCTTATATGATTCAGGTACTTCACTGGTAATGTCGTACAAGAATTGAGCCTGCTCCTGAGAAATGTCTGACCTATTTGACGGGAAAACAACCTTGCCATTAGACTCATCTATTTGTGCATTAAAAATTAAGACATTACCATCATTGTTGGAAAGTCCCATAATCTCGTTTGCTAAAGAAACTGTTTCTTTCATGCACTCTCTTAGGTCTTTTCCATCATAAAATGGAACACCATCAGAAATGTTGATGATTACAGGTGCTGGTCCATCTGCATTATCAGTCATCCACTTTTCAACTAAGTCCTTTGCCAATTGGAAAGCACCAAGCATATTTGTGGCCCCGTCTCTGTCAATGGGTTCTACCCATACAGGTTGTTTCACCTCGACTTCTACAAGTCCGCCTGTGCCATCTGGAGTTTTCTTTTTGAGGGTTTCGTACCTTAATGGGCTTGCATCCAAATCCTTCAGCCAACCAGAACATAGTTCCTTCACATTGTGATTATACCCAATCACAGAAATAAAGCAGCGATTCTTAGGTGCATCACCGTCGAAATTCTTCTGGATGATGTTGTCAATAACCTTATTGACAGCAAGTGTTGCGAACTTGGTACGCGTTGTGCCTTCATAATCACTCATCATTGAGCCTGACTGATCTAACAAAATAATCAGCAGACCAGGGGTTGCAGAACTCCATTGCTTGTCATTCTTTGCCATAGTTTTTCTATTTCCACCCTAGCTCCTATAAGCAGTTGTTAATATTTTTGTTTTCTATAGGCACACATAAAAAACGTGGAGCCGATGCTGGTCACTCGCTCCACGATGTAAAGGCCTTCGCATTGCCCGGTAGTTTGAAACGAGCAACGCCAACGCCCCACGCTGAACAGTTTATATATGCTGTTAATATATAACCATCCCACGGGGCATTTGCAGTTGCTTTGATTTTAACTACCGTTCGAGGTTGCGAAGTTCTTACATCGTTAAAGTCAAAGCGCTTAGCAAACGCCTTCTTATGTATGTCATCCCACCCTTTCTGGTCATCACTTAAGACACACCTTCAGCGTGGAACATTGCAAAGATAAAAAATATTTCCGAAACTAAAAAAGAATTCATCGAGATATTTGTATGAAATACCACAAAGAATGTATGAAATGAAAAAGTTAAGAAGAGGAATTATTTCCTGACTTCATCACTTTTTTGCGCCATCATATAGCGCACAATGATAATCAGCGAGTTACGTAAAATTATTGGGTGGTTTGGGTGGCGCAAGCGAAAAACGTGTACCTTTGCACCATGTATGTACGCAAGAAACACAATCGTTCCGGCTCTACAAGTGTGGTAGTGGTCAGTAAAGCGAGTGGAAAGTATAAAGAAATAAAATCGTTTGGCTCCTCTACATCCGAAGAGGAAATACATTCATTATGCGATAAGGCTGCTGCATGGATACGTTCATTTGGCGGTCAGCAAGAACTTGACTTTGATGACCGCAAGGGAAAGGAAGTCGAGGAGACAGAGCGTTTCCTTAGCAATATTGACAACGTGTTGATAAACGGTACTCGGCTTCTGCTTGATCAAGTCTATGACAGCATCGGCTTCAACCGGATTCCCGATGAGATTCTGCGTCATTTGGTAATCGCAAGGGTGTCGCAGCCCAGAAGCAAACTTGCCACAGTAGATTACCTGAAGTCATATTATGATGAAGATGTTGACCTCAACCACATCTATCGCTACATGGACAAGCTCTACAATACCCAGATGGAGCTTGCGCAGCAGATTAGCGTAGAGCACACCCGGAAACTGTTCGGAGGCAAGATTGGATTGATGTTCTACGACGTGACGACGCTCTACTTTGAGACAGCACAGACGGACGTATTGCGTGAACCGGGGTTTTCAAAGGATGGAAAGACGGCAGAGTCACAGGTTATACTCGGTCTGCTTGTATCAGAAGGAGGCTACCCGCTTTCATACTCTCTGTTCAACGGCAGCCAGTATGAGGGCTTCACCATGATACCAATGATAGATGACTTCAAGCAGCGTTTCAATCTGGGGAAAGATTTTGTTGTGGTGGCAGACTCAGGCTTGATGAACAAGAACAATGTCACTTTGCTGCAGGAGGCTGGCTACAACTACATACTTGGAGCCCGCATCAAGAGCGAGAGCGCAAGCGTGAAGCAATGGATTCTCTCTTTAGAGAAGGTTGATAAAGCCTGTTACGACTACAAACGTGAGAATGGGGAAAGACTTATCGTCAGTTATTCCGACAAGCGTGCAAAGAAGGATGCCTACAACCGTGACCGCGGAATTGTCCGATTGAGAAAAGCCTATAAGACCGGACGCATCACGAAGAGTCAGGTGAACAAGCGTGGCTACAACAAGTTTCTTGAAATCAGCAAGGACATAGAAGTCGTCATCAGCGAAGAGAAGATTGCAGAGGACTGCCAGTGGGACGGACTCAAGGGCTACATCACCAATACAGACCTTGACGCCGAGCGTGTCATTGCCGAGTATCATGGACTCTGGGTGGTGGAACGTGCATTCCGTATTTCAAAAGGAACTCTGGAAATGCGTCCGATGTTTCATTTTACAGAACGTAGGATAGAGGCACATGTCTGCATTTGCTTCATCGCCTATAAGGTATATAAGGAACTGGAGCGACTCATTGCCATTAACAAGATTGGGATGAGTGTCGATAAGGTGCTTGAGGCAGCCAAAACTATCACGACAATCAGGGTAAGGATGCCTAAAAACGGGACTTACTTCACTAAGACACTCTTCTTGACGGAGAAGCACCTCGCAGTGAAACCACTTTTCGACATATCTGGCAACAAATCTTAATTTGGGTGGCGCATTGACGAAGTCAGGAGTTAAGAAGAGGAATTATTTGTATGAATGAAATGATGACTATAAGTATGGAAAGAGACGAACAAAAAGAAAAAAGGCATTCTCCCGAAGAAGGAGAATGCCTTTTTATAATAAGAAGGGGATGCTTGCTGTTACATCACGCCGTCTTCGCGCAGTTTCAGCTGCCATTTCCATGCGGAGGCGAGAACGTCTTCGAGTTTGGCTTCTGCTTTCCAACCTAACACTTGGTTGGCGTGATCGACATTGCCCCAAACTTTCTCGATGTCGCCTTCGCGACGCGGTGCGTACTCCCAGTTGACCTTCACGCCCGTCGCTTTTTCAAACGCCTGCACCACTTCGAGGGTACTGACTCCCTTGCCTGTTCCGACGTTGAAGTATTCGATGGCAGGGGTGTCTTCACCGAGCACGCGTGCCATCGCCTTGACGTGTGCCTTGGCAAGGTCAACGACATAGATATAGTCGCGGATGCAGGTGCCGTCGGGTGTGCCGTAGTCGTTGCCGAAGATTTTGAGTTGCTTTCTGACTCCGATGGCGGTCTGTGTGACAAAGGGGATGAGGTTCATTGGCACTCCATTGGGCAGTTCGCCGATGTTCGCCGTAGGATGGGCACCTATCGGGTTGAAGTAACGGAGAATGATGGACTTGATTGGCGCGCCGCTATGCACATAGTCTTGAATGATTTCTTCGTTGATTTGCTTCGTGTTTCCATAAGGCGAGAGGGCTTTCTGGATGGGTGCCTGCTCGGTGACGGGCAGATTCTCCTCCGTAGGTTGTCCATAGACGGTGCAGCTGGACGAGAAGATGATGCCGCCGACATTGTATTGCGGCATCAGTTCGAGCAGATTGATGAGGCTGACGATGTTGTTACGATAGTACATCAGCGGTTTCTCCACGCTCTCGCCCACTGCTTTTGAGGCTGCGAAATGGATAATACCGTCGATGTGCGGATACTTTTTGAAGAGGTTTTCAGTCGCTTCCCTGTCTTGCAAATCGATTTTTTCGAATGCCGGACGGACGCCTGTTATCTTTTCTATTCCATCAAGGACATTGATGTTTGAGTTTGACAGGTTGTCGGCTATCACGACGTCATAGCCCGCCTGTTGCAATTCTACCGTCGTATGCGAACCGATATATCCTGTTCCGCCTGTGACTAAAATGGTCTTTTTCATATTTCTAATTCATTATTATTCTAATCCTAACAATTTCCTGAGTCCGCCATCAACGCCCGAGAAGCCCATGAACGCCAGCGAGAGCAGTCCTGCCGTGACGAGCACGATGGGTATGCCCTGCATTCCCTTCGGTATTTTCACCAATGAGAGTTGTTCGCGAAGTCCCGCGAAGACGACGAGTGCGAGCGCAAAGCCGATTGCCGTAGAGAAAGCATAGACCACGCTCTGCAAGAGGTTGAAGTCTTTCTGTATCACGAGGATGGCAACTCCAAGTACTGCGCAGTTGGTGGTGATGAGCGGCAGGAAGATGCCCAGTGCCTGATAGAGTGCCGGTGACACTTTCTTCATCACAATCTCAACCATCTGCACCAGCGACGCGATGACGAGGATGAACGCCAAGGTCTGCAGATATTGCAGGTTGAAGGGATTCAGCACATAGACCTGCAACAGATAGGTCACGATGGTTGCCAGCGTCAATACAAAGGCGACTGCGGCTCCCATGCCCAGTGCTGTATCGATTTTCTTCGACACGCCCAGGAAAGGACAGATGCCGAGAAACTGCGACAACACGATGTTGTTCACAAAGATGGCGGAGATAAATATCAAGATATATTCCATAGTCTTATGATTTCCTTATTTTGTTTACGACAGCTATCAGATAGCCGAGCGTGATGAATGCGCCCGGAGGGAGGATGAAAAGCAACAGATTGGTCGTCTCTGGCAACAGGCTGTAACCAAACAGAGAACCTGCGCCCAACAGCTCGCGAATCATTCCCAACAGGGTGAGGGCGAATGTGAAACCGAGTCCGATGCCTATTCCGTCAAAAAGGCTTGCCAAAGGATTGTTCTTACATGCGAAAGCTTCTGCACGCCCGAGAATGATGCAATTCACAACAATTAGCGGAATGAAGATGCCCAGCGACTTGTCTATCTCTGGAAGATATGCCTTGATGAGCATCTGCAGCACGGTCACGAACGAAGCGATGACCACGATGAATACAGGAATGCGCACTTTGTCTGGCGTGACGTTCTTGATGCAGGAAATGACGACGTTTGAGCAAATCAGCACAAACGTGGTGGCCAGTCCCATCGACAAGCCGTTCATTGCCGAAGTAGTTGTTGCCAACGTCGGACACATGCCCAACAAGAGCACAAAGATAGGATTCTCTTTCAGAAAACCGTTCTTGATGATTTCGATATATTTCATTGCGCTACTCCTTTCTTTTCCGTTGTCTTCGCATTGTTCATATAGGCGGAATATGCCTGAGTCACTGCCTTCAAGAACGCCCGAGACGTGATGGTCGAGGCAGTAATGGCATCAATATCTCCTTCTCCGCCCTTTTTCACGCCCAGCCGGTCTTTTGAGGGATTCTTTCCGATGATAGAACCTTTTTCTCCTGACTGGAACCAAGTGTCAGCCTTCGCACCAAGCCCCGGTGTCTCGGAACTCTCCAACACAGTATAACCGAGAATGTTGCCAGCCGTATCAAAGCCAACTAATATTTTCAGGTTGTCGCTGAATCCGAGTGCCGTGCTCTCGACGGCAGCTCCCAAAGAATGATGCTCTTTGTCAGTGAGATGGTGTATCACGCAGGATGTCGTCTTTCCTTTCTCCATCGGCAAGGAAACGGTTTCGGTTTTTTCCACGACCACTTCCTTTCCGTTCATCACTTTTCGGATGCCTTCGGAAAGGGCTTTTTCTGCCTGCGCTTTAATCGCATCTTTTGTCATCTGATTGACGAAAGCGAGCAAACCACCGGTAATCAGTGCCACCATGACGAGCACGACCACCATATTCGTGAATGAAGACTTGATTTTTTTCATTTTGCCACCTCCCCGAATCGCTTTGGTTTCACATAGTTGTTGATTAGCGGAGTGAACGCATTCATGATGAGAATGGCAAACGACATGCCCTCCGGATAGGCTCCCCAGTTACGAATGATGACTGTCAGCAAGCCGATGCCTACGCCATAGATGAGTTGTCCTTTGCCGGTCATCGGCGACGTCACGTAATCGGTTGCCATGAAGATGGCACCCAGCATCAAGCCACCACTCAGAATCACTGCAACAGGAGAAGCATAGATAGGATTCGCAACATGAAGCAGTTCACTAAATACAAACACTGTTGCAATAATGCTGACAGGAATATGCCAAGTGATGATTCGTTTCCAGAGCATATAAAGCAAACCGATAATCAAAGCCAGCGCACATACTTCGCCGATAGTGCCGACACCTCCCGTCGGATTGTCGCCCAACAACAGATGCAAGGAGTCCGGCAACTTGTCGAGCACGGTGGCATCTCCGCTCTTGATTGCCTCTTTCATGAGACTCAGAGGCGTTGCACCCGTCACGGCATCAGCATATTCGGTCAGTTCACCGACCACCGGCCAAGAGGTCATCTGCACGGGAAAACTCACCAACAGGAAGCAACGTCCTACCAGTGCCGGGTTGAACGGATTGTTTCCTAAGCCACCGAACGTCATCTTACCAACACCGATAGCAACCAGCGCACCGAGAATAATAATCCAAATCGGGATGTTGGAAGGCAGGTTGAATCCCAACAGCAGACCCGTGATGATTGCCGATCCGTCGCTGATGGTCGGCTCTTTCTTCAGCAAGAAACTGGTAATGACCCACTCGAAGAACACGCATGCCGCCACACTCGTTCCACAGACGATGGCAGAACCTATTCCAAAATACACGAACGACACCAACAGCGCAGGCAACAACGCCACAATCACACCGTACATGTTTTGCTCCACATTGTCCTTGCCGTGTGCGTGAGGTGATAATGATACGATTAGTTTTGACATATACCTATATATTTATTGGGCGTTGCGAGCTTTAATGATGCCCATCACTGTTGATTTTCCGTTGCGAATGAAATCCAGAAGCGGGCGATGTGCCGGACAAGTGAACTGACACGAGCCACACTCTATACACGAGACGATATCTTCCGCTTCAGCCTTTTCCCATAATTGCATTTCCGAAACCCTCGCCAACAGATACGGCTCCAGTCCCATCGGACATGCTGACACGCACTTTGCACAACGGATGCAAGGCTGTGCTTCCTGCCGATGCGCCTCTTCGTTGGTTAAAACCGTCACACAGTTGGTGCCTTTACATATCGGGACTTCCGTGGAATAGACCGCCTTTCCCATCATCGGACCTCCGGCAAGCACCTTGTGCTCACCTTCCGGCAATCCCCCACAGCAGGTTATCAGGTCGCTCATCGGTGTGCCCATACGCACCAAAAAGTTTCCCGGATTCTTGATTGCTTTTCCCGTAACTGTCGTGTAGCGTTCAAAGAGAGGCTTATGTTTCATAACTGCCTGATAAACAGCAAATGTAGTTCCCACGTTTTGAACTATTGCTCCAACGTTTACAGGGATAGCGGGAGGTGCTGGAACTTGGCGGCGAATCACGGCATCAACCAACTGCTTTTCGCCGCCTTGCGGATATTTTGTTTCCAATGGAACGATTTCTATATCGTCACGGTTTGCCGTTTTCTCCGTCAACAACTGAATGGCTTCCGGTTTATTTTCTTCAATACCAATATATCCTTTCGACACTTTGGCTGCTTTCATCAGCAACTCCAGTCCCACGAGTATCTCATCGGGATGTTCCAACATCAGCCGATAGTCGGCAGTAATATACGGTTCACACTCTACCGCGTTGACAATCACACATTCCGCCTTCGCTGTCGGCGGCGGAGTGAGCTTGATAAATGTCGGAAAGCCTGCTCCACCCATTCCCGTCACACCGGCATTCTTGATGCGCTCCACGATTTCCTCCGGTGTCAGTTCGGAATGCTTTTCCAGTGTCTCCAAGTTGTCTGAACGATCTATGCTTTCCTCCCACTCATCGCCTTCAACCTGCACAATGATGCAGGGCTTACGATAGCCTGTGGCATCAATGGAATCAGCTATCTTCAACACTTTTCCCGACACAGAAGAATAGATGGGTGCTGACACGAAACCACCCGCTTCCGCCAACAAGGTTCCGACCTTCACTTCGTCACCTTTTTTCACGACTGGTTTTGCCGGAGCGCCGATATGCTGAGAAAGCGGAAAGACGGCTTGCTGCGGCAATGATGCCACAATGGTCGGAACATTCGCCGTCAACTTATTCTCCTCAGGATGGACACCACCCTTTCTGAATGTTTTGAGTCTCATTCGCTCACCTCCTTTTCTACTTTACGAACAGGAAAATTCACGGCAACAATGGCTTGCGTCGGACAAGCCTGTTCACACTTCCTGCACATGCGGCACTTTTGGTCGTCAATATAACTGAGATTTCCTGCTATCGTAATTGCTTCAAACTTGCATTCTTTCAAGCAAAGTCCACATCCGATACAAGCGGCTTTACATGCCTTCTTTGCATCGGGACCTTTATCCTTGTTCACGCAGCCGACATAGATGCGACGGTTCTTCGGACCTTTCTTCCGAAGTTCAATGACATGGCGCGGACAAGCCTTAACACATGCGCCGCAAGCCACACACAAATCGTCGTTCACCTCGGGCAGACATGTCTCCTGATTGATTGCTATCGCCCCAAACGTACACGCCTCCACACAGTCGCCACAGCCCAGACATCCATAGCCGCAAGCCGTTTCTCCCATACCTGCCGCATGCATAGCCGTGCAAGTTTGCAAGCCGTCATACGTTGCCACCCGTTGGCGCGCCTCACAACTTCCTTGACAACGCACCACGGCAACCTTCGGCTCCGCATCGCCCACTGCCATGCCCAGCACGTTCGCAATACTGCTCATCGTCGCATTGCCACCTACCGGACAAGCCATACCTTCAATCGACCCCGCATCAGCACCTTTCACGAGTGCATCAGCAAAAGCTGCGCAGCCAGCATATCCACACCCGCCACAATTGGCACCTGGTAGACAGGCTGAGACTTCTGCGATACGGGGATCTTCATACACGGCAAACTTTCGTGAACAGACATACAAGACAACTGCCGCCAATAACGCCAGAAGTCCCAGAAAAACAACCGCTGTCAATACGTCCCACATATTTCTTATTTAATTTCTTCAATGTTAAACGTTACATTCTTTGCTATCCGTTGTCGGAAAAGAAACAACACGCCATAATACAGAGCCAACACACCCAAACTTGCTAATGCCGAAACGGACTCCTCTTTCGTCAAAGCCCATACGCAAAAAACGGTCAGCAACAGCAACATGAACGGAATCCCGAAAGCCAAGATGACTGAATGTATTCCTGCCCGACGAGAGACCGTCACCACAACGGGCTGCCCCACATGATAATTGGCTGAAGCAGAAACTACCTCCACCAACTTCTCACGAGCCTCTGAAATGCGACAACTTCCCGACACTTCGCATGAAGCGCAGGATGAGGATTGAACGATACGCACCCGAACGACATCTTCCGTAACAGAGTCCACAACGCCTGCATGTCTTATCAGTCCTTTTCTGTCTCGCTTTTCCATACGCTTTTACGCTGCAAAATTACTATCTTATTTCCATCCAAGCAACAAAATTTGAGAAAAATATCACTGCACGTGCACCGCCCTGATTCCCAGATGCGTCTTATATCTCTGAAGGTACTGACGGAGGGGCACCGGGTCTTCCACCACTTTCTTATAAACCTGTGAGGCATGTATCATGTGCAGACCGTCTTGATGCCATTTGGCAATGCCGATGTGCGAGGTGTCAAGTCCTTTCTTGCCCGTGATGATAACAAGGATATCGCCATCTTTTATCGTCTCGCGCAATAGCTTCGTGTTGACAACCTGCGATTTAGGGATATAGCGCCATTGCTGACCGTTGATTGACTCTTCCAACCGACGGATTGGTTCCACCCATGAAGGATGCTGATTCAGCATATAATAGGCAGGAACATGGGTGGTCATATAGTCCACGTTGATTGTCTGAACGGCGGAAAACGGTGGTTGAGGAGCCTGTATGTCACGAACAAAGCCCTGCTTTTCGTTTTCGGTAATCCACAGCGTGAAATAATGTTTGCGTTTCAGATAGGAAACGTCTCCGCCAATGTAGCGGATTGCCTGCAGATAGTCGCAAAAGTCGGCAAACGAACGTTTCCCGTTGCGCACACATTGTGTCAAGGCAAGGGCATATTCGACAAACGTCGTACAGTCAACTTCCCGCATATTCACCACAAGGCGTTCCTCAACGTTCTTATCTAATGTGTGTGCCACGTAGGGATAACCCATGAACTGCCTGGCAAAGAACAGGAAGGTGCGCGAAGCGTTGTATGTACCACCGCCTCCACTCTCCCACCGGTTGAGCATCTGCATGACCAACACGCTGTCCCGTTTCGTGTATTCCACCTCACGCGGAGTATTTCCGAAAACACCTGCAGCCCACAGGAGACTGACGAACATTGTTATATATACCTTCATTCTGTTTTCTTTTTTTGTCTGTATGCTTTCCGCTTTCCAAAATTAAAACCGGCATACACATTCACGCTGCCGAAGAAATTGTTGGTCGAGAATTGGGATTTATGGTAGTTGTACGCATGCAGTATTGCACTCGCACCCACATACCATTTCGTATTGTTCCATACAAATCCGAAGCGCCCCACACCATCAATATTGAAATTGCGGAAAGAGAAGTCACGGAACGAGAATGACGACCTCTGCAAATCGCCCGTCGAACGTTTATAGCCGATACCTAACGACAGCGATGCTGCCAACAGGCAATTCTTTGCCACCACATAATTATAGCCGTAGCCGCCATACACCGAGAAGTCGTCGTATTTGACTTTATTGAACATCAAGCCACTGTCTAATTTCTCACTATAGTCGGGCAAATATCTCTCGACCGAAGCCTGAAGCTCGTTATAATTCAAGTCCAGCGAATGATGCGTATAGCCGATACCAAAAATCGCGGAGCCGGCACTGCGCTTCTGACAGGTGCTTTGACTGAACGCTGCGGGGTAAGAAAACTTGCGATGATTGAAGATGTAATACAGGTTAAAGCCCGTGATGCCCACATTCAATCCCGAAAACGCCACTCCCTCAAGCGGCTTCGTATTCACGCCATCCCCAAAGTCTGCCGAGCGGATGCGGTAATCATTGCCCGTACGGCGATAAAACAAATCTATTCCCAACATCGAACTATACAGACTCAGATTGAACTCTTTCTTCGAATTGGAATTCATGTGCGACAAGTCAAACGTATAACCCAGGAACATCCAACGATACCCGAAATAGGGACCGACTTTGATGGAGGACTCCGGACCAAAAACGATTGACTGATTCGACTTGCTTTTCAGGCGATAGACTTCCAGCGTCAGCGTCGATTGCGCCATCACCGTGAAGTTATAGTGCTGGGGTTCTATATAGTTCGTATCTATATTGTTGAATTCAGCGACCAATGCCCCCAACGTTTTTCCCACCTTTTTCATGAAAGAGGGCTTTTTTTCCGGCAAAGTCAGCTGCGCATTCTTTTCTGACAGGACCAGCTGCGAACTCTTTGTTTGAAACGAGTCCACCTCCAATGCCCATGCACTCAACACGAACGCCGACAGACAAACCAAACTAAAAATTCTCCTTATCCCCATCTTACGCCAATCACTCTCCTTTCAAACGTTCAAGGGTCCAATAGACTGCCGTGGCTGAAACACTCGTACACCCACACACATTAAAGCCTTGCAGGTCGCTCAACACTTCTCGCAGTAGCGGCTGACAGGAATGGCCGTCCGACATCGGTGCTATTTCTGAGGCTGAAAACACGTCATCTGCGGGAGAAATTTCTGGTGGATACTCACCCGACAGTGAAAAGTGCATCTGCTTCTCCCGACCGGTAATCTGCACCCAACAGCCGTCGTATCCTTCCGCACCCGCTTCGTTTTTTTGAGCATTCTCCGGAGATGGGGCACCGTCATGCTGACAATTAACCCACAAAGCGCTGCCCGGTATTCCCGTTTCAAATCTGAAACAAGAACTCAAGGCACTTCTTTCCCGCTTTTCGTCCAACACTCCCCATGCTTCGACTATCACGCCAAACAGATGTTGTAACAAATCCAACTGATAGGCACACGCCTTCCACAGCTCACTACCGACTGAAGCGGTTTCCGAAGCGACGCCGACGGAATGCAATTCCACGCTGACAATCTCCCCAAAAGCACCACTGGCTAAATATTTTTTTATCGCATCAAAATAAGGTAAATAGCGATAATAGAAATTCACGAAACAAGGCACTCCCGTTTCCTCACTCACACGATTCATGCGCACACAGTCCCAATAGGTGTCTGCCAAAGGCGTTTCCACCAACACGGGCTTACCGCTTCGCATGGAAAGAATGGCATAGGTGGCATGGGTGGAAGGGGCGGTTGCTATATAGACAGCATTCACCTCCGAATCATCTATCAGGTCTTGCACTCCCGAATAGCTGCTGATTCCGAGCTCTGCGCCACACGACTTCGCCACCGCAGCATCATCGTCCATCACTGCCACGACTTGAGAACCTTCCATCTCATTCAACAAACGGACAACCGGCATGACGTCTGCAGAACAGCCTAACACTCCCCACTTGATATATTTCATAATGCCTAATTAACGCCACAAAGTTAGCAATAATATATCAACCATACAAATATTTTTCATCATGCCTCGTTTCGCCATGCGCTATCCACATCTAAAAAACACGGTCTGCATCACACTTCCTTCCCCTGTCTGGCAAGCACTCTGCCGTGTACTTTTCCGCATTTTTCCATACTTTTTTAATAAAAGAAGAAAAAAACTCATCACAAAAAGACGTTTTCTCATATAAATAATGTATCTTTGCACCCGTTTTCGGCACTTGTCTTCGTGACATGCCATTCAGTTCACATAAAGTCTAACTTTATTAGTACAAATTTTTTAATTAATTTTTATGTCAAATTTAAAAAACATCCAGCCATTGGAAGACTTCAATTGGGAAGAATTTGAGAATGGCACAGCCGTAGGCAGCAGCAAAGAAGAGCTGACCAAGGCCTACGATGAGACCCTCAACAAGGTGAATGAGCACCAGGTAGTTGAAGGTAAAGTTATTTCTGTTGACAAGAAAGAAGTTGTTGTCAACATCGGTTACAAGAGCGACGGTGTCATCTCTGCAAGCGAGTTCCGCTACAATCCCGACCTGAAGGTTGGTGACGTTGTGGAAGTGTATGTAGAGAATCCCGAAGACAAGAAAGGTCAGTTGCTCCTGTCACACAAGAAAGCACGCCTCAGCAAGAGCTGGGACCGTGTCAACGCTGCGCTTGAAAACGACGAAATCATTCAGGGTTACATCAAGTGCCGCACGAAGGGCGGTATGATTGTCGATGTATTCGGTATCGAGGCATTCTTGCCTGGCAGCCAGATCGACGTTCATCCTATTCGCGACTACGACGTATTCGTTGACAAGACCATGGAATTCAAAATCGTTAAAATCAACCAGGAATTCCGCAACGTGGTCGTTTCCCACAAAGCACTTATCGAAGCTGAACTGGAAGCACAGAAGAAAGAAATTATCAGCCGTCTCGAAAAAGGACAAATCCTTGAAGGTACGGTTAAGAATATTACCTCTTACGGCGTATTCGTCGATCTCGGAGGCGTGGACGGACTCATCCACATCACAGACCTGTCTTGGGGCCGCGTAAGCGATCCGCATGAGGTGGTTAAGCTCGATGACAAAATCAATGTCGTTATTCTCGACTTCGACGATGAGAAGCGCCGCATTGCACTTGGACTCAAGCAACTCACTCCGCACCCATGGGATGCACTCGATGCTGAACTCAAGGTGGGCGACCACGTGAAGGGTAAGGTTGTTGTCATTGCCGACTACGGAGCATTTGTTGAGATTGCACCGGGCGTTGAAGGCCTCATCCACGTTTCTGAAATGTCTTGGAGCCAGCACCTGCGCTCAGCACAAGACTTCCTCAAGGTGGGCGACGAGGTTGAAGCTGTCATCCTGACACTCGACCGCGACGAGCGCAAGATGTCTCTCGGCATCAAGCAGCTCAAGGAAGACCCATGGGAGACTATCGAGGTGAAATATCCTGTTGACTCCAAGCACACTGCCAAGGTGCGCAACTTCACCAACTTCGGTATCTTCGTTGAACTGGAAGAAGGCGTGGACGGACTCATTCACATCAGCGACCTCTCTTGGACAAAGAAGGTGAAACACCCGTCAGAGTTCACTCAGGTTGGTGCCGACATCGACGTCGTTGTTCTTGAGATAGACAAAGAGAACCGTCGCCTCTCACTCGGTCACAAGCAGCTCGAAGAGAATCCTTGGGATACTTACGAGACCATCTACACACCGGGTAGCGTTCACACCGGCAAAATTGCCGAGATGATGGACAAAGGTGCTGTTATCGCACTGAACGAAGGCGGTGAAGGCTTCGCCACTCCGAAGCACCTCGTGAAGGAAGACGGCAGCCAGGCACAGTTGGGCGAAGAGCTCGAATTCAAGGTAATCGAGTTCGTGAAAGAAACCAAGCGCATCATCCTCTCTCACTCACGCACATTCGAGGAGGAGAAGGAAGAGCCGAAGAAGGCAGCAAAGAAGACCACCAAGAAGAAGGACGAAGCTACTATCAACAACGTAGCAGCAAGCACCACACTTGGTGATATCGATGCTCTTGCTGAACTGAAAGCTAAGATGGAGAACAGCGACGAATAATCTCACTGTTCATCACAATAAAAAAGTGCTTGCCGAGCGGCAAGCACTTTTTTTATGCCCGTTAGCGAAGAACGCACCATCAGAAGGCGTTCCTGCCGACGACGGCTCATTCCTGAATCTCCCATCCGATGGCTGAAGCGCCCAGCACTGCTGCCGAAGAACCGTCCAGACCACTGATGAGGAACTGCGCCTTGTCCTTGAATATCTTCAGAATGTGGGCATTGTAGCCGCGCTTGATAGGGTCCATCAGCAGGTCGCCCGCCTTGGTCAGTCCGCCGAAGAAGATAAACGCTTCGGGAGACGAGAACGCTGCAAAGTCTGCGCAAGCCTCACCGAGCATCAGCCCCGTGAACTCATAGACGCGCTTAGCCAGTGCGTCGCCCTTTCCGGCTGCGATAGACACATCGAGCGAGGTGATATCCTCGGGAGCCATGTCGCGAAGCAGTGAAGGCTCGTTGCTCGTCTCGAGGAACTCACGTGCCGTGCGAGCCACGCCGGTCGCCGAACAATAGCATTCCAGACAGCCGCTTCTGCCGCAACCACACGGACGTCCGTTCTCACGGCGGATGATGGTGTGTCCCAGTTCGCCTGCGAAGCCGTCACATCCATAGACCAGCTGTCCGTTGATGACGATGCCCGAACCGACACCCGTTCCGAGTGTGATGACGATGAAGTTCTTCATGCCGCGCGCCACGCCATAAGTCATCTCGCCAATAGCGGCAGCGTTGGCGTCGTTGGTCAGTGCCACGGGAATGCCGAGCCGCTCGCTGAACATCTTTGCAAGAGGCACCACCCCGTCGCGTCCCCACGACAGGTTCGGGGCAAACTCGATGGTTCCGTTATAGAAATTGCCGTTAGGCGCACCGATACCCATTGCCTTGATTTTCTCGATGCCGCCCACCTGCTCGATAATCACCTGCAGCGCTTCAATGGCTGCATCCACATAGTCGTCCACATTCTGGTAAGGCTGTGTCTTGATGGCGGTCGTCGCCTTGATTTCACCACGACTGTCCACGATACCGAACACCGAGTTCGTGCCACCGAGGTCCAGCCCGATAACATAAGGTTTCATGTTTGCTTGCTGTTCCATAAAAATGCTTTTTAGTTTTGTTTGTTACTGATACTATCTGTTGCAAAGATACAAAAAAAACACCATACCCAAGCAACTTCGGAAGGAAAAACGGCGAATATTTCGGAAAAAGTTTACCAGACAGCAAAATCGGGAAATGTATATTTATACAACCAACGCCCTTTTGAAAGGTCGATTGTAAAGTCTTGTATTTCAATACGTTACACACAACCTTCCAAAAGTGCCACTTTTGGCTTGTAAAAGGGGAACTTTTAGGAGCTGAAAGGGCAACTTTTGGAACGCAAAAGTGGCACTTTTGGAAAGCGAAAGTTCAACTGCATGTTTATGCACCCATTTCCGCATGTTTATGCAGGTGAAAAAGAGCCCCTCCCTAACCCTCCCCCAAATGGGGAGGAAATGCCTGACGGAAGGAAAACAAGCTCTAATCATAATTCTTAATTCATAATTTTTAATTCTTAATTCTTGTCGGTGTAAGGATTATTGCGTACCTTTGTGGTATGACAGAAAAAAACGCCATCATCATCTTGTCGGGAGGCATGGACAGCGTGACCCTGCTGCACGACTACAAAGAACATATCGCCCTCGCAGTCACATTCGACTACGGCAGTAACCACAACAAACGGGAAACGGACTTTGCCGCCTACCACTGCAAACTGCTCGGCATCGAGCACATCGTCATTCCGCTCGAGTTCATGGGCAAATACTTCAAGTCGTCGCTGCTGGAGGGCGCAGATGCCATTCCCGAAGGGCACTATGAGGACGAGAACATGAAATCGACGGTGGTCCCCTTCCGCAACGGCATCATGCTTGCCATCGCCTGCGGACTGGCTGAGAGCCGTGGACTGAAATCGGTGTTCATCGCCAACCATGCAGGCAACCACGCCATCTATCCCGACTGCCGGGCGACGTTCATCGCATCGATGTCTGAATCCATGAGCTACGGCACATACGACCACATCGGCATCAACGCCCCCTACACCTCGCTGACGAAAACGCAGATAGCAGCCATCGGCAAACAGCTGGGCATCGACTATGCCACGACATACTCCTGCTACAAGGGTGGCGAGAAGCATTGCGGCAAGTGTGGCACTTGCGTGGAGAGGAAAGAGGCACTCAGGGAGGCGGGCATCGACGACCCGACCGAGTATGAGAAATAAGAAGGAAGGGATAAAGAAAAATGAAATTTCTTGATGAGAGAGGCTTATAATCTCGAAAAAAATGCCTAAATTTGCAGACGTTATGCCATTTGAATTTCATATCGACATACTCGACATCATCTTCAAAGGAATGCTGATAGGCATATTGGTGTCGGCTCCAATGGGACCGGTAGGAATCCTGTGTGTGCAACGCACGCTGAACAAAGGGCGCTGGTATGGCTTCGTGACAGGCATCGGAGCAACGGTGAGCGACTTGATCTACGCGCTGATTACGGGTTTGGGCATGAGTTTTGTGATGAACCTCGTTTACAATTCGCAGAACCGCTTCATCCTGCAAATAGCCGGAAGCATCATGCTGCTCTTCTTCGGAATATACAGCTGGCGCTCGAATCCCGTGAAGAACATCCACCGCAGCAGCAAGACGAAGGGCACACTCTTCCACAACGGGCTGACGGCATTCTTCGTCACACTGTCCAATCCGCTCATCATCCTGCTCTTCATGGCAGTCTTCGCACAGCTGGCATTCATCATGCCGGGCAAGCCGCTGGAGATGTGCATCGGCTATCTGAGCATCATTGCAGGCGCACTGCTATGGTGGTTCGGGCTCACGTGGCTCATCGACAAGATACGCAACAAGTTCGAAGAGACGGGCATCATTATTATTAATAAGGTAATAGGAAGCATCGTCATCCTGATTTCACTCATCATCCTGCTGGGAACGGTGTTCAACCTGTTCACCATCGAATATTGACACTATGTTCATTTCACAAGAACTTCGCAAGAAAAATATTGCCGAATACTTGCTCTATATGTGGCAAGTGGAGGACATCATACGGGCATACGGGTGCAGCCTGACACGCATCCGCCGCGAATATATTAGCCGGTTCGACTACTCTGAGGAGCAGAAGGAGGAACTGACAGACTGGTTTGGTAACCTCGTCACCATGATGAATGGCGAAGGGCTGCGCGAAAAAGGTCATCTGCAAATCAACAAAATCGTGCTGCAAGACCTCGCCGAACTGCACGCGCAACTGCTGGCAAGCACCAAATTCCCATTCTACAACGCACAATATTACAAAGTATTGCCGTTCATCGTTGAACTCAGACAGCGCGGAGAACATCCGGAGGAAAACGAGATAGAGACATGCATGAATGCACTCTACGGCACCATGATGCTTCGGTTACAAAAGAAAGAAATCACACCGAACACCAAACATGCCATCGACGAAATCACAACACTCATCGGCATGCTGTCCGACTACTATCTGGCGGACAAGACCGAAGGCCTCGTCCTAAATGATGATTGAAAAATAACAAACAACAAAGCGTAAGCGTATGAATATCTTAATTACTGGTTGCAACGGACAACTCGGAAACGAAATTAAGCTGTTGGAAAAAGAATACACACAACACACGTATTTCAATACCGACGTGGCAGAACTCGACATTACCGATGCCGACGCCATCGAGAAATTCGTTGACAAAAACAATATCGACGGAATCATCAACTGTGCCGCCTATACCGCTGTGGACAAAGCAGAAACAGACAAAGAGACCTGCACCGCCATCAACACCGTGGCACCGGCGTATCTGGCAGCAGCGATAGAGAAGCGCGCTGGATGGCTCATACACATCTCCACCGACTATGTTTTCAACGGAACGAAACATACGCCATACGTGGAGAACGACACGCCCTGCCCCGACAGCGTCTATGGCAACACGAAACTGGCGGGCGAACTCGGCGTACAGAAACTCTGCAAACGCACGATGATTATCCGTACCGGATGGCTCTACTCCACCTTCGGCAACAACTTCGTAAAAACCATGCTACGACTTGGAAGGGAGAAAGAAACACTCGGCGTCATCTTCGACCAAATCGGCACGCCGACCTATGCTGCCGACCTGGCAAAAGCTATCATGACCGCAGTGAAAAAAGGCATTACGCCAGACGTATTCCACTTCTCAAATGAAGGCGTCGCATCGTGGTACGACTTCACCCTCGCCATCCACCGCATCGCCGGAATCAAAGGATGCCACGTGAAGCCGCTGCACACGGCAGAATACCCCACACCTGCCATGCGACCACACTACAGCGTGCTTGACAAGACGAAAATCAAACAGGCGTATGACATTGAGATACCCCATTGGGAGACGAGCCTCGTCAAGTGTATCAAACTATTGGAAGGTTAACAGACATTCCAAACCAACATCAAAAAAACGGCTTTCAAAGGTGTTCCCTCTGAAAGCCGTTTTTTTACTTGCTAAATTGATAGACAACTCTTCAAATCAGTGGTCTATCTGCATGAGCATACCCTGCTTGTTGAACTTCAACTCAAGATTATTAGAGAGCTCAATCTCATAGCCATAGCGCTCTTTGTCTATCTTGTTGATAACCGCATCCGGGAAGTTTGCTTTGACATACTGCTTGATAGGTTCAGGAACGAGGGCAGCAGGAACGGGCAACATGTAGCAATCCACCTTATCCCACTCACCATTACGATAGAATTCAATCTCAGTTCCGTCATCAAGACGCACCTCATACCGACCCTCATCACGCTCAGCATAAATCATTTTCTTACCAGGAAAATTAGTAGCAACAAAAGTTTTAGCTGCATTCGGCAACTTCTCAACAGGAATCATCCTGCCATCCGCATAGCTTGATACCGACATCAACAGACACAGAAGTGTCACAAGGAATAGTCTTTTCGTTTTCATGGTTTTTAGGTGTTAAATTAATAATACGAGTTTATACTCATTGCTTAGTCATACATATCAACGTCAACCGGCAGTCCGTCGCTGTCGAACTCAATCTTCATGCCGTCGTCCAGAGCCACTTCATACCTGGTTTTGAATAATTCCGAGTCCTTCTTTGCAAAGACGATGGTCTTCTCCGGATAGTTTTTCTGGAGATATACCCTCGCTGCTTCAGGCAACTGTCCCACATCGATAGGACCTTCTTTTTCACACGACGTGAAGAGCGTGAGACTCAACATCATCGCCAAAACAATCATAATTTTTTTCATTTCCTTCATCTTTAATAATATTAATATGTCACTTTGCAAATATAATTACAAATTCTGAAAAACACCTGAAACTGTCACTTAATTCTACAAAGAGACACTTTTTACGCCCTATATATATAATAATGTGTATCAACAGCCACCATATATATATATCACAAAAAGCTTAATAATAAGTTCCCTTTTCCCACTATTTCCTTTCCCAACTCTCAAAAAAGCCGTATCTTTGCACACGCAAATCATAGAAAGAAGAGAAAGATGAACCCGGAAATAGAACGCAGACGCACGTTTGCCATCATCAGCCATCCCGATGCAGGAAAGACCACACTGACGGAGAAGTTCCTGCTCTTCGGAGGACAGATTCAAGTGGCAGGCGCCGTGAAGAGCAACAAGATAAAAAAGACCGCCACGAGCGACTGGATGGAAATCGAGAAACAACGCGGAATCTCCGTATCTACATCTGTCATGGAATTTGACTATACACCTGAGAACTCAGATGTGGAATACAAGGTGAACATCCTCGACACCCCTGGACACCAAGACTTTGCGGAAGATACCTATCGCACACTTACAGCCGTGGATTCTGCCATTATCGTTGTCGATGGCGCAAAAGGCGTAGAGACACAGACCAGGAAACTGATGGAAGTCTGCAGAATGAGAAGTACACCTGTCATCATCTTCATCAACAAGATGGACCGCGAAGGACGCGACCCGTTCGACCTGCTCGACGAGCTGGAGCAAGAACTCAAAATCAAGGTGCGCCCACTCAGCTGGCCAATCAATCAAGGAGCAAAGTTCAAAGGTGTATATAATATCTATGAGAAGAAACTCGACCTCTTCACTCCCGACAAACAACGGGTCACGGAGAAAGTTGAAGTGGACATTACAAGCAAACAGCTTGACGAGCAAGTAGGCGAACAAGATGCCGAACAGCTGCGCAATGACTTGGAACTGGTGGATGGCGTCTATCCCGATTTCAACGTCGAAAACTACCAAGCAGCCGAAGTAGCACCGGTATTCTTCGGCTCTGCGCTCAACAACTTCGGCGTACAGGAACTGCTCAACTGCTTCGTGGAAATTGCACCATCACCGCGACCCACCAAAGCGGAAGAACGCGAAATCACACCCGACGAACCAAAGTTCACCGGATTCATCTTCAAAATCACAGCAAACATCGACCCCAACCACCGCTCGTGCATCGCATTCTGCAAAGTATGCAGCGGTAAGTTTCAGCGTAACCAGCCCTACCTTCATGTGCGACAAGGGAAAACCCTCCGTTTCTCCTCTCCCACACAGTTCATGGCACAACGCAAATCAACCATTGACGAAGCATGGCCCGGCGACATCGTCGGACTACCAGACAACGGCATCTTCAAAATCGGAGACACGCTCACCGAGGGCGAAAAGATACATTTCAAGGGGCTCCCTTCGTTCTCACCGGAGATGTTCAAATATATCGAGAATGATGATCCAATGAAATCAAAACAACTCGAAAAAGGAATACAACAACTCATGGACGAAGGCGTGGCGCAGCTTTTCGTCAACCAGTTCAACGGAAGAAAAATCATCGGAACCGTAGGACAGCTCCAGTTTGAAGTGATTCAATACCGATTGGAAAACGAATATAATGCCCGCTGCCGATGGGAACCTATACATCTCTACAAAGCATGTTGGATAGAAGCTGACGACGAGAAAGAACTCGACAACTTCAAAAAGCGCAAATACCAATATATAGCCAAAGACCGCGAGGGCCGCGACGTATTTCTTGCCGACTCCGGATACGTGCTGCAAATGGCACAAGAGGACTTCAAATCAATCCGGTTTCACTTCACCAGCGAGTTCTGACATCGGCTCATTTATCAAAAGCATCTACCTATCAAAAACACATAAAAAACATCCCGACTCTCGTTTGAGATCCGGGATGCTTCATTCTTCTTAGAATTGTATTGAAAATACTGCCTATGCTTCCGGTATTACAGAAACAACACTCTTGTCGTTGCGGGTCTTACGGAAATTCACCGTACCGTCAACAAGTGCATACAGCGTGTCATCCTTACCAATTCCTACATTCTCTCCTGGGTTATGTTTTGTGCCACGCTGACGAACAATAATGTTACCAGCCACACATTTCTGACCACCCCAAATTTTGACACCTAACCGCTGTGAAGCTGATTCGCGTCCGTTCTTTGAACTACCAACACCTTTTTTATGTGCCATAATTAACGTCCTCCTAAGCGATTACTTGTTTAACTTTTACTTCTGTAAACTGCTGGCGATGACCATTCTTCTTGCGATAGCCCTTGCGGCGCTTCTTCTTGAAGACAATGACTTTGTCACCTTTCACCAGCGGATTTACCACTTCTACCACTACTTTCGCACCATCTACGGTCGGTGCGCCTACCGTTACGGTTCCGCCGTTGTCAACGAGCAGAACCTTCTCAAATTCAACAGTCTTTCCTTCTTCAATTTCCTGAATGTGGTTGATGAAAAGTCTCTTTCCCTCTTCCACCTTAAACTGTTGACCGTTAATTTCTACAATTGCGTACATTTTTCTTTATTGTAAAACGGTTTCCGCGAGGCGTCCGACTTCGTGCCGGCACTTTTCCGAGCCCCTACGGACTAAATCGGCTGCAAATTTACGAACAATAATTGGTATAACCTAAAAAATGACTGATATATTACCGCGTATTTACGGTTTATTAACACATCTGGAATATATCAACCTTCCCGCTGCCTACGATACACACTTCAGCGCCTCCTGTGTGCCACACGCTTAAATGCCTGGCGATGGAAGTTTTCCTCCGCTTTCAGTACGTCATAAAGCTTGCTTGCGGGCATCACATGCAGGAACTTCTTATGATACTGCGCCTGTATTTCCTTCATCTCAATTTCCAGTTTATCCATGTTCAGGATCAACTGACGGCATCCTTTTTCGTCTGCGGGTTTTGTCTTGCACGACTTCTTCTTTTTCACGAAAAGGGCGCGCTGCTTGACCAGCATCTCTTCATACAATGGGAAAAAGGCTGCTGCTTCTTGGGACGTAAGTGACGCCTGATTGGTTATGTACTGATAAAGTTCGGCTTTGAATTTTTCCTTATCGAACTTACGATCTTTCTGTTGCGCACAAAGCGTATGGAACGAGAAAGACAAGGCGAGTATTAATATCAGTTTTTTCATCATCTTTTCTTATTCTTCAGACAAATATGCATAAAAATCATGGTCATCATACATCATATAATCAGCTGCCTGATCAAGCAAGTCACCCTCATGACCTACTTCTGCTGCCAGCTGTCCCGCAGAGGAAGAGTTTGCGGGAGACACCACCTTTTGATTGAAATGAAGGTATGCCCCGATACCTAATGCTACCGCACAGAAACAAGCTGCAACCCACATATAAGGGCGCTGACGAGACTGTTTCGGCTTACGCTCCGGCAGCTGCGACATCATCTGTGCCGTAAAATCCTCAAAATAGTTTTCGGGAACCTTGAACGGCATTTCCTTTGAAAATCTCTCTTCTATCAGCTTTTCTTCATTCATTTTCATGGTTTGTTTTACGTTATGACGTGAATTACAAAAAAAAGTTTAATTTAAATAACAAATATATTAACCGCTCTCTTTTTCTATGTATGCAGTAATCTTTTGCACGGCTATATGATAAGAGGCTTTCAGTGCTCCTTCGGATGTTCCGAGCAGCTGGCTGATTTCACTGTATTTCATCTCATCAAAATAGCGGAGATTGAAAACCGTCCGCTGCACATCCGGCAGCATGGCAATAGCGGCTTGTAATAACACCTGTGCTTCATCTCCGTCGAAATAAGGGTCGCTGGTCAGCATCTTGACAACAGCCAGGCTCTCGTCGCCTCCAGTATCGGTGACATTCTTGTTATGCCGAAGAAAGTCCAGCGACTCGTTGACGGCGATGCGATACAACCATGTGGAAATCTTCGACTTACCCTTAAAATCATCGAGTGCCATCCATGCTTTCAGGAAGGTGTTCTGGAGGACATCATTCGCATCATCATGAGTCAGAACGATACGCCGAATCTTCCAATACAGCATCTGACTGTACTGACTAACCAGACTTTCGAATGCCTGCCTTTGCGTTGCAGGATTCTTCAGTTGATTGAGTATGAGCGATTCGTCGTAGTTTGCCATTATTACTGAAGGTATTTTTGAAGGGATTTATAGAGTGCACCGTCATATCCATACACGTCGGGATATTCCATCAAATGTCCATCCTGACTGGGAAACAAGGTGTAATAGGTGATAAACAACGGCACTTGAGGCTCTACTTTTATGGTATTGACCAACCTCGACTTGTCTATCTTCGGACGCTTTTCCGGAGGAAGTTCTTGCTTATTCGTGAGATCTGTCTCCATGGAATATTTTATCTTATCCGCCACTCCGTCAGAATCGTCACCCAAAAGGAACAATGCCAACTGATACGGCTTTTCCACACGGACACAGCCATGGGAGACGCTCCTGTTGTCTCTGCTGAAGAACGCAGGTGTCGATGTGTCATGCAAATAGACAGAAAAATTATTATTGAAGCGGAAGATGATGCGTCCCAGCGAATTGCCAGCACCGCCTTCTTGCACCACCGAATACTTTCCGCTCAACAACATGCTGCTCGTGACGCTGGACGTGGGAACTTTCTTAAATGACGGGCGCTCACATATATAATAATGTCGGCGTTGGAAATAGCCCTCATCTCCAGCATGGTGGGCGATGTCTTTCTTTATAATGCTATACGGAATAACCCATTTGGGATTCACATCTATTCGCATCAAAGAACTGTTCAGCAATGGCGTCTTGGTCTTCACCGTGCCACATCCTATTTTCATGCTGAGGACCGAGTCGCCTCCTACGGCATAAAGACGAAAAGCCGGTATGTTGACCAAAACATATTTCTGCTCCCCTTCCCATTTCTGCTTAGTCTGCCAACGACAGCGCTCCATGTTGCAAAGCACCTTCTGCCGGTATGCCGGACTGATGTCCGTGCGCCGAAGCTCGGCTGCCAGACTTCTATACATGTCTCCCTGCGGTTCCACATACTGGAGGAAGCGCCCCAAACTGTCGGGCATGATTTTCCGCATCGCAACATGGAAAAAACTGTCCGTCGGATGCTCCATCCGTACATCGTACACCCGATTGTACCGAACCCTGACGGAATCGGAGTCGCGCACGTCAAAACGGTTAAGCACGAATTCCGGATTCACGTATCCATAACGCTGCCCGGCACAATAGCGGAAGTATGCTTTTGTAAGGTTAAATTCCAGACGGGCATACACATCGTTTATCTCAAACTTACTGAAGTCCAACGTGCGCACACGCTCCAAGTCTTTCCGAATCTGCCCGACACTGAAAGGCTGCTCGCTGAACCCCATCCGACTGACATGGGAGAGATAGTTCAACAGGGTGTCTGCACGACTGTCCACGCCATCATAGGTAATCCAAAGATATTCACCACCATCAATATAGTGCCTCAGCGTCTGCCTGTCAGCTGCCGTTGCGCTCAACTCCGTCTTTGCCAGGCGCTGTAATTTCCGGTTTATCTGGGAATGATTCAGTTGGTATTTGGAATTCCGCATATCGGAAAAAGCATCAAGGGTGAGTTCCTTATTGGGATTAAAAGAATTTTCTTGGCAAGATGAAGTACTCATTGCCAAGAAAATCATGGTTATTGAAAACAGGCATACGCGACTGATTATCTGATAGAAATCTTGCGAGTTACCTTTCCTACTTTTACGATGTAACAACCTTTTGGAAGATTAAGTTCATAACGCTTGTCAGCACCTTCGACCTTTATGTTCATGACACAAATACCTGCCACATTGTAAATCTGCAACATCTGTCCATTTGCACCGGCAACATGGAGCGTTGATTCCGTCACAGAAATCGTGATAGTCTGTATGTCATTGTCGATGATTTCCACGGCGGTAATTGCTCTTGATATCATTGGAACACAAAGGATTAAAGCCGCAGAAAAGCATATTGTAAGTATCTTTTTTATCATACGCACACATTTATAGTTTGGTGCAAAAATACAAAAAAATGCGGAATCACAAAAGAAATACAAGAAAATATTGTATAAACATTTCGTTTATTAGTATTATTTAACAAATAGTAGTGTTTTTCACTGCCCCTACGACCCGTTTCGCACACTGTTACATCTGCATAATTATACACTAGGGGCGTTCTTGGATAACGAATTATAAACATCTGTAATCCAACAGGTTAGCAGACGGTTTTCAAAAGGGCAACTTTTAGCTTGCGAAAGGGCAACTTTTAGGACGCAAAAGGGGAACTTTCGGAACGTAAAAGTGGCACTTTTGGAAAACGAAAGTTTAACTATGCATATCCATACGTTTTGCTGCATATTCATGCAAAGGCAAATGGCTGATTCGGAATGTTGTTAAATCACATTATTTAACACTGAACACCTTCATTTCGTTGGTCAAAAATGTATCGGGAAAGACTTCTTTCGCCTCTTGAAGCAACTGGTTTTCGTCTTTATAACGGGCGCTGTAATGCCCCAGCAATAACTGCCCCACCCCGGCATCACGTGCTACCTGTGCTGCCTGCCGTGCTGTGGAATGGTAGTATTTGCACGCATTGGGAAGGTAATCATCCGCATAGGTCGCTTCATGATAGAGCATATTCACACCTTTCAACTGGCGGAAAAGATCTGGCATATAGCGCGTATCCGAACAATAGGCATACGAACGGGGAGCATCAGGCGGACTGGTCAGGCGCTCATTGGGAACGACCTCTCCCTCGGATGTCGTCCAGTCTGCGCCATTCTTGATATTGGCTATCTGGCTGACGGGTATCTGATAAAAGTCTATCATGTCCCTCCGGATGTGGGGCAAAGTCGGTTTTTCCTTAAAAAGAAAGCCACAACAAGGCACTCGATGATCCAGAGGTATCGTCTGGACCGTCAGGCTGCGATCATCATAAATTGTTTCCGAAACTGTTGTGTCGATAGGATGCTGGACGATTTCAAAACCCAAGTCGTGACAGAACATGCGCTGCTGCATTTCAAACATCGGAAAGAGTTCTTCCGGTGCATAAATATGAAACGGCGCCATCCTCCCCAACAAGCCGAAAGAGCATATCATTCCGATTAGTCCGAAACAATGGTCGCCATGCAGGTGGGAAATGAAAACGGCATTGAATTTCGAAAAATTGATGTGGGTTTTATACAACTGCATCTGCGTTCCCTCTCCGCAGTCAATCATGAAGAACTTCCCTCTGATTTCCACGATTTGCGAGGAGGTGTAATGCCGCGGATTAGGCGTTGCGCTGCCACAGCCCAATATATGTACTCTGAACGGTTCCAATCGCTATTTCTGCCGCTTAAAAACGTAGATTCCCTTTTTGTTTTCAAGACTGAGCGAATCGTGTCCCAGGCTCAAGACGTCAAAAGTGTCTGAAGAAAGCACCAACCGCCCATTGACAATAGACCATGACGTGTAAGGATTGGACTCTGTCGTCAGGTGCGACTCCACCACTCCATTGTCCTTGATATCGAAGTTCCTGTCAAGACTGGTCCACTTACCCAGCAAAGAGGTGAGGTTGATTACCTTCTTCGCAAAGAGTTCACCATCGACTTCTTCGCCGATTATTGCCATTTTGTCGCCAACGAACACGCCTCCCTGCACATCTGCAACGGTATCGACTGTTTCCAGTACAAACTCGACGGTATCGCCGCTTTCATTCACCAGGAGCAACGAGCTCATTCCGCCATCCACACACCTGCCATAGATGGTTGTGTCTATCACTTCCTCATCAACGAGTCCGCCGATAATCTTTGCTTCCGTCGGCTGCTTGCTATCTTTACAACCGAAAAAGACCGACAGCGAAAGAGTGAGAACGACTAAAAAAATGTTATTCCTTTTCATATTCAAATGCTTTTATCTTTCCTTTTCCTTTGCTTCATTCCAAAGTTTATCCATTTCTGGCAACGTCATGTCTTTAAGAGACTTACCTTGCGAAACGGCTCTATCTTCCACATAATTGAAACGGCGAATAAACTTCTGGTTTGTCAACTCGAGCGCATTGTCTGGATTAAGATGATAGAGGCGTGCCGCATTGATCAGACTGAACAAGAAATCGCCAAATTCCTGCGTTGCATTTTCCTCGTCACCCTTGCGGAGTTCTGCCTCCAACTCACCCAGTTCCTCATGCACCTTCTCCCAGACGTCTTCTTTCTGCTGCCAATCAAATCCCACGTTGCGCACCTTGTCCTGTATCCGATAGGCTTTAATCAGCGACGGAAGCGAGTTGGGCACTCCGGAGAGCACTCTCTTATTGCCGTCTTTTTCTTTCAGTTTGATTTGCTCCCAGTTCTGCAACACCTCACTGCTGTCTACCGCCTGCTCGAATCCCGTCTTTTTCATCTCTTCGGAAGTGGGCGGATAGACATGCGGATGGCGGAATATCAGCTTGTCTGCTTCGGCATTGCACACATCAGCAATATCAAACTCTCCCTTTTCACTCCCAATCAACGCATAGAACATGACGTGCATCATCACATCGCCGAGCTCTTTGCAGATATTATGTGTGTCGTTTCGCAGGAGAGCCTCACACAGTTCAAAGGTCTCTTCTATCGTATTGGGGCGAAGACTTTCGTTGGTCTGTTTCCTGTCCCACGGACACTTCTCCCGAAGTGTATCCAACACATCGAGCAAGCGTCCGAATGCTTCCAGTTTTTCTTCACGCGTATGCATTTCTCTTACTTTTCTTTTGATGTTGCAAAGATACATATTTATTTTATAATACGACGCCTATGAGAAAAATAAAAGAGCAATTTATTTTGTATTGTTTGGGGTTTACTGTATCTTTGTAGGCTGAAAATGTTTTTTGAAGAAAATCAGATAAAACAGAAAGAATATATGGAACTGGCAACAAAGTATAATCCGAAAGAGGTTGAATCAAAATGGTATGATTACTGGGTTGAGAACAAACTTTTCTCAAGCAAGCCCGACAGCAGAGAGTCTTATACGGTGGTGATACCGCCGCCAAACGTGACCGGCGTGCTGCACATGGGACACATGCTGAACAATACCATTCAGGATATTCTTGTGCGCCGTGCACGCATGGAGGGGAAAAATGCCTGCTGGGTTCCCGGCACCGACCATGCTTCGATTGCTACCGAAGCCAAAGTTGTGAAAAAGCTCTCTGAGAAAGGCATCAAGAAAAGTGACCTGACGCGTGAGGAGTTCCTCAAACATGCTTGGGATTGGACCCATGAGCATGGAGGCATCATTCTGAAACAGTTGCGTCGGTTAGGTGCGTCGTGCGATTGGGACAGGACTGCCTTTACGATGGACGAGAAACGCTCGGAGAGTGTCATCAAGGTGTTTGTTGACTTATATAACAAGGGGCTCATCTATCGGGGACTGCGAATGGTGAACTGGGACCCGAAAGCACTGACGGCTTTAAGCACCGAGGAGGTCATCTACCGCGAAGAGCAGAGCCACCTTTTCCATTTGAAATACTATGTGGATGGACTCGAAGAACTGGAAAATATAGAAAAACTGAAGAACGAGGGGAACATCATCCATAAGGATGCGAAGGGCTACTATGCCGTAGTTGCCACGACACGTCCGGAAACCATCATGGGCGACACCGCCATGTGCATCAATCCGAAAGACCCGAAGAACCAGTGGCTGAAGGGACGGAAAGTCATTGTGCCGCTCGTCGGACGCGTTGTCCCCGTCATCGAGGACCGTTATGTGGATGTAGAGTTCGGAACGGGCTGCCTGAAGGTTACGCCTGCCCACGATGTAAACGACAACATGCTGGGAAAGACCCACCATCTCGAGACCATCGACATATTCAATGCGAACGGCACCATCTCAGATGCCAGCCCGTTGTATGTAGGCATGGATCGCTTTGATTGCAGGAAACAGATTGCCAAAGACCTGCAGGACGCGGGACTACTGGAAAAGGTGGAGGACTATGTCAATAAAGTAGGATATTCCGAGCGAAACCCCGACACGGCAATCGAGCCGCGCCTCTCTTTGCAATGGTTCCTGAAAATGCAGCACTTTGCAGACATCGCTCTGCCGCCCGTCATGAACGACGACATCAAGTTCTATCCCAAGAAATATAAGAACACTTATAAAAACTGGTTGGAGAACATTCAGGATTGGTGCATCAGCCGACAGTTGTGGTGGGGTCACCGCATACCTGCGTGGTACTATCCGACCGAAATCAAAGATACGTACGCGACAGAAGATGCCGCCTTTGAGTTTGTCGTTGCAGAAAACGAAGACGCTGCAAAAGACATGATTAAGAAGGTTTACGAAGAAAAGGGATATGATGAAAAGAATATCGACTTCGCCCTCACCCATCTCGTGCACCAGGAAGCAGATGCGCTCGACACCTGGTTCTCATCATGGCTGTGGCCCATCAGCCTTTTCGACGGCATCAACAATCCCGGCAACGAGGAACTGAATTACTATTATCCTACATCCGACTTGGTGACTGGACCCGACATCATCTTCTTCTGGGTGTCGCGCATGATTATGGCAAGCGAGGAATACATGAAGACCGTGCCTTTCAAGAACGTCTATTTCACGGGAATCGTACGCGATAAAATCGGACGGAAGATGTCGAAATCGCTTGGCAATTCTCCCGACCCCATCGAACTGATAGAGAAGTTCGGTGCCGACGGCGTACGCATGGGCATGATGCTCTCGGCGCCTGCCGGCAACGACATCCTCTTCGATGAGACTCTCTGCGAACAGGGACGTAACTTTAACAACAAGATATGGAATGCTTTCCGACTGGTGAAAGGATGGCAGACGGCTGAGACGGAGCAGCCGGAAGTTTGCCGGATAGCCGTTGAATGGTTCCAAGCCAAGCTCCGCGCGGCAAACGAATCCATCAACGACCAGTTCTCGAAATACCGCATATCGGAAGCATTGATGGAAGTTTACAAACTGTTCTGGGACGAGTTCTCCGCATGGTATTTGGAGATGATCAAGCCTGCCTATATTGACGGACAGCCACAACCCATCGACAACACGACCATGGAGGCAACGCTCGGCTTCTTCGATGCCCTGCTGAAAATGCTCCACCCGTTCATGCCGTTCATCACGGAGGAATTGTGGCAAGCGCTTTATCAGCGACCGAAGGGAGCATCCATCATGCTCGAGCGACTCGACATCAGTTCTCCTACTCCCAACGACGGCAAACTGATTGGCGACATCGAGGCAGTGAAGCAGGTAGTGGGCGGCGTACGAATGGTTCGCAATCAGAAAAACATCCCGCCAAAGGAGAAGTTGCAATTACAGGCGATTCATACAGACCGCTTCAAAGACTATCATGAGTTGATGATTAAGATGGGCAACCTGTCCGACATCCAGCAAGTGGACGAAAAGGCTCCCGACGCCAGCACCTTCATGGTGGGGACAGACGAGTTTGCCGTACCGCTCGGAACGCTTATCGACGTGAAGTCGGAAATCGAGAAACAGGAGGCTCAGCTCAAGCACCTCGAAGGATTCCTTGCCGGCATACGGAAGAAACTCTCCAATGAGCGGTTCGTTGCCAACGCACCGGAAGCTGTCGTCGCCCTGGAACGCAAGAAAGAGAGCGATTCGGAAGAGAAAATCGATGCCCTCAGAAAGTCTATTGCCGACCTAAAAGAGAAACTGTAAGATGAAGTGGCTGCTAAAAAAAAGAAGAGTCGTGCACATTCTTCTCGCCCTCTGCGCGATAGGAATCTGTTTTTCCTGTGAAGAGGAATACAACATCAACAACCGCGAAGCGTCAACAACGCAGCAGACTTTCTTTTTCTATATGCCATGGGCTGGCAGCACCATATACAACGCATTTCTCAACAACATCAAACATTTAGAGAATACCATCAGCAAGAATCAAAGCAGCATCAGCAATAAACGCGTACTGGTATTTATCTCCAAATCCGACAGGAAATCCCACCTGTTCGAAGTGAAAATCAAGAACGGAAAATGCATCTGCGACACTTTGCAGGAATACACCTCGCCCACTCTCAACACAGAAGAGGGCATCAGCAACATTTTCCATGACATGAAGACGGCTGCACCTGCTGAGAAATACGCCCTGCTCATCGGAAGTCACGGCATGGGATGGCTGCCCGTGGGCACGACCGTTCCGCAAAGCACACTCGCCAAGCCGTCACTTTTCGGAAAAGTAAACAAGATTCCCCGCACAAGATACTTCGGACACCAGACGGATACCAAGTTTCAAGCCGACATCAAGACACTGGCTGATGCGCTCAAACGAGAGAATCTGCACATGGGCTATATCCTCTTCGACGACTGCTACATGGCAAACATCGAGACGGCATACGAACTGCGCGCCGTAACGGATTACCTCATTGCTTCCACATGCGAGATATTCATGGAAGGGATACCCTACGAGAAGGTTGGAGCCTATCTGCTCAATGCCGAATTCAACAACGTCTGCAAAGGTTTCCTCAGTTTCTACAACGCATACAACCCGCCCTGTGGCACGCTCTCCGTCACCGACTGCAGGGAAACAGAGGCGCTGGCAACCGTCATGAAACGCATCAACAGCGAGTTTACGCTGAACGACGATGACGCAAAGAAGATTCAAGTGCTCGACGGACTGACCGTTTCCATTTTCTTTGATCTCGGCGACTACGCCGCACGATTGTGCAAGGACAACGCCTTACTGAACCAGTTCAATGCCCAACTGAGCAAAACTGTGGTGCACAAAGTGAACACACCGACGTTCTACTCCGACCACAACGAGAAACGAATCGCGCTCAACGCATTCTCCGGGCTCACCGTGTCCGACCCATCAAAAAATCCGGCAGTGACCAAGAACATCGAAAAGACATCTTGGTACGGCGCCACCCATTGAGCACCCTCGGAAATGTATATTTATACAAGACCTGCATCAACGAGAGACGTTTCGTAAACGCTTGAATATCAATCGCTTGTAAAGTGTCTTCCAAAAGTTGAACTTTTGCACGCTGAAAGTTCAACTTTTGAAAAACGGAAGTTTAACCCCCTGTTTTTGCATACATATTCACATGCTTATGCAAGGGTTGAACGAGGTATAAAAAGTTGCTGTTTTTTTTTCCGACAGCACATCTTCCGTCAGCAAGCGTACACATTATTATATATATAGGGAACGACGAACCCCGTCAAAGAATGAAAATATCTCCTTAAAAAGAAAGAGCGTTTGAAAAAAAATGCCTACATTTGTAACATGAAACTGAGTGTAATCATACCGGTATTTCAGGTCGAAGAAAGTCTTGAACGATGTGTGAACAGCGTTCTCACACAGGGCTTCAATGATATGGAGGTGATTCTCATCGACGACGGTTCCACCGACCGCAGCCCTGCCATTTGTGACGAACTGGCAGCCAAGCATCGCCAGTTACGCGTCGTCCACCAGGCAAACAAAGGGCTGTCGGCAGCCCGGAATACGGGTATCGCACTTTCTCAGGGCAGCTATATCACCTTCATGGATTCTGACGACACGATAGGGAAAAACACACTGAGACCGCTCATGGAGGAATTGAAACTGCATCCGGAATACGACATACTGGAATATCCTGTCTGCCTGTTCTACCAATCCGACAGACAGAGAGTGCTGACATTTCCCAAAAAGGCGTATCGCTGCATGACGACATATTGGCTTGAGGAAAAGGTCTATGAGCATACATACGCTTGGAACAAAATCTACAGACGCGATTTGTTCCATGACGTGCGTTTCCCTGAAGGCAGAGTGTTCGAAGATGCCTACACCCTGCCCCGGCTATTAGCAAACAGCCGTGTTGCAGCAACCACTCCGGAAGGCATGTATTACTACTATTGGAACCCGCAAGGCATCACGGCGACTGCCACGGGAGAGGAACTGGCACAACTCTTGGAGAGCCACGTCATGATGCTCAACCGACTCAGCAACGACGAGGGATACACGCCCCAAATGTTGAAAAGCTATTACGAGAAGATTCTGAACATTCAGATAGATGTCTGCGAAATGACGGGAAACACGCCCATACTGCCCGAACTCAACATCGGGTGGACAGAGTGTTCGACGAAATTATTCCTACAAAAAATATTCGGCACCAAAGGCTTATGCAAACTCTACAAAACCATTCACAAACTCTGTCGGCGCAGCCATTAGTGAGCTTTATCATCACTTGCTACAATCTGCCTGCAAAGCTCATTGGCGAATGCATAGACAGCATCCGGGAACTCTCACTGAAAGAGAGCGAACGGGAGATTATCGTCGTGGATGACGGGTCGGAAGAAAGCCCCATCAACGAACTGATGAGATACGGTGACGAAGTAATCTATCTGAGACAGAGGAACAAGGGACTCAGCGAGGCACGCAATGCCGGCATACAAATGGCACGGGGCGAATATCTGCAATTTATCGACGGCGACGACCGGCTGCTACCTGCCGCCTACGATTTCTGCCTGGACATCGTCAGAGAGAAAAGCCCCGAGATGCTTCTGTTCGACTTCACACATTCCGAAGGAGACACGAAGAAAGAACCGTTCGACATCAGCAAACCGTTGAGCGGCAGTGAATACATGCGCCGCAACAACATCCGTGCTACCGCCTGCGGCTACATGTTCAAGCACTCCATACTCGGAGACCTGCGATTTACGCCAGGCATCTTCAACGAAGACGAAGAGTTCACACCACTCCTGCTGCTGAGAATAGAGAACGTCCGCACGACAAATGCAAAGGCTTATCTGTACCAACAGCGCCCCCACTCCATCATGACCGACAAGAATATCCGGAAACGCCTGAAAAGACTCAACGACACAAAGGACATCATCTGTCGGCTGAACCTGCAGGCTGACCGCATGGCACCCAACGACAAGAGCGCCCTGCAACGGCGGGTAGCACAACTGACGATGGACTATCTCTACAACGTCATTCGGGAAACAAGGTCGCGACGCTATCTGGACCGACAAATAAAAGACCTGCACCAAAAAGGACTTTTCCCACTTCCCGACCGCCGGTATACCACAAAATACACCTGGTTCAGGCGAATGACGAACTCATCAAAAGGGCTCAGCCTGCTCATGCGTGTCATCCCCCTTATCAACAAAGAACGATGAAGATACTACTTATAGGAGAATACAGCAACGTGCATGCGACACTTGCCGAAGGACTGAAACACTTCGGACATGAAGTGACGGTCATGTCGAATGGAGATTTCTGGAAAAACTACCCGAGAGACATCAACCTGGTGCGCACCTACACCAAATGGGGAGGCATCAAATATCTGGCAAAACTCTATCGACTGCTGCCTCGACTACGGGGATTCGACATCGTACAACTCATCAACCCCATGTTCCTCGAACTGAAAGCAGAGCGCATCTTCCCGATATACCACTACCTCAGACGGCATAACCGGAAAGTGATACTTTGCGGATTCGGCATGGACTGGTACTGGGTAAACACCTGTTGCACAGAGAAACCACTGAGATACAGTGATTTCAATATCGGAAACGAACTGCGAACAGACGCTGATGCACTCAAAGAACGGAAAGACTGGCTCGGCACTGCGAAAGAGCGACTGAACAAAGAGATAGCCAACGAGTGCGACGGCATCGTGACAGGACTCTACGAATACCACGTCTGCTATCAGCCAGCCTTCCCTGAAAAGACGACGTACATTCCATACCCCATCAAGATGGAGAATCCGCATTGGAAACCGACAGAAAAAACTGACGGAAAAATCAAAATCTTTATCGGAATCAACAAAACCAGAAGTGCATACAAAGGAACAGATATCATGCTGGAGGCAGCACTCGAACTGCAACGCAAATATCCGGAACAAATGGAGGTGATAAAGGTTGAGTCTGTCCCCTTTGAGACCTATCAGCAACTGCTCAACGGCTCCGATGCCATCTTAGACCAACTATACAGCTACACACCATCCATGAACTCGCTGCTCGCTATGTCGAAAGGCATCGTGTGTATTGGCGGAGGCGAACCGGAAAACTACGAACTGATTGGAGAAAAAGAACTGCGACCCATTATCAACGTACAACCGACACGGGAAAGTGTATATCACGAAACGGAACAACTCATCCTGCACCCAGAACGATTGGCAGAACTCAAACGGCAAAGCGTGGAATACATCCGCCGACACCATGACTACATCGAAGTTGCGAAACAATACGTCAACTTCTACAAAAAGCTTTTGGAAAAATAAGGAAGGAACTACCCTTTCAGGTTTTCGCTGATGAAAGAAAGCGGCACCATGTCTTTCGCCGAATCGATGACATAAACGCCATCTGTCCCATAGAGCAGCACCTTCATCGGTTGCTGATAGCGGTCTTCCACCTCAAGCATCACCTGTCGGCATGAGCCGCATGGCGTGACAGGCTCCTTCAAAAGTCCGTTCTCGTTTCTTGCAGCAACGGCAAGCATCGTGATTGCCTTCTCAGGATATTGCGCCTGAGCCGCAAAAATAGCCGTCCGCTCGGCACACAAGCCCGACGGGAAAGCGGCATTCTCCTGGTTCGCACCTATCATGACCGACCCGTCAGACAGGCGGATTGCCGCACCCACCCTGAAATTAGAATATTTCGCATAAGCATGGTCGGTCGCTGCAATGGCTCTCTCAACAAGTTCACGCTCCTCTTTTGGCAACTCCTCCATCTCATAAAAATGGATTTTAATGTGTAACCCTATTTCTTTCATATTCTGTTAATATCTTTGTTCATACACAGTTTCTTCAAAAATCCTATTCTTTCGCACGATAGGTATAGCACCCCATGTCCGGTGCCGATTCTTTGCGACGGATGCCCAGCCGGTCATACTCCAAGAAATTCTCCTTATCTGCTGTCCCGACAGCCTTCGACACGCTACTCAGACGGAAATCGTAACGCAACAGTTTATCGTCTATTTTCTCAAAATTCTTCACACCATACACGGTCGTGTCTTCGGGTTCCTCAAACACCACTTCCACCATCTTCTCCAAATCAGTTTCGGGTTGTGGTGTCCGCAAGAGACAATGGCTGAACTGCCAAGAGAAAGCCGTTGTCTCATCTTTGAAAGCTCCGCTGAGGACATCATCCGCATAGCCTGTCACAATCGTGTTCACGCAAGTGAAATCCTGCAAGGGATAGACATATTCGTCACGATAATTAGTAAACCGCAATGCCATGCCACGCGCTGCATCAAAGGGATAGAACTGGGCAAGCGTACAATGCCAGACACTGACCTTTCCGCCATAAACAGCCAGACAATCATTCAAACTATTTGTTATCTGACAGTTCCGGATATCCACATTGGAATGCACCGCCTCCACACCATAGCCTTTCGAGTTGTGAACAATCGAGTTTGACAACAGCAGTTTCATGCGGGTCACATCCGAAGAGTCGCAGACAATCGCATCACAAGCTGCATGGATGTCAGCATAATCAATGATATTCTCGTATGATTTCTCATGGAAACGAATGCCTTTCCACTGTCCGCTCACATGATCGTACGGCAGATAGTCAAACATACGGTCCAAGCGGTCGCCACGCAACACGACGTTCTTCTCAGCCGTGCCATTCACGACCAGACGCCCATACACGTCAATGCCGGCACCATCATGAAAATAGAGCGTCACACCGTCATTCAGAGTCAGCGTTGCCCCTTCACGCACAACGATACCTCCATAGATAATCACCGGAACATCTCCGCCGATGGTCATATCGCTTTCCACAACGACATCACGCATCATATCGGCATCCCACGACCAAGCGTTCAGATTCACTTTCTGCTCTATCCCACTCTCCAGACGGAACACCAAGTTGTCCTCTATCTTCTGAGGCGTGTTGCCATGGTTCAACGGTGAGGTCAACTCTACGAACACGCGGATACTATCCTTATCTCTCACCTCGATATCCGATACCTGATAGCCTGATGATGACCCCAGATAACTGCCGTCAACATTCACCCGGAAACCAGATTGATTTCCCCTTTCAAGTCCGACACTCAAACATCGAATCCCATCCCCCGAACGGTTATACACCCAAAAGGTGCGGGTGGAGGTAGGTACACTGGAGAAAACCGTATCCATTCCCACCGTATCGGTTGAGAACGTCAGACGATTATTTGGCGACGCCGTGAAGCTATCATCATCCGTACAGGCAATAACAATTACTGCCAAAGTCGCACATAAAAAGTATTTCAAAATACGTATCATCAATCTATATAACGCTATTGCCGCCTTTTTATTGTCAAATGACAATAGCATTTTACATTAAACATTCTTCTATATTTTTTTGTTTTTTACTTTTATAGCTTTCAAAAAAGACGTATCTTTGCACAAACAAAATCACTTATGATCGAAAGACATATTATACTTGAAGGCATCGACCTCGTCTCTTTCTACGGGACGGGCAATGCCCATCTGCAACTGCTCAAGGCGCTTTTCCCAAAGGTGCGCATCGTAGCCCGCGACAATATTATCAAAATCATGGGAGAAGAACAACAGACCGAGCGGCTTGAACAGCACATAGAACAGATACGGCTACACTTGGCAAAATATAATAAAATCACGGAAGAGGACATCATTAACATTATCAATGGGACACTGCCCGAAGCTGACGCTGCAAAAGGCATCATCGTTTACAGCACGTCTGGACGACCCATCAAGAGCCGCTCTGAAAACCAGCAACGGCTCATCGACGCCTATCAGCAAAACGACATGGTGTTTGCCGTAGGACCTGCCGGAACGGGAAAGACTTATCTCTCAATAGCACTCGCTGTCAAAGCGCTCAAGGAAAAGACTGCCAAGCGCATCATCCTGAGCCGTCCCGCCGTTGAAGCCGGTGAAAAACTCGGATTCCTCCCTGGCGACATGAAAGACAAAATCGACCCATACCTCCAGCCGCTTTATGATGCGCTCGAAGATATGCTTCCCGGTGCCAAACTGCAAGACATGATGGAGAAACACGTCATACAAATCGCGCCACTTGCATTTATGCGGGGACGGACGCTTTCCGATGCGGTCGTCATACTCGACGAAGCCCAAAACACCACTCCGGCACAAATCCGGATGTTTCTCACCCGTATGGGATGGAACACCAAGATGATTATCACGGGCGACATGACACAGATAGACCTGCCGCGCGAACAAAAAAGCGGACTTAAGGAAGCACTCCGCATCCTGACAGGGATAGAGGGAATCGGCGTCGTGGAACTTACGAAGAAAGATATTGTACGCCATCGGCTCGTCACACGCATTGTCAACGCTTACGAAGCAGCCGACAAGGCAACAAAGAGTGAAGAACGATAGGTTTTTAAGCATTTATTTGCGTATTCCTAAAAAGATGACTATCTTTGCACATTACTCATATTCAAGAACATAGATTCAAACATTAAGATGAAAGCATTAACTACAACCGATTTCCATTTCGAAGGACAAAAAAGCGTGTACCATGGTAAAGTACGCGACGTGTACGACATCAACGACGACCTGCTGGTGATGGTGGCAACCGACCGCATTTCGGCATTCGACGTCATCCTGCCTAAAGGCATCCCTTTCAAGGGGCAAGTTCTTAACCAAATAGCAGCCAAGTTCCTGGATGCTACTGCTGACATTTGCCCGAATTGGAAACTGGCTACGCCCGACCCGATGGTCACTGTTGGCTTGAAATGCGAAGGTTTTCGTGTGGAAATGATTATCCGGGGCATCCTCACCGGCTCGGCATGGCGCGACTACAAGAATGGCTGCCGGGAGATTTGCGGCGTACGTCTGCCCGATGGCATGCGTGAAAACGAGCGTTTCCCAGAACCCATCATCACTCCTACGACCAAGGCGGATGAGGGGCACGACATGAATATATCAAAAGAAGAAATCATTGCGCAGGGACTTGTTAGTGCTGAAGACTATGCGGTGATGGAAGATTACACGCGAAAACTTTTTGCACGTGGTCAGGAGATTGCCGCAAAACAGGGCTTGATTCTTGTTGACACGAAGTATGAATTCGGTAAGCGCGATGGCAAGGTGTACCTCATTGATGAGATTCACACCCCTGATTCGAGCCGATATTTCTATGCAGAGGGATATGAAGAGAAGTTCGCGAAGGGCGAACCGCAACGCCAACTGTCAAAAGAGTTCGTTCGCCAGTGGCTCATTGAGCACGATTTCATGAACGAACCGGGACAGACGATGCCCGAAATTACCGACGAATATGCTGAAAGCGTGAGTGAACGATACATCGAACTCTATGAGCACATCATCGGTGAGCGCTTCGACAAGGCTGCCGAGGCTGGTGATATTGCCGCCCGCATTGAAAAGAATGTTCGCGAATACTTAGCAACACGTTAGTATCGTGTATCAACAGGAAAGAATAACTCCCTACCGCAAGGGAGACAAAGGGAAACAGGTGGAGGAAATGTTCGACAACATTGCTCCCGCTTATGACACGCTGAACCATCGCCTTTCGTGGAACATCGACCGCGGATGGAGGCGAAAAGCCATCGCCCAGTTGTCACCATTCGCACCGAAAGAGGTGCTGGATGTAGCTACGGGGACTGGCGACTTTGCCATTCTTGCTGCCCGGATGCTCTCTCCCAAACGGCTTGTCGGAGCCGACATCAGTGAAGGAATGATGGAAATCGGGCGCGAAAAGGTAAAGAAGGAGCGGCTTGATGATGTCATTTCGTTTGCCAAGGAGGACTGTATGCAGCTGTCGTTTGCCGACAACAGCTTCGATGCGGTTACTGCTGCGTTCGGCATCCGCAACTTTCCCGATTTGGACAAAGGGCTTAGGGAGATGCACAGAGTGCTGCGCCCGGGTGGTCATCTGAGCATTATTGAGCTGACCTCGCCCGTCCGTTTCCCGATGAAGCAACTATTCTGGCTGTACAGCCACACGATATTGCCACTATACGGGAGGCTCATTTCTAAGGACGGGAGTGCCTACAGGTATCTCACGGCGACTATCGAGGCGTTCCCACAGGGCGAGCAAATGGTGGAAATCCTGCAACGGGCGGGCTTCGAAGAATCATCTTTCAAACGACTGACATGCGGCATCTGCACCATGTATCTTGCGAAAAAGTAAAAGAACAAACATCTATACGCTTCAGAATATGGACAAATACGGACTTATCGGTTATCCTTTAGGCCACTCGTTTTCAATCAGCTACTTCAACGAGAAGTTTGAAAGCGAGGGCATCGATGCTGTGTATGAGAACTTTGAGATACCTCAAATTGAAGACGTTAAGGAGATTATCGACTCCAACCCGGACTTGAAGGGACTCAATGTGACGATTCCGTACAAGCAGCAGGTGCTGAAATACATCAAGGAGTTGAGCCCGGAGGCGAAGGCTATCGGCGCCGTCAATGTGATACGCATCGAGCACAAGGGCAACAAAACGGTACTGAAAGGTTTCAACAGCGACGTGATAGGTTTCACGAAAAGCATCGAACCGATATTGAATACGTACCATAAGAAAGCGCTGATATTGGGCACTGGCGGTGCGGCAAAAGCCGTTCAGTACGGTCTCCAATCGCTCGGAATCGAGACATTGTTCGTCAGTCGCACGAAAAAGAAGAACGCCATCACTTACGAAGAGGTTACAGCAGACATCGTACGCGAATATAACGTCATCGTCAACTGCACTCCTGTAGGCATGTATCCGCACATCGACGAATGTCCGAAGTTGCCCTACGAGGCGATGGACAGCCACACGTTGCTCTACGATTTACTTTACAATCCCGACGAGACGAAATTCCTCCGACTGGGTGCCGAGCGCGGGGCAACCGTGAAGAACGGACTTGAGATGCTCTTGCTGCAGGCATTCGTAAGCTGGGAGATATGGAACGGCGAAGAAGAGAACTATCTATAACAAACCTAAATCATGAATACTACAGACAGATACATGCAGCGTGGTGTCTCTGCTGCCAAAGAAGACGTGCACGCAGCCATCAAGAACATCGATAAAGGGATATTTCCGCAGGCGTTCTGCAAAATAATCCCCGACATTCTGGGAGGCGACCCCGAGTATTGCAACATCATGCACGCCGACGGAGCAGGCACCAAATCGTCGCTGGCATATATGTATTGGAAAGAGACGGGCGACCTGAGTGTGTGGAAAGGCATCGCACAGGACGCTATCGTGATGAATACCGACGACCTGCTTTGCGTAGGCGCTGTCGATAACATCCTTGTCTCCTCCACCATCGGGCGCAACAAACACCTCATCCCAGGCGAAGTCATCTCTGCCATCATCAACGGTACAGATGAGCTTCTCCAAGAACTCCGAGACATGGGCATCGGCATACACGCAACGGGTGGCGAGACGGCAGACGTAGGCGACCTGGTGCGCACCATCATCGTCGATTCCACCGTCACGTGTCGCATGAAGCGAGCCGATGTCATCGACAACGCAAACATACGACCGGGCGACGTCATCGTCGGACTCTCGTCCACAGGACAGGCTACTTACGAGAAGCGATACAATGGCGGCATGGGCTCGAACGGACTGACCAGCGCACGCCACGACGTTTTTTCCAAATATCTGGCAGAAAAATATCCAGAAAGTTTCGACCATAACGTGCCCGACGAGTTGGTGTATAGCGGGAAATATAAGTTGACAGAAACCTCTCCCTACGGAAGAGAGATTGGAGATGGGCTTTCCGTAGGCGAACTTGTACTCTCTCCAACGCGAACCTACGCTCCGGTCATCAAACAGATGCTCGACCGTCACCGCCGGGAAATCCACGGCATGGTGCACTGCACGGGTGGCGCGCAGACCAAAGTCCTGCACTTCGTCAGCGACAACTGCCACGTCGTGAAAGACAACCTTTTCCCCGTACCGCCGTTGTTCCAGATTATCCACGACTGTTCGCAGACCGACTGGCGGGAGATGTACCAAGTGTTCAACATGGGACACCGTATGGAAATCTATGTGCAACCCGAAATCGCAGAACACATCATCGCCATCTCGAAGTCGTTCAATATCGACGCACAGATTGTCGGTCATATTGAGGAAGGCAGGAAGAGCCTCACCATCAAGAGCGAGTTTGGAGAATTTAATTATTAACACCAGAAAACATCAAAGCGCATGAACAAACCTTTAGCCATCTTCGCCATGATATTTGCAGCGATTCTGCTCGTTGCCAATCTGATTCTTGTCTATGACGGCATACAGGTTGGCACAACCAAGTGGGGAAACATCTGCGGAGCAATAGCCATGGTATTTGTCTTTTCCTTCTCTTATTCCAGATATAAGAACAAAAGCAAGGAATAGAAACAGATATTAGAGAAAAGTAAGCATTTATCTGCCAAGGAAACACAAATAATTTCGTACCTTTGCCAACGAATATGGAAAATAACAGCATCTTACAGAAACTCGACGGGCTCGAGGCACGCTTCGAAGAAGTATCGACGCTCATCACTGACCCCAACGTGATAGCCGACCAGCAGCGCTACGTCAAGCTCACTAAGGAATATAAGGACCTCGGCGACATCATGGACGCACGCCGCCGCTACGTCGCATGCCTCAACACCATCAAAGAAGCGAAGGACATTCTCGCCAACGAGAGCGACCCCGACATGAAGGAAATGGCACGCGAAGAGCTTGCCGCCAACGAAGAACTGCAGCCGCAGCTCGAAGAAGAAATAAAAATCGCACTCATACCAAAAGACCCCGAAGACGCCAAGAACGTGCAGATGGAAATCCGTGCGGGAACGGGTGGCGACGAAGCATGCCTCTTTGCCGGAGACTTGTTCAACATGTACAAGCGATTCTGCGACCAAAAGGGATGGACACTCGCCATCACCAGCGTCTCGGAAGGTGCCGTCGGCGGCTACAAGGAAATCGACTTCGCCGTTTCGGGAGCCGATGTCTATGGCACGCTGAAATATGAGTCGGGCGTGCACCGCGTACAGCGAGTGCCCGTGACCGAATCGAACGGACGCATGCAGACCTCCGCAGCGACCGTCGCCGTGCTGCCCGAAGCCGACAAGTTCGAAGTCAACATCAACGAAGGCGAAATCAAATGGGACACGTTCCGCTCGTCGGGTGCCGGCGGACAGAATGTAAACAAGGTGGAATCGGGCGTCCGCCTGCGCTATATGTGGAAGAATCCGAACACCGGCGAGACCGAGGAAATACTCATCGAGTGTACCGAGACGCGCGACCAGCCAAAAAACAAGGAGCGCGCACTCTCCCGACTCTACACCTTCATCTACGACAAGGAACACCAGAAATATGTCGATGACATCGCTTCCCGGCGCAAGAGCCTCGTCTCCACGGGTGACCGCTCAGCCAAGATACGCACCTACAACTTCCAGCAAGGACGCGTCACCGACCACCGCATCGGCTTCACCACACACGACCTGCAAGGATTTCTCGGCGGCGACATCCAACCGATGATTGACGCACTGACCGTGGCGGAAAACGCAGAGCGAATGAAAGAAGCGGAACTCTGACACACATTATTATATATATAAACAACAGACAAGCCATGAACAGACAACAACTTATCCACCAGATACGCACGAAGAAAACCTTCCTGTGCGTGGGACTCGACACCGATGCCAAGCGCATACCCATCCATCTGCTCGACATGCACGACCCGCTGCTCGAGTTCAACAAAGCCGTCATCGACGCAACGGCACCCTACTGCGTGGCATACAAGCCCAACCTCGCATTCTACGAGGCGTTCGGTATTCACGGAATAACTGCTTACAAAAAGACCGTACGCTATATCAAGGAACAATATCCCGACCACTTCATCATCGCCGACGCCAAACGCGGAGACATCGGAAACACTGCCGACATGTACGCACGCGCATTCTTCGACGAATACGACGTCGATGCCGTCACCGTGGCACCCTACATGGGAGAAGACAGCATAGCCCCTTTCCTCGCACATGAAGGGAAATGGACCATCCTGCTCGCACTCACCAGCAACCAAGGAGCCAACGACTTCCAGTTCATGAAAGACGAAAACGGCGAGCGACTCTTCGAGAAAGTCATCCGCACCTCACAGAAATGGGGCACTGAAGACAACCTCATGTACGTCGTTGGAGCCACGCAAGCCTCTATGTTGCAGGATATCCGGCGCATCGCACCCGACCACTTCCTGCTCGTTCCAGGCGTAGGCGCACAAGGAGGAAGCCTCGAAGAAGTATGCCAATACGGCATGAACAAAGACTGCGGACTGCTCGTCAACGCATCGCGCAGCATCATCTATGCCGACCACACCGAGCTCTACGCCGAAATGGCAGGCAACAAGGCACGCGAAATGCAACAGCAAATGGCAGCCGAACTCGAAAAACACGGCATATAAGCCACAAACATCAAGACAGAACATAAGGCATTCCTCTGCTCAGGAATGCCTTTTTTCATTCCATTCCCTACCCTTCCGAAAATCAGAAACAGAACTCTCACCAACCAAATTCAGTGAAATTGATGACCAAATTCAGTGAAATTGGTGAGCAAATTCACTGAATTTGGTTTTCGAACGTTGAACTTTCCTCTGGCAAATCAAGTTGAATTGGAGACCAAATCAAGTTGAATTGATGACCAAATCAAGTTGATTTGAAAAACAGACAGCGCACTGCAAAGTTCTTTGCGATGCACTGCAAGGGAGTTTGCGAAAAAGTCTTTCCGAACTGCCGTTTATACAAAAACATTTCATAACTTTGCGCCGTGAACGAAACAAAAATCATCAACGACCCCGTATTCGGGTTTATCAAGATTCCAAGCGGGCTCCTGCTCGACATTGTGAAGCACCCGCTGATGCAGCGCTTGTCACGAATCAAACAGCTGGGCATGGCATCCGTCGTATATCCCGGTGCGCAACACACACGTTTCCTCCATTCTCTCGGAGCCTACCACCTCATGAGCGAAGCCATCACCTCGCTCCGCCAGAAAGGCATCTTCATCTTCGAGTCGGAGGCGGAAGCCGTCCAGGCAGCCATTCTCATGCACGACATCGGGCACGGACCGTTCTCGCACGTGCTCGAACGCACCCTGACAAGCGGCATCTCGCACGAAGAAATCTCGCTGATGATGATGGAACAGATGAATCGTGAGATGGACGGCAGACTGACACTCGCCCTGAAAATATTCAAAGACGAATACCATCAGCGCTTCCTGCACCAACTCATCTCAAGTCAGCTCGACATGGACCGCATCGACTATCTCTGCCGCGACAGCTTCTTCACGGGTGTCAACGAGGGAAACATCGGCAGTTCGCGCATCATCAAGATGATGAACGTGGTGGACGACCATCTCGTCGTGGAAGAAAAAGGCATCTATTCCGTTGAGAACTACCTGGTTGCCCGCAGGCTCATGTACTGGCAAGTTTATCTCCACAAGACGACCGTTGCCTGTGAAAAACTGTTGGTCAACACGCTGCTTCGCGCCAAGCATCTTGCTAACGAAGGGACAGAACTCTACGCTCCGCCGGCACTGCACTATTTCATCCACAACCATGTGGACAGGCAGACGTTCCTTTCAGACCCGAAAGCGCTGTATTGGTACGAACAACTCGACGACAACGACATCTGGACAACGGTGAAAGTGTGGAAAGACCATCCCGACCGCATCCTCTCCATGCTCGCCGGCGACCTGCTCAGCCGACAACTTTTCAGGGTGGAAATCAGCGAAGAGCCGTTCACGGAGGAATATGTGGAAAGCATCAAGGACGAAATAATGAAACACACAGGCGTCAGTCGGGAAGACACCAAATTCCTCATGCACATGGACAGCATCAAGAAAGCGATGTATGACGTGCACGACGACCACATCGACATCCTCTACAAAGACGGCACGCTCAAAGAAGTCATAGATGCCTCCGAAATCCTCCACATGACGCATCCTGCCAAGGATATCAGCAAGTATTATCTATGCTACAAACGCTTCTGAAACATATTTTGACAAACTTTCATAAAATAAAAGTCACATTTTGCCACTAAATCGATTTTTTACCGTATCTTTGCAACGTTAAAAATTTCACAGACGAACCCATGGAATTCACCGCAAAGCAAATTGCTGAACTGATAAACGGTCGTATAGAGGGCGATGAGAACGCTGTAGTCTCCACGTTTTCAAAGATTGAAGAAGGGAAACCCGGCGCCATCTCTTTTCTTTCAAACCCCAAATACACCCATTTCCTATATGAGACACAATCCAGTGTGGTCCTCGTCAATGAGGATGTGAAACTGGAAAGACCTGTCAACGCCACACTGATTCGCGTGGATAACGCCTACGAGTGCGTGGCTAAACTGCTGCAACTCTACGAATCGATGAAGCCGCAGAAAACCGGCATCGACCCATTGGCATTCATCTCACCGAAAGCAAAGATAGGAAAAGACTGTTACATCGGTCCCTTCGCCTATATCGGCGATGATGTGGAGATTGGCGACCACTCGCAAATCTATCCCCACGCCACGATATTCGACAAGGCGATTGTAGGCAACCACTGCATCATATATCCGAACGTGAGCATCTATCACGACTGCCACATCGGCAATAACGTCATCATCCACTCGGGCAGCGTCATCGGAGCCGACGGATTCGGCTTCGCGCCCAATGCCGACGGATATGACAAGATGCCGCAGATAGGTATTGTAACGATAGAAGACGACGTGGAAATCGGTGCCAACACCTGTATTGACCGCTCCACGATGGGAAGCACCTACATCCGTAAAGGCGCGAAACTGGACAACCTGATTCAGGTGGCGCACAATGCGGAAGTCGGCGAAAACACCGTCATGGCAGCGCAAGTGGGAGTGGCAGGAAGCACGAAAATCGGCAAATGGTGCATGTTTGGCGGACAAGTGGGAATGGCAGGACACATCAGTATTGCCGACCACACGACTGTCGGTGCACAAGCCGGCATCACAAACACCGTTCGCGAGAGCGGACAGACCATCATCGGTTCGCCCGCATGGGATGCAAGAGGCTTCATGAAGTCGGCAGCCATCTTCCGAAGACTATCTGATATGTATCAAAACATACAAAAACTGCAAAAAGAAATTGAAGAACTAAAAAACAACCAATAAAGACATGGCAAAACAAAACACGCTGAAAGGAAGTTTTTCACTTTGTGGAAAAGGACTACATACGGGATTGAGTCTCACAGTTACGTTCAATCCAGCCCCAGAAAATACCGGTTACAAAATACAACGCATCGACCTCGACGAGCAACCCGTCATTGATGCCGTCGCTGAAAAAGTGATTGACACGCAGAGAGGAACGGTTCTCGGAGTCGGCGACGTAAGAGTATCTACCGTCGAGCATGGACTTTCCGCCCTTTATGCATTGGGGATAGACAACTGTCTCATTCAAGTGAACGGACCGGAATTTCCTATTTTGGACGGCAGTGCAGCCATGTATGTAGAGAAGATACAGCAAGTGGGCATCGAGGAACAGAACGCTCCCAAAGACTATTACATCATCAAGAAGAAGATTGAGGTAAAAGATGAAGAGAGCGGTTCATGCATCACCATCCTGCCCGATGAGAATTTCAGCATCACAGCCATGTGCTCGTTCGAGTCGAAATTCATCAACAGCCAATTCGCAACGATTGAAAACGTGGACGAATTTGCAAAGGAAATTGCTCCTGCACGCACCTTCGTCTTCGTGAGAGACATCGAGCCACTGATCAATGCCAACCTCATAAAAGGCGGCGACATGGACAATGCTATCGTCATCTACGAACGGGAGACAACGCAGGAACGGCTCGACAAATTGGCTGACCTCCTCAACGTGCCGCACAGAGATGCCACCAAACTCGGTTACATCCAGAACAAACCGCTCGTATGGGAGAACGAATGCACCCGTCACAAACTGCTCGACATCATCGGCGACATGGCTCTGATAGGCAAGCCCATCAAAGGACGCATCATCGCCACTCGCCCCGGACACTCTATCAACAACAAGTTTGCACGGCTTATGCGCAGGGAGATTCGCAAACACGAAGTGCAGGCTCCTGTTTACGACCCTAACGAGACACCAATCATGGATAATATCCGGATTCGCGAACTGCTCCCACACCGCTATCCGATGCAGCTCGTGGACAAAGTGATTGCATTGGGAGCGACCAACATTATCGGTGTAAAGAATATCACGAGCAACGAGCCTTTCTTCGTGGGACACTTCCCACAAGAACCCGTCATGCCGGGAGTGTTACAGATAGAAGCCATGGCGCAGTGTGGCGGACTGCTGGTCCTGAACACCGTTGACGAACCTGAACGCTGGTCCACATACTTCATGCGGATAGACGACGTGAAGTTCCGCCAGAAGGTCGTACCCGGTGACACGCTCGTTTTCAAAGTAGAATTGCTGGCTCCGGTACGTCACGGCATCAGTTCCATGAAAGGATACATGTTTGTCGGCGACCAACTGGTTTCCGAAGCGACGTTCACCGCCCAAATTGTAAAGAATAAATAAAAGAGCGCACCTTCATCTATTCTAATATAAAGACACTCATGAATCAGATCAGCCCAATGGCTTTCGTACACCCGGAAGCTGTCCTTGGAGAGAACAACATAGTCGGTCCGTTTTGCTATATCGACAAGAATGTGGTCATTGGAAACAACAACGTATTCCAAAATAGCGTGACGGTCAATTTCGGTGCCCGCATCGGCGACAACAATGAATTCATGCCTGGAGCAAGCATTTCCACAAAGCCACAGGACCTGAAGTTCCAAGGCGAGGAAACAACCTGTCAGATAGGCAACAACAACAGTATCAGGGAAAACGTGACCATCTCCCGAGGAACAGCCTCAAAAGGAACGACCATCATCGGCAACAACAACCTGCTCATGGAGAATATGCACGTGGCTCACGACTGTGTGATGGGAGACGGATGCATCATCGGAAACTCTACGAAATTTGCCGGTGAGGTGACTATCGATAGCCATGCCATCATCAGTGCCACAGCACTTATCCATCAGTTCTGCCGAATCGGAGGCTATGTCATGTTCCAAGGAGGCAGCCGGACAAGTCAAGACATTCCCCCATATATCATCGCAGGCAAAGAACCTATCCGATATGCGGGAGTAAACATCATCGGACTGCGCAGACGAGGCTTCAGCAACGAACAAATCGAACAGATTCACGAGGCATATCGCCTGCTATACTCTAAGGGCGTTCTCGCTGAAGGTATTGAGGAAATACGGAAAAAATTGCCGCTCACCGAGGAGATTCAATACATTATCAGTTTCGTTGAGTCTTCCAAGAGAGGAATCATCCGGTAGGAAGACACGCACACCGTTCCTCCCATACCACCCCATCGTATGAACACAAATCAAACACTCATCGTCATTGTTGGTCCGACTGGCGTTGGGAAGACGGAATTGTGCCTACAGATAGCACATTACTTCAATACCGAAATCATCAATGCCGACTCCAGACAGATATTTCAGGAACTGCCCATAGGAACTGCTGCCCCTACTGAGGAACAGCGACGCCAGGTGTTCCACCATCTTGTCGGCACACATCACATCACAGATTATTATAGTGCCGCGAAGTTTGAAGAAGATGTGCTCAGAATCATTCAACAGCATTTCGCAACAAGCCACTCCCCCATTATTCTCTCAGGAGGAAGCATGATGTACATCGACGCCGTATGCAACGGCATAGACGACATTCCGAACATCAACGAAAATACGAGGGAACTGTACAAGCGAAAACTGAAAGAAGAAGGCTTGGAGAAGTTGTGCGAAGAGCTGAAATGCGTTGACCCCGAATACTATCAGATTGTTGACAGGAAGAATACGAGAAGAGTCATCCACGCATTGGAAATCTGTCATCAGACGGGAAAGCCATACACCTCTTTCCGGACACAACAAAAGAAAGAACGTCCCTTCCACATCATCAAGGTAGGAATCAACCTGCCACGGGAAGAGTTGTACGAACGAATCAATCAGCGCGTTCTCAAAATGATTGAAAATGGTTTTATTGACGAAGCCAGAAGTTTATACAACAAACACCACTTAAACGCGTTACAAACAGTAGGTTACAAAGAATTGTTCAAGTTTTTTGAAGGAACGTGGACACTGGAAGAAGCCATTGAACGCATACAAGGAAACACCCGAAGATATGCCAGAAAACAACTCACATGGTTCAAGAGAGATTCGGCAATCAGATGGTTTTCACCCGAAAATCCTAAAGAAATCATAAATTATATTGAAACATCATTGCCCAAAAGCATTTTTTTGTAACTTTGTGCAATATAAATCATAGAAGAAGACACCATGGCACTGCATATCATCAAGAAATGTATCTCACCCATCAAACGGATTTTCTCCTGGTATAAAGGACTGTACCGTGGGAGACGGTGGTACACAAAAGCAATCGTTGGGATAGTATCCTTCATCGTCTTTTCCCTCTTCTATTTCATCGCTGTGGACATCAACTTCCTGTGGTTGTTTGGAAAATCTCCCGGATTTTTCGGGAAAAACAACATTTTGAATCCGCCATCGAACGAAGCCTCAGAGATTTACAGTGCAGACGGGGTGTTAATCGGAAAGTTTTTCAGTGAAAACCGCACGCCCGTAAAATACGAAGAGGTGAATCCCGTCTTTTGGAAAGCCCTTATTGACACCGAAGACGAACGCTTCTATAAACACTGGGGTGTTGACCCTATTGGGCTGTTCGCAGCTGCCAAAGACGCTGTGACTCAGAAGGATGCTCGTGGCGCATCAACCATCACGCAGCAGCTGGCGAAAAACATGTTCCGCGTTCGTTCCCAATACTCAACGGGACTGCTTGGGAAAATACCCGGTCTGAAAATTCTCGTGATGAAGAGCAAGGAGTGGATTATCGCCACCAAACTTGAAATGGCATACGACAAGAAAGACATTATAACGATGTATGCCAACACGGTGGATTTCGGTTCCAACGCATACGGCATCAAGACAGCCTGCAAGACTTACTTCGGCACGACACCCGACAAAATCACGACCGATCAAGCTGCCGTATTGGTCGGTATGCTGAAAGCAACAACCTTCTACAACCCCATCAGCAATCCGGAGAACTGTCTGAAACGAAGGAATACGGTCTTGAGCAACATGGTGTCGCGCGGCGACTTGTCCCAAGAGGAATATGACTCGCTCAGCCAACTGCCGCTCAACCTGAAATATCGCGTCGAAAACCATTACGACGGGCAAGCTCTATATTTCCGGGAAGCAGTTGCCGACCACCTGCGCTATTGGTGTAATGAGAACGGATACGACCTCTATAATTCCGGACTGAAAATCTATACCACCATCGACACGCGGATGCAGAAATACGCAGAAGAGGCTGCCGTCATGCAGATGCGAAAGATTCAGCAAAACTTCGACAACCATTGGGGAAACATGGAGCCTTGGAGAGATGAATACGGAAGGGTGATTCCCAACTTCGTGGAAAACATTGCAAAGCGACAACCCTTCTACCGCGATTTGCAGGACAGATTCCCCAACGAGCCCGACTCCATCAACTACTACCTGAACAAACCGCATAAGGTGAAACTATTCGATTACGAGAAAGGAACAATCGAAAGGGAAATGAGCTCCCTGGACTCCATCCGCTACATGCTACACTTCATGCACTGTTCGTTTGTTGCCATGGAGCCGCAAACGGGAGAAGTCAAAGCGTGGGTCGGCGACGTTGATTTCAACTCATGGAAATACGACAAGGTGACCGCCATGCGCCAACCCGGTTCCACGTTCAAGCTGTTCGTTTACACCGAAGCGATGAACCAGGGATTGTCTCCTTGTGACAAACGGCGAGACGAGTACCTCTCCATGCAAGTATTTGACCGCAAGCGGAAAGTAGAAGTGACGTGGACTCCCTCCAACGCCAACGGGCGTTTTTCCGGCGATTCCATTCCCCTGAAAGGAGCATTTGCACAGAGCATCAACTCTATCGCTGTCCGCTTAGGACAGGAGATGGGCATCCGGAATATCGTGAAATGTGCTCACGACATGGGCATCAAAAGCGAACTCCAGGAAGAGCCGTCACTCGCACTCGGTTCATCCGACGTGAACCTGCTTGAACTGGTATCTTCCTACGGAACCGTTGCCAACAACGGAAAGTATCACGAACCAGTACTTGTTACGCGGATACTCGACCGAAACGGAAATGAGATATATGCAGCGCCAACCGCAGTGCGGCAAGCTATTCCATACAAAAGCGCATTCCTCATGCAAATGATGCTCATGGGAGGCTTGCGCGAGCCTGGCGGCACATCGCAGGCATTAGGAGCATACATCGGCAATATCTACGACACAGACTTCGGAGGAAAGACCGGAACGTCAAACAACCATTCCGACGCATGGTTCATGGCTGTCAGTCCAAAACTGGTGGTCGGCGCATGGGTCGGCGGAGAGTACCGCAGCATCCATTTCCGTACCGGAGCCTTAGGACAGGGCAGCCGCACGGCACTCCCCATCTGCGGTTCCTTCCTCGCATCGATATTCAACGATTCGCAGTTCAGCAAATACCATGCGCGGTTCAACAAAGCCAACAACAAGGATGTTCCGACATCTTTATATTCATGTTCCAGCTACTATGTGAACGAGAACGCCAACAAGCCCGACAGCCTCGAACTGATGGAAGAGGAAGTGTTGGACGAGGACGGCAATCCCATCCTTAGGACAGAACCGCCCCTCAATGAGGAAAACACCCCGCCCTCAGGCAACGAACCGCCACCCTCTCCGACAGAAATTTAACCGCCGCAACCATTCGTTTACCATCTCGCCACAATTGTATATTTATACGCGAGTGGAAGAACTGGGCACCGTGTTGCAAACTATTGAGTTCCAACACTTTAAGATATGGTTTCCAAAATTTCAACTTTTAGCTTGCAAAAGTTGAACTTTCAGGCGATGAAAGTTGAACTTTTAGGACGCAAAAGTTCAACTTTTGGAAAGCGATAGTTCAACTACATATTTATACAACCTTTTCTGTATGTTTATACAACGGCTACCGATGACCAAAAAGTCCTGTTTTTTCCAAATCCTTTCCGAAAGAAATCGGTGCACCAACCATCTCCTTATCAACAGAACAGGGACAGTTCCTACGTTGCGTAAGAACTGTCCCTATACATTATCGTCTATGCTATATCAGAATGGCAGGTCGTCAGCACTCTCACCCTCTGCCGTCTCGGGGAACGGAACAGCATCTTGAGCAGGCGCAGCTGCAGGAGCCTCAGCCGACGCAGCAGGAGCGCTCGCCGGAGCAGCCGCAGGAGCCACGGGCTGAACGGGCTGAATTGTTGACGGATCAACCAAGCGCACATCGTATGCACGAATCGAGTTATACCAACGTCCCTGATACTCATGGGCATCAATATCGAAAGACACCATCACTTCTTGTCCTTCCTGGACATTAAATCGTTGCAGACGGTCTTCTCCCCAAACAGAGAAAACCATCTTCTTCGGATATGCATCATGTGTCTCCAACACAAAATCCTGAGCTTTCCATGGTCCGCGCGCAGACTCACCTTCCCTTGCAGGCAATGCTGCAATAATTCTTCCTTGTAAATCCATTTCTGTTAATTCTTTAATGATTGATGTCTCCGATGGAGACACTGGTTTTTTACTCTAAAATTCTTTTTCGTTTGCGAAATTACTAAAATTGTTCTAAAAAGAAAAACTTTTCCTTTGTTTTTTTGTTCAAAACAATGCTTTTTTGTATTTTTGTGGTCAATATAGAAATCAATATAAAAAATATAAGAAAGAAAAATAGACCATGAAATTTACATTATCAAGTACAGCCCTTAGCAGTCGGCTTTCAACACTCTCAAGAGTTATTAACAGCAAGAACTCCCTCCCCATCCTGGAGTGCTTCTTGTTTGAAGTTGAGAACAACCAGCTTACTATCACTGCATCAGACAGTGAAAACGTGATGAAGTCTATCCTTCCGCTGGACACATGCGACGGTGACGGAAACTTCTGTGTTTCAAACCGCACCATTCTCGATTCAGTAAAGGAGTTGCCGGAACAACCGCTCACATTTGAGATTGACCTGACTAATTTCACGATTAAAGTGGTTTACCAGAACGGTGTGTATAACTTCACAGCGCAGAAGGCTGAGGAGTTCCCGCGTATTCAGCCGATTACGGAGAATGCCACAGAAATCGTTATCGACTCATCTGTCCTGAACAACAATATCACCCGTACTCTTTTCGCTACGGCACAAGATGAGTTGCGCCCTGTCATGAACGGCATCTACTTTGACTTGACGCCGGACAGCCTCGCCATTGTTGCCAGTGACGGTCATAAGCTCGTACGCAACAAGAACTTCAGCATCAAGAACGATACCCCCGCATCATTTAATCTGCCGAAGAAGCCCGCCATGCTTCTAAAAGGCGTGCTGGGCAAGGACGGTGGAGACGTCACCATCAAGTTCGATGACAAAAATGCTGAAATCATTTATTCCGAAGGCATTCTGTCATGCCGCCTGTTGGCAGGACGCTATCCGAACTACAACTCGGTGATTCCTCAGAACAACCCGAACAAAATGACCATCGACCGGCGTTCGCTCATCGGCGCACTTCGCCGTGTCCTCCCGTTCGCCAGCGAGTCGAGCCAACTCATCCGCTTCCATGTGGAGACAGGAAAGCTGGAACTTTCTTCTGAAGACATCGATTTCGCAACAAGCGCAAAAGAGAACCTCACATGCGAGTACAGCGGTCAGCCGATGAGCATCGGCTTCAAGGGCCCGAGCCTGACCGAGATTCTCAACAACCTGGAAAGCGACGAAGTGGTTGTAGAATTGGCAGACCCCAGCCGCGCAGGTGTCATCGTTCCCGTCACACAACCAGAGAACGAGGACGTGCTGATGCTGATCATGCCAATGCTGCTGAACGACTAATAGTATCTAATCACACAGGGTGGAACTATGGGACACGGACTTTTCAACGTTCCATTGTTTCACCCTTTCCTATATTAAATAGTGCAATATGAAGCTGAAATTGAAAAAGCCCCTGATTATCTTTGACTTGGAGACAACAGGACTTGACCTCGTGAGAGATCGCATCATCCAGATTTCATTCATCAAAATAACACCCGACGGACAGGAAACAAGAAAAAACCAATACGTCAACCCAGGCAAAAGCATCCCCGCAGAAGTGGTTGCACTCACTGGAATAAGCAACGAGCAAGTGCAAAAGGCTCCGACATTCAAACAGATTGCCGCAGAGATAGCACAAGAGTTTGAAGGATGCGACTTTGCCGGTTTCAACTCCAATCATTTCGACATCCCCATGCTGGCTGAAGAATTTCTGAGAGCGGGCATCGACTTCAACTTCTCAGACTGCCATCTCATCGATGTACACAGCATCTTTACAAGAATGGAACCACGCAATCTCGCCGCTGCATATAAATTCTATTGCGGAAGAAAGATGGAAGATGATTTCGTTGCACACAAGGCAGACCAAGACACGGAGGCAACCTATCGCATCCTGCAAGGGCAGCTGGAGATGTACAACCCGGAGCGTCAGACAGAGGAAGACCGCCAGCTTCCAAACGACATGGAGGCGCTGGCTGCATTCTCGAAAGCCAACAACAATGTGGACTTTGCCGGGCGCATCGTTTGGAAAGAGATGAAAGACGGCAACGGCAACACCGTCCTTGATGAAAACGGGAAACCACGAATGCAAGAAACCTTCGCTTTCGGCAAATACAAAGGGACAGCTGTCGTCGAAGCACTCCGGAAAGATCCCGGATATTACGGATGGATACTGAACAGCGACTTCACGCAGGACACCAAACAAGTCCTCACACGCATCCGACTAAGGGACATGAAAGACAAAACATAAATCAGAAGAAATGACACTACAAGGAAAAAAAATCGTTTTGGGCATCACAGGCTCTATCGCTGCATACAAAGCATGCCTCATCATCCGCGAATGTATAAAGAAAGGAGCTGAGGTGCAGGTGGTCATCACACCGGCAGGAAAAGAGTTCATCACACCAATAACCCTCTCCGCACTCACCCACAAACCTGTCATCAGCGATTTTTTCGCCCAACGCGACGGAACATGGAACTCGCATGTTGACCTCGGACTGTGGGCGGATGCCATGCTCATAGCGCCATGCACGGCAAGCACGCTGGGAAAAATGGCGACGGGCGTTGCCGACAACATGCTCATCACGACCTATCTTTCCATGAAAGCACCGGTATTCATTGCACCGGCAATGGACCTTGACATGTTTGCGCACCCTTCGACACAAGCCAACCTGAAAACATTGGAAAACTACGGCAACCACATCATACAGCCACAAAGCGGATTCCTTGCCAGCGGTCTGGAAGGAAAAGGGCGCATGGAAGAGCCTGAGAAAATCGTGCAGGCATTGGAACATTTCTTCAACAAGGATCTGACACTGAAAGGAAAAAAGATACTTATCACGGCTGGACCCACTTACGAGAAGATTGACCCCGTTCGCTTCATCGGCAACTACTCCAGTGGGAAAATGGGCTTTGCACTTGCAGAAGAGTGCCACAAAAGGGGTGCTGAGGTAACGCTCATTGCCGGACCAGTCTCACTGTCATGCTCCAAAGATATTCACCGCATTGATGTTGAGAGTTGCGAGGAGATGTATCATGCAGCGGTTGACAACTATAAGAACGCCGATGCAGCCATCCTTTGTGCGGCAGTAGCCGACTTCAAGACAGCAAAGACCGAAAAGAAGAAAATCAAACGCGGAAAAGACGGGCTCACGCTGGAACTGCTTCCCACGCAAGACATTGCCGCCGCACTCGGAAAAATCAAAAAGAAAAAACAAGTGCTGGTCGGCTTCGCCCTGGAAACCAACGACGAACGCGACAACGCCATGAAGAAACTGAGGAAAAAGAATCTGGACTTCATCGTCCTCAACAGCATGAGAAATAAAGGCACCTGCTTCCAAAGCGACGACAACCAGATATCTATCCTCTCTGAAAAAGACATTGTCGATTACGAAAAGAAAAACAAAAACGAAGTCGCACGCGACATCATTGACGAACTGGAGAAACGCATATGAAAAAACTGCTCTTCGCCGTATGTGGGCTCATCTTCTGTGCCCATCTACATGCACAGGAACTGATTGCGAAAGTCAACATTAACCACAGCCAGATACAGGGCACCGATGCTTCGGTGTTCGAAAGTCTGCAACGGACTTTGGAGCAGTTCATCAACGAACGGCAGTGGACCAATTTGCAATTCCAGAAAAACGAACGCATCGCATGCAATTTCAACATCACCGTCACAAAATACGAAAAGGCGGACGACGCATTTACCTGTACAGCACTGATTCAGGCAAACCGACCGGTTTACAACTCGGCATACACCACCACATTATATAATAATAGGGATGCCGACTTCAATTTCAAATTCGCACAGTTCGACCAACTCGAGTTCAATGAAGAAAACATCGACAACCAACTGACGGCACTCATCGCCTATTATGCCTATCTCATCATCGGACTCAATCTTGACAGTTTTGCACCCATGGGCGGCGAAGATGTGCTCCAACGGTGCATGAACCTTACGAACAACGCGCAGAACCTGAACTTCCCAGGATGGAAATCGTTCGACAACGACCGCAACCGCTTTGCTATCATCAACGACTACCTCGATGGCGGCATGCAACCTTTCCGACAGCTGCAATACGACTACTACCGCAAAGGGCTCGACGAAATGGCAAACAATGTGGAGCGCGGACGCACCAACATCACGACAGCATTGGAAGAGGGATTGAAAAAATGCCACGAGAACAAGCCGCTCAGCATGCTCCCGCAAATATGGACGGACTACAAGAAAGATGAACTTGCCAATATTTATAAAGGAAAAGGCACACAGAAAGAGAAGGAACTTGTCTATGACATTCTTTTCTCCATCAACGCCTCACAAAACAACACGTGGGAGAAAATCAAAGAATAGTTTTCATTATCTTTGCAGGAGATAAACGAAATAAAAGATTATGCTAACTCAACTATATATCCGACATTTCACGCTCATCAATGAACTTGATATCCGGTTCAACCGCGGATTCTCGGTCATTACAGGAGAGACTGGTGCAGGAAAAAGCATTATTCTCGGAGCTATCGGACTGTTACTCGGACAGCGTGCCGACACGAAAAGCATTAAAGCGGGAGAAGACCGGTGCACGATTGAGGCACATTTTGACATCAGTAGATACAACCTGAGACCTTTCTTCGAAGAGAACGACATCGACTACGACGAGAACGACTGCATCTTGCGGCGCGAACTGACGGCAGCAGGAAAAAGCCGCTCGTTCATCAACGACATCCCTGTACAGCTCTCGCTGATGCGCGAACTGGGCGACAAACTAGTAGATATACACAGCCAGCATCAGAATCTGTTGCTCAACAAGGAGGATTTCCAACTGAGCGTGGTCGATGTGATGGCTGAAAACACACAACTCTTGGTTGACTACCAAACTTGTTTCAAAGAATATCAGAACGCCAAGCAGCACTTTGAACAGCTCAAGGAGGAAATAGAAAAAGGCAGGGAAAACGAGGAGCTGCTTCGCTTCCAGCAACAAGAACTGAACAACGCCGCCCTGATTGACGGCGAACAGGAAGAATTGGAACAGACGAGCAGGATGATGACCCACGCCGAAGAAATCAAAAAAAGACTTTTCTTCGCTGAAGATGTGCTGAACGGAGAGCGCAATCTGATTAACGACCTGAAGCAAGTGTCCAAAAACCTTGCGGAAATCATTGAGCCCTATCCCGAAATTTCTTCTGCCATCAAGCGCCTTGACAGCTGCTATATTGAGCTGAAAGACATTGCTGAGGATATTGCTGACAAGGCAGAGAGCATCGATTTCGATGGAGAACGACTCAGACTGACTGACGACAGACTCAGCACCATATACAGCTTACAGCAGAAATATCATGCCGCCTCCGTCCGAGAACTGATTGATATCAAGAATTCTTTGGAGGAACAGTTGAACCACATAGACCATAGCGACGAAACGTTGCGCGAAGCGGAACAACAGATGCTTTCCTTACATGAGCAATGTAAGCAGAAAGGCGATGCCCTCTCCACCTCACGCAAGAAGGCTGCACGAAAGATTGAGGAAGAGATGGGAAAACGACTCATCCCGCTCGGCATCCCGAACGTACGTTTCCAAATCACGCTCGAGGAAAAGCAACTGAGTGCGAATGGCATTGACAAAGTGGCGTTTATGTTCAGCGCCAACAAGAATGCACCCCTGCAACCAGTCTCACAAGTTGCATCCGGTGGAGAAATTGCCCGCGTCATGCTCTCACTGAAAGCCATGATTAGCGGGGCTGTCAAACTGCCTACGATTATTTTTGACGAGATTGACACTGGTGTGAGCGGTGCCATTGCAGAGAAGATGGCGCGCATTATGCAGGAGATGGGAATGAACGACCGGCAAGTCATCAGCATCACTCACCTGCCACAGATTGCAGCAATGGGCACAACCCACTACAAAGTGTTCAAGGAAGACACGAAAGACGAGACCATCAGCAACATGCTGCAACTCTCAGCAGAAGAGCGCGTCAGCGAAATAGCCCAGATGCTCAGCGGAAGCGACATCACCCAGGAAGCCATCAACAATGCAAGGTCATTGCTCAAACAGGCTTCCTCCACACAATAGACCTTCTCTTGAAACTCCCTCTATACCAGTTCACAGATACCGCTGGGCACTTTCCGCTTCAGCACATCGAGCTGAAAGTCTGCACCGACGATAATGCCATGACTACGCAAGACCTGTTCTACCGTCTTGCGCGCCAGTTCCGGATGATTGTTTTCCTCGCTCAAATGACAAAGCCACACATGGCGGAGCGCAGGAGTAGCCGCACTGACGAGCGCCTCTCCACAACATTTATTGCTCAGATGGCCGGACGGTCCCTCTATCCTTACCTTCAGATGGGGAGGGTAATTTCCCGTCCGCAACATCTCTTCGTCATAATTTGCCTCCAGAATCAGATAGTTTGCTGTTGAAATATACTGCAACATCTCCTCCGTCACATGTCCGACATCGGTCATCAGGCAAAACACAATCCCCTCACATTCAATCTGATAACCAACATTCTCCGAACTATCGTGCGGCACGTCAAAAGACGTAACCTTGAAATCGCCGAGCTGCACCGTCTCTCCCTTCTCTATATAGCGCACATATTCCGACTGTATATTGCGATGGATGCAATAGTTTCCCGTGATGCCCTTATGCACTTTCTCCGTCGCATAGACAGGAAGATGATAGTCACCGCTGATGCTGCCGACCGATTTAATGTGGTCAGCATGGTCATGCGTGATAAGTACGTGATGGATATTATGGAGCGAAAGCCCGTACTCCTGAAAGCGTTTCTTCAGGCTACGCATCCCCATCCCAATATCTATTAAGAGTCCGTCCTTCTCCGTGAAAAGATAGTAGCAATTGCCGCTGCTTCCACTTCCAAACGATATAAATTTCAGCATTTGTGACAAATTTTGTGCAAAAGTAGCAAAAAGATTGGATATAATTCGTACCTTTGACGTGATTTAATACTTCGAACATGAAAAATTCCCTAATATGCCTCATGCTTGTGCTCTTTGCCGGCTGCACTCAGGAGAAGAGCAGCAAACAGTTGTTGGAAGAGCGCGCCGACAGCTTCTCTACTGCCTTTTTCAACTATCAGTTCAAAGAGGCAATGAAACATGTGGATGAGGAGTCTGAGAAATGGCTTCAATATGTTGCCACCAATGTCACGCAAGAGGATGTGGATATCCTTCGGTCACAAGAGGAAGGGGCATCTGTCAGTGTGGATGACATCATGTTTATTGATCCGCAGGAGACCAATGCCGATATCCGCATCACCGTCCATAACTTTCTATGGCACGACAGCATCGGAAAGCCTGGACGAATCATCAACGAAGCGCAATTCATGTTGAAAGCATATCTGGAAGGAAGTGACTGGCGCATCAGAATGGAAGGCCTACCGCAAAGTGGAAAGTGAAGTCGCGGCTCCATTTCGGATGTAAGAGCGGATAGTGCTCGCGAGAATTCTCATACGCAGGATTTATCGCCTTCATGCCCGCATCGAAACGCAGGATGAAATAGTCAAAGTTCAACCGCAATCCCAATCCGTATGATACAGCAATCTGTTTATAGAACTTGTCGAAACGGAATTCTCCGCCTGGTTGCTCGTCGTATTTCCGTATGGTCCAGATGTTACCCGCATCAATAAACAACGCCCCGTTGATTTTCCAGAAGAGGAAAGTACGGTATTCCACGTTCAAATCCAATTTGATGTCGCCCGTCTGATTGATAAAATCTATTCCTCCGTTGGTGCGTCGGTATGTTCCCGGTCCCAAGCGCCTTACTCCCCAGCCACGGACAGAGTTGGCACCGCCTGAGAAGTAGCGCTTCTCAAAAGGCAGAATCTTACTGTTACCGTAAGGATATGCCACACCTATACCTCCATGCAGGACGAGTGAATTGTGGGTATCGAACTGAAACATGCGGGTATAATCAAAATCGACTTTCACATATTGCGCATAAGCTATATTAAATAATGTGTACTGCCCGTCGGTATTTTTTTTGAAGGAGAACAGGTTTGAAGAGAGGTTCAGCAGGTTGCCTGCCGTTTCGAAATTGGCTTTCAAGGCGCGTACGCCATTATTGTAGGACAAGCCGAAACCTATCTTCATGATGAACAGGTCCTCATAATTATAGCGCAATATGGCGTTCCTACTGCTCACGCTGTCCAGATACTCATGCTTGAATGTCTCGGAAATCCACGGCATATAGATATAGTTCATATCCAGCAGATCCAGCTTATAGGTCGTGTGATGATGGGGCTCTCCCCACCGATAGCGCCATCCGGCGGAAAAGACCCGTCGATGGAACTCTGGACGGTTCTGAAGATTGTAGCTGAGCGACACTTCCGATGTGGCATTGATGTTACGGCGGAAGCTGCGAGAGAGGAAGGGAGCCACAAAACGTGGGAAGGTCAACTTTGTTTCCAACCCATACTCTTCATAATCCTCATTTTTATAGCCTTCCAACCCGGTAATAGCCTCAAAGGCACCGCGCAGCTGCACACTCCACATCTCCGACCCCTTGAACAGGTTCCTGTCCTCGTAGGTCAACGAGACAGCAGCACCTAAATCTCCTGCCGTATTCGTCCCTTCCGGCTGGAATATGATTGAGCGGCGCTTCCCCGTGCTCAGCTGTATCTGGCAGTCCAGCAGCGTCGTGTCAGGAAGTTCCGTGAACCTCACATTCGTATATCTGATGGCATTCAGACGGGAGAAATTGTTGTAGGTCTTTTGCAGAGCAGACGTGCTGAATGGTTTCCCCGACTCTATCGCCGTACTGTTCTCCAATACGCCTTTCCTGATTTTAAGTGCATCACCGTCGGAACTCTGAAACGTCACGTTACGCACATGATAACGCGGATGAAGCGTTTCTTCTTCATCATCGTTGGCTTTGTATTTCAACAATCGCAGTGTCAGGTCTATCAACCGGCTGCCCCGCACGGTGTCGGCATCGAAATGGATGAAGTCTTTATGGAAGTGGTAATAGCCACGGTCCGACAGATAAGACGTTATCCGCTGTCGCTCCTGGTCCAGGCGGTTCACGGTAAAGGGCACCCCTGCCTTCAACTCATAAGAGAAATCTTTCTCCGATGACAGCAGGGCTGCAATGCTGTCGTCCTGAATGTCGTAACTGACGCTATGGATGAAATAGGGTTCTCCCGGATGCAGCATATATACCGCCTTCAACTTCTTCCCTCTTACGTGAGTACTCAGACTCACGCGGGAGTTCATATAACCCATGTTCTTCAACGCCGATGTCAGGATTTCGCAGGAGATGCGTGCCTGTGCCGAATCGAAAATCACGGGTTCTTCACCCAAATTCTTGAGCGTGCGGTTAATCCATTTCAACGAGTCGCGTCCGGCGAGGGAATAGGTTCCCAACGGCACTTTGAACAGCGAGAACCAGCGCGAGTTGGCACGCTGACGCACATAGGGGAGCAATGCCGAAGCGTCAAATCCCTTCACGTCGGACTTGACTTCGACCTTCTCCAGCAGATATTCGTTTTCGGGAACAAACTTTGTTGACGAGCAGGAAGACACGAAAGCCATTACCAGCAGACAGCAACCGATAACCACTCCTAAGCGACAGCCTTTCTTCCTTATCATCTTATTTATTTTTTATCAACACTAAGAATTCACCACATTGACGGGTTTTCCCTCGATGAATGCCTTCACGTTGGCGGTGGCGATATCCATCAGGCGGACGCGTGCCTCATAGGTTGCCCACGCCACATGCGGAGTGAGAAACGCATTGGGAGCCGAAAGCAAGGGATTGTCTGCCTCCGGCGGTTCCTGACACATGACGTCTGCACCGTAAGCGCCCAACTGTCCGCTGTGAAGTGCCTCCGCCACATCCTGCTCATTGACCAGCGGTCCCCTGCCGGTATTGATGAGGATGGCTCCCTGCTTCATTTTCGCAAGTGACTCCTTGTTGATTATCTCACGGGTGGAGTCTGTCAACGGACAATGGAGGGTCAGGATGTCGCTGATGCCTAAAAGACCTTCGAGCGTTGTCTTCTGTATGCCTTCCGGCAATTCACTCGCATTTTTGCTCGTACAAGCGAACACGTCCATGCCGAATGCCCGTGCAACACACGCCACCCGATGACCGATATTGCCCAGCCCGACGATACCGATGGTTTTCCCTGCCAGTTCGGGAAGTGGCGTGTCCCAATAGCAGAAGTCCGGATTGCTGCTCCATCTGCCATGACTGTTCTGTTCCGCATAATGTCCCACCCGATTCATCACGTTCAGGATATGGGCGAAAGTCATCTGCACCACACTCTCCGTGCTGTAAGCCGGAATATTGGTCACGGCGATGCCTCGTTCGCGTGCGAACGCCGTGTCAACCACGTTATAGCCCGTGGCGAGCACACCGATATACTTGAGTTTCGGCAATGCCTGTATTTTACTTTTATCAAGCACCACCTTGTTTGTCAACACGATATCTGCTTCCTTTGCCCGTTCTGCGACATCTGCGGGGGCAGTCCTGTCATATACCGTCAGTTCACCCAGCGCGTTCATCGCATCCCACGAGAGGTCGCCCGGGTTCATTCCGTATCCGTCTAAAACTACGATTTTCATATTTCTCGTCCTTTTTTGTTATTCTTCTTTATATCGTTCCTTCCAGCATTTCAGCATCTGCTGGTAGAGTTTCTCTTCCGACGGCGAATGCTGTGCATGCCAGATGCGTGTTGTCTTCAGCTCATCGGGCATATACTGCTGCTCCACGAAATGTCCGTCATAGTCGTGTGCATACTTATAACCGTCGCTATAACCCAGTTTTTTCATCAACGATGTGGGCGCATTCCGCAAATGGAGGGGAACCGGCTGGTTGCCTGTTTCCTTGACAATGCCCAGCGCGGTGTCAATTCCGAGATAGGCAGAGTTGCTCTTCGGGCTGGCAGCCAGATAGACAACCGCCTCGGCGAGTGGTATCCTTCCTTCGGGCCAGCCCAACTTCATGACAGCATCGAAAGCTGCGTTGGCAAGCAGGAGGGCATTCGGGTTGGCAAGTCCGATGTCTTCCGCCGCACTAATCAGCAACCGCCGGGCGATGAACTGCGGATCTTCCCCGCCCTCAATCATCCGTGCCATCCAATAGAGCGCCGCATCGGGGTCGCTGCCGCGAATGCTTTTGATGAAAGCAGAGATGATATCGTAGTGCATCTCGCCGTCTTTATCGTATGCCAGCGGATTCTGCTGCAATGACTCCACGGTCATTTCATCCGTTATGACGACATCTCCCTCGCCTGCCGACTCAACGACCAGTTCAAGGATATTCAGCAACTTGCGGGCATCGCCACCACTATAACGCAGCATGGCAGCGGTCTCTTTCAGTTCGATGTGGCGTTTCTTCAGTTCCACATCGGTCGATACCGCACGCTCCAGCAACGTCATGAGGTCTTCTTTCTCCAAAGACTTCAACACATACAGCTGGCAACGCGACAACAGCGGGCGGATAACCTCAAACGAAGGATTCTCCGTCGTGGCACCAATCAGCGTGACGACCCCTTTCTCCACTGCTCCGAGCAATGAGTCCTGCTGACTTTTGCTGAAACGGTGTATTTCGTCGATAAACAAGATGGGCGACGCCTGGTTGAAGAATCTGCCACTCTTTGCACGCTCTATCACGTCGCGCACGTCCTTCACGCCGCTCGTCACCGCACTGAGCGTATAGAACGGGGTCTCCAACTGATGGGCAATAATCTGGGCAAGCGTCGTCTTCCCCACTCCCGGAGGACCCCAAAGGATGAACGACGATATGCGTCCTGCGTCTATCATCTTCCGCAAGACTGCCCCCTCGCCCACCAGATGTTGCTGCCCGATATACTCTTCGAGCGTGCGTGGACGCATTCGTTCTGCTAATGGTGCCGACATAGTTCTGCTATTGCCTCCTTTTGATATTCCTGCAAAGCTACAAAAAAAATCCAACCCGTGCAAAGGTTCTTTCAATTATTGCAGTCCTACGCTAAAAATAGTCCTTTTAATGCGATTCCGGCATGCGCTCCTATTTGTCACTACAAAGCGTGAATAAAAAACGAAAGTTCGGCGAAAATGAACACAAAACCCACAACGTATAAACATACGGAAAAGGGCGTATAAATATGCGGTTGAACTTTCACATTCCAAAAGTTCAACTTTTGCGTCCTGAAAGTTCAACTTTCATCGCCTAAAAGTTCAACTTTTGCAAGCTAAAAGTTGAACTTTTGGAAAGCACACCCTAACGCATTGATAAACAGATGTTTAAAAACGGACATCCAAAACACTTGACTATGTATAAATATACAACATCGGGAAATGGACGACGGACGGCTGGACACGATGAAAAATCCTCGGACTGACATTCGCAAGAGAAGCGTCTGCATCTGAAAAAAGAAATGAGCGGAGAGCTTGCTGATGCAGGCTTCCGCTCACAAAAAATTATGAAAAAAATAAATTATTAGTCCAATTTATGGATAATCAGTCCGCTGCGCAGTTTCGGCTCGAACCAAGTTGCCTTCGGCGGCATGATTTTTCCGCTGTCGGCGATGTCCATAATCTGCTGCATGCTGACCGGATAGAGTGCGAGTGCTGCGCGCATCTCACCGCTATCCACACGGCGTTTCAGTTCCTCAAGTCCGCGCAGACCGCCTACAAAGTCGATGCGCTTGCTGGAGCGGAGGTCGCCAATCTGGAGAATCTCATCGAGGATGAGTCTTGAAGAGATATCCACATCGAGCACGCCGATGGGGTCGTTGTTGTCATAAGTTCCTTCTTTCGCTTCGAGGCGATACCAATGCTGGTCGAGATAGAGTGAGAACTCGTGCAACTTAGCGGGCTTGTAGATTCCCGTACCCATGTCTTCTACGGTGAAGTTCTTCTTCAGGGCTTCGATAAACTGCTCGCTGGTGAGTCCGTTCAGGTCTTTCACCACGCGGTTGTAGTCGAGAATGGTGAGTTGGCTTGCCTGGAAACATACTGCCATGAAGTAGTTGTACTCCTCGTCTCCCTTGTGGTTGGGGTTCTGCTTTGCCTTCTCTGCGCCGACGAGTGCTGCAGCAGCCGAGCGATGGTGTCCGTCGGCAATGTAGAGTGCAGGCATCTTGCGGAACTCTTCAGTCACGGTCTTGATGTCGTTCTCGTCGGAGATAATCCAAAGTTTGTGTCCGAAGCCATCGATAGGTGCGATAAAGTCGTATTCCGGTTCGGTGGCAGCATAGCGCATAATCAGGTCGTTGAGCACCTTGTTGTCGGGATAAGCGAAGAACACCGGCTCGATGTTGGCATTGTTCACACGCACGTGCTTCATGCGGTCTTCCTCTTTGTCGCGACGGGTCAGCTCATGTTTCTTGATGACGCCTGTCATATAGTCGTCCACGTATGCGCCTACCACGAGTCCATACTGTGTCTTTCCGTTCATGGTCTGAGCGTAGATGTAATACTGCTCCTTGTCGTCCTGCTTCAACCAGCCTTTGTCCTGGAACATCTGGAAGTTCTCAGCTGCCTTTTCATAGACGCGCGGATCATACTCGCTCGTGCCCGGCTCGAAGTTGATTTCGGGTTTGATAATACGGTAGAGGCTCATCTCGTTGTCGCCAGCTTCGGCGCGTGCCTCTTCACTGTCGAGGACGTCGTAAGGACGGCTCTCGACCTTCTCCACTAACTCTTTCGGAGGGCGGATGCCCTTGAATGGTTTTACGATTGCCATAGTTTTATTTTAGGTTTAAGATTAAATTCCGACTGCAAAGATACTGCTTTTTTGAGAAGTAAAAAAGCAAAAGGCTAAAAAAGTATGGAAAGACTTCAAAGCAACCTTAAGGACCCTAAAGACCTTAAAGTCCTTAGCCCCCGCGGCTATTTGCTCGTCAGTGCCAATCTCAAGCCGTAGATGATGTGCCGTTCCTTTGCAGGTGCCCGCATATTTATCAGCGCAAGGCTGTCTGTCAGTTCGGGTGTTAAAACCATGTGTTCTGCCTTGACGGAGAAGGTGCCGCCAAGCACCACCGCCGACTGATTCGCGCGGAGAATGCTTTCTTTCTCGAGTTTCCCCGTTTCAATGGGCTTGGGAGAGCGCCTTTCCTTCATGATTTCTTCTTTTGAAGGTCTCTTGGGTTTGATACCCAGCCACCGTTTCACCTTATTGATGCCTCGAATCCATATCGACGGGATGGGTTCAGGATATTCCTTCACAGCCCACTCGCCCACGTTGCCCGACATATCGTAGAGTCCAAGTTCGTTGGCAGCAAGCAGTCCCACGTCATGAGTATGCAGGTCGCTGTTCTCTTCCGTCCATGCCACACTGTCCGCCTGATTGCTTCCGGCATAGGCGAAGCCCTTGCCTTTCACGCCGCCGTGTGCTGCCCACATCCATTCGTCGCGTGTGGGCAGACGAAACTCCCTGCCTGTCATCTCATTCAGCCGTTCCACAAAGTCGAGACAGTCTGCCAACGACACATTCTCCACTGGCAAACGCTTACCTTTCGTAAACGACGGATTGTTTCCCATCACTGCCTGCCACAACTCCTGCGTCACTTCATGGCGCAACAAGAGGAAAGAACTAATAGGTTTAGTGCGTGTACGCGTCTTGCGTACCACACGCCCTGCCGAATCGCGGAGATAGACGAGGCGCACCATGCCCTCCTCATCGGGCTGCTGCTTGCGTGTTGCTGCGGAATCTATCACTGCAACCAGCTTCTTTTCCTTAAAAACACCACCCTCCACGACCACCATGTCGCTCATCAGCGAATCCACCACGGCAACACCTGTCTCTTTCGGCTGACCGCCACAGCCCACCAATAGCCACAAAAGCATCGGGGCAGCAAACAGCATCTTACAACATTTCATTTCTCAATTCTGTTTTTTATAATCCACAAAGATAAAACTTTTTTATCAAACTGAAATGCAAAAAAGCGTGATTTATTGCTATATTCAGATATTTTTCTTACTTTTGCAGCATCTAACATTATTAATAATAATAGACTTACCATGAACAAACGCATATTTACAATCATCTGCCTGTTGATTACAGTCATCACGCTCCATGCCCAGGAGTTTGAAACAGCAACGGAGGCTGTCAAGAACATGAAGGTGGGATGGAACTTGGGAAACACGTTTGATTCGCACAAGATTGGTGTGACAGGAGTGACGGAAACAGAAACACAGAACGGTCAGGCTGTCACCACACCCGAGTTGATGGAAATGATGAAAATGGCAGGCTTCAATGCCATCCGCGTTCCCGTGACCTGGTATCCGCATCTCGATGCTTCCGGCAACATCGACCCAGCATGGATGGCGCGCATTCGTGAGGTGGTGGATTATGTCATCAATCAAGGCATGTACTGCATCATCAACGTGCATCATGATACGGGAAAGACAGGCAAATCTGACGAAAACAAAGGATGGCTGCGGGCAAAAAGAGAAAACTATTTGAAAAACAAAGAGCGCTTTGAGATGATATGGCAACAGATAGCGACAGAGTTTAAGGACTATAACCACCTGCTACTTTTTGAGGGATATAACGAAATGCTCGACACGCTGGATTCATTTAATTATGCATCATATAAAACTGACAAACGGATAAATATCACAAATGAACAAGGAGATGTTGTAGCACAAATCCCGTATGACGCAGACGTAGCCCAATCGGCTTATGATGCCGTAAACGCTTATGCGAAAAGTTTTGTTGAGACGGTAAGGGCTACCGGGGGGAACAATGCTCATCGAAACCTGATTGTCAGCACTTATGCTGCAGCCGACGCACGCAGCCAAGGTACTTATAACAAAGAGCCGTTTGTTAAGATGCAGAAACCGGAGGACAGCAATCATATCGCTTTTGAAATCCACACATACCCTCCCATTGTCGATGACACACTCCGCTCTATGGAGTATATTGCAAGACAAATTGACTACATGGTTTCAAACATTGATACGTTTTTTGTACAAAGATATAACGCTCCTGTCATTATCGGTGAATGGGGAACTTCAAACGTGGATGCCGGATCGGGAAAAACCGACTACGATTTACATCGAGATTATATGTTCAATTTCGTGGACTACTTTGTCCAGAAGATGAAAGAGAATGACATTGCCACATTCTACTGGATGGGACTTTCCGACAAGACAAACCGCAGCCTGCCCGTATTCAACCAAGCAGATCTTGCCGAAAAAATCCTCAAAGCTTATTATGGCGAGGATTATGAACCTAACCTGATTTCACAAAATGATTATCATAAAGAATATCAAGTTAATTTCGCAAAACAATATGCAGAAATCAACTTAGCAGAAGATGCTAATGGACTTGAGACTAACTACAAGGCGATTAGATTAGTTTTGGCGGAAGCTCCTGCCAGCAATAAAGAATTACGAATAAGAGCTATAAAGCCAGATAATACACATGGTGATTACAATTATGTCAGATCTACTGATGAGATATTGAACTTCAGTACGGTTTCACAATCTCCTATCAATAAAATCAATCTAAAATGGAGAAGTGATGGTAGCTTAACGATAAATATCAAACATGTTTATCTCATTAAACATGATGGTTCAACAGTTGAAGTTGTTCCAAAAACTATTAGCGGAGGTAATTCCACAATTCAAGCAACTACCAACTCTATCCCCAACTACATCAAAGCGAAAATCTCTGACCTAAAATATTCTACCCTTTATTATGGGGATAAGAATTTGGTCGTTCCGCCATACGTAACGGCTACGGCATATTCGGTGGATGGAAAGAAGTTGCAGCCTGTAAAGACCTATGAAAGTAAGGATGTGATTCCCGCAGGAATAGGTGTGGTACTTACAAGCGAAAATGGAAACACCTACAAGTTCAGTATATCTGACGAAATGGGTGAACCAGCAACGGGCAATCTGTTGTGCGGTTCGGACGAAGCACAAACGACGACTGGTGGCGACCGCTACTATATGCTGTCGTTGAATGCCGACAGCGATCCGAGTTCTGTAGGATTCTACTATGCGAAAGCCAATGGCGCGGCATTTACCAACGGTGCCCATAAAGCCTATCTTGCGCTCTCTGCCGCACAGGCGAAAGCATTCAGCTATCCGTTCAACGAGACTGATGGCATAGAAACCATCACGAACGAACATCATAAGACCACAAACGGTATATGGTACACCATTGACGGCAAGCGTCTCAGCGGACAACCAACCCAAAAAGGTGTCTATATCGTTGATGGGAAAAAGATGATCATTAAGTAGATAATAATATAATAGTAAAAAGAAAAGAGGTAAGAACGATGGTTCTTACCTCTTTTACTTGCTTTCTATCTTTTATTTATTTGTTCACCTGGAACTTCGTATCACCCGTAGCGAAGTAAGCGTTAATCTGCTTAGCAGCAGCAATACCTGCATTGATATTTGCCTCTGCAGTCTGAGCACCCATCTTCTTCGGTGTTGCGAAGTAGCGTCCTTCGAACTTAGCGAAGTCTGCGTCAGCATCGGGCTTGATGTCGGTAACGAACTTCAGGTCCTCACGCTCAGTCATCAGTTTCACGAGTTCAGGCTCGTTGATAACCTCTTTACGGGCTGTGTTCACGAGCACGCCACCCTTCTTCATCTTGTTCACGAGGGCGTAGTTGATGCTCTCTTTTGTCTCTGCCGTAGCGGGAATATGGAGAGAAACCACGTCGCACTGCTCGAAGAGCGCATCCTGATTGGCAACGGCGTGCACACCTGCAGCCTCAATCACGTCGGCTGGGCAATATGCGTCGTAAGCATATACGTCCATACCGAAGCCTTTGGCGATGCGTGCCACGTTACGACCGACGTTACCGAAAGCGAGAATACCGAGTTTCTTACCCATCAGCTCAGTACCTGCCTTGCCGTTGAACATATTGCGAACTGCATAGACCATCATACCGAAAACGAGTTCGGCAACAGCGTTGGAGTTCTGACCCGGCGTGTTCTCTGCCACCACATTGTGGGCTGTGGCTGCTGCGAGGTCGATGTTATCGAAACCTGCACCGGCACGAACCACCACTTTCAGTTCTTTTGCTGCGTCCAACACTTCTGCGTCCACCTTGTCCGAACGGATAATCATGGCGTTCACGTCTTTCACGGCGTCAAGGAGCTGAGCCTTTTCCGTGTACTTCTCCAGCAGAACGAGTTCGTGTCCTGCACCTTCAATTTCTTTTCTGATACCGTCGATAGCTACTGCTGCAAACGGCTTTTCAGTTGCAACTAATACTTTCATTGTCCTTTTATTTAAATATAATAATGTGAATTATCACGTGTTTTTCGACTGCAAAGATACAGTTTTTTTGAATAGTAAAGAAGTAAAAGCCTAAAAAAATCCCTATTCTCCTAAAAGTCTTTAAGGTCCTTAAAATCCCGAAAGACTTTAAAGACCTTAAAAACAGAAGATACCTTCCCATTTACACTGGTCAGAAATACTCCTTATTTCATATTCTCAACTGACAACGACGCAGAAGGTATTCCCATCAATACGGATGTCACGACTGAAGTTGCGCAGGATGGTCGTCGCAATCTTGTTTCCATCGCGGTCAAGCACAGCAGGGTCAATCGCTTGCGGACTGTTGACGGTGAACTGCAACGTATCGTCTTGCTCCGTATATGCTAAGGTGAGACGCATACCCGGGGCTGTACCGAGGATGGCGAGCGACTCATCAACAACATGAAGCACGCTGTTAATCTGCTGACTTGACAGGTTGTAGCGCTGACAGAACTGCTCCATCTGTGCAATCATGGCATACCAGTCAAAATGCTCTGTCTCGATGACAAATGTCGTCTCGCGTATCTGATGTATGAACTGGCGGGTAAGCTCGCGCTGCGGATTATCGAAGAGTTGGTCAGGAGTACCGTCCTCATAGACAACACCTTCGGCGAAGAACAGCACACGGCTGCTCACCTGACGTGCAAAGCGCATTTCATGGGTCACCACAATCATTGTCATGCCTTGCTGTGCCAGTCGCGTCATCACACCTAAAACTTCGCTTACCATTGCTGGGTCGAGGGCGGAAGTGGGTTCATCGAAGAGCAATATCTCGGGCTCCATTGCCAAGGCCCGGGCGATAGCCACGCGTTGTTTCTGACCACCGGAAAGCTGGTCTGGCATAGCATTGATGCGTTCGGACAGCCCCACCATTTCGAGCAACTGTCTGGCTTTTTGCTCTGCCTCCTCCCTACTCTTACCAAGCAGTTGCACGGGTGCGAGGCAGACATTGTCGAGTACCGACATGCCGTTGAACAGGTTGAACGACTGGAACACCATGCCCATTTTGCGACGAAGCATGGGTACGTCTGCATCAGGCGACAAGATGTCCTGTCCGTCAATGAGAATGCTGCCGCTTGTTGGCTGTTCCAACAGGTTCAGACAGCGCAGGAAAGTACTCTTTCCCGTACCCGAAGGACCGATGACTGAGATGACCTCACCGCGGTGCACATCAAGGTTGATGTCACGCAATACGTCAATTGCGCCGTAGCTCTTCTTCATGTGTGAGATACTGATGAGAGCGGCATCCGTCTCCTGCCCTTCCACAAGGGACGGAGTTTCGGGATGTAAAGGATGGCGCTTGCGGCGAAGCATGAACCAAGCACAGCCACCTCCTAATATCACGAGGATAGGAATAATCCACCACCACTTGCCGTTCCCCTTCTCCACGGGAAGAGACTGGGACTGATTCGTGAGGATTCCCATTTCGCCTTTACGGACAAGGAACATGATGTGCGACTCGATGTAACCATCAGAGAAGAGCACCTGTTTCTGCCGTTCCTCAGTGATGCTGATTGCTCCCATTGCCATGTCAGCCTTGCCTGTCTGCACGGCAGGTATCTGCGCAGCGAAGTCCGTCGTCAGATACTCCAGCTTCCAGTTGCGCCGGTTCGCCCATTCCGTCAGAATATCAATCTCCAGTCCCGACTGTTTTCCCGAGTTGATGAAATTGAACGGAGGCATTGCCGGATAGCTTGCAACACGCAGCGTACGCCCTGTTCCCTGCTGCTGAGGTATCTCCATTGCCGACGGGTCGGTGGCATTGCGCCAGCGGTCGTAGATTTTCTCGTAGGTTCCGTCACGACGGATGTCAGCTATGAAACTATTGAAATCCTGCTGTAACTCGGTATTTCCCAAACGGAAGCAGGCACCTATAGGGCTAGGCGGCAGACCGGCATTCACCGTATCTACCTTCGCAGCCAACTCCTTATTGAATATCACCGAAAGATTTTCTTCAGTTGCCACATCAATCTTCCCACTTTCAAGGGCAGCCAACACATCGGCTACTGAAGTCAGACGCAGAATCTCGGCATCAGATGCAAACTTTGTGACAGCCATGTCTTGAACACTTCCAATCACAACACCGACACGCTTGCCTGCAAGTGCTTTAAACACTGGCGGGGCGGACGATGTGTCGCCAGTTTTTGCAACTGCATTTGCCTCTGCGCCATTCAGTACCCCTGGCAAGAATCCCACTGCCCCAGACAAGAGCAGTAGCACTGCCGCTACGACGGCTTTCGCTCGCTGTCGCTGAACCAGTGCCGTCAACAGCAATCCGATAAGCCACGCCATGAGGAAATAGATGATAGCAGTCACGATGAGCGGAAAGAAAGCATCGAACGTACGCGAGCGTATCAGGTCAGAGGCTCGCGTCATGTCTGCCACGGCTATGTAACCAACGATACTCGTACCTTTCAGCAGGCTCACCACCTCGCCCTGATAGACGGGCATCACAGCCTTGATGACCTGCGGCAGAATGATGCGGAAGAACGTCTGCCGTTGCGTGTAGCCTAAGGCTAAGCCTGCCTCGGTCTGACCGCGGTCGATTCCCTCGATACTGGTGCGCAACATCTCACTGACATAGGCAGCCATGTTCATGGAGAAAGTGACGATTGCCACCACAATGCCTGTTGCGTTCAGCGGTGCCATCACCACATAGAACATCAGCATGAGCAGCACCAATACGGGTGTGCCGCGCATCAGGTCAATATACACTTTGGCGATGCGCTGCAACCAGGCATGACGGCTCATACGCATCCAACACACCAGACCGCCGAGCAGCGTGCCTAAAATCATGGCGCATAGTGTGATGAGGAGTGTTACCTGCAGACCGTCGAGTATCATTTTGTAGCGGTCTTCCACGATGAGGTTGTTCTTGAAACTCTCAGTTACGCCGTTCACCAGACTCGCACAGCCCGTTAGCGTAGAACTGCCGCAGAGTAATAGGATGGCGGCGAGCATCCATTGCATTTTTCTTTTCATTTGTCTAATGGGATTTCCGGGTGTTGCACAGCCAAAGGCATGTCTTTTTGCGAAAGATAGAACATGTAAAGGATAACAGGTTTAGAGCCACGGTTTTCTCCATGATGGATGGTATTTACCATCTCAACAACGGGTTCACCCTCGTGCACCACTTTCTCCTTGCCGTCCTGTCCGATAATGGTCAGTTCGCCCTGTACCACCACGCCGTAGTTCATCACAGGGTGGTGGTGCCACCCCAGTTTCTGTCCTGCCGGAAATACATATTTCACAGCCACCAGTTCGGGACGCCCCTGAAAATAGTCGGGCAGTTCTACACCGTCCCAGCTCTGGCTGGTACGAATCAATTCGGTGGTTTCCACTTGTTGCGGCTGTTCCTGCTTGCAGGAGCTTACAATATCGGGGCTACAGGTATGGGCAGCGGCGGGCATCTTTTTTTTCATCTTCTATATTAGTTTTTGTTTATATCCGATTACAAAGATACGGCTTTTTTTTGAATGGCAAAGAAGTAAAAGCCTAAAAAAATCCCTAAAGTCCTAAAAACGAAAAAGCTCCTGATTTTCGATCAGGAGCTTCTTCGATGATAATTATGCTTTTACGAGCATCGTTCCAGTCTTTCCTTGCAGTGCCTCACGCGCTTTTTCGAGTGAGGTGATGAGTGCGCGACCGCCTTCTGTGTTCTCCACGAAACTGATGCACGACTCCACCTTTGGAAGCATTGAGCCCGGTGCGAAGTGTCCTTCAGTGATATACTGACGTGCTTCTGCGACCGTCATTTGGTCGAGATTTTTCTGGTCGGGCTTGTTGAAGTTGATTGCCACCTTCTCCACTGCCGTCAGAATCACGAGCATGTCAGCCTTCAGATCGAGTGCCAGCTTGGCGCTTGCACGGTCTTTGTCGATTACGGCTGCCACACCTTCGTAGTCACCGCATCCCTTCTCTACAACGGGAATACCGCCACCACCGACTGTGATGATGACGCTGTGCATATCAACCAACTGCTCCACAACGGGCAGCTCGACTATCTTCGTAGGAATCGGTGAAGGTACTACGCGACGATAACCGCGACCGGCATCCTCCACGAAGGTATAGCCTGTCTCTGCTGCGATGCGCTCTGCATCTTCTTTGGAATAGAACATGCCGACGGGCTTGGTGGGATTCTGGAATGCGGCGTCGTTCTCGTCAACCACCACTTGTGTGACGATAGCTGCACAAGGTTTGTTGATGCCTCTCACGGCGAGTTCTCTCTGAACTGCTTGCTGCAGATGATAGCCGATGTATCCCTGCGTCATGGCACCACACTCGGGGAAAGGCATGGCTGGTGTCTTACCGTCGTTGTTGTGAGCATACTCAAAAGCGAGGTTCACCATACCCACCTGCGGACCGTTGCCATGTCCGATAACCACATCGTAGCCTTCCTCAACGAGGTCAACAATCGTAGAGGCTGTATTCTTAACGAGTTCCAATTGCTCTTTCGGGTTGTTGCCCAGTGCATTGCCGCCAAGAGCTATTACAAGACGTTTGCTCATAGTTTTTTCTTTGTTTGATGTCTTTTTATAAAAATGAGAAATTGAACTCCCCCTCTAAACGGGTAGAGGGGGAGCCCGGATATTTCATTTAATAAATGGTCTTTTCTTCCTGACCTTCAATTACTTCAAGGTTGCGTACATCACAGCCTTAATGGTATGCATGCGGTTTTCTGCCTCATCGAATACCTTAGACTGCTTGCTGCGGAACACCTTGTCTGTAACTTCCATTTCCTTCAAGCCGAACTTCTTGTAGATGTCCTTGCCGATGGTGGTCTCCAGGTCGTGGAACGAAGGCAGACAGTGCAGGAAGATAGCGTTCGGGTTGGCGTTCTTCATCACGGCGTCGTTCACTTGATAAGGCTTCAACAGCTTGATGCGCTTCTCCCAGATGTTATCGGGCTCACCCATTGACACCCAGATGTCGGTGTAAATCACGTCAGCATTCTTCGTGCCTTTCTTCACATCGTCGGTCAGCGTGATGGTGCAACCGTTCTCCTTGGCAATCTTCTTGCAGATGTCAACGAGCTTCTTCTCCGGCATGTTGGCTTTCGGACCGCAAGCTACGAAGTTGATACCGAGCTTGGCAGAAACAACCATCAGCGAGTTAGCCACGTTGTTGCGGGCATCGCCCATGAACACCAGTGTCAGACCTTTATAGTAACCGAAGTTCTCCTGGATGGTCAGCACGTCAGCCAACATCTGTGTCGGGTGGAAATCGGTGGTCAGACCGTTCCATACGGGAACACCTGCATACTTAGCGAGGTCTTCCACAATCTGCTGGTCGAAACCGCGATATTCGATACCGTCGTACATGCGACCGAGCACCTTCGCAGTGTCTTCCAAAGACTCTTTCTTACCCATCTGAGACGAACCCGGATCGAGATAAGTAACGCCCATACCCAAGTCATTGCCTGCCACTTCGAACGAGCAGCGTGTGCGGGTTGAGGTCTTTTCGAACAACAGAACGATGTTCTTACCCTGCAGATATTTGTGCGGGGTGTTGGTACGTTTCAGATTTTTAAAATCTTTAGAGAGCTCCAAGAGATACTGAATCTCTTCGGTGGTGAAGTCCAATAATTTCAAGAAACTTCTACCTGATAAACTTCTTGGCATAATTTTTTAATTGTTTTTAAATTGATGAATATTATAAAATTGTCTGTTATCGAAACAAAGATGCTCCCTCCCCTTGGCGGAGAGGGAACATTTCTCGTATCTCTGTCGGCTTATGCCATCTCCTCGAAAGTCTTCTTGATGATAGCGACAGCCTTCTTGATTTCTGCCTCAGTGATGCAGAGTGGCGGTGCGAAACGGATGATGTCATCGTGGGTCGGCTTAGCCAGCAGACCATTGTCACGCATCTTCAGACAGATGTCCCAAGCCGTCTTCTTGCCGATAGGCTTCGTCACGATGGCGTTGAGCAGACCGCGACCGCGCACTTCAACGATGAACGGCGACTTGATTTTCTTGATTTCTGTACGGAACAGTTTACCCATCTTCTCTGCATTCTGCACGAGTTTCTCTTCCTTCACAACGGTCAGGGCTGCCATAGCCACCTTGGCTGCCAACGGGAAGCCGCCGAACGTAGAACCGTGCTCACCCGGCTTGATGTTCAGCATGATGTCGTCGTCTGCCAGACAGGCTGAAACGGGCAGCACACCACCACCGAGCGCCTTACCGAGAATCACGATGTCGGGACGGATGCCGTCGTGCTGGCTGCACAACATCTTACCCGTACGAGCGATACCCGTCTGCACCTCGTCGGCGATGAACAGCACATTGTGCTTCTTACACAGGTCGTAGCACTTCTTCAGATAACCCTCGTCCGGAACGAACACACCAGCCTCGCCCTGAATCGGCTCAGCGATGAATGCGCACACTTCCTTGCCATGCTCCTTCAACGCCTTCTCGAGCGCCTTCGGATCGTTGTAAGGAATGCGGATGAAACCAGGAGTCAGTGGTCCGTAGTCAGCGTAAGAACTGGGGTCGTCGCTCATGGTAATCACCGTCACGGTACGTCCGTGGAAGTTACCGCCACAGCATATAATCTTGATCTTGTCGTTAGGAATTCTTTTCTTCACAGCACCCCAGCGGCGAGCCAGCTTCAGAGCGGTCTCAACACCTTCGGCACCGGTATTCATTGGCAACACGCGATCGTAGCCAAAGAAGTCGTGCATGAACTTTTCATACTCGCAGAGTGCATCGCTGTAGAATGCGCGCGATGTCAGACACAGCACGTTAGCCTGGTCCTTCAGCGCCTTCACGATTTTCGGATGGCAGTGACCCTGGTTAACAGCCGAATAAGAAGAGAGGAAGTCGAAGTATTTCTTGCCTTCTACGTCCCATACATAGATACCCTTACCCTTGTGGAGCACCACTGGCAGCGGATGATAGTTGTGAGCACCGTAGCGCTCTTCCATGTCCATCAGCTTCTGGCTTTGGGTTTTCACACTCTTGCTCTGTGCCTTGGCAGGAGCTTTCTTCTTTGGAGCAGCCTTAGGCGCTGCTGCCTTCTTTACAGGCTTCTTTTCTACTTTCTTTGCCATATTGATTTACTTTAAAGTTGTGATAAATTTCATTTAGGTCGCTACAAAGATACAACTTTTTCTCGAACTACTTTCATTTTTACAATAAAAAATGCAGAAAAAGTAATAATTTAATATATTTTTTCAAACATTCCCCTGCATTTTCTAAGAAAACAAGCAAAAAAAGACTCCTTAAAGACCTTAAAGTCCCTAAAAAGAAAAAAGGAGGAAGCCGCTCGGCATCCTCCTTTTTCTCTTTTCAGCATGAGGTTTATTCCCATACATTTCCTGACTTCGTCAATGCGCCACCCAAATTAAGATTTGTTGCCAGATATGTCGAAAAGTGGTTTCACTGCGAGGTGCTTCTCCGTCAAGAAGAGTGTCTTAGTGAAGTAAGTCCCGTTTTTAGGCATCCTTACCCTGATTGTCGTGATAGTTTTGGCTGCCTCAAGCACCTTATCGACACTCATCCCAATCTTGTTAATGGCAATGAGTCGCTCCAGTTCCTTATATACCTTATAGGCGATGAAGCAAATGCAGACATGTGCCTCTATCCTACGTTCTGTAAAATGAAACATCGGACGCATTTCCAGAGTTCCTTTTGAAATACGGAATGCACGTTCCACCACCCAGAGTCCATGATACTCGGCAATGACACGCTCGGCGTCAAGGTCTGTATTGGTGATGTAGCCCTTGAGTCCGTCCCACTGGCAGTCCTCTGCAATCTTCTCTTCGCTGATGACGACTTCTATGTCCTTGCTGATTTCAAGAAACTTGTTGTAGCCACGCTTGTTCACCTGACTCTTCGTGATGCGTCCGGTCTTATAGGCTTTTCTCAATCGGACAATTCCGCGGTCACGGTTGTAGGCATCCTTCTTTGCACGCTTGTCGGAATAACTGACGATAAGTCTTTCCCCATTCTCACGTTTGTAGTCGTAACAGGCTTTATCAACCTTCTCTAAAGAGAGAATCCATTGCTTCACGCTTGCGCTCTCGCTCTTGATGCGGGCTCCAAGTATGTAGTTGTAGCCAGCCTCCTGCAGCAAAGTGACATTGTTCTTGTTCATCAAGCCTGAGTCTGCCACCACAACAAAATCTTTCCCCAGATTGAAACGCTGCTTGAAGTCATCTATCATTGGTATCATGGTGAAGCCCTCATACTGGCTGCCGTTGAACAGAGAGTATGAAAGCGGGTAGCCTCCTTCTGATACAAGCAGACCGAGTATAACCTGTGACTCTGCCGTCTTTCCATCCTTTGAAAACCCCGGTTCACGCAATACGTCCGTCTGTGCTGTCTCAAAGTAGAGCGTCGTCACGTCGTAGAACATCAATCCAATCTTGCCTCCGAACAGTTTCCGGGTGTGCTCTACGCTAATCTGCTGCGCAAGCTCCATCTGGGTATTGTAGAGCTTGTCCATGTAGCGATAGATGTGGTTGAGGTCAACATCTTCATCATAATATGACTTCAGGTAATCTACTGTGGCAAGTTTGCTTCTGGGCTGCGACACCCTTGCGATTACCAAATGACGCAGAATCTCATCGGGAATCCGGTTGAAGCCGATGCTGTCATAGACTTGATCAAGCAGAAGCCGAGTACCGTTTATCAACACGTTGTCAATATTGCTAAGGAAACGCTCTGTCTCCTCGACTTCCTTTCCCTTGCGGTCATCAAAGTCAAGTTCTTGCTGACCGCCAAATGAACGTATCCATGCAGCAGCCTTATCGCATAATGAATGTATTTCCTCTTCGGATGTAGAGGAGCCAAACGATTTTATTTCTTTATACTTTCCACTCGCTTTACTGACCACTACCACACTTGTAGAGCCGGAACGATTGTGTTTCTTGCGTACATACATGGTGCAAAGGTACACGTTTTTCGCTTGCGCCACCCAAACCACCCAATAATTTTACGTAACTCGCTGATTATCATTGTGCGCTATATGATGGCGCAAAAAAGTGATGAAGTCAGGAGGTTTATTCCCATACATTTGTCCGTTTCATTCCCCAATCATTCTGGTCGCTGTAGTCCGTCTCCTTTCCCAGCTGGTTTCCGTCACCAATCTGGTCGTTCACGCTCGTCATGTTCAGCACGCTCTCGGACAACACATCCAGTGTCTTGATGCGGGGTTTCAAATACGTCTTTTTCATATCTCTTACTTATTTATAATTCGTTCGATTACTTTTTCACCACTTTCTTTCCGTTCACCACGTAGATACCCTTCGCGGTCGGTTCGCCGTTGAGACGCTTACCGTCGATGGTGTACCATACGCCGTCGGTCACCTGCTCACGGGTGATGTCGTTGATGCCGGTCACTTCGTTGAAAGCATAGCCCGTAGCCTTTGCCTCTGTTCCTTCGGGCACGGCGAGATATGCTCTGTGTGCTTTGTTGATGAACGCCGCACCGTTTTCTGCTCCGTAGTAGAAACCTACAGTCTCGTTGCCGCCCGTTGCTGCCAGCGACAGCATGTAGTATTTAGCGCCTTCCGTTGTAGTCTTATCAACATCCGAACCGCGCAACATATTGCCTTCAGCAGCTGTTCCGTTCTCTTCTGTGATGTTGAATGTATAGTCACCTTGCGCACCGGTGAGCACAACGCCCGTAGCTGCAGGAATCACATCGCCGGCATTGTAGGTCTGTACCACATTCAGAGTTGTACCAGATACAGAGTAAGCATTAGCAGTTACACCTTCTGGAACAATCAAGCCCACTTTACTATAATATAATGTAGCATACTCAGTCTCACCGATAGTAACGGTAACTGATGTCGGTTTTTCTACTTCTTTGTAGATTTGAACAGATTTCATAGTGGAAGAAGATGCATAGCATGAGAACAACATTTGACCACTATTCGCATTAAATCTCAAATCATTCTTTGTATAATTTCCTTGGAATACAATTGAAGCATTTCCATCTGTAATAGTTATTATTGCATTCGCATTGGCATCGGGATCTGTTGTTGTTCTTAAATAGTTTTGACTTGAACTTGAAGTTACTGCTGTCAAGAAACCTTTATCTGCTGAAACTCCAGCACAGAACATCCATTGATTATCTCCAGCATTCACAAGCACCAACTTTTGAACATCTTCTGCAGGCTCAATAGCATTGTCTACAATTTCTATCACAGCACTTGCACGGTTATTGGTATTCTGAGTAGTACTCATTGCTTTGTTATTATCCTCATTCACAATCAGGATTGCATCGCCGTCTTCCAATTCATTTACATCGGTCACTTTTACGAAATAGTTGGTACCGACGTTTTTCGGATTCACGTTAATAATATTAATGGTATATGTTGCTGTAGCGATTTCAGAATCAGTCATTCCCTCTTTCACAGCGATTGCTTTAAGCGTGGTTGTCTCTGTTATAGAAACAGCTTCGCTATATAAATTGCTTTCTGTCGTTGGGTCAGTACCATCGATTGTATAATAAATCTTTGCGCCTTCTGTGGTCGTGGTGATTGTTACGCTTTGTGCTTCAGTATAAGTACCTTCTTCAACTGAGAAAGTTGGCGTTGCCACCTTGGTAGTATTGCGACCCAACGAAATGATATGGTTGTCAGCCGCAATTTCTTTCGTTGTATTGTAAGTTGTCAGCTTACCAAGAACAACCACTGTATCACCAACCAAAAGATCATCTACGCTGGAAAAAGCCTCATTGTTCAAACCTTTTCCTCTATATACTTGTATTTCTGAAGTTGTCGTACCATCATCAGAGATATAATAACGGAAATTGGCTCCATCATCCATAATTGTGGTGTTTTGGAATCTTGAAACAATACCACGAACATAGACTTCTGGAGTAATAGTTCCCGCAGCAGGAGTATTTGCCAATGCTTCTGCTACAGTATAAGGATTGTTCAATGAACCAGGTTTATCTGGGTCGCTATTGGTAACCGTCAATTCATAAGTTGCTGAAGAAGATTTGTAAACATCTTCTTCACCAGCATAAGAAGCTGTCAGCGTTGTTGTACCTTCTGCTACGAGTGTAACTGTACCATCAGCAGCGATTGTAGCCACGCTTTCTTTACTTGATGTCCATGTAACCGTTGCGCCTTCAATAGGCGTATCCGTATCATCTTTTACGGTTGCCGTCAACTGACCAGCAGCCGCACCAGCAAAAATATCTGTATTCGTGATACCTGTATTATCAATTGTTACCGATGTGGCTACAGCGGTAGAAGGAGTCGAACTTGAATAAGTTATAGCAATTGTTTTAATACGCAATTGCGTGTTTGATGTATTTGCATTTTGAATCTTCAAAGAAGTTGTTGCAGAAATTCCTGAAATGGTATAAGTATTGCTTGAAGCTGTTATAGTAGTAGCAGTTCCACCATCAACAAAATAATTCACAGAAGGAGACAAAGAAGTCTTCATTACAATACCTGTAATGGTTATTCCTTCTGCTGGAGTCAATGTAATAGAACATCCATTTCCCTGAGCATTATAATAAAGTCGCAATTCACTATTGTTTGCATTATACGCAGGAGCATTAGCAGAAGAGTTTTTTTCTGTACTAAAAGAAACTATTCCATCAACGGATCCTGCTGTTCCCGTAAAATTGGTATATGTTCCTTCTTCACCAGAGGCTGTTCCCCATCCCAAGGTATAGGTATCCGCCCATCCCACACTTGCTACCATCACGAGCAGTAGCGTCAAAAGATAACGTAAATGTTTTTTCATAATCTATTTTGTTTTTTTATTTGTTTTTATTGTCGTTGCTGTATCAACTTGAATATCAATGCACCCGAACATGAGCACACAGGCTTCTAAATGACCTTCGGTCATAAGTCGATGCAAAATTAGGAATTTTTTCGCAGATGAACAAGAAAAGGAAAGAAAAAAATAAAGGAGTATCCTCCCTTGCATAAACATGCAACGAAATGAATAAATATACAATACGTAAAGTTTTGATAATCAACAGATTAAGTAATGCTTTCCAAAAGTTGAACTTTTGCGTTCTAAAAGTTCAACTTTCATCGCCTAAAAGTTCAACTTTTGCAAGCTGAAAGTTGAACTTTTGGAAAGCCATTCCGCAACGTATATTTATACAGGGGGCTCCATCCCATTTTTTTATTCCAAATGTATCATTCTCAAGATTTTTAATTAAATTTGCAGCATGCTCAGTAAGAATCTGATAAAATATATCCGCAGCTTCCAACAGAAGAAGCAACGCGAGGCGGAGGGACTGTTCATTGCCGAAGGTCCGAAAACGGTTGGCGACCTGCTGGCTGCGCAACGGGCACGGCTGCTCGTGGCAACGGCTGAATGGCTCGCGACAAACAAGGCGAACGCCGAGCGAGTGGTTGAAGTGACGGAAGAGGAACTGCGACGGGCGAGCCTCGTGCAACATCCGCAACAGGTGTTGGCACTCTTCCCCATCCCACAGACGGCAACCGACGGTGTGCATCGCATGAACGAGGATGAACTCGTGCTGGCGCTCGACGGCATTCAGGACCCGGGCAACCTAGGGACCATCATCCGCATCGCCGACTGGTTTGGCATCAAGCACATCTATTGCAGCACCGACACTGCCGACGCCTACAATCCGAAGGTGGTGCAGGCAACAATGGGGAGCATCGCGCGCGTGTACATTTATTATATTGACCTGCGAGAACTCATCGCCAACCGCCCCGAAGGGATGCCCGTCTATGGCACGCTGCTCGATGGCGACAGTCTCTATGCACAGCGGAAAGAAAACCGCGGCATCATCATCATGGGCAACGAGGGGCGCGGCATATCACCGGAGATTGTCCCCCTGCTGACCCACCGCCTGCTCATCCCTCCCTATCCTGCCGACCGACGCACGGCAGAAAGCCTGAACGTAGCCACCGCCACCGCCATCGTCTGCGCGGAATTTCGGAGAGAATAACCCCACCCCTGCCCCTCCCCTGAAATGGGAGGGGAGCGCCTAACGGAAGAAAGTCTTTAAATCTATTTGTAAGGATTTGTGAGATTTGAATAGATTTGTGAGATTTGCCTACGGCGATTTTCAATTCTGTCACGAAGTGACACTCATTATCAGAAAGCGGGCGGATACACCGATCCGCCCCTACGTTGACACAGGCAAATCCCGACATTCAATTTACCGCTGGATTTGCAAATCCAGCAGACGAAGGATTTACGTACTCACCCCACCCCTGCCCCTCCCCTGAAATGGGAGGGGAGCGCCTAGCGGAAGCAAAAACGAAGAAGCAAAACCTATCTAAACTCCCCTCCATAAATGAATGGGGAGCGCCTAGCGGAAACAAAAACGAAGAAGCAACACCTATCTAAACTCCCCTCCCTAAATGAATGGGGAGCGCCTAACGGAAGCAAAAACGAAGAAGCAACACCTATCTAAACTCCCATCCCTAAATGAATGGGGAGCGCCTGGCGGAAGCAAAAACGAAGAAGCAACACCTATCTAAACTCCCCTCCCTAAATGAATGGGGAGCGCCTAGCGGAAGCAAAAACGAAGAAGCAACACCTATCTAAACTCCCCTCCCTAAATGAATGGGGAGCGCCTAACGGAAACAAAAACGAAGAAGCAACACCTATCTAAACTCCCCTCCCATCTTAGGGGAGGGGTAAGGGGTGGGGTCCATAACTACACGTTATTATCCCCCTATTTAGATATTAGGTGTCAAGCCACCTTTCTTTATATCATCTCCTATTCGCACAATTTCAGCAACAACACCTTCAATACTAGTCCATATTTGTTGATTGTCAAACCTAACAACACGTATTCCTTGCTGGCAAAGGAATTCTGTCCGGCGCTCATCATATTCATATTTATGACTATGTGATAAGCCATCCAACTCAACACAAAGACGTAGTTCGGGACAATAGAAATCCAATATGTATGAGCCTATACTTTGCTGTCTGCGGAATTTATATCCGCCAGCTCCGCGTGACTTTAAGGCTTTCCATAAAACAGCTTCTGCCGGAGTTGCATTATTTCTCAGTGCTTTCCGATGTCCTTTTTGCTTTTTATCATTTACTTTTGCTGAATACTGCATATTCCGTTTTCCTTACTCACCCCACCCCTGCCCCTCCCCTGAAATGGGAGGGGAGCGCCTGGCGGAAGCAAAGCTCTACAATCCAAATGGATACTATATTTTAAATCACCATGTTTACAACGGAATCTATCCCCACCTGCTAAGCGGAAGGGAACAAAAGCTCTTTAACCCCACTTATCCATTATCATTCAGCGCTGTGCCATGTGTTCCGGCACGATGGCGAAATAGACGAGCTCGTCGTCGCCGTCGTTGTACATGGCGTGGGAATGGTTCATGGGGCAATAGTGCACGCTGCCTGCCTGCACATCCTCGCGCACGCCGTCGTAATCGAAGTGTCCCGTTCCGCTGATGATATAGACAATTTCCGAATTGCCTTCGTGCTTATGGTAGCCGCTGTTGGCTCCCGGTTGCAGGCGACTCATCATGATCTTGTTGTTCTCGTCCACGAAATTCTGTGTGAGCACATCGCCGTTTCCACCTTTGAAGCCTGTGATGCGCTGCTGTTCCATCTCTTTGTAATTGATAATCATACTCTGTGTGTGTTATTGTTGTTTGTAATATGTAAAAAGAAATGCGGATGCCCATTGCTGCTGGACATCCGCACGCCTGTTGTTAACGTCCTTAGAAGGTGTATTTCAGACCAAGCTGTCCGCGCCAGCGGCTGTAGTAGTCGCTATAGTTGCGCACGGCATACTGACCTGTGAACTGATACAGTCCGCCGCCCTGGTAGTTGACCGGGCTGTAGTAGATACCGAAGCCGTCGCCGTAGGTGTGTCCCCAATCTTTATTGAGGAGGTTGCCCACGTTGAGCACGTCGAACGAGAGCTCGATAGAGTTGATCTGTCGTCCCACCTTGAATGAGAACTTCTGTGCGAGGTGCACGTCGAAGTGGTGTTCGAACGGCAGGTTGTCGGCATAGCGCTTATAGTACTCACCGCGATGGTGTTTCATATAGGAGTCGCCTGCAATCCACTCTTTGAGCAACTGTCGCTGCATATCTTCGGTCAGCGGCTGACGGTTGTAGGTGGTTGCCTCGAAGCGCATCTGGTCGATCTGCTCGTCGGTCGGGATGAAGAAGAGGTCGTTTCCGTTCTGTCCGTCGCCGTTCACGTCGCCGTAATAGTATATCGTGTAAGGACTTCCGCTCTTACCCTGATAGATGAGTCCGATGGTCGTGGTCCATGCCTTGTTGTGTCCGTATCCGATGCGATAGAATGCCGAAGCCTGTACGCGGTGAGGCACGTTGAAGGCACTGAATCCGAGCTCGGGATCGTTCGGGTTGCGATAGGTGTAGTTGTAGCGGAAGTTGCTCTCTGCCACCGACGAAGAACCGTTGTTGACGGTCATTGAGCGTGTCCACGTGTAGGATGCCATCAGGTCGAGTCCGAAGTTGAAATGCTTCTCGGCTTTCAGTGAGAGGTTCACCGTATAACCCTTAGACGTGTTGTAGAGTCCATAGACATGCGAGAAGTCCGTTCCGCCGGTGGTTGACTGCATCATCGGTCGGTTGTCCCACATGTAGCCGTAGGTCTGTCCGAAGGTCTGTCCTGTCTCTTCGATGGTCAGGTCTTTATAGTAGATGTCGTTGAGGGTTTTCGAGTAGATGGCTTCTGCCGTCCAGTTGATGCCTCCGAGCATGAAGTCGAATCCGAGGTTGGCGCGGAAGTTCTGCGCAAACCTGAACTTTTCATCATATACATTGATAATCTGGCTGCCTTCCGTTGCTCTCAGCAGCTGCGCGTTGGCATCCTGTCCGTTCGGGTCGAGAATCAGATTGATGCCCTTCGGGTTCATCACGTTATAGGTAGAGAGCTGGACTCCCGTGTTCGAATAGTTATTGCTGATCCACACAAACGGGATGCGACCGGTGAAGATACCGGCACCTCCGCGCAGGATGAAACGGCGGTCGTTGTTGATGTCCCAACGGAAACCGACGCGCGGGCTCCAGAGGGGCATGCTCGACAGCTTGTGGTTGGTCTTCACGTTCCATCCGCGAGCCTTCGCATATTCATTGAACGGTGCGTTCTCTGCCGGTGCATCGAAGAACACGGGGATGTCCATGCGCAGACCATAGGTCAGCTGGAAGTTGTTCGACGCATCCCACTTGTCCTGTGCATAGAAACCGAACTGACCGGCACTGAACGCTGCCTTCCAATGCGGGTCGCCCGTCACATCGACGTTCGCATGACCATAGCGGTACTGGTAAATGTAAGCATAGGTAGGATCGAGTGTTCCTGCCATGTAGTCATTATAGTACTTATGGAAATGGTCGAGGTCATTGAAATAGTAAGTTCCGTGTGCATCCTGGATATAGAGGTTGGCGAACTTATAAATCTCGTTGTGTGTTCCGAATGTCAGTGTGTGATCACCCTTGAACCATGTGAAGTTGTCTTCCAGTGTATAGATGTCCTGATCGAGGGTGTTTGCCATTGATGAACGCTCGTTACCGATGTTCAGCGTACCGCCACGGCGGTTCACCAGATAGGTCTGTCCCGAAGCATCGCTCGGGTCTTTCAGCTGCGCACTGCCCACGTTGCGGATGTTGATCATCGGGAATGCCGTTCCCACATCACGCTTGTCGCGAACACGCACATAGCTACCGCGCAACTCATTGCTGAGCACTGGAGAGATGCGGCTCTGCAACTCAGCCGTGAACGAGTTGGTCACGCTTTTGAACGGATAGCTGTAATTGTTGTCGTTCAGTGATGTCGAACCGCTGGTATTGTTCAGTTGCTTTGCATTGACCAAGCTCCAGCGTATGCTGAACTTATTGAAGTCGTTGATGTTCCAGTCGAGCTTCACACCCACCTTCGTACTCTTCGTATAGATATCGGGGTTGCTGAAAGCTCCGTCGTAGTTGTAGCCTTGCTTGGCTGCCAACTCCTTCACTTTCTCAAGAACATCATCCACGTTCGTATCGCCGATGCTCTGATAGCCCTGTGCCCCATATTGCTGCACGTAATACTGGTCCATGGCACGGGTAGTGAGCTGCGAGCCTTCTGTTCCGTAACCGAAGAGGTTGGGATATTCCTTGTTTGCCTGCTCAAAGTTGGCAAAGAAGAAGAGTTTGTCCTTGATGATCGGACCACCGAGCGTCACACCAAACTGATACTCCGTCTGGTCGTCGTAAGCCTGGCTATACTCACCGGTTCTCATCTTATATTTCTTTCCAATCAGGTCTTTGTTGTAGCCATAGCCGTAGAGTGAGCCGTGGAACTGGTTCGTACCGCTCTTCGTGATAGCGTTGATGGCACCGCCGGTGAATCCGCTCTGGCGAACGTCGAACGGAGCGACATTCACCTGAATCTGCTCAATCGTTTCCATCGAAACGGGCTGTGTACCAGCCTGACCGCCATTGCTTCCGCCAGAAGCCAGACCGAACACGTCGTTGTTCATCGCACCGTCAATCTGGAACGAGTTGTAACGGTTGTTCACACCGGCAAACGACATCACACCGCTATTGGTCACGGTCAACTGAGGGTTGAGACGTGCCACGTCGGCAATACCGTGTGTGATGGACGGCATGTCGTTGATCTGCTGCGAGCTGATACTCATTGCCGCACCGGTCTTGGTGGCATTGAGTCCGCTCTTACCCGTGACAACGAGTTCTTCGAGCACAGTAACATCTTCCTCAAGGCTGCACGAGAGGTTCTGCGTCTCACCCAAGAGCAGGTTCACATCGCTGAACACCTGCGGCTGGTGACCGACGTAAGTGATTTCCACCGTGTAAGGACCGCCCACACGCATACCCTGTATCGTATAGCGACCGTCAATATTGGTCACTGCACGATAGACTGTTCCCGAAGGAAGGTGCTTGGCTGTCACCGTTGCACCAATGACTTCCTCACCTGCGGAAGTCACCTTGCCACTGATGCCTGACGTGGTCACCTGCGCAAAGGCTGCAACCACCATGAACATCAATGCCATGAGAAGGGATAATCTTTTCTGCATAATGAAATAAAGTTTTTAATTGTTATAATTTATCGTTGTTTTGTCTGCTCTTTCTCCTTCCCGTTGCCATTCCCAACAGACGAGAAGCGATGTGTTTTTATCAGCACTGCAAAGGTAAGAATAATCTAACGGATATGCAAACTATAACCGCTTTTTTGTAGGTTTATCCTTTCCGCCTCCATATCTGAACGATTTTGCGCCGAATTGCCCATATATTGAGCAACGATACCAGGATGAATATCAAGATGCCCGTCACGACGGATGGCAGCAGAGAGCCTTCTATCTGCGGGAAAAGTATCTCAAGAACAGTGTAATAATAATTGCGAATCAGCAGCAACAGCACAAATGCGATGACGAGCACCACCACGTTCAACAGGATTGTCAGCAACTGATACGGCAGCGCCACCTGAGAAGGACTATAGCCAATCAGCAACAGGTTCTCCAGCTTGCCTGCATTCTTCTGCACCAGCAAATAGATGCTCAGCATGAGAATATAGAAGCTGAGGGCTGCAATGACCAGTCCGATGCCCATCACGAGGAGAGCGGTCATTTTCAAGAAATAGGTGGTCTTCTCCGCATCCAGTTTATCCGTTTCCACTTCATAGTTCTTACGGTCAATATATTGTGCGATACGCTCATCTGCCGGATTGCCCACTTCCACTATCAGTCGCGTAGGCTGCGACGTGGATTGGGGCGCATAACGGGCATTGCTCCAATCCATGAACGACTGCGGGACGAGTATCGTGTTCAGGCGACTCGAAAAGCCGATGACACGACCTTTGAACAAATCATTGACACCGCTGCCGTGAATATCAATGTCGAAGTCAATCATCCCCATCAGCCCATCGCTGATTTTCGGCAACGAACGACTCTGGGCGAATCCGAAATTATACATATTTATATATACGCGCGGAAGGATAATGGGCACCTCACGGCTGCCCGCTTCATACTTCCACTCTTTCAGAGAAACATCAACAAACTCATCAGGAACACTCTCGAAATAGAGTTCCGTGTTGAGTATCCGCTGCCCATTGACGCCCATTGACGCACCAACACGATACTCGGTGGCTGTGAACACGCCGATGTTTTTCACAAAATCCTGCTGACGGAAGTCGTCAATATCCGAACTGTTGAACGCATTGGTGCGACCGGAAAGAGTCGTCCCCGCACCGATTTTCTTGCTCACAATCAGATAATCGGGCTTCATGAACGAGTCGCCTGAAGTGAACACCGGTTTCACGTCATAGTAAAACTGTATGCCCAAAAGAACAATCAACATGCCAAACAGATTGGCAAAGAAAAAGCCGGCAAACTGCGGGATGCTGATGTGCTGACGAAGAAGTTTCCAGACAAGAGACATATCTGCCGACGTTTTATAATTGAATAATGTGGTCGTATGCCAAGTCCATGTGCTTACCAATACTCGTGATGATAAGTCCGGCACCCTGTGCCCGCACCTCTTCCATCAGAATCTCCCCCATCACGTGTGCGTTTGCATCATCCAGATGGCTGATCGGTTCGTCGGCAAGAAGGAAGTCGAACGGCTGAACCAATGCCCTGATTAGTGCTACCCGCTGCTGCTGACCAAACGACATCCGACCAATCTTGGCATCCCATTTCTCAGCAATCCCAAGCCGCTCAAACCATGCCCTGATTTCGTTCTTCGACTTGAAGCCCGTCAGTTTGTTCTTGATTTCCACATTCTCATAAGCACTCAACTCCGGAAACAGGCGCAGCTCCTGAAACAACTGGCTGACGTGCTTCTTACGCACTGCCACCCAGTCTTTCACTTTCAGCGAACGGGTATCTGTCGAGTCGAACAAGATACTGCCACTATAATCATCGCGATAGCCGGTGACATAACTACAGAATGTGCTTTTCCCCTTACCGCTCTCCGCTTCGATAAGATATGTTTTCTCCTTTTCAAACGTCACCTCTGCCTTCCAGACTTCAGAGACCAAGTCTGCACGCAAGGAAAATACTTGAGGAATAACGTTTCTGAATACGATTGTTTTCATTTCATTGTGCATATAATGGTCGTTACGTCGCCGAACAAAGGCGTCACGACCGATTCTATCATCTTAAAAGTTTCTGCTCCGATGCGAGACTTCAACGCTGTCATCGTGAGCACCAATGCCATTTTCTTTCCTTCTATCTTCGATTGAATCTGTGAAGGAAGAGCCTCTTTCACCACAGGAATGCCCTCAGGATGACCGCCATCATGATGGAAACGACCGCCATAGAACTGAAGACCGTCAGCCACGCCGAAGGGGAAAATGTCCGTTCCCGGGGCACTGACGTTCAAATCCAGGCAAAAAGCCTGGGGACCTTTATCACGAATAGCCGTTCCTGCAGGACAAGAGCGCTTCCAGTAATCCACATCCTTCAGCCAATCAGTGTGGGCAAGTTGTGCCAGCAGTCCCACGACCGGCTTATCGTTTTCATAGCCAGAGATGATGGCAGCAACGTCACCATCAACACTACGAAGTATGTTGTCCATGTCAATGGCAGTGTTCATGCCCGCCAACAATGCCTGCAGCCCTTTGTTTGCCTGCAACATCGGCAACAGCGTTTTCCCATCACCATTCAAGAACAAGCCCAACAATGCTCCCTTCCACATTTTCCCGACAAACTTTTCCGACACAGGACGGAACGACTGGAAAGATTTTTTCAGAGCCTCGTCAATCTTGGTATTAAAAGAAAAAACATCACCGGCAATCTCCAGACATCCGTCCGCATTGGTCACCGCAGCAGACAACCACACCTGTGAAGCGTCAGCCTCTTTCGGAGCACCAATCATCAGCGGCAGAGCTGCAGCCTCAGGCAGCGCATCCATCTGAACGACCATACAGACGGGAGCATCTTTTCCTAAACGCTCAAAGACTCCCGTACTGCGAATGCCCGTTTCCTCATCAGCATCCAGATATTTCGCCATGCGCTGTTGCAACTGCGCCTGCTCGGAACTTCCCTTGATTGTCGGTCCCATCACCAACAAGGCATCGGAAGAGAAACCTATCAGCCAACTGTCGTCAAGAACCGTGAACTGATAGCCTTTGCGCTCCGTGAGCTGCTGACAACGGTGTGATGCCACGAAATGCTGCTCCAGCAAGCGGGTCAACGCTTTTTTGCTATCAACTTTTGCACACAGACCGAAAGTGCCGTCTGCCGTTTCAAACAGATATACCTTACTTGAGAAGTCCAAGCCCGCATCTTCCAGCCCTTCCACACCGAGAAGCGCTTGCAGCACATTTGTCCCGCTGCTGGTACTTTCCCCTTGTTGGCAGTCTATTGACAACAATGCGATACTCTCTCCCGGTATCACATCCACATAGTCGTCACTTGCACATGATGCAAGCAGAACGGAAAACAATATCCAAATAATGTAACGTCTCATTTCTCCCCTTTCATTTTTTCCTTTGAGTTGACTAATTGCATCATCATCACTGCAGACAGTCCTGCCGTCTCCGTACGCAGCCGACTGCTGCCCAGAGTAACAGGCACGTAGCCATTATCCATTGCCAAACGAACCTCGTCTATCGAGAAATCGCCTTCCGGACCAACCAGAACGATGATATCATCATCCGCCTCGCCTCTCCGTTGCAACTCCTCATACAGGTATTTCCGTTCAATCTCTTCATAGCAATGGGCTATATATTTCCTGCCTGTCCGCGGCTGTCGCACAAACTCATCGAACTTGCACATGACATTGACTTGCGGCTTCCATGCCTTCCGGCTCTGTTTCATTGCCGACACGACAATCCGTTCAATGCGCTCGGTCTTCATCACCTTCCGCTCTGAGAACCGGCAATCTAAGAACGACAGCTCGTCAAAACCTATCTCCGTTGCTTTCTCTGCCAGCCATTCCATCCGCTCATTCATTTTTGTCGGAGCGATAGCCAGATGCAGATGTCCGCTCCAGCAACGCACTTGTTCTGCCCGTTCCTTGATTTCGTACTTGCAGCCGTGCTTGTCTGCCTGACTGATGAGCGCCTTATAAAAACTGCCGCAACCATCCATCAGACAGACTTCATCGCCAGCACTCAAACGCAGGACGCGAACAGCATGTGCTGCCTCCTCTGGCGGCAACACATCAGAGGAAGCTGCATTCGGAACATAGAAATATCGCTCTTCTTTCATCTCTGTCTCTCAACTTTCCTCCCGACGCTTCAACTCATCACGCAACTGAGATGCTTGTTCATAATTCTCTTCTTCAATGGCACGTTCCAATGCACGTTTCAGCATATCCGAGGTAATCAGAGTGATGGGTATCGCCACCTGCTGAGCATTTCCGTCATACGGAACACTCTGGCGCAACATCAATGCGGTGTCTATATATAAAGGTATGCCCGCTATCTCTGACAACAGCACGGCATCGCTCGCTCGCAAGCGCAAAGCCTGCTGCAAAGCCATGTTATACAGATATGCCACCCATTCGCCATCACGCAACCCGGTAATACGTATCTCAAACGACAAGTCTGTGTATCGGGAAATGGCTGTCCATAACACTTCCGGCAACAGGACCTCCCCTTTCCCTCCAAGACGCTGGCGAAGGGTGAACTGACGGAGCGTCCAACGGTCACAGACCACAGAGAGCTGACGCGTCTCATCCTCGGTTGTCAGGACGAGTAGTCCTAAACCGTCATTCCCGTATATTTCCGAGAACCCTTTGAAGCGCAACAACGTCAAACTCATCGTTATTCAATTCATTATTGATTATTGAGGGACATCTCCATCACGGGACACGCCCCTATCCCTTTTTCTTTTCCGGATGGAACAAGATGGCAAATGCAATACCGACCGCCAATGCAAAGCCGGCAAAGATGAACCAGCACGAACGCCAGTCGCCAAGCAGATAGCCCTGCTCGTTCCATTGACAGAAATGATTCACAATCTGACCGGCAGCAAGCGTGCCAATCGTCGCGCCAAGACCATTGGTCATCAGCATGAACAGTCCCTGAGCCGATGCTTTCACAGAAGGGTCGCACTCTTTATCGACGAACATCGCACCCGACACATTGAAGAAATCGAATGCCACACCATAGACGATGCAGGAAAGGATAAAGAATATCACGCCCGGCATAGCTGGATTGCCCACTCCGAAGAAACCGAAGCGGAAAACCCATGCAAACATTGAAATCAACATGACCACCTTGATGCCGAATCGTTTTAAGAAGAAAGGAATCATCAGAATACACAAGGCTTCACTCACCTGCGATATGGATGTTAAGAGCGTGGCATTGTTTGCTGCGAACGAATCTGCTATAGCTGCATCCGCGCTGCCTTTGAAACTTGTGATAAATGGACCTGCAAAACCATTTGTAACCTGCAACGACATACCTAACATTGCAGAGAATATAAAGAACAAAGCCATGCGTTTCTCCTTAAAGAGTTTGAACGCATCCAAGCCCAGTGTCTCCACCAACGAAGCCGCAGGTTTCTTCTCCAGATGACAGGCTGGCAACGTATAGCAATATAGGAAGAGCAACAAGCTCAAAGCACCCGACACAAAGAACTGCATATAGGTGTATTGGAACTTGTAGGTGCTCTCGGACAACGTGAAGAAGAAGGAACTTCCGTCCCACACAGCGCAGTTCACAAACCACATCGTCGCAATGAAACCTATCGTTCCAAAGACACGAATAGGCGGAAAGTCTTTCACTGTATCCAAGCCATTATTCTTCAAAATCGTGAAAGCTGTCGTGTTGGAAAGTGCCAAAGTCGGCATATAGAAAGCGACGCTCAACGTGTACATTGCAATAAAAGCGCCTTTTGAGGGCAGTTCATTGCCAAAGCCTGCAGAGAGTCCCATATACCAGCAGCCCAGCATAGCCAAACCGGCTATCAGGTGGCAAATACCAAGCAGCCGCTCCGGACGCACATACTTGTCGGCAACGATACCCATCAGCGTAGGCATAAAGATAGAAACGATACCCTGAATGGCATAAAACCAAGAAATCTCGGCACCCAAACCGGCACTGCCAAGATAATTACCCATACACGTAAGATAAGCTCCCCAGACAGCAAACTCCAGGAAATTCATCACTGATAAACGCACTTTCAAATTCATATCTATTTTCTTTTTCTGTTGATTCTCTCACTAAGTCAACCATCTATATGATGGTTTATGTTTATGCAAAGGTAAAAAAAAATAGATAAAGTCAGCACTTTCGCACAAAATTTTATTCGCACTTGCATTTTTTTTCCTATTTTTGCAGTGCCTTACGACTCAAGAAGAAAAAGGACGTATCAAACCACAAGGACTGGCGACCTACCGTCAGCCTGTTTGCAAACTCGCAAATCTTATCAAAACAACCATCATGGACATCAAGAAAGCAGAATTCACACTCAGTAGCCCGACCGTACAGATGTGTCCGAACGACAACAAACCTGAATATGCGTTCATCGGACGCTCAAACGTCGGGAAATCAAGCCTCATCAATATGCTTTGCAACCGCAAGGGACTCGCCAAGACTTCGGCAACACCGGGGAAGACGCTCCTCATCAACCACTTCATCATCAACAATGAGTGGTATATCGTTGACCTGCCCGGATACGGATTTGCGAAGCATTCAAAGACAGTCGTGAAGAAACTCGACCAGATGATTCGCACCTACGTCCTGCAAAGACGACAGCTCGTCAACCTGTTCGTGCTCATCGACATACGCCATGAACCGCAGAAAGTAGATAGAGAATTCATCGACTGGCTGGGAGAAAGCAGCATCCCCTTCACCATCATTTTCACAAAAGCCGACAAACTGACGGGAGGCAAGGCAAAAGCCAACGTCGATGCCTACATGAACTCTCTCAAGGATAGATGGGAAGAACTTCCACCTTATTATATTAGTAGCGCGGAAAAGAAAATCGGCAGAGAGGAGATTCTCAATTATATCGAACAAATCAACAACGAACTGAAAGAAACGTCTTCGCAACAAGAATAAAACGCCCACATAAACGTTAAAAATCTTAAAATATACAGCAATCGTTGCTGATTATCGATTATTTTTACTACTTTTGCATTCGATTTTCAAGACACACAGGCGGTTTACACCCGTTAAACCCCTTTATTCAAATACAATTTCATAACAATTTTTATGTACTACAAAGACGATTTACTATCGAAGGATATCTCCGAATTGGTAGATATTGCCAAGGAATTAGGAGCTGAGTTTAAGTCAGGCGACAGCCAAGAGACACTCGTGTATGCCATACTTGAGCAACAGGCAGTGCTCGGTGCTGCGCAAAATCCGGCTGGAACAAAACGCAAGCGCACACGAATTGCTAAGAACAATACCGACCATGTATATTCCGTAAAAGGAAATGACGGAGAGAACCTTGATGTGAAAAAGAACAAAGTGGCGGCTGCAGAACAGGCACCACTCTTCAAAGATGAAATCATCGAAGAAAAAGCAACGGAGGAAAAGAAAAAGAAAACGACGTCAAAGGCTGACAACAGCAAAGAAGCTGACAACGACGCGCAGCAACCTATCGCTGAAGGGCAGCCTGCTGAAGAGCCGGTTGCTCCAAAGAAACGCGGAAGAAAGCCCAAAGCTGCTGTCGCTGATGCCCCGAAAGAAGAACAGCCGGTAGCGGAAACGGAAAATATCGCCACCACTGCCAAAAACGAGGATGCGTTCATCGTTCCTGAAGCTGCACAGCCTTCCGAAAGAAACGAGAACGAAGAGCAGAAAGAACTCCTCACGCAGCTGCAGGAAAAGGTCAACGCTCATAATGAGAACAACCCCGTAATGGAAGCAGAACCAGGCATTTGGGCGGGCGACCCCAACGACGGAACGGACTTTATTACCGTAGTTGACCTGCCTATCGAAGACAGCAGCGCACTGCCGACTTACGATATCTTCGACAATCCTATCCGCCATGCAGCACCAGCACCGTTCATCCCGCAGAACAACCCGATGAACGACATGCGGGAAGAGATACAGGAGTTCGATTTTACCGACATCATCACTGCCAACGGCGTGCTCGAGATTATGCCCGACGGATATGGATTCCTGCGTTCAAGTGACTATAACTACCTGTCGTCTCCTGACGATGTCTATGTATCAACCAGTCAAATCAAACGATACGGGTTGAAGACTGGCGACGTGGTCAGCTGCCACGTGCGCCCGCCACACGACGGAGAGAAATATTTCCCGCTGACCAGTATCGACAAAATCAACGGACGCAATCCGGCAGAAGTGCGCGACCGCATTCCGTTCGAGCACCTCACACCATTGTTCCCTGACGAGAAATTCATGCTGTGCGGCAACCCGGAGACGACCAACCTGTCGACCCGCGTCGTCGATCTCTTCTCTCCTATCGGAAAAGGACAGCGCGCACTCATTGTGGCGCAGCCGAAAACCGGTAAGACGATTCTCATGAAAGATATTGCCAACGCTATCGCCGCCAACCATCCCGAAGCCTATCTGATGATGCTGCTCATCGACGAGCGACCGGAAGAAGTGACCGACATGGCACGCACGGTCAACGCTGAGGTCATTGCCTCCACGTTCGACGAACCGGCAGAACGCCACGTGAAAATCGCAGGCATCGTCCTCGAAAAGGCGAAACGAATGGTTGAATGCGGACACGACGTGGTGATTTTCCTCGACTCCATCACCCGTTTGGCAAGAGCCTACAACACTGTGGCGCCAGCCAGCGGAAAAGTGCTCACGGGAGGTGTGGATGCGAACGCCCTCCAGAAGCCGAAGCGCTTCTTCGGAGCAGCGCGCAACATTGAGGGCGGAGGTTCGCTCACCATTGTCGCAACCGCCCTCATCGACACGGGCAGCAAGATGGACGAGGTCATCTTCGAGGAATTCAAAGGCACGGGAAACATGGAGCTGCAGCTCGACCGCTCACTCTCCAACAAGCGAATATTCCCTGCTGTCAACCTCGTGGCTTCCTCTACGCGTCGTGACGAACTGCTACAGGATAAGACCACGCTCGACCGCATGTGGATTATGCGCAAATATCTTGCCGACATGAATCCGATTGAAGCGATGAACACCATTCACGACAGAATTCTTGGAACGAAAGACAACGAAGAGTTCCTCCTTACGATGAATTCGTAATCGTCGGTCAGAATAAGTAAATAAGTAAAAAGCGGGGATGCACATCTGTGTGTCCCCGCTTTTTTCATGCCATACCGGGCAGCGCTATCCGTGTTTCTTTTTTCCTTCCTGCGGGCGGATACACATCCTTCCCGTCCGATTCATATTGATGAAAAAAATCCCCAGTGTTTCGCAACACCGGGGAGCGATAATTAAAAAGTAGCTAATAATAAATAATAACAAAGTTATGTAAATAAATTACATGCAGGAGGAGAGGTCGGCTCCGTGCGGTCGTGTATCTTCCGTCTCACGGTCTGCTCTCACGCCTCTCCGCTCATTTCTTTTTAGTATCCTTGAAGTCGTCAAGGTCGTCCCACGGGCTGCGGCTCGGCGATGAGCCGAAGTCGTAGTTCCAGCCGTTGCCGAAACCGTTGCTGTCGTCCTCTTCCTCGAATTCGGTTTCTTTGCCGAAGGTGTCCGGCGTATAGAGCGACGTTTCGATTGCCATCACTCGGCTGCTCGTGATGAGCGGAACAACGCTGCATGCGGGCTTGAGGTATGGTGTGCGCTTCATCGTACCACCTCCTTTCTGCCTTGGTGGATATAGACGCCTTTCTGCGTGGGCTTGCCGTTCAGGCGACGCCCGTCGAGCGTGTACCAGTGGTCGGGCAGTGCGTCGGTGGCGCTGCTGTCAAGGGTGGTGATGCCCGTGGTCTCGCCGTTGCCGAAGAAGAAGGTCACGCCTTTCGCGCCGCTGCTGCTGCCGCTCGTCAGTCGCCGGTAGGTGGCTTCGGGGATGTAGCAGCGGTGGGCGGGAATTTCCGTGCCGCTGAAGGGCCAGAAGCCTATCATCCGCTTGCCCGACTTGCGCTCCACGCCGAGCGTGAGGGCTTCGAGCGGACCGTTGAGGCGGGTGATGGTGTTGGAGCCTTCGAGGATGTTGCGGTCGCCGATGCGTGCGCGCTGCGCGGCGAGCTCGGCTAACTGCTCGTCGGTATATACTTTGTTATACCACAGGGTGTCGGTCGATTGCGATGTTGCGTCGGGTCCGTCCCATCCTATGGGCTCGTGTGTCCACACCTTGTGGAAGGCGTAGAGCCCTGCCTGGGTGTTGGAGCGCACGTACATGGCGGTGCCGGCGGGGATGAGGTTGCCCGGGTCGCCGATTTTCTCCAGCACGAGCTGGTTGCCTGCCTGTGCGCTGCCCACGTTCACGGAGTCGCGCTTGATGCCGGTGGCTATCCAGGCTGTGGTGCCGGGAGGCACGACGGCGTCGTAGTCTAACCAGAGTGTGCCGGAGTAGTAGTCAACGCCGGCGCCCGACAATGTGGCGGGATTGATATACATGATATAGGGATAGGTCTTCACTTCCACGTCTATGTATTTCTTGCTGGAACCGTCACTGTTAACGGCATCGTCCGGAAGGCTCGGACGTGCGTTGTACTGATAGGAGAATCCGTTGTGCTTGGCATAGAGGTCGAGGTCGGCGTTCACGCCGCCTGCCACGCTCGCCAGCTTGAAGTATTTGTCCGTCGTGCCGAATATCTTCTGGTCTGCGTCTGCCACTGCCGTGCCCAGGAGTTTCACGCTGCCTGATACAAGGCGGCTGTCATCGAACAGCGCCGACTGTCCCTCGGGCAGATAGAGGCGCACCTCGTCCTGGGAGCCGTCTTCCGCCTCGCCCTTCACCACCGTCAGGTCGGCATAGGGCTTCTGAGGGGAGATATAATAACTTCGGTTAGATGTCACTGTGACAGAACTGAGGTCTAACGACCACAGCAGGTTGTTTCTTAGTTCTGTCTGCTCAAGATTCGGGAGATTGACGTTTTCCAACTTGGTCAGGAGGTTGTGGCGGATGACTAAGATGCGCGTCTGGCTTGGTAGCCGGCTCATGTCTATCTCCCGTATCTGGTTGGTGGGGTTGATGGTCCCGTCGTCCACGCCTGCCATCGTCTGCCGGTTATACTTGCCGCCGTTGAGTTGGAGGTCGGCGTTGCTGCTAAGAGTCGCGTATGTAGTAAAGTCGAGCATCGAATAGAGGCGCTCCATGTCGGTCACCTTTGTGCGTTTCAGTTGCAGTTTATGGAATTTTCGGTCTGAGAAGATGCTGTCCGGCGAGAGAAAACTATTGTCCACCGAAATTCCTATCGGTGAGGTGTCGCTGGAGTTTTGGATAGTCACTTTCCTGAGCTTCGTGCCCCAAATGAACATTTCCTGTGCCTTATAATCATCAAGCACCAATTCCTCTAAATTTGCCAGGCGGTTGTTTGCTTCCGTGTGACGGAAGTATATCTTCGGCAGCGACGCATCGAAGATGAGTTTCTTCACATTCCGCAAATCTGCCCTGTTCTTGGGGCGCCAAGCAGTTGTACCACCCGATTTAAATGATTCAAGATAGGTGGTATAGTTGTCGGCTCTGAGCGTGATGACATCCTGCGCATGGAGCGGAGCGCAGCAGATGAGGGCGAACAGCGATGCGCAGAGCGCACGCCGTAAGTGTCTGATTGTATTCATATTTGTCATGTTTTTTTTGATGGTTTACTGTTTATGTTCGTGAATATGTGCCGGCGCTGCGTTGCCCGGCGGTTTGCGCGTTCGCGGCGAACGCGATGCGCACTGTTATTAAACGCGAGGCGCGTTGTTATTTAACGCGGAATCAGGGGTTGCTTCCCTCGTCGCCGCTGCCACGTCCCCACTCTGAGAATTCGAGCGTGGAGGCGAGGAATCGCGTGCCCTTCTTGCCGTTCGCCTCGTAAAGGCGGTCGGGCTGGAAGATGATGTGCGACGACTTGATGTTCTTCGTCACCGAGAAGTCCTTCACCGTGTCGGAAGGCTTCGTCTTGATGCCTACCTTGAACGAGCCGAAGCCGTCGAGCTTCACGCGGTGCCCCTCCTGGAGCATCTTGTTCATCACGTCGGGCAGCTCGGTGAGCACCGCCATCACGTCCGACTTGCGCACCGAGGCGATGTCCTGAATCTCACGGGCAATGTCCTTCATCGTCTTCACCTTGTTCACTCTCACGCGGGCATACCATTTGCCCTTGGTCGCGAAGCCTTCACGGTTGTTCTGATACAACGTATAAAATACTGCCATAATTGAAATTAATTTTTTATAATTAGATATTTCCTGAATGATGCTGCAAAAATATGAATAATAGAGTTAACTTAAAAAAAAAGCGTTAATAATTCTTAACGCTTTGCTGAAATATGTAAAATTCATGACGCTTTTCGGGCGCATCCGCCCCTATATATATAATAATGTGTATCCGCCTACGAGAAGTTTTCCGATTTGTTTTATTTGACTCTGCGCAGCTTCCAAACGATGGTGCAGAGGCTGAATATCAGGAAATAAATCAATCCCAACTGCAACGCGCTGATGCGCAGCCCGTCAATCTGAGCGGCGGGCAATGATGAAATCCAGCGGAGTGCAGCGCTTTGGAGGGTGAGCAGGGAAGAAAACCACCCCGCTACCGACAGCTGCAACGTGGGAGCGAACGAGAGCAACAGCAGGAATGGAAACGTGTAGAGAATCAATGTGGTCAGAGGAATGACAACCAGATTTGCCAACAGGAAATAAACGGAAAACGTGCCGAAATGGTAGATGACGAGAGGAGCAGCGCCCAACTGAGCCGTGCATGAGACGATGACCAGCGACCACAGCCACCTGAGCGGTGCATAACGCTCGAGAACCGTGCGGGACACCAACCAATAAATCCGTCTGAAGAGCAGCAGGATGAAGAACACCGCAGCGAAAGAGAGTTGGAAGCCCACGTCATAAAGGCTGAGCGGATTGACGAGAAGCATGATGACGGCTGTGAGCCCAAAGGTGTTCAGCGAGAACTTGTCGCGACGGAGCAGCCCCATCAATGAATAGATGGAAATCATCGTGGCGGCACGGGTGACGGAGGGTGTGAGTCCTACAATAAAAGCGTATGTCCAGATGGCTACGAGTATCAGCAGTTCGCCCGCAAAACGGAAGCGACGGAAACGAAACAGCAGCGACAGCAGACCGTAGATAATGCCCAGATGCAGACCGCTCAGCGCCAAGATGTGCGACGCTCCGCTGACCGAATAGGCATCGCGCAGTTCTTGGCTCAACCCCGACTTCTCGCCTAACGCCATAGCCGAGAGGACTGCCATGTTCTCGGCATCGATGTTCAGCACACGTAACGAGGACAACAACCGCTGACGAAGCATCAATGCCCGCAGACGCACACGCTCAACTGCCGACATGGAGTGCAGACGGACAGACTCCTTCATCCAAGCGTCCCAATAGACGAAAGTCGTTGCGCTAAAACCGTGGCAACGCAGATACAAGGGATAGTTGAAATTCGACTGCCGGAACTGACGGGGACGCTCCAACACCGACCTCAGAATAATGCCGTCGCCGACATTCAGCTGCCGGTAGCGATGGTCAACGGTGTCGCGCAAAATACTTGCCTTCACCAAACGTCCTGCATAGCGCCCTTCCACGAGACGCAAGTCGCAACGGACAATCTTGCCGCGCTCAACCGGCTGACTGACCAACACCGCCCGGTGCACCAGCTCATCGTCATCGGGCGACAACGACAAACGGGCATCCTGCCGGCTCACGAGGAACGCACCGAGCAGGGACACCGACAGCAGCAAGCATGCTGTCTGGAGAATCGGGTATCTGAATAGAAAGAATGAGATGCCTACTGAAGACACCAAGCCCGCCAGCCACAGCGACGGAACGACCGCATCCGCCATTTCATGCCCTAAGAATATGCCTATGACAAGAAAGAGCGCAATGCGCAACATGGGATAAAGTTGTATCTTCCCGTTCGTTATCATTCAAACAAAAACTGCTCTTCTGAACGATAAAACGTGTTTGCCTTCACACCCATGCCTGCTATATTACCGGTGTTCCTCGCGCAGCAGGTCGTTAACGGTTTTCACGGGGTTGAACGTTGACAGGGGCACTTCCACGAAGACCGTGTTCCAATCGCTCATGGCACCGTTCCACAAGCCCGGCAGTTCGAGCGCCTTCAGCACCCGTCCGTCCTTGCTCTTCTCGCTGATGAACCCTGTCGAGCGGTCCACATAGTCGGGCAGATGGAAGGGTTGGTCGCGATAGTCTTTGATGGCGCAGACGAGATCTACCGGATTGAAGTGCGTACCCTCAGTGAACATCTTCTGATAGGTCTCGTTCGAGGCGTCTATCTGACTGCTCTCAAGTATCTGCAGACTGACGGTGCCGTCCTGGTTATAGGTCAGGAAAGGTCCGCCGCCCGGTTCACCGACGTTTCTCACCACGCCGCAGACGCGCATCGGCCGGTTCAGTTTCCGGTGCAGATAATCGGCAAGCGCCGCCCTGTCTTTCTGCAGTTCGGCAATATTCGGATGATGACAGCAAAGTGCTTTCTCAAGGAAGTCGGCGATTTCTGCGAGTTCGTCGTCCGAACAGCCGCTGTCGAGCAGGCGCAGATAGCTGAACGCCCGCTGCTGAAGCGACACCAGAATGCCTGCCAGCACCTGTTTGTAGGTGGTCGTGTCAGCCTTCAGGCGGTCGGGAACCACGTTGTCGATATTCTTGATGAACACGATGTCGGCATCGCGTTCGTTGAGGTTTTCAATCAGCGCGCCGTGTCCACCCGGACGGAACAGCAGCGAGCCGTCGGCGTTGCGGAAGGGCGTGTTGTCGGCATTGGCAGCCACCGTGTCCGTGCTCGGTTTCTGCTCGGAGAAAGAGATGTGGAAACGCACGCCGTGGCGCTGCTCATAGCCGGGCACTTTCTCTGCCACCTTCGCTTCGAAAAGCGCCAGATGCTCGTGAGAGACCGTGAAATGGAGGTTCACCTCTCCCCCGCTCTCCGCATAGAGCGCACCTTCCACGAGATGCTCCTCCATCGAAGTGCGCGCACCCTCCGGATAGCGATGGAACAGCAGCAGCCCCTTCGGCAGATGACCATAGTTCAGCCCTTCGCTTCCCAACAGACAGGCAACTACCTCCTTATAACGCCCTGCGGCAAGCAGTGCGTCGATGCCCAATCCCGTATGCTGCAAGCAAGCAGCCTCCAGCGCGTCGTGGAATGCGAAATCGCCGATGGCATCGAAGAAACGCTTCTCGAAGTCGGTCGTCGGAACGTCGTACGCCGCATCCAGAAAGGCATACAAGTCTTTGAACATACGGCTTGCCGCTCCCGATGCCGGCACGAACTTCTCTATCTTCCGGCGCGTCGCCTTATAGCGTTTCCACTCATCAATATAATGTCCCGTCTGCTCTTCAGTCGGCGCCATGATGCCATTGCCGACCGCAGCAGCTGCCGACAGACGCAGAAAAGGAAAACCCTTTCCGAATGCCTCCAACTGACCGCGGAGCATCTCCTCACTGATTCCCTTCCCGGAAATCTGCTTCAAATCATTTTCTGTAAACATATCTTTTTTCCTTTAGTTTTTTGCAAAGATACACAAAATTCCTGAATTAAAAGTCAGCCGACCAAAGAATTTACATTCCCATTTCCATGCATCAGGACGGGCAGCTTGTATATCCTAATTAAAGGAAAAAATCCACTTATTCCGTTTTTTCAATGCCATTTTTTGCCACTTATTCCGTTTTTAAGAAGGCAGAAATAGCCACTTATTCCGTTTTTTTCAATACCATTTTTAGGCACTTATTCCGATTTTTCAGCCTGTTTCTGAACGGCTATCAACTACAAAAGCACGATTTACCACTCCATCGAGACGTCATTTTTTTTGACATTCTTCGAGAGGCGTTTTAGGTTTCTTTACAAAAATTAACGCGCCAGAAGGCTGTATATTTCAGTCGGTGGGCTATCAGAAGGGCGGAAGCATATTAAGCGCTCCTGCGAAAAGTTTTCTGAAAATCAGGGAGTTGGAAAGCGAAAAAGCGGGGTTTATACGGAATATTTGCGCTGTCGGTTTGTGAAAGTTGAACTTTCACGTTGCGAAAGTGCCACTTTCGCACTCCAATAGTTGCCCTTTTGAAGCCCGAAAGTGGCACTTTTGGAAGCAATTTTCACCGTTTTTCGATGAAAAATATGCATGTTTCGCATAATTATTCGGAAACTGCCGCATGTTTATACAAAAACTTCCGTCTCGTTTGTAAATATATTTCGGGCGAAATCTTTACATTTTAACAATTAAGGGAGGAGCCCCTCCCTAACCCTCCCCCAAATGGGGAGGGAACGCCTGACGGAAGAAAAAATAAATGGATTCGCCTTGACGTAGGGGTCGATCGATGTATCGTCCCGCAGAAAATATCAACTACTCTGGCAAGCCCCTCAAAGGAAGTGTTATGCCAAAATAAACTATTAACGGAAACGGAATAAACTCTCGGGCTCTCCTTATATAGGAGGGTCCGAGTTTTTTTCATAATTTTCATAAGATACTCACGCTCAACAACAAAAATAAAAACAAACTTTTATTTTGTTCTGCCCTCAACTTGCACTATCTTTTTATAAGATACTCACGCTCAGAAAAGTTCAAATAAATTTGGCTTTTCATTCGCTTAATCGTATCTTTGTCCCCCGAAATGTGAATGTGATGATGGCGACGAAGAATATCTTGATGACAGAAGCGGAGCAAAAGGAGATTGCCGAGATTTTCGACAAACTGCTTCACATGCCGGCATGGTCTTTCACGAAAGACGATGAGGAGAAGTTGCGCACGCACATCAACGACAGCATTGACAAGGGAAACATCCGACGCGACATCTTCAATCTGAACCCATTGCTGCTCGCCTTCCAGACGGCGCAGATTGCTGCCGAGGACATCGGCATCGGACGCGACGGCATACTCGCCTGCCTGCTCCATACGACCATCAACGGAGAGGAGGACATTCAAGAGATAGAACGGACGTTCGGCAAGGATGTAGGACTGATTATCAAAGGGCTGTCGCGCATTCAGGAACTCTACAAGAAACATCCCGCCATCGAGAGCGAGAACTTCAGGAACCTGCTGCTGTCGTTTGCCGAAGACATGCGCGTGATTCTCATCATGATAGCCGACCGCGTGAACCTCATGCGGCAGATTCGCGACACGGAGAACGCCGAGAGCAAACAACGGGTTTCAGAAGAAGCGTCCTATCTGTATGCCCCACTCGCCCACAAATTAGGACTCTACCAACTGAAAAGCGAGTTGGAAGACCTGAGCCTGAAATACATGGAGCACGACGCTTACTACATGATCAAAGAGAAGCTCAACACCACCAAACGCTCACGAGACGCCTACATCGAGAGATTTATCAAGCCTGTGGAGGAAAAACTGAGAGAGGCAGGGCTGTCTTTCCACATGAAGGGACGCACGAAGAGCATCCACTCCATCTGGCAGAAGATGAAGAAGCAGCAGTGCGAATTCGAAAGAATCTACGACCTTTTTGCCATCCGCATCATCATCGACACACCCGAAGCGCACATGAAAAAAACCGCCATCAGCGAACATGCGCTCTGCTGGCAGGCATACTCCATCGTCACCGACATGTATCAGCCGAACCCTAAACGCTTGCGCGACTGGCTCTCCGTGCCCAAATCCAACGGCTATGAGAGCCTCCACATCACGGTGCTCGGACCTGAAAACAAATGGGTGGAGGTGCAAATACGCACGCAACGGATGGACGAAGTGGCAGAGAAAGGACTGGCTGCGCACTGGCGATACAAAGGAATCAAGGGAGAAAGCGGCATCGACGAGTGGCTGACCACTATCCGCCAGGCGCTTGAGGCGGGAGACGGGCTGCAGGTGATGGACCACTTCAAGATGGACCTCTACGAAGACGAGGTGTATGTGTTCACGCCAAAGGGCGAACTGCTGAAGTTTCCGAAAGGAGCTACCATCCTCGACTTTGCCTATCGCATACACTCGAAAGTGGGAAGCGCATGCGTCGGCGCACGTATCAACAATAAAATCGTACCCGTGCGCGAGACACTCAAGAGCGGCGACCAGATAGAGATTCTGACCTCGCCGTCGCAACGCCCGAAGCTGGACTGGCTGAACATCGTCAAGACGGCACGCTCGAAAGCCAAAATACGACTGGCACTGAAAGAGACCCAGATAAAGGACGGACTCTATGCGAAGGAACTGCTCACACGACGACTGAAGAACCGAAAGATAGAGATGGACGAAGGAACCGTCTCACACCTCATCAAGAAACTGGGCATCAAGGAAACGTCAGACTTCTACAAGCAAATTGCCGACGGGAAACTGGACGTAAACGATGTCATCGAGAAGTATATCGAGGTGCGGAACCACCTTCAGAACAACACATCGGCACTTCCACTGGCAAAAAGCGCCAAGGACTACAGCTATGTCAACCCCGACGAGAAGGTGGTGAGACAAAGCGAAGATGTGCTGGTCATCGACAAGAACCTGAAAGGACTGGACTTCTCGCTGGCAAAATGCTGCCACCCCATCTACGGCGACCCGGTGTTCGGCTTCGTGACCATCAACGGAGGCATCAAGGTCCACAGGACAGACTGCCCGAACGCGCCCGAATTGCGGAAACGGTTCGGCTATCGCATCGTCAAAGCCCGCTGGAGCGGAAAGGGCGCATCACTCTATGCCATCACACTGCGCATCATCGGCAACGACGATATCGGCATTGTGAACAACATCACCAACGTGGTTTCGAAGGAAGAGAAAATCATCATGCGCTCCATCAATATCGACAGCAACGACGGACTGTTCCGCGGCAATCTCGTCATACAACTTGATGACACATCCCGCCTGGACGTCCTCATCAAGAAGTTGCGGACGATAAAGGGCATCAAGCAGGTGGAAAGAATCTAAAAGGAAGGCATCACTTCAACAGCGACAGGTGGTGCTCGAACTCAAGCAGCCCCTTTTCCGTACAGAATCCGCGCACCAACACAAACAAATAGTTGCGGAAAATATCACGCAAGGGGAAGTCGTTGTACATCTGCGACTCCATCACATAGCGCATGCCTACATCGCCAATGCGGGTGACAATCTCGTAGTTCACGTCGTCCCTGAAGTAACCTTCGCGAATGCCTTGCTGGAAGAACGCAAGCGAGTTCACCTTCTGCTCGGCACGCCGCTTCTCCAAATAAGCCACGACCTGCGGATATTTCTGCAAATCGGAGAAGAACAACGGGGTCGTATTGCTAAACGTCCGCACCTGAACGCGATAGAACTCTATCAGCATCTGCAACACGTTCTTTCCCGACTTGTTGAAGCTTTTCATGTGAGCAGACAACTCTTCGTAATATACTCTGAAACATTCGAAGAGCAAAGTCTCCTTATTGCCATATATCTCATAAAGCGTGCGTTTGGAAATCGACAGACGAGTGGATATATCGTCCATCTTCACTGCCTTAATTCCTTTCTCCTGAAAGCTTTGCAGCGCAGCCTTCTGTATCCGTTTCCGCAAATCCTTGCGATATAAATTAGAAGATTCCCGTTTGCTCATTACTTACATGATGTTGGTTTCTGGGTGCAAAGATAAAAAAAAATCAGAAAACTCGAATAAACTCGGAAGTTTTTGTATCTTTGCAGAAGAAAAAACTAATTATTACCTCAAAAAAACAAGACGATAATGAAGAAACTGATTATTTTCATGTCCGTCGCACTGGTCGCCCTCTCCGCATGCCGACAAGAGAGCATCGAGGCGCGGGCGGCTCGTGAGGCAAAGGAGTTTACCGAGAAGAACTGCCCTACTCCTCCTCAGAACAATTCGACATTAGACAGCATCACGTTCAATCAGGAGACGCTGACCTTCACACGCCATTTCACCATGATTGGCGTGGCTGACAATGCTGAGGCGTATGTGGGAAGAGGTGGTGAGTTTCATCAGATGCTACTCAACGACGTGAAGAACAACACCAACATCCAGGCGTATAAAGAGGCTGGCTTCATCTTTGAATTCATCTACCGCTCGCAAAAAGAGAAAGGAAAGGAGCTTTACAAGGACCGTATCACGCCCGAAGAATATCAATAGCCGGAACGGACACGAAACAAAAAGTGCCTCCCGGACAGTCTTCTGCAGACTCCCGGGAGGCACTTCTTCATACGCTATATATCAACAATTCAAGTTGTAGCTTCCAATTTTTCTATCGCCTTGCATAGCTGGTCGGGACAACTGGTGTCCTTGTGTCCGCAACGAATGCCGCTAAGCTTTTTCTTGATGTCGTCAGTCTTCATGCCGCGCACCAGCGAACAGATGCCCTGAAGGTTTCCGTGGCATCCTCCGATGAAGTTCACATCCGTCAAGATGCCCTGCTCATCAACTTCCACGTCGATGAACTTGGAACAGGTGCCGCACGTCTGATAAGTGATTCGTTTATTCATTTCCCCTACTCCGGCTTCATGTTGGTATAAACGGTTTGCACATCGTCAAACTCTTCCAACTTTTCTACCATCTTGTCGATGGTTTCGCGCTGCTCCTCGGTCACCTCTTTCAGGTCGTTGGGGATGCGTGTGAACTCGGCTCCCGTCACTTCAAAGCCTTCGCTCTCCAAGTGTTTCTGCAGTTCTCCGAAGCTGGTGGGCTCGGCATAGATGGTGATTTCGTTGGTCTCCTCGTCCTCATCGAACTCTTCATCGATTCCATAGTCAATGAGGTCGAGAATCAGTTCGTCCATATCCAATCCGTCTTTCTTCTTGAAAGTGAAGACGGCTTTGTGGTCGAAGAGGAACGAGAGCGAACCCTGCGTACCGAGGTTTCCGCTGAATTTGTTGAATACCGAGCGTACGTCGCCGACGGTGCGTGTGGTGTTGTCGGTGAGTGTCTCCACGAAGACGGCGATGCCGTGCGGTCCATATCCCTCGTAGGTCACTTCTTTGTAGTCGCTCTGGTCCTTACCCATTGCGTTCTTGATGGCGCGCTCGATGTTGTCTTTCGGCATGTTTTCGCGCTTGGCATTGGCGATGATAGCGCGCAATGCCGGGTTCATGTCCGGTTCAGGACCGCCTGCTTTCACAGCGATGGCGATTTGTTTTCCAATCTTTGTAAATGTCTTGGCCATGTGGCCCCATCTTTTCAGCTTTGCAGCCTTACGATATTCAAATGCTCTTCCCATAGTTGTTGTTTCAATTTTTTCGATTTTTCGTAATGACGTGATATCGTTATAACGCTATTTCGCAATTCCTTTATCTCAATTCCGCATGCAATTCTTTCTTCAGGTTAGCGATAAGTTTCTGCATGATTGCGTCTATCTGCTTGTCGTTGAGCGTTTTCTGCTCGTCTTGGAGGATGAAGTTGACGGCGTACGACTTTTTGCCTTCGGGCAGATTCTTGCCTTCATAGACATCGAAGAGTTCGACGCTCTTGAGGAGTTTCCGCTCCGTCTGATAGGCAATCTGCTCAATCTGCACAAACTCTACGCTCTTGTCGATGAGCAAGGCGAGGTCGCGACTGACTGGCGGGAACTTGCTGATTTCCTGATAGTGCACGGTGGCGTTACGAACGGCCTTCATGAGTGCCGTCCAATTCAGTTCGGCATAGCATACAGGATTCTCTATCTCTGCCGCCTTGAGCAAGCGTCTATCTACCAATCCCATTATGACAAGCACCTTTCCGCCTCGGTTCTCGATGGTGATTCCTTTGGAGAAAATGTCGTTATCGCTGTTCTTAAACACTACCGAGCCGATGGGCAGTCCTATGCGTGTGAGGATATTCATCACATAAGCCTTCAGTTCATAGAACGAACTCTGCTCGTCGGCATGTATCCATGAGCCTTCAACGCGCTTACCCGTCACCCACAAACCAAGCTGATACTCCTCTTTGTAGGCATTCATCGGCGACTCCAAGTCTTGCTTTTCAGCATTAAACCGATAGACGTTTCCAAACTCGAAGAAGCGCAGGTTCGGATTCTTGCGGTTAGCATTGTAGGCGATGCTCTCCAATCCTCCAAAGAGCAGTGTCTGCCGCATGACGTTGAGGTCGGAACTCAGCGGATTCATGATGCGCACGAGGCTGTCGGAGGGATAACTTTTCAGGTCGTCATAATAGGCGGCTTTCGTGAGCGAGTTGTTCAGAATCTCATTGAAACCGCAACCTAACAGCTGCTCTCCTATAAGATTCTCCATCTTATGCTTCTGGTCTTCGCTGCCCTTGATGACGAGCGACGACTTCAACTGGGTAGGTATCTCCACGTTGTTGTAGCCGTAAATGCGCAGAATGTCTTCAACGACATCGCACGGACGCTGTACGTCCACACGGTAGGCAGGCACTTCCAACTCGATTCCTTCTGCCGTCTCGCTCAGGATTTTCATCTCTAACGAGGTGACAATATCCTTTATCGTATCTACGCCTATCTCCTTTCCTATCAGCGAGTTGACGTAATCGTATTTGAGTGACACTTTGGGATTGTCCATCTTCGTGGGATATTCGTCGCGAATCTCCATCGACACCTTTCCTCCAGCCAGTTGCTTGCAGAGGATGGCTGCCTGTTTCAGGGCGTAGATGGTGCCGTTGGGGTCGATACCGCGCTCGAATCGGAACGATGCATCGGTGCTGAGTCCGTGGCGACGTGCCGATTTGCGAATCCATGTGGGATGGAAGTAGGCACTCTCCAGCACCACGTTCTTCGTGGTTTCGTACGTACCGCTACCCTTTCCGCCGAACACGCCGGCGATACACATGGGTTCCACCTCGTTGCAGATGGCAAGGTCGTGCTCGCCCAGCGTGTGTTCCTCACCGTCGAGGGTGATGAACTTCTTGCCCTCGTTTCGGTCTTTCACGATGATATGGTTTCCCGTCACCATGTCGGCATCGAAGCAGTGGAGCGGCTGTCCGTAAGCCATCATTACATAGTTGGTGATGTCCACGATGTTGTTGATGGGACGCAATCCGATGACGTTCAGTTTATTCTTCAACCATTCGGGCGATTCCTTCACCTCGCACCCCGTGATGCTCACGCAGGCATATCGGCGACAGGCTTCGGCGTTCTCGATGGTTACGTCGATGGGCAGGTCGTGGTTGTCAACCTGGAACTCGTCGCACGACGGGCGGTGCAGGCTCGTCTCCTTGCCGTTGGCACGGAGCCATGCATACAGGTCGCGCGCCACACCGTAGTGAGAAAGCGCATCGGCGCGGTTGGCGGTGATGTCAACCTCTATCAGCCAGTCGCTTTCAAGGTGGTAGTATTCGGCAGCCGGCTGACCCACGGGCGCATCGTCGGGCAAGACGATGATTCCGTCGTGAGAGGTGCCTACGCCGATTTCGTCCTCGGCGCAAATCATACCGTAAGACTCCACGCCGCGGAGCTTCGACTTCTTAATCTGAAACTCCTTGTCGCCGTCATAGAGCACACAGCCCAAATCAGCCACAATGACTTTCTGACCGGCAGCCACATTGGGAGCTCCGCAGACAATCTGACTGGGTTCGTCTTTTCCCAGATCTACCGTCGTTACGTGCAGGTGGTCGCTGTCGGGGTGCATCTCGCACGTCAGCACCTTGCCTACATACAGTCCTTTCAATCCTCCCTTGATGCTTTGCACTTCTTCCAGCGCTCCCACCTCAAGCCCAATGAACGTGAGGGCTGCAGCGACTTCCTCGGGGGTAAGGTCGCACGCCACATATTCCTTTAGCCACTTTAATGATATATTCATCGTTGTCTATTTTTCTTACTATGTGTAAATTGATGTGCAAAGGTAGTAAAAATTCCTGAGACTTCAAAATATTTGAATGAAATAAACGGCGATTTTCAACATTCGCTCCTGACAAATATAAAGAGGCGGATAAAACACGAAAATTCACCTTGCATAAACATACGGAAAAGGACGTATAAATATGCAGTTGAACTTTCACTTTCCAAAAGTTCAACTTTTGCGCTCTAAAAGTTCAACTTTCATCGCCTAAAAGTTCAACTTTCGCAAGCTAAAAGTTGAACTTTTGGAAAGCGATATTTAACATCTTGAAATTCAGAAGCTTACAAAACGAGTCCTAACTGTTCCGCTCCTGCATAAATATACAAAAGCGAGAAGTCGCTAAACGAGTGATGTGATGGAAACGGAATGAGAGATGTCGCCGAACTCAGGTTCTGAAAGATGCGGGCATGTCATGCTTTTCCACAAACGATATCAGCCATGATTTGGCGCTCGACGGGAGAAATCCGGTAGCTGTCAAGCAGTTCGCCGTCGCTGGCGAATGCCTGTTGCAGGAGTTGATATGAATCGCTGGGGTTGGCACCCTCTATGTATTTCCTGAAAAGTGCTTGTGCTTCCTTCACCTGGTGTGTGACCCAATAGGCGTATGCCGCGTTGAGTTGGTTCTCGGGAGTGTCGGGTTGTTGTTGGAGAATTTTCCCATACAGTTCGAGCGCCTCGCCGGTCTTTTTCTCACAGAGCTGTGCCCATGCGAGCAGCTGCATGACGGCGACGTTGTCGGGTGTGTTGTAATGGCATTTGAACAATACGTGTAATGCCTCTTTGTTCTTCTTTTGCTTGATGAGACAGCGTGCGTAGTTGAGTTGGTGACTGAGTTGGCTTTCCTGTTTTTCGGTGAGTTGCCGGTATATCTCTTCAGCCTTTGCATACTCTTCGTTAAGGTAATATGCCTTTGCGAGCAGTTGCATGGCAGACGGCTGGGTCGCTCCTTCCAACAAGACAATAGCGTCTTTGTATTGACGGTTTCGGATATGGAGGTAAGCCCTGATGTTTTGCATCTCTTGGTTGTCGCTGTCGGGGTAGTTTTGGAGCAGCAGCTGCAAATCTTGATATTGCTTTTGCTTATACAGGAATCGTGCGAGTTGCGTCATGGTGTCCCGACAGAGGGCTGCGAGTTGCGGATAGCGATAGAGCGTGTGCTGCTTGTTGAGCGGCTGGAAGGGATTGAAGAACTGCTTTTTGTCCCTATACAGATGGAAGAATCTGTAGAGTGTCTGCAGATAGAGCCGCCTGATGAGTGTGGAAGACGCCGGAAGGCTCTCTCCTTCTCCGTTCTCTGCGAATGGTGCCGGGAATGCGTCCGACGAATTGAGCGCCTCGAGGATGTTTTTCGGTATTTTGTCAATCATGTTTGCGAAAGCGAGGGTGAATGAATATTTGTCGCTGTCGCATAACGATGTCTGTGCACCGAGTATGGTGAGCGGGCTGTTTGCGCCGAGCGCTTCCCTGGCTTTGCTGAGTGCGGGATGGTTGATATCGAAGGGGCGGAACCAGTTGGCTATCTGGTAGAAGAACGGGAAGTTCTTCATGTGCATGAATCCTCCGAAATAGATGTCGGTGCCCGCCCGCTGCATGTCCATCATCTTCTGCATGCTGCGTTCCACGTCTTCGATGGCTTTGTCTGCTGCGTCGGGATTGAGTATGTCTTGCAGCTGGTCGTCTTCTTTTTCGGTGACTCCGAAGGGTGTGATGTTGAGATTGCTGTTGTTGATGATGTTGGGCATGATGTCCTGCTGTATGTGCTGCTGGTCTTTTTCCGCGTTCATGCAGAGGTATATTTGCATTTGTAGTTGCAGGACTTCCTCCCTGACTTTCTGCTCGCCGAGAAGTTGCCGCAGTGTCTGCTCGATTTCGGGATAAATGTGCAGTTTGTTGTGTATGGAGAGCGCCCACCCTACCAATGCTTTCTGTCGCACTTGTTCGTCGCCGGAAAGTGTATAAATGTTTGTCAGGAGGATGAATTTTCGGACGTCGAATATATTGATGAGTCCGAGTGTGAGGGCACTGACGATGAGCTGTGCGTCGTTGGTGTGGATGGTCGGCGAGAGTATAAGTTCCTGATAGAACTGTGCTGTCGGTTCGTTCCATTGCGGTGCCCGACAGAGTTGCAGGAAAAGCTTTTCGGTGTATTGTGTATGTGCCTGATATTTCTCCTGTAGGCGGTCGGCATTATATCCTTGCCCTGCGAGAGCGATATCGGCTGCGAATGTCTGGAGCGTATGGATGATTTCCGCTTGGTCTTCCTGCTGGTTTTGGCTTGCTGCGACAGAATTGCCGACGGCGAGCCGGTAGTCTCCCATGAGTTGGTCGAGTTTTCTCCGCAGCGTCTGATAGAGTTGTTCCCTCTTCTCATCTTTATATCCTTGCTGCATATAGTGTTGCAACAGCCGGTAATCATCTTCGATTTCGCTGAGTCTCCCAATGACATGGGGTATCGGATTTGCATGTATGGCGCCTCTGAAGCTTTCGATTGCTTGACCGAGTGTTTCTCCGGGCATGTAGCGGTTGTTTTCTTCCATGGTTTTCGCAACAGGTTACGGATGAATATGTTTCTTTGCTGCATCAAGAGCCTTTTCTTGCGGCTTGGCAGCATGCGTATATATAATGTCTGGCAATGCGTCAACTGTTTTGCGGTCGATGCGCAATTGCTGCTGGAACCGTGCTGCATAGTTTTTGACGCCATATTTCCGGATGGAATCCGTGGCTTCGTTATATGCTTTGACGAATGCATCTATGTCTGCCTGTGAGGCTGCTGTTGCCTGACTCTTTTTGTCTTTTGCCTGGGAATTGGAAGTTCTGAAGGCTATGACGCCCAACTCCAGGTCTTCATCTTTGCTGTCGGCTATGACGATGCCCTTTGCGAGTCTTGCCGCCGTGGCTTGCGGTTCTGTGAACCATGCCGCATCAACTTGCCTATTGTTGAGCATCTTCAGACGTATATTCACGTCATTGATTTGTATCCGATACACGGGATTCGACGGTTTCCCCTTCTTCACGACGAGATCAGTGAGCAGGTCGGTGGCTGAGAATCTGGTCATTGCCAGATTTTTGTCGCCGAGCTGTTTTGTCGCTTTGACGCGTGCTGTCTGCGCTGCCAGGAGTTGCCACCGGGCGTTTGTTGCCGCTACGTATGTGAGCGGTATGCCTTGCTTTTGGATGCGCTCAGTCCTCACAAGGTCGGAGACGGCAGCCTGCACGCTTCCATTGATCAGCGCCGTGTCAACATCGAGTTGCGCCTGAAAGGAATGAAGCTGCACGCGCAATTGCTGTTTGTCGAAGAGGTTGAGCTGCTGTGCCACATAGATGGGCAGGCAATCCATTGTCGGCATGACTGCTACGTGGAGCACTGATGATTGTCTTTCGGATGTCTGGGTTGTCTTCTTCTCTCCTGCACATCCTGTCCCCATCAAGAGAACTGCTGCAAGAATGATATGGAGTAAATGGGTTTTCATCGTTTTGAAAAATGTTTTATGCGTGCAAAAGTAAGAAATAATTTTGTAAAAAGGAAAAATCTTTGTACTTTTGGGGGATTTTTGAATTTGCATATTTTTGTTGGTATTTTAACGATTATGGCTAAGGATAGAGTTGTTTATGTGTGTGAGCAATGTGGTCAGGAGTCACCCAAATGGGTTGGCAAGTGCCCTTCGTGTGGTGAGTGGAACAGTTTCAAGGAACTGCGAGTTGCGCCGAGTTCTCCTACCCCACGTCCAGCACATGGAGAGGCAGATGCTGCCAAGGTTTTCAAACTGAGCGATGTGTCGTCTGTTCAAGACGAAGTGCGTATCGACATGAAGGACAGCGAACTGAACCGCGTGCTGGGAGGCGGTATGGTTGTAGGGTCGCTTGTGTTGCTGGGTGGCGAACCGGGCATCGGTAAGAGTACGTTGCTCCTGCAATCAGTATTAAGACTATCGGGTGTAGGCGTGCTGTATGTGAGTGGCGAAGAGAGTGCTTCGCAGTTGCGCATGCGTGCCGAACGTGTCGGGTGGCATCAACTATCCGACGAGGTTTCTTTTGTTTGCGAAACCTGCCTTGAACGCGTATTTGAACATATTGACCGTTTGCATCCCGACATCGTGGTGATTGACTCTATCCAAACTATTTACAGCGAGCGTGTTGAGAGCTCTGCGGGCAGTGTCTCTCAGGTGCGTGAGTGTGCTGCCAGCCTTCTACGTTTCTGCAAGTCCGCTGGTGTCGGTGTGTTCATGATTGGTCACATCAACAAGGACGGAGTACTGGCAGGTCCGAAAGTTTTGGAACATATTGTTGATGCGGTGATTCAGTTTGAAGGTGACGGCCGATATTTGTATCGCGTTTTGCGTTGTATTAAGAATCGTTTTGGCAGCACTTCGGAGTTAGGCATTTACGAGATGGCGCAGGATGGCTTGCGCGGAGTTTCCAATCCTTCGGAACTTCTCTTGAACGGTGTTCAGGGAGGCTTGTCAGGCATCGCCATCAGCTGTGCCGTTGAGGGCATACGACCATTCCTTCTTGAGACTCAGGCATTGGTTTCGAGTGCGGCATACGGCACTCCCCAACGCTCGGCAACGGGCTTTGACAGCCGTCGATTGAACATGCTACTCGCTGTTCTTGAGAAGCGTGTCGGTTTCCGTTTGATTCAGCGAGATGTGTTTTTGAACATTGCCGGTGGATTGCGCATCACCGATTTGGCAATGGACTTGGGCGTGATTGCCGCCGTTCATTCGAGCAACACCGACTTGCCCATTGAGGAAGGTTGGTGCATGGCTGGCGAAGTAGGTTTGAGTGGTGAAGTGCGTTCAGTGAGTCGCATTGAGCAGCGCATCTCCGAAGCCGCACGGCTGGGATTCAAGCACATGATTGTTCCCCGCTACAATCTAAAAGGGCTGAAGACTGCTAAATACGACATTGAACTGCATGGTGTGGACAAAGTAGAAGAAGCATTGCGGATTCTGTTTGGATAGGGAGTCCCTCCGCCTCTCCCAGAACGGGAGATTGAGTATAAAGAGAGACGATTAGATAAATGATAACTGACAAATATGGTTAAGTCTTTAGATGTTTACAAGGCGAGTGCAGGTAGTGGTAAGACGTTTAGGCTTACCTTGGATTATTTGTCATATCTGATTGGCAATCCCGAATCGTTTCGCCATATTTTAGCTGTGACTTTCACAAACCGGGCTACGGAAGAGATGAAACGTAGGATTTTGAGTGGCTTGTACGGTATCGCTCATGGTCTGCCTGATGCGCGTGGATATGTAGAGAGATTATGCGGCGTTTCCCCGACTGGTGAGAAACTGGATGAGCAGTTGGTTGCAGAGCGTGCCTCAACTGCACTTTTCAATTTACTGCATCACTACAATGATTTCCGGATTGAGACCATCGACTCGTTCTTCCAACGGGTCTTCCGCAATCTGGCTCGGGAGTTGAACCTCACTGCCAATCTGCGTATTGACCTGAACGACAAACAGGTAGAGCAACAAGCAGTCGATCAGCTTATCGAGGAGTTGGACGGGAAAGATGAAGTGCTGACGTGGTTGATGGATTTCATTTCCGAGAATATCGATGAAGACAAGAATTGGAATGTGATTGGTCAAGTCAAGTCTTTTGGCGAGAATATCTTCAAAGACTTCTACAAAGAAAATTCCGAACGCTTGCTGGCTATCAATGAGAAGGGCGTTTTCGATGCCATCAAGAAGCAGTTGATGATTGTCCGCAATCAGGCGAAGAACGAGATGGTGTCCATCGGCAATGCCTTTTTTGAGGATTTAGAGAGACATGGCATAGAAGAGTGCAATTTGTGGCAGAAGAGCGGTGGTCCCGTGTCGTATTTCAAGAAACTGCGCAATGGGCATTTCAACAGCGACATCTTCAACAAACGCGCTGCTACTGTTTATGACGACTACAGGCAATGGGCACCTAAAGGGAGTGCAAAGAGTGCGCTCATCATCGAGAGGGCTGAGAAAGTGTGGCACCCGTTGATGGAAAAGGCAGAAAACATGCGCACAACTCAATATAAGCTATATCAGTCGGCAAATCTCACGCTTCGCCATCTGAACCAATTAAGGTTGCTGGGACATATTGAGAGACGTGTGAACCAACTGAATGAAGAGGCGAACCGTTTTCTTTTGAGTAACACACAGAGCCTCCTCTCAAGACTGATTCAAGATCAAGACTCGCCATTTATTTTCGAGAAGATCGGTTCGCGCCTGAAGCATATCATGATTGATGAGTTTCAAGACACGAGCACTATTCAATGGAAAAACTTCAAGATTCTGCTGACCGAATGTATGAGTCATGGGAATAAGAACCTGATTGTCGGCGACGTGAAGCAAAGCATTTACCGATGGCGTTCGGGCGACTGGAGACTGCTGAACGATATTGAGGCAGAGTTTCCGCACGGACAAGACCAATTCGAAATCAAGCATCTTGACACCAACTACCGTTCGGACAGGAAGGTTATTACGTTCAATAACGCATTTTTCGAACAGGCGGTCATACTTGAGGAGCGGAAACTGGAAGAAGAAGGTGTGACTGGAAGCGAAATGTACAGGCGGGCTTATGCCGATGTGTGTCAACAGCTACCCAAATGGAAAGAAAACACCGACAAGGGCTATGTACACATCGAACTGCTTCCAAAAGAGGATTACAGAAAAAATGTTCTGGAGAAGCTGATAGAGACAGTAAACACCCTGATCGTGGAAAAAGGTGTCCGCAGCAATGACATTGCGATACTTGTCCGTGTGAATCGCGACATCCCGACGATAGCAAATCATTTCATGGAAAATATGCCGGAAGTGAAAATCGTTTCGGATGAGGCGTTCAAGCTGAATGCTTCAGTCGCTGTAAATATGCTTATTGATGCGTTGAAGGTCCTGAACACTCCCGAAGACCATCTAACGATGGCGCAACTGGCAAAATGTTATCAAAAAGAAATTCTTCAAAACCATCTGAGCGATTCAGCCCTGTTTGCGGAAGGACGCCCCGTCACCGAACTTCTTCCCGAAGCATTTAACGAGGAACACATGCGCCTGACGGGCATGCCTCTTTTTGACTTGGTGGAGCGACTCTATCATATTTTTCATCTCGATAGACTTTCCGGTCAGAGCACTTATATCGCCACTCTATATGATATATTAGGTGACTATTTGCGTGAACGGACTCCAGACATCAACATGTTTCTGAAAGATTGGGAGAACGTCTTTTCCGAAATGACCGTACAAGGTGATGAAATCGATGGCATCAGGCTCATTTCCATCCATAAAAGCAAGGGATTGGAATTTCCACATGTCATCATTCCGTTTTGCGATTGGCAGCTCGAACAGCAGGGAACGATTTGGTGTGTGCCAGGCGAGGCTCCATTCAATGCGCTTCCCATTGTGCCTATCCCCTATTCTTCCAAACAACTGCTCGGAACGATTTACGAGAAAGACTATTGGCAGGAGCATTTGCAGAATACCGTAGATAACATGAACCTGCTTTACGTTGCTTTCACAAGAGCCCGAAAAAGCCTGATTGCCTTTGGAAAAAGAGACAACAATCAATCGAGAAGTCAAATCATACAGGAGGTGCTTCCGAAAATTGCAGAGCAACTGGGAGACCGGGCAACGCTGGAGGATGAGGGAAATGAGATGAATATCGTTTTCACGTATGGAACACTGGAAAAAGCTGAAGAGCGCCAAAATGAAATGCAAAAGCATGCATTGCAAAACACATTCCTCACGATGCCTACACCGCTCAGAATAACTATCAAGAGCTACGAGACACAAGCCGAATTTCGACAAAGCAACCTAAGTCAGAAATTCATCATGGGAGAGCCCGACGCACATCAAGAAAGTTATATCAAAGCAGGAAATGTACTTCATCAGATTTTTTCACAGATACATACGATTGATGATATCGCTATCATGCTCGAACAACTCAGAAGAGATGGCATTCTCTATCAGAAAGATGTGAGCGAGGCAAAGATTAAAGGCATGCTCAACAAGATTATTTCCAACAAACGGATTGCGGAATGGTTCTCTCCGAAATGGCAGGTGTTCAATGAATGCACGATTCTCACAAAAGATGAGCAGGGAGCACTCGTGCAATACCGCCCCGACCGCGTGATGACTGACGGAGAGGAGACCGTTGTCATAGACTTCAAATTCGGCAAACCACGTGAAGAATACCAATCACAAGTACGTCAATACATGCAACTTCTCACCGATATGGGATACCAGAAAATCAGCGGCTTCCTTTGGTTCGTGTATAAAAATGAAATTCAAGAAGTTCAACTGACATAACCTGCAAAAAAATGATACAGACTTTCTTACAATACGTCGCACGGGATATAATAGATAAATATGGTACCAACCTTTCGAGAATTGCTATCATATTTCCTAACAAACGGGCATCATTGTTTCTCAATCAGGAACTTGCGAAAGTGGTGAACAAACCGATTTGGAGCCCTTCATACATCACCATCAGCGATTTCTTCCGCAAATACTCCAAACGCACGGTCTGCGAGCCGATGGAACTGATATGCAAGCTCCACAAGGTCTTCTGTCAGACAACAGGAATGCGCGAGGCGCTCGAGCATTTTTATGGGTGGGGGGAAATCCTGCTCTCCGACTTCGACGACATTGATAAGCATCTGGCTGACCCGCGGCTCATTTTCTCCAACATCAAGAATCTACGGGAACTTGATGACACTCAGTTCTTGAACAAGGAACAGAAAGAGGCGCTTCGGCATTTCTTCAGCAACTTCTCCGACGAAAACGACAGCGAACTGAAAAAGCGTTTCCAGCAATTATGGAGCCATCTTGAAGAAGTTTACAACAACTTCAACAACATCTTGAAAGAACAGAACATAGCATACGAAGGGGCGCTCTACAGGGAAGTGGTGGAGAACGAGGAACTGACGTTCGAATACGACCACTACCTTTTCGTGGGCTTCAACCTCCTGCAAGAAGTAGAAAGACAACTGTTCATACGTCTGAAGAAAGAAGGGAAAGCGCACTTCTATTGGGATTTCGACCATTACTATACGGACAAGAGCAAGCATAACGGCTTTATGCACGAAGCTGGAATCCATATCGCTGAAAACCAAGCGCTATTCACCAATGAATTTGATGCTGACAACAAAGAAATCTATCGACACTTGGAAGAAGAAAAGAACATCTCGTTTATCAGTGCATCAACCGAAAATATCCAAGCGCGATACGTCAGCCAGTGGCTTGACGACAAACAGCGCATCGACGACGGAAACCGAACGGCAATCGTGATGTGCAACGAGGAACTGCTGCCGACGGTCATTCACTGTTTGCCGCCGACGGTTGACGAAGTGAATGTGACCACAGGCTATCCTCTTCAGCAGACACCTTTCTTCTCCCTACTCATCCACCTGATTAACCTGCAGACCATCGGATACCAGAAAAATCGTGACCAATACATTCTTCGATATGTAACCCCCATACTCAAGCATCCATACGCAAAGCTGATTTCCGACAAGGCTGAAGAACTGCGGATTGACATCAACAAACGGCATCTTTATCATCCGAAAAGAGATGATTTATGCTTGGACGAGGGACTGAATATCCTTTTCTCGACAATCACTGATGAAAGGAAAAACCTGCAACTGACGAAATGGCTCATAGCCGTCATTGAACAGATGACCCGCACCATACAAAATCAGGAGACCCTACCCGATGCACTGACCAAAGACCCGCTCTTCCAAGAGTCACTCTTCCGCACATACACCCTCCTGAACCGACTCTTTGAGCTTATTGAACAAGAAGAAGTGGAGGTTGACACGACCATGTTCCTGCAGTTCATCAAACAACTGATTCGCTCCACATCTATTCCTTTCCACGGAGAGCCGGCAGTCGGCTTGCAAATCATGGGAGTTCTCGAAACACGAAACCTCGATTTCGAACACCTGCTCATCCTCTCATGCAACGAAGGGAATATGCCGAAAGGACTCAAAGACACGTCGTTCATACCACATGCGCTCCGACAGGCATACGGCTTGACGACCACCGACCATAAAGTCAGCATATACGCTTATTACTTCTATCGCCTGATTCAAAGGGCAAAAGACATCACCATTCTCTATAACAATGCCACGGAAAACGGGAAGACGGGAGAGATGAGCCGCTTCATGCTCCAACTCATGGCTGAGAGCGGACACGATATTCAACTCCACACGCTACAGGCAGGACAAGCACCGATGACGCTCACGCCTAAAGTCGTTGCGAAAGAACCTGCCGTCATGGAGCGACTGAAAGAAATCCAGCGCATATCACCGACCGCCATCAACCGCTACCTGCGCTGCCCTCTGTTGTTTTTCTACAACTACATTACGGGCATCAGAGAGCCTGAGAACAACGATGAAGACAGTATCGACAACCGCATGTTCGGAAACATATTCCATTATGCCTCACAGCTCTTGTATGAACCGCTTTCAGCAAACGGAAAGACGATTCATCATTCCGACATCGAATACTTGCAGAAACACCCGGAACTAATAGAAAGGGCTGTCGATCAAGCATTCAGCCACGAACTATTCAACGGACAATCACCCAGTTACAACGGACTGCAACTAATCAACAGAAAGGTGATTGTGCAATACCTGAAACTGCTACTGGGCATTGACAAACGATTGGTGCCGTTCCGAATCTTAGGGCTTGAAAAAAAGGTGGAGACAACCATTTCCATTCAGACGTCAGAGTGTCAACGAACACTCACCATCGGAGGTGTTATAGACCGACTTGACGAGGTGGATGGCACACTGAGGGTTGTTGACTATAAAACGGGGCATCGAAAGCAGGAGAAACTGCCTGACGTGCAAGCTGTCTTTAATCCTGAAAACATCAAGAAACACAGCGACTACTACCTGCAGACACTCCTCTACTCTGCCATCATCAACGACTCAGAGAGCGAGAATCCGAACAAACTGCCCGTTTCACCGGCATTGCTGTTCATACAACATTCTAACAGCGACAATTTCGCTCCCACTATCTGTTTCGGCAATGCGCCGATTAAAGATGTGAAACCACTGGTAGAAGAGTTCACGGAGCAACTCACCAGACTCCTGGAAGAAATCTTCGAACCCACGATTCCCTTCCAGCCGACTCCCTATATTGAACGCTGTGAATCGTGTGCTTATCGGCGACTTTGCGGAATGTAACACCGGTTCGAAGTCTTTACTGAAACCGGACATTCCCTACAAAAGACAACGTGCGGGTCAAGTGGTGTATCGACCCGCACGGAATAAAACAATGAAATCTCTGCTTTACAGTCTAATAAACCGACTGGAGCTTAGCGTATGGCAGTCGCTGAAAGACGAGCTCACATGAGCAAGTCCGTCTTTCCTTCGTTCACCAGTTTCAGAATCAACTCACCGAACAAAGTGTTCTGCCATGCAAACCAAGGACGCGTATAGTTAGACGCATTGTCCTTATTGAACGACTCGTGCATGAATCCCGTCCCCGCATCTGTTGCGAGAAGCATGTGAATGCACTCACGAATCTCATTGTCGTCTTGCGATGTAAACGCTCGCATCATAATGCTCATCGGCCACACCATGTCATAACCGATGTGCGGACCGCCGATTCCCTCGCCTGCTTTCCCTCTGAAGAACCAGGGGTTGTCTTCGCTCCACACGAAGCGACGCGTGTTCTGATAAATTGGGTCGTCGAGCGGAACGTCTCCCAGATAGCCCATCGCCAACAAACTCGGTACGTTAGCATCGTCCATCAACAGGCGGTTGCCGAAGCCATCTACCTCAAACGCATAAATCTTCCCGTATTTGGGATGGTCAACGACAGCATACTCCTGCAATGCTGCTGCCACCTCGTCTGCCAAATTGCGACACTCCTTTGCCTGAGTTCCCTTACCATTCACTTTCTCCAATATCTCTGCTGCCTTGCGCAACGACGATACAGCCATGAAGTTGGATGGTACGAGGAACGGCAATGACGTGCGGTCGTCTGACGGACGGAAGACGGATGCTATCAGTCCAACAGGCTTCACCGGAGCACCATAGCCTCCCCATCCCACCGTGTCGTAAGTGCGGTCGGTCACCCGATAGAAATGATACGGTCCTCTGCCGTCTTTCCGCTGCTGCTCCTTAAAGGTCAGCAACACATTCGTTATCGCTTGAAGCCATTCCTCACCGAAGATAGAGGCATCGCCCGTCACCAACCAATACCAATAGGCAAGGCGGATGGGATAGCAGAGCGAATCTATCTCGTATTTCCGTTCAAACACTTCCGGGCGCATGTCCGTCTCGTCGGTTTGCCATCCGGCTCCCGTCGGACCGTCATTGAAAGCATTAGCATAGCGGTCGATGTTGATGCACTTGAACTGCCGAAGGATGACGCCGCGAATCATCCGCCGCAACGGTTCGTCCTGATTGGCAAACTGCACGTAGGGCCACACCTGAGCACCCGAATCGCGCAGCCACATGGCTGGGATATCGCCCGTATAGACAAACGTGTCGTCTTCGCCGTCAATCACCCGATAGTGGACAGTCGTCTCCAACGTGTTCGGAAAACAGTTGGCAAACATCCACGCCAACTTCGGGTTGCCCTTCAGTTTTTTCTGCATCTCCTTGATGGTCTTCTCAATGATTTTCGAGGAGAACAGGCGGTCTTCCACTGGCGGACGCTTCGAGACATACGTCTTCACATTGTCAGGCACGACCTCTTCATAACGCTTATGCACATCCACCTCAGCGTGTACCTGTGCGCTGAGCGGTGCAGCAAGCATGGAGCAGACGGCTGCTGCGATGATATTCCGGATTGTCATGGTCGGTCGGCTTTTTTGGTTCCAAACTTCGAGGGAGTGGCTCCCATCTCAAACTCCAATGTTCCGCCTCGCATGATGTCATCAAACATGATATACGACTTGGTGTAAGGCTTGCCGTTCAACTTCACCGACTGTACATACATATTCGTATCGCTGTTATTATTCGCCTTCACACGGAACGTCTTGCCCTTCCCTATCTGTATCGTCACATCATCAAACAGTGGCGAACCAAATACATATTTTCCGCCGGAAGGTTCCACCTGATAGAGTCCGATGGATGAGAGGACATACCACGACGACATCTGTCCCACGTCCTCATTGCCGCTCAATCCATCCAAGCCGTCGGAATAGAGTTCCTTCATCGTCTGTCGGAGCAACTTGGCACCTTTCCAGGGCTGTCCCACATAATTATATATATATAGCACATGGTGGCTCGGCTCGTTGCCGTGAGCATACTGACCTATCAGTCCCGAGATGTCGGGCGAAGCCTCAGCTCCCATGTCACCGCTGACGATGAAAAGCGAATCAAATTTCTCAACGAACGGTCGCTCACCGCCGAAACAGTCCACCAATCCGTGCAAGTCGTGCGGCACGAGCCACACATACTGCCACGCCGTTCCCTCCGTATAGTCGTCCTGACGGTGAACCGTGTTGAACGGATCGAACGGAACGCGGAATTTTCCTTCCGACGTCAAGCCGCGCATGAACTTGGTTTGCTTGTCGAAATAGCGTCGATAAGACTGACTGCGGTTGTAAAAATATTTATAGTCGGCTTTCTTGTTCAAGAGCTTGGCAACTTTCGCCACGCCCGCATCAGCCAGTGCATATTCCAGTCCCTTCGCCACCGTCTCGTATGTAGAATCGAGGTCACAGGGAATATAGCCGTATTCCTTCAACAGGCTGAGACCGCGGTCGTCACACATTGCCGATTTCTTCAGCGCCTCGAACGCCCGTTCCTTGTCCTTCACATAACCTTTCAGCACCAAGTCTGCCAGCACAGCCACGCCAGGGTTGCCCACCATGCAGTCGGTCTCATTTCCCATGAGGTGCCACACGGGCAGTTTCCCTTGCTGTTCGCATATCTTCAGCATCGTCTCGGCAATATCTGCCTGCTTTTCCGGGTGGATGATGGACATGAGCGGATGTGCAGCCCGATAGGTGTCCCACAGCGAGAACGTCGTGTAGTTCGTGAAATCGCCGTGATGCTTCTTTCCGTCCGAGCCCCGATACTCACCATTCACGTCACAGAACACCGACGGAGCAATCATCGAGTGATACAGTGCCGTGTAGAAGATGCGCTTGTTTGTCTCGTTCTTCCCTTCCACCTTGATTTTTCCAAGTTCTTCGTTCCATGCTGCAGTTGCCTGTTTCACCGTGCCGTTGAAATCCCATCCGGCAAGCTCCGCCTGCAGGTTCTGCTTCGCATTCTCCACACTGACGGGCGACAAAGCCACCTTCACCAGCACGGGAGCATTCACATTCTTCACCGCAAAGACCCCGATGCTGTCACCTTCCTGCGCCACTTGCTCCACAGGCTGCGAGAACTCTGCAGCGAAATACACCCGCTGGTCTCTCGCCCATCCCATAGACATGCGGTAGCCAGTCACCACCGTTGCGCTCTCCTGCACCATCTTACAACTCTTCGTGTTGTCCCAACCGATACCTTGATTCAGGTTGAGCGTCAACAGAGGTTTCTCACAATAAGGAGAGAACGTATAGCGGTGGAAGCCCACACGCTTCGTCGCAGTCAGTTCCACGAGCACGTCCGGATTCTTCAGCATCACCTTATAATAGCCCGGGAACACCTGTTCCGCCTGGTGGGAGAACTTCACCTGCTTTTGCGTGGCACAAGCCACTGGCAGCAAGGCGATATCGCCAAGGTCGCCGATGCCCGTTCCGCTCAGGTGCTGATGACCGAAACCCCTCAAGATGCTGTCGCTCGCATGATAGCCCGAGCACCAGTCCCATCCCCGTGTCGGCTGCGTCGGTCCCAGTTGCACGAACCCGAAAGGAACGTTTGCACCCACAAACACATGACCATGTCCACCCGAACCAATCATCGGATTCACATAACTACATGGATTGAAACCATCATTCCTATCCATACCGTGCACCGCCACCGCTACCATCATCAGCAACAGTGCGACACACCAACTCTTTACCTTTAATTCTTTCAATTTTCTCATCTTTTTGTCCTTTATGTCTAATTTGGCACAAAAATACGAATAAGTGAGGATAATACAAAAGGAAAACTCGTTTTTCTTTTTATAATCGAACGAAAGTATTTTATCTAAAAATACGAAAAATCTGATTAAATGAGAACAAAAGAAATACATTTATTTTGTCGAGTGAGAAGATTTTATCCAATAAGTGAGGATAATACATTTAGAGTCCCTTGATAAGGGACGGCTATAATGCAGGGATGATCGAACGAAAGTATTTTATCTAAAACTACGAAAAATCTGATTAAATGAGAACAAAAGAAATACATTTATTTTGTCGAGTGAGAAGATTTTATCCAATAAGTGAGGTGCCATGTGGCAGGAATCAACAGCTGCAATCCGCAAAACAAAAAGAAAAATTCTTCATCATCACCCTAAAAAACTTATAAGAATCATCTGCTATGAAGAAAAAAATCCGTAACTTTGTCCTGCCTATTCTTTGGCAAACTTTATATAGAAAAAACTTAAGAAAAAATGAATCATGGTTGCAAATGAAGAATATGAAGAACTTTTTCTTTTAACAAGAAAAACAATCCGTTTTGTGAATCTACTTACCAACAAAGCTGATTGTGATTCGAAATTGTATAAGTATTTGGAATCTATTGGATGTGAATTTAACAATAATCGTACATTAAAAGGTTTTGTGCAATTATTTGTAGAAAATGATATTCTAAATTGTTATTTTGCCCTTGGCTATCAGCAATTATACGATAGAGAGCTATATATACTATTGGACATGATAGAGTATGGCTTTCACATTCAAGACGTTCCATGGTCATACAAAGATTTTCAGAATTTATATTGGCAATATGGTGATTATTTCAGCGAAATATTCGATATAAAGAAGAATGCTCTAAAGTCTACGGACTTCCCCGCTTTATATATATATTTAAGTGCGGTAGGAGATACTAGGTCTGATGAGTATGTCAGTCTTCTTCAAAAGATTGCCGACACATTGTCTAAAAATCAGGATGGAAAATCAAAGAAAAAAGACCCACGAATAGATGTTCTCTTAACGTATCCGCAGGCTTTTTTACATTCCGAAGATGATATAAATGAGAGTCAACAAATTGCAGAAGAAAGTAACGGTCACAATACAGACAACAATTCCAGGAATATGAATTTATTAAAAGATAAATTAATTAATGGAGTATCTTTTGAAATAACAAAAGAAGAATATGTAGGAGGAAATATATTTCCTTTTGAATTACATCTTCGTATATCAAACTATAATGATCACAAGAAAAAAATAAAAGTTGATATAAAATACATATCTGAAAAACATGGGTTAAAGACCCATAGAGGCATATTTGGTGAATTTATTCCAGATAATTCTTTTGTCGATTTGAATGTCGGTTTGGAAGATATTACGGGTGCTTGTAATGGCGACCGAATGGAATTAATAGTAAATGATGGAAAGTTTGCTACACTAAGACTACTTAGAGAAAGAGGTCAATGGACAATAGTTGAATCTATTGAAAGAAGTACATATAATAGAGATCTAAAGGGTAAAATCGAGCACTTTGAAGCAATTGAAGAGCAATTCGGTATTACCCTTCAAAATTTCTCAATCAAGGTAGAAGATGAAAACTCCCTGAAATTGTTCTGTGAAGTTCTTGCCTTAAATGGTGAGATCCCTGATAATGATTTTACTATCAATATTGCAATTTATGATAGTAACAACGAAATTGTTTATACAGATAGTGAATCTAAATATGCAGAAGAGTTTAAGGGCTTTGAAGTACTAACCTTTGATTATATCAAATTGGATATTACGATTGACGAAATAAGTAAAATTAGAATCTATCCTACACGATGAATAAAGAATTATTAATACTGAGAGAGTCTCTTATAGCGGAGGCAAAAAACTCTCCAATGCTTCTGTCAGATCTTGCAGGACTAGAAGCATATGTGTCTGAGAGCTACAATAGTCGTTCGTTTATCGAGCTTTTGCAGAATGCAGATAACGCCAAGGCAACCAAGTTTTGCGTTAAGCGTTTTGGAGATTATCTATTCGTTGCTAATAATGGACGACCATTTAACATCAAAGATGTGGAAAGTCTATGCCGTAGTGCTTCGTCAAACAAGGTACGTGGTACATCTATAGGATATCGCGGTATCGGATTCAAATCAGTTGTGAGCTTTGCAAAGGAAGTTCATCTTGTAAGTGGTGATTTTGAGATAACGTTTTCCAAAGAATTATCCAAGAAACTGATTCCGCAGGCACCTAAAGTTCCTTTGATAAGAATTCCGCATGAGATGGACGACTCTGTTAAGAATGAATTAGCTAATGAAATAAAAGCAATACAGGAAGAAGGTTTTAAGACCATATATATCTTTTCTAGTGTGTTGGCCAATCAAATAGATGAGGAATATACTTCTTTTGCCAGTACTACAATATTGTTCCTAAACAGTATTCAAGTCATAAAAATCCTATTAAATAAAAAAGTAACTGCTAATATTGCAGTAGTTGACGAAAACGAAAAAGGACGTTTTTTAAGAGTTTCAACGACTGATGCTATCTCTAATTGGTTTGTATGCTCAGATTCAAATTGTAGCATAGCATTCTCCATGAATAATGGAAAGGTGACGAGGCTCCCCAAAAACGAGGCTATTATTCATGCATTTCTACCAACAGAGGATAGTTGCGGACTCGGTATAGTTGTTAATGGGGACTTTAGTACAGATCCCTCACGCCGTCATCTAATTATGGATGAGACTACTGTAACAGTTATTTCAAACCTTGCTAAACTATATGCTTCTTTATTAAAATATGCATTATCGAATAAGGATAAGCATATTATTGACGCATTAATGCCATATTTTGACCTCAAACTTATTCAATTGATGAAGCAATCGTTTGAGAAAGAATTTGCCAAAAAGATTAAAGAAGCATTTGGCAAAGAACTGTCTAATTTGAAGTTGTCTCCATCATGGTTAAATGCTGAGGACTTTGCTAAAATAATGGCTGCCTCAAATTTACCATATATTGCGCCAGAGTGTAGTGAGATCTATGGACTTCATGATTTCTTAAAATACTTAGGAAACAAGGCTGAGGATGTTGGGGCTCTTTTGTCAAAAGTAAATAATACAGAAATTTCGGTTTTGGGATATGCCCAGTTAGTTGCTGCAGGAATTAGAGAAGTTTTGATGAATCATAAATTAGCCTCCCTTGGCACCACGGACTTAGTTATCTCGAACGGAAGATTATGTTCTTTCAAAGAAGTAAATGAAAACGAGGAAGAAATCGATGAAAGTTACGTTCAATTACTGTTGGATAATGGCGTTTCTGAAAATGACATTTCCCAGTTCCTCAAAAAAATGGGGTTATCCAATATAAATGAAGTACAATTCTCTGATGACGACGAGGATGATTATACTTTCAATGATGAAGAGGATGAGGATGACATGTCTGCTCCATCAAGCGTTTCTCAGTGGTATAACGATGCATCTTCTTCATCAAGACCTGCCGTATATAATGAGGGAGTACAAAAATGGAGAAGCGCGGAAGAGAATACTCTGGCAGCATTGAACGCTAATGGATTTAGGCTGAAGGATGTTAGCAAGCAAAACCTAGGATTTGATCTTGAAGGTAGTGATCCAAACGGGAAGAATATTTATATTGAAGTGAAATCCATTGATTATGTGGGACAAAAGTTCCGAATGACAAACAATGAATTTGCTGCAGCACAATACAAGCCCGATTGTTATTATCTGGCTTTGGTTTTCCAAAATAATGATTCGTTCGAGATAAGTCTGATAAGAGATCCTATTAATCGTCTTAACATGACAAGACAAGTCGTGCAATGGGTATGGGAGTGCTCAGATTATGAGTATAAGCCGATAAAATTCTCTTTATAGTTCTTGAGACTCCAATAACACGAGAAGAATACGAAAAATATTATTAATAATAGTAATAACTAATTATTATGGGTGTTTTAGACAGATTTATTAAAAAACCTCAAACAAACGATAGTAAATCCTATCGTGCAACGACAAAAGGCTTTTGTATTGGCGTTCCTGAAGCAGAAGCAGAAGCAACGACAGCATCTATTAAGTTGGATTCCTTTTTTAATGATTACTTGGATGTCATTAACCAATTGAATAACGAAATATTTATTATTCTTGGCCGTAAGGGAACAGGGAAATCAGCTATAGGTGAACATATCTTTTCTTTGGCGAAAAATGAGGCTAATGTGTTCTGCGATTTTATAAAGAAAGACGAAATTGACATCGAACAGATTGTCCAAATTGGGAAAGAAGAAGGGGTCATTATTGAGAGAGGTTTGCTATATAAGTGGATTGTTCTTACTAAATTTGTGGCCCTCTTTGTGGAAAATCAGAGTTTAGCATGCCTAAAAGGCATGAAATATCTTTCAGATTTTATAAAGAAAAGTCGTGGATTCATAAACATAAGGAATTATGATGTAAAGGAGATAATCCACCAATATGGTTTATCTGTAAATATTGAATATTTTAAAAGATATCTCGGCGCTTCAGGAAATACAAATAAGCAATATAAATATGAAAAGGCAGAATTCTATAAACTTATACCTGACTTGGAAAAGGTTGTTACTGACATTCTGAAAGAAGATACAAGCAATCAATATATCCTAATGTTTGATGATTTAGATATTAGCCTTGACTTAAATAATAAAGATAGTATAGATACTTTAGCAGATCTTATAAGAACTGTCAAATACTACAACAATGATGTTTTTGCTAGAAATTCTATTGAATCAAAGATAATAGTTTTTCTGCGCACAGATATTCAAAAGCATCTCATTTATTCGGCTGATATGCCCAAGATTTTTTCCAGTTATGCCACAGAATTAAGGTGGTATGAGGATTTCTATAGAAATAATGAGACCAAACTTCTTCTTAGGCAATTTATAAATAGGAGAATCTCTGTTAATTTCCAGAAAAATAATCTAAAGATAAACGATCTTAATGACCCTTGGACTTCATTTATTGATGAGGATAGTTTTTATGGTGACAAAACAGGTTTTAAACATATAATAGACCATACCTTTTTCCGCCCACGCGATTTGATTCTTTTTTTCAAAGGTATTGATAATTTAGCACTTAGCTTGCCCATTAGTTCCAACGATGTTAATAATATCTTAATGGACCGATATGCTCGTGAAATGGTAACGGATATAAAAGGAGAACTTTCGGTGAGTTATAATTCAAATGAAATTGAGAGTATTTTTGATGCATTAAAGAATAGCTATGGGAGTTATCGGAGACCATTTAAGCATGAAACATTGGTATCAGAACTCCAAAATAATGGGCTAAAAGATACTACGAAAATTATATCAGATTTGTTCGATTACTCCCTCATTGGTAATTATGATGACAATGGTAACATTAGTTTCAAATATAGAGAAACAACAGGACAAATTGTAGAACTTCTGTCAAATGGGGCTTTTATCCTTCACTATGTTTTACAGACTTACTTCAGAAAAAATTAGACAAAATAGGCATGAAACTACAAATTTGCGCGGAAATAGATGGAAATTTTTTATTGAACGATAGGGTTGACGCAAAACTCTACCCTTATGAATTCTCCATCTTTTCTAAAGAGGGAAAGTACTATATTAGTGTAACAAAACCTGTCAAAGATTACATAGATTTTGCACCGAAGATGTATAACAAAGATGGAATCATTCATATAGAGGCCACAAAGCCTGAGATTTATAAGGACATGGAAGATTGGCTTTGCTATATTGAGGCAATGGGAGCTTTCAATTTTGAGGTGTCAAAAATACATATAGACGAACTAGAAGTTAATTGGATATATGATAATGATGAAGAAAAAGGAACGATTCCTATAACATCATTAAAAAGGGAGAAACAGAAAAGAAAAGCAGAAAAGTTTGTCTCACATAACAATCTGTCTGACTTGATTATTTTTAGGCGGATGCTCCCGGAAGCTCATATTCCATTCTCATACTATAGACAAGCAAAAGCTTTTTTTGATGAAGGCAATTTTTATTTTGCCTTCATCAACTACTTTATGATGTTGGAGTTTTGTTTTGCTGATGGCAAATTCCAGAAAAGAGATGTCACAAACAATTTTATAAAATCTACTCTTTTGAAATTATGTGTCCTATCTGCTTTTTCGATGATTAAGGAAAAAGACAAAGCAGGAAACTATGCTTGGTTAGTATCAGAATGCAAATTAAGACAGAAAAAGTTCAATTTTGAAGGAATAATTTATATTCTCATAGAGTATAGGGGATTATTGTCACATGCATCAGAACGTTCAAAGGCTTATCTTTTTGACAATTTAAAACTAAGACCTGTTACATTTATTATAAGTATGATTTGTTTCTTGCTATGTGGGTATATGCAGGTTTATTGTTGCTCAAGTGAGGACGACAAAAATAGAATGATGCAAAAGCGAATAGATAAACTTAATGTAGAACTTGGGTGGGATTAACTGTAGTGAAAGCTCGTGTACTATTTAATTTTAAGATTTAGTTGACAACTCTAAAAAGAACCAATTAATGACATTGCATGGAACAAAAGGCAGATCATAGAATCGACCAATGTCTTAACGACATTCAGAAATACGAGGAGTGGGAAAACCTACTTGCTAGACAAAGTTGGGTTTATCTATTCAAAAAAATCAGAAGAAGGAGTAATAATTATCAATAAAGTAACGTTTTGATGATATGAGCATAGATGATAAAAATTATCCCAGTAAAAAAGATTCCTTTATTGATGAAATAAAGCAAATCATCAATGTGGGGCGACAAAATGCATATACAGCAGTAAATACTGCTATGATTTCCACTTATTGGAATATCGGCCGACGAATTGTTGAAGAAGAACAACATGGAAAAGAAAGGGCGGAATATGGCAAAGAGTTGATAAAGATGCTTGCCATAGAACTGACTCATGAATATGGAAATGGCTTTTCCGAACGTTATTTGCGTGCATTCCGCCAGTTCTATTTGGTTATTCCCAACTATGAGATTTGGAAATCGCGATTTCCAAATCTGTTATGGACGCATATATATAAGTCGCTTCGCGTGGGAGATGAGACTGCAATCAGGTGGTATTTGGAAACTGCCTCTCATGAGATGTGGAGTGTAAGAACACTCGACAGAAATATCAGCACGCAGTACTATGAACGCCATTTCCAACGACCAGCACTTCCTTCCCAGCAAGAGGACGCTGAGGCGAACGAATTGATAAAAAGCCCTGTAATTGCTGAATTTCTCGGATTAAAACAAAACACGTCATTTTCTGAGTCAAAATTAGAGGAGGCAATTATTGAACACCTTCAAGAGTTTATCATGGAAATGGGGCGTGGATTCGCTTTCATGAAGCGTCAACAATTAATTAGAACGGAGTCAAAAGATTACTTCATTGACCTTGTTTTTTATAATGTCGTACTGAAATGCTTTGTACTTATAGACCTCAAAGTTGGAAAAATAACACATCAAGATGTCGGACAAATGGACATGTATGTTCGTATGTATGATGAGTTGAAACGGACAGAAGGAGACAATCCAACCATAGGCATTGTACTCTGTTCTGAAACTGATGCAGATATTGCGAGGTACTCGATATTGAAAGGGAACGAACAGATATTCGCAACGAAGTACAAATTGTATCTGCCGACAGAAGAACAATTGCGAAAAGAAATAGAACGACAAAAAGAACTTTTCATAATGCAACACCAAAAAGAAAAGGATTCCACCTCTTCCCAGTAAATGAATATGTTATGCCACCGACGATTTATATAAGGCAACAGCCTTTCACTACGAACAGGAAGAATAACAATCTCATGTACATGGAACTACTCTGACACAGAATCCCATAACCGTTTTTTGTTAAATTTGGGGCGGATTTTAAGTTAAATGTGTTAATTTTTCGGCAAATATCTTGACAAGCGTTTTTTGGGATTTTAGAAAATGAGTGGCGAGAGGGATGGTATGTTTCGTGGAAAGATATACGGTTTTGCTGTCGGTTTCGCATAAATATTGCAAGAAATCGCCTTTTCTGTGCGCAAAAGTTGCACTTTTGGGAGGTAATAGTTAGACTTTTGGAGGGTGAAAGTTGAACTTTGAGGATGCGAAAGTGGCACTTTCGCGCGCCCATCATCATCTTTTTGCAGTGAAAAAGTGGTGCCGTCGCTGTAAAATTCTTTGTGTCAGACGATTACGGATGTTTCTGAAAACAGGCGGTTTTTCCGACCGCAAGATTTTATTTTTGAAATATCGCAAGCATTTGCATCGGGCGCGCCAAAACGGGCGTTTTTTAGTTGCAATATGAACACTAACCCGGATGCTGGCGGGAGGATAAAAACGGGGTGTGGAAAAAAAGTATTCAAAAAAATTTCCCATATCCAATATTTTGAGTAATTTTGCCCCTTAATTAAAGGATAATGTATTTTTCATAAAAAGAAAAGCACACATGGACTGGTTCATTCAGTTGTTCACTTCCACCGAATCTGTGGCGCACATAGCGATTCTCTATGCTATTGTCATTGCTCTCGGTGTCTATCTCGGAAAGATTAAGATTGGAGGCATCTCTCTGGGTGTGACGTTTGTTCTGTTCACGGGCATCGTTGCCGGTCATTTCGGCTTCACGGGTCCGAACGACATTCTCACTTTCATACAAGATTTCGGGCTCATTCTGTTTGTCTTCATGATAGGTCTGCAGGTGGGTCCCGGCTTTTTCGCGAGTTTCCGCGAGGGCGGCATGAAGCTCAATTCGCTGGCTACGGTCATGATTCTGCTCAACGTGGCGGTGATGTTTGCATGCTACTATATCTTCTTCGACACCAGCGATCCTGACAATCTGCCGATGATGGTGGGCACGCTTTATGGTGCGGTGACCAACACTCCCGGACTTGGTGCTGCCAACGAGGCGCTCGAATCGATTTCGAAGAGCGTGCAGATAGCCTCCGGATACGCCTGTGCCTATCCGCTCGGCGTGGTAGGCATCATCGGGGCGATGGTCGTCGTGAAGTATCTGTGCAAGGTGAACTTCCAGAAGGAGGAGGAACAGCTGGAGAAACACGAGCAGGAGAACGCCAACGTGAAGCCCCACCACATGCACCTGCAGGTGTCCAACTCATACCTTTCGGGGCGAACGCTGATGGAAATCCACCGGTTCCTGAACCGAGACTTCGTCTGCTCGCGCATCCTGCACAACGGTCATGTGAGCATCCCGAACGGAGACACCATCTTCGAACTGGGCGACCAGATATACGTGGTGTGTGCGGAAGCCGACGCAGAGGCGATTGTTGCCTTCATCGGTCCGCAGATAGAGGTGGAATGGGAGAAGCAAGACATGCCGCTGGTGAGCCGCCGCATCCTCGTCACGAAACCCTCTGTCAACGGAAAGACACTTGGCGAACTGCACTTCTCGGCAGTCTATGGCGTCAACGTCACCCGCATCACCCGCCAGGGAATGGATCTTTTTGCGAGCAGCAACCTGAACCTGCAGATTGGCGACCGCATCATGGTGGTCGGTCCGGAGGATGCCGTGAACCGCGTGTCTAACGCGATGGGCAACTCGGTCAAGCGACTGGAAGCGCCTAACATCGCCACCATCTTCGTGGGAATCGTGCTGGGCATCATCCTCGGCAGCCTGCCGATAGCCATTCCCGAGATGCCGACCCCGCTGAAACTGGGTATCGCCGGCGGTCCGCTGATTGTCGCCATCCTCATCGGACGCTACGGCTACAAGATACATCTGGTGACCTACACCACGACAAGTGCCAACATGATGCTCCGCGAAATAGGACTCGTGCTGTTCCTCGCAAGCGTGGGCATCAAAGCCGGAGGCAACTTTGTTGAAACGCTCATCGAGGGCGACGGACTGAAATATGTCTATACGGGCTTCCTGATAACGGTCATCCCCATCTTGATTGTCGGTGTCATCACCCGACTGAAGTATAAGTTCAACTACTTCACCGTCATGGGAATGATTGCAGGTACCTACACCGATCCCCCTGCCCTCGCCTATGCCAACTCGCTGTGCTCGCGAGAGACGGCATCGGTGGGCTATTCGACGGTCTATCCGCTGAGCATGTTCCTCAGAATCCTGCTCGCACAGCTAATTGTCGTATTCTTCTGCAGCTAATGACCATATCATAACAAAAACAAAATATGAGAAAAAGGTATTATCTAATTTCGGTAGGCTTGATTGTCAGCACACTGATGTTCGGACAAGGTGCGAAGAACATCAAAATCAACGAGGTGCTGACCAACAACACCGCCAACCTCATCGACGAATTCGGAGAACGGCTGCCATGGGTGGAACTTGCCAACACGGCTTTCTCCACTTACAATGTACGCAACATGTACATTACGACCGACACTTCGGTGCTCAACCTGCAGATGCCCGTTCCCGAACGCATCAGACGGATGTCACTCATCCCCAGTCATGATGAATGCACGGAACTGAAAGCCAAGCAGCATCTCGTACTCTACCTCAACAGCAACCCAACGAAAGGCGCGCGGCACCTAAGCGCAAAAGTCAATCCCGGCGAACCGCTATGGATTGCACTGTACGACGGAAACGCCATCGACTTGATCGACTCCATAAGTATTCCTGCGCTGCCGGAAAACGCTTCCTACGCCAAGAAGACAGACCAAAGTCTGCAATGGGTGGTAAAAGCAGCAGGAGCCGTAACGCCGGGAACGGACAACTTCATCCAAGTGACCGAGACAAAAGTCAGCAAACTGAAACGCGACGACCCCTACGGTGTCGGAATCACCGTGCTGTCGATGGGCATCGTCTTCGGATGTCTGGCACTGCTCTATATCTTCTTCACCGTCTTTGGAATCTTCATGAAACGGCAACAAGCCAAAAAAGAAATCAAAGAGAAAGAAAGAACGAAGAGCCGGACCGAGGAATTTGCCAAGACTCTCAAGAACCACGGCATCAAAACCTACGAGAAGGAAATCTACATGGCTGTCATCGCCATGGCACTCAAAGAGTATCAGGACAATGCACATGACATCGAAAGCGGCGTCATCACCATCCGTCCGAAACACACCAGCTGGAGTAACGTAAAACAATAATAAAAACAGACAATAACCATGGACAACAATAAATATCACTATAGCGTGGAAGGCGTCAACTACGACGTTGTAATAGAAGAAATTGAAGGCAACATCGCCAGAGTGAACGTGAACGGAAAGTCGTTCAGCGTATTGATGAAAGAACCCGTCAGAGAAATGCACAGGCAGAAAGTGGCACACATCGAGCCGCCGAAGCCCGCAGCTGCCAGCAAGCCCGAGCCAGTTGAACCCGTGAAGAAAGAGACTGTCGCTGCCGGAAGCGGAAACAAAGTATATGCTCCCCTGCCCGGCACCATCACCGAAATCAAAGTCAACGTGGGCGACACCATCAAAGCCGGTGACACGGTCGTCGTGCTCGAAGCCATGAAGATGCAGAACAACATCGAGGCAGACTACAGCGGAAAAATCACCTCTATCCTCGTCAAACAAGGCGATACCGTACTTGAAGGTTCCACACTTTTAACCATTGAATAACTCGCTTATGGGATTCATCGATTTTTTAGTCAGCAACTTTAACGACTTCCTCAGTTATACAGGCTTTGCCAACGCTACGACACCCAACATCATCATGATTGTGGTCGGGGCAATATTTATATGGCTTGCCATCAAAAAAGACTTCGAGCCCCTGCTGTTGGTACCCATCGGATTGGGAATCATTCTCGGCAATATCCCCTTCAAGGCTGAAGCCGGATTGGAAATCGGACTTTATGAAGACAACTCCGTCCTCAACATCTTCTACCAAGGCGTGCGACAAGGCTGGTACCCACCGCTCATCTTCCTCGGAATCGGAGCGATGACCGACTTCTCTGCACTCATCAGCAACCCGAAACTCATCCTCATCGGAGCCGCCGCACAGTTTGGTATCTTCGGAGCATATATGGTCGCACTGGCGCTGGGCTTCGAGCCCAACCAGGCAGCCGGTATCGCCATCATCGGCGGTGCCGACGGACCGACAGCCATCTTCCTCTCGTCAAAACTCAGCCCTAACCTCATGGGAGCCATCGCCGTCTGTGCCTATTCATACATGGCACTCGTGCCGGTGATACAGCCTCCTTTGATGCGTCTGCTCACGACGAAGAAGGAACGCGTCATCCACATGAAGCCGGCACGCTACGTCAGCCAGACGGAACGCATCCTGTTCCCCATCATCGGACTGCTCCTGACGACATTCATCGTGCCTTCGGGATTGCCTCTGCTCGGTATGCTCTTCTTGGGTAACCTGCTGAAAGAGAGCGGAAAGACCACCCGACTGGCAAAGACGGCGGGGTCGGCACTGAACGACGTCATCGTCGTGCTGCTCGGATTGACCGTAGGCTGCTCCACACAGGCATCAGAATTCCTCACGATGAACACCATCAAGATATTCATCCTCGGTGCCATGGCGTTTATCGTTGCCTCTGCCAGCGGCATCCTGTTCGTGAAATTCATGAACCTGTTCCTTTCCAAAGACAACAAACTGAACCCGCTCATCGGAAATGCCGGAGTGTCAGCCGTGCCCATGGCTGCCCGCATCTCCAACAACATGGGACAAGAATATGACCACCACAACTTCCTGCTCATGCACGCCATGGGTCCGAACGTTGCCGGTGTGATTGGTTCGGCGGTGGCAGCCGGTACGCTGCTCGGCTTCTTCAGCTGATGCCGACACGAACCTATAAACAGAAAATCCCGCAGAGCCGTTAAAGCCCTGCGGGATTTTTCTTTGTCGCCAAACGCCCCTGCACTCACGCCTTGGTGGTCGGTCGTTTTCCTTTCGCCACAGGCTTCTTGTGCTTTTCTCCCTCCTGCATCTTGGCAACTTTCGCCTGCAACCTGGAGATTTCCTTGTCTTTCATCGCAATCTCGTCGCCTTGATTCTTGATGGTCGTCAACAACGAGTTCAGTTCATCATTGTCAATATCATCTGGGTACAAGGAATTCACGCGGTTGATGAAATCGCCAAGGATATTCATGTAATTGGTGAAAGCGTCAAACGCACTGCTGTAAATGCCCCGATTCACGGGAAGGTCTGACGGCTTGGTGGTCATGAAAAGGAAATTGTCTCCTGCCTGCAGATAATCAAAGTCTTGATTGATGCGCGGGTCGTTGGCTATCCGAACACGCTCGGCAACACTGTACAGCTTGTCGAATGCCTCACGCTGCATCGGGTTACCCAACCACGTAGAGACGTCGCGCTCCTCGTCGTTCCACGACAACGTGTCGGGAACATTCAGATTGCCTACGCTCTTGAGTTTCCTGCAGATTTCGGATGGCGTGGAGAACGTGATACCCTTCGCCTTTGCTGCTGCCGGAAGCGCCGCAATGAAATCCAATATCCTCGAAGAGAGCGGCTGGGCAATACCCAACGCCGACAACTCCATGAAAATATTGAAACACTGCTCTTCTGCAGGGAACGCAGCGATACGGTCTATATAAGCATCGGCAAACAGCGGATAGCCTTCCCACTCACGGTTATTGAAACGAAGGCTGATATCGTCAGAGAGCGTATAGTCGCGCAAGAGAAGTTTGAGCGACGGAGCAACAGAGCAGTTATAGACATAGTGCGGGCTCTTCCATCCCAACACATGTTTTGCACCCTCCGTCAACATGCCCTTGAAGCCCATCGCCGCAGCCTGCATACCAATATCGTCGCTGTAGATAAGCGAGGAGTTTCTCAGCACTTTGGGCTTCTGACCGAAATACTCATAAATCTTCTGAGTCTGACGCTTCACTTCCGATGCAAAGCATGCCTCATCCACCAACGACGACAGACCGTTCGAGTAAGGCTCTGCCAGAAACTCCACGCATCCCGTTTCGTTCATCTGCTGCAACTTCTCGAGCACCTGCGGGGCATGCACCTCCAACTGCTCCATGCCGACACCAGAGAGTGAGAACGACACCTTGAAATACTTTCCATGCTGCTTAATCATGTCATGAAGCGTATTGAGCGCCGGCATGTACGAACGCTCCACAATATCGTTGACGCATGTCTCATTCTCATAATCATCATAATAATAATGATCCGTACCGATGTCAAAGAAACGGTAACGCTTGAGATGAATCGTCTGATGAATCTCAAAATATAAACATATTGTCTTCATATCGTGCTACCCCTCTCCTATTCCCTTAACGGAAAGACCACCACAGGGGCATGGGTCTTGATTGTTTACTATTATTTCATCCGGCTGACGCCACCTTATTCTTCAGCCTCGCTGACTCATTGTCCGCTCATAGAGCTCGCGAATCCATCTGCCGACTTTCTCCCACGTAATCTGATCAACTTCCCGCTTTCCCTCTACCTGCAAGTATTTGAAGAGCGAATCGTTGTGGCAGATGGAATACATGGCATCAGCAAGGGCGTGTATGTCCCAGTAATCCACCTTGATGCAGTTCTCGAGAATCTCCGCACAGCCACTCTGCTTGGAGATGATGGTCGGCGTGCCGCACTGCATCGCTTCCAACGGCGAGATACCGAAAGGCTCGCTCACCGAAGGCATCACATAGACATCCGATGCTTTCAGGCACTCATAGACTTCTTTTCCCCGCATGAATCCCGGGAAGTGGAAGCGGTCGGCAATACCGCGTTCGGCTGCGAGATAGATCATCTTGTTCATCATATCGCCCGAGCCTGCCATGCAGAAACGCACATTGTGGGTGCGATGGAGCACCAGGCTGGCAGCCTCCACGAAATATTCCGGTCCCTTCTGCATGGTGATTCGCCCGAGGAACGTAATCACCTTCTCCTTGTCAGTGTGGTCGGGACGGGGAATATCCTGCAACTCTTTCTTCAAAGGATATACGGCATTGTGTACCGTAAAGCATTTGGACGGATGCTGGTGATAATGGTTGATGACCGTCTGACGGGTCAGCTCAGAAACGCACATGATGCAATCGGCATGGTCCATACCGTCTTTCTCTATCGAATAGACCGTCGGATTCACCTTTCCCCGCGACCGGTCGAAGTCCGTGGCATGCACGTGAATGCACAGCGGCTTGCCCGAAACCTGCTTCGCATGAATACCCGCAGGATACGTCAGCCAGTCGTGAGCATGGATGATGTCGAACTCCTGCTGCCGTGCAACCACACCGGCAATGATGGAATAGTTGTTGATTTCCTCATGCAGGTTCTGCGGATAGCCGCCGGCAAACTCCATACAGCCAAACTCATTGACGTTCATATAACTGAAGTCGGCGTAGATATGGTCGCGAAGCTGATAATACAACTCTGGAGACATCACGTTGCCAAGGCTGTTTTTGACATGGTCATAGTTCACGTCACGCCAAACGATCGGCACCGCATTCATCGCAACAATCTGCGCTGCCGTCTGGTCTTCATCGCCGAAAGGATGCGGCAGACAAAGCGTTATCTCAACATCGCCCTGCGCATGCAATCCCTCCGAAATACCATAATTAGCCGTCGCAAGACCGCCATACACATGAGGAGGATACTCCCATCCAAACATCAGAACTTTCATATCTTTTCCTCCCCTCCTTTATTTTTGATACGTATAAGTTTCCAACAAACTGAGTGTGCGCAGTATCTCAGCCACATTCATCGCAAAAGAGATGGCACCGCGACCCAAGAAGGGCGGGTTGCCGTCAAACAATTCAGAGATGGTACCCAGACAATGGTAGTACATCTCGTCCTCATAGCCCACCATCTGGCGCTCGATGAAGCTCAGGCGCGTACGCTTGTACAACTTCAGGCACGCTTCCATGTAGAACCCACCGAGCCAGGGCCATGCCGTACCCTGATGATAAGCTTGGTCGCGCTGTGACTGATGACCGACATACATCGGATTGTAGCCCCCACTCTTAGGCGACAGGGAGCGCAAGCCCTTGGGGGTCAACAACTCCCGTGTACACACGTCCAGCACACTCTTCTTTTGCTCGACCGACAGCGGCGAATAATCGAACGCCACCGGGAAAATCATGTTGGGACGCACACTCAAATCTTTGACATCGCCATCGACATAATCATACAGATACCCATACTCGTTGACGAAGACATCCGCAAACGTCCGTCCGCACAGCGCTGCCCGCTTCTCCAAATCAGCCGACTCCGCCTTTTTGGTGTCTTTCAAAAGATGGGAAGCAAACATCAAAGCGTTATACCACAGTGCGTTGAACTCAACGATGAAACCCGAACGAGGCACGACCGGACAACCATTTACCGTGGAGTTCATCCAAGTCACCGAAGTCCTTTTTCCATCAGAACTGAGCAGTCCGTTCGCCTCCAACCGCAAATTGGGATGCTTACCCTTTATAATATATTTAATAATGTCGGAAAGCAACTTCCCGTATTTGCGCAAGCATTTCTCATCGCCACAGGCACGGGCATACTGCTGTATCGCCCAGACACACCACAACAGCACGTCCGGCTGCTCCATCTCGTAGATTTTCACACTCAACGGCTTGCCGCCCATGAACTCACGCAGTCCCCGTTCTGCCGTCTTCATCACCAATTCAAAATAATCCTGCTCACCGATAGCGAGCGTCAGACCCGGCAAAGCAATGAACGTATCGCGCGCCCGGCATTTGAACCATGGATAACCGGCGAGCAGATAACGGTCATCGTTTTCCTCACGATTATGGAACTGGTGTGCGGCATTCACCAGGCAATGGAAGAAGTTGTCGCGCGGCGCACGGTCCTCATACTCCACATCAAACAGTTTCTTCAGCTTAGATGTCGCAATCTCCGAAGTGGAAGCTGAGAAGACCACGCTCTCACCCTTCCGGATAGGCATCTCAAAATAACCCGGCACATACAGGTCTTCCTTCGAATCATATCCCCGCTCCTGCTCCTTCGGATACTCTATGCCGCGATACCAATCAGGCTGGAACACGAAGTCACTCTTCTTCGAAAACTGCATGTACAAATCAGGATAACCTGCATACATACAGGTCTTTATCCCATTATCCACAAACTGGTAATCACGGTTCGCCACATAATTCTCATGCGTGAACTCACGCACACTCCGAAACGCCAGGAAAGGACGGAAGCGAAGCAAGGTCGCAGAATGGGCATCCTCCAACGTATAACGGATAAGAATCCTATCCTCATAATGCTGGAACAGCACCTCTTTCTTCAACATCACGCCGCCCACACGATACAGAGTCGTCGGCAACTTGTCACAGTCAAAACCACGGATATACTTATGTCCCCTCGGACTGTAACAATTCTCACCATACTTATGCAAACCCAAATTGAACTCCGCACCATGCTGAACCACCGTCACATCCAAAGACGAGAGCAACACATGATTCTCATCATCCAACCCGGGAACAGGCACAACCAGCAATCCGTGATATTTTCGCGTATTACAATCAACAACCGTCGAACACGAATAAGCGCCAGAACGATTGGTTCGCAACAACTCGCGAGGAAGAGACTCCTCCAAGTTTGTCATCAAGGCTTTCTCAAATCGCAAATAACTCATATCACTATCTGTTTTGTCTAAATTCGGTTTTTCTTCCCAAAGGTAACCATTTTTTTATAAAAACAAAAAACAAAAGCACCTTTTTAACGTGACTTTAGCAATATTTCAACAAAACATTCCCTCGCTGCATAAACTTACAGATAAGGGCGTATAAATATGCAGTTGAACTTTCGCTTTTCAAAAGTTCAACTTTTGCGTCCTAAAAGTTCAACTTTCACCGCCTAAAAGTTGAACTTTCGCAAGCCAAAAGTTCAACTTTTGGAAGACCACCTATAACCTCTTGAAAAACAATAGTTTACAAAAGAGACCACAAAACCGTCACCTATGCATAAATATACAATCGCGGCGAGATGCCAGACAAGTTGTCGGGATGAAAAAACAGAAAGGGAAGGATGACTTCATTTGCGCATCTTCCGCCAGAGTTTTTTGTTCACAGCCAGCAAACGCCTGCCCTGACGAGTAATGTCCGCACGCGCCGTACTGAAACTGTTGAACAGTTCGCACACCGCATTTTGCACCATGTTCGGGTCGCGATTCTTGTTTTCCGCCTCAGGATTCACGATAATCTTAATCCCCTTCTCTACCAAGGAGATTTCAATATCCTTGCCCAGCATCATCGGGTCGCCGTCATAATGCACCGGACCTTCTTTCTTGCGGTGGACACATATCTTCTTCGAGCGGAAAGTCTTTATCTTACTGCTTTTGTGCAGCGTCTTGTTCATCATGTCAAAACTCACCTGGGGAGCATCCAGAAAGTCGAAAGGCTCCATGATAATCACATCCATCACCCCATCCCTCATTGAGGCTTGCGGAGCGATGTAAGCATTGTTACCATATTGCGATGCATTGGCACACGACACGAGATAAGCCTTGTGATACTGCACCGTGCCCGACTCATCCTCAATCGTATAAATCTCCGGCTTGTAGCGCAGTCCCTCTTTCAACACATGCTCAATATACTTCACGGGACCTCGCTTTCCACCTTCTGCAAACTTCATGCTGATAAAAGCATCGAACCCCATGCCGCACGTGCAAAAAAACGGATGACCGTTAATCACTCCGTAATCGAGGTCGTAAATATCACATTGATTGATAATCAAAATCGACTTCTTAATATTGATGGGAATCATCAGATGACGCGCCAGCCCGTTTCCCGAACCACAAGGAATGATACCCATAGCCGTGGAAGAGTGTACGAGGGCACGCCCCACCTCGTTGATTGTCCCATCGCCACCGACGGCAACGACCACGTCCACTCCCTTCTCACGCTCCTCACGCGCAATCAATTCCGCATGACCCGCATATTCCGTATAGCGAAGCGTATAATCGAAACGATTCTTGTCAAGATACTTATCTATCAAAACCGGAATCCCCGCCTTCTTCACCTTCCCCGAAATCGGATTCAGAATAAATGTTATATGCTTCTTCATTCAATCAAACACTTGCGCGCGCCCTCGGTTGTTTTATGCTGCAAAAATAATAAATTTACACTTGAAAACACTCCATTTAACAACATTTTTCCACCTAAATGCACATTTTTTCAAAAAACAACAAGATTCTAATACATTTTTTGTATCTTTGCAGCCTAAATTGTTAAGAGATTTTCAATACCTATTTATATAATATGGGACTTTTACAAGAGAGACTGAAGAACTATCGCGAACCTCAGAAATATATGGCTGCAGGGGTTTATCCCTATTTCAGGGCCATCTCAGGGAAGCAAGGAACAGAAGTCGAAATGGAAGGACACAACGTCCTCATGTTCGGCTCAAATGCATATACCGGACTGACAGGCGATGAACGTATCATCAAAGCCGCAAAAGATGCACTCGACAAATACGGCTCCGGATGCGCGGGCAGCCGGTTCCTCAACGGAACACTCGACCTCCACATCCAGTTAGAGAAAGAACTTGCCGAGTTCGAACATAAAGACGATGCGCTCTGCTTCTCCACAGGATTCTTTGTCAACTCCGGAGTGCTTGCCGTCATCTGCGGTCGCGAAGACTATATCATCTGCGACGAGCGTGACCATGCCAGCATCGTTGACGGACGAAGACTGTCATTCGCAAAACAGCTCAAGTTCAGACACAACGACATGGAAGACCTGGAGAAACAGCTGCAGAAATGCGAACCAGATGCCATCAAACTGATTGTCGTTGACGGCGTATTCTCCATGGAAGGCGATTTGTGCAACCTCCCGGAGATTATCCGCCTGAAGAAAAAATACAACGCCTCTGTCATGGTTGACGAAGCACACGGCTTAGGCGTATTCGGAAGAGAAGGAAGAGGTGTCTGCGACCACTTTGGACTGCTCGACGAGGTTGACCTCATCATGGGAACCTTCAGCAAAAGCCTCGCAAGCATCGGCGGCTTCATAGCCGGAGACTTCGACACCATCAACTACCTGCGACACTTCTGCCGCACCTATATCTTCAGCGCATCCAACACACCTGCGGCAACAGCGGCAGCCAGAGAGGCGCTCCACATCATCCGAAAAGAACCAGAGCGTATTGAGAAACTATGGAAAGTGACCAATTTCGCCCTCCGCCGCTTCCGCGAAGAAGGATTTGAAATCGGCGATACGGAGAGCCCAATCATCCCGCTATATGTTCGCGACGTGGAGAAGACATTTGTCGTGACGAAGTTGGCGTTCGATGCCGGTGTATTCATCAACCCGGTAATCCCTCCGGCATGCGCTCCACAAGACACGCTGGTGCGTTTTGCACTCATGGCAACCCATACCGAAGAGCAAGTTGAACGAGGAGTGCAGATTCTCAAGAAAGTATTCACTCAACAAGGTATTATAAAATAATGCCTGCAAAATTTGCAAAGGTCATAAAAACTGATTAACTTTGCAGCCGCAAAAATGGGGCAACCCATGTTGCGAACGGGGTGTAGCGCAGTCCGGTAGCGCGCCTGGTTTGGGACCAGGTGGTCGCAGGTTCGAATCCTGTCGCCCCGACAAAAACAAAAAGAGCATCCAAGTCTATCAACAGCTTGGATGCTCTTTCGTTTATAAAATAACCTTTTCTCTTTGTTTTCTCCACAATATTCACTACCTTTGCAGAAGACAAACAGCATGTTGACGAACCATCAACAACCACTAAAAGAAAACTATTCGATATGAAAGATATTTATTTCGCAGGAGGATGCTTTTGGGGAACAGAACATTTCTTCAAACTACTCAGAGGCGTGAAAGAGACAGAGGTAGGATATGCCAACGGACATACCACAAGTCCGACCTACGAGGAAGTCTATACAGACACGACGGGATTTGCCGAAACCGTGCACGTGACGTATGACGAGAATGTGACTGACCTCACGTTTCTATTGCAGATGTTCTTCAAAGCCATCGACCCACTGAGTCTCAACAAACAAGGAAACGACATCGGAACACGATATCGGACCGGCATATACTACACGGACAAGGACGACCTGCCAGCCATTCAAGAAGCGATGAAAGCCGAGCAGCGACGCTACACCGCTCCACTCGCCGTGGAAGTGGAACCGCTGCAGAACTTCTACCGCGCAGAGGAATACCATCAAGACTATTTGGAAAAGAATCCCAACGGATACTGCCATCTGCCCATCGAACTCTTCCGGATGGCAAAAATGACCAACGATGAAAAATAAGAAGAACATGCCTTATCAGATTCGACAATCAACCATTGCCGACATTCCAGCACTTCTGCAGATGGCTGAAGCGTCAAGACAAATCATGCGGAAAAGCGGCAACATGCACCAATGGATCAACGGCTACCCATCGGAAGAGGTTTTCCGACACGACATTGAGAAAAACAACAGCTATATTCTCACCTGCGAAAGCGAGCCCGTTGGCACATTCGCTTTCGTCCCATCACCCGAACCAACCTATGCCTCCATCTATCAAGGGGCGTGGATAGACGAAAGCAAACCCTATTATGTGGTGCATCGCATTGCAAGCTATCCCGACAAAAAAGGCATTTTCGACGCCATGACTGACTTTTGTTTCTCGCACACTGACAACCTCCGCATTGACACTCACCGCGACAACCACATCATGCAACATCTGCTTGAGAAGCACGGCTTCACTTACTGCGGAATCATTTATCTTGAGAATGGAGATGAGCGATTGGCTTATCAGAAAATCATCAGTCAACCATCGTTATGAATTGCCGGTTTCTGCGGCGCAAGTTCTCTGCCTGACTGCCTCAAACAAAAGGATGGCAGTAGAGACAGAAACATTTAGCGAATCGAGTTTGCCCAGCATCGGGATACGGATATGCGCATCTGCAGCGCGCCGCCATTTATCTGACAGTCCCGTAGATTCCGTCCCCATCACCAATGCAATGCCAACCCGCATGTCCGTATCATAGTAGAGGTTGGAATCCTGGAGTTGGGCAGTCAGAATGCGGATACCTTTTGACTTGAGAAAAGCGATGCACTCATCGGAGGAACATGACACACAAGGCACGGAAAACAATGCCCCAATCGAATTGCGCACCAAGTTTGGATTATATAGGTCTGTCAGCTCGTCACACACGACTACAGCATCGGCACCTGCCGCATCGGCACTACGAAGGATGGCACCCAAATTGCCTGGTTTTTCGACTTGCTCCACCACAACAATCAATGGATGCTGACCGAGTGTCAGCCCGCTTAACGTCCGGACGGGAATCTCAACTTGGGCTATCACGCCTTCCGTTCCACCGCGATATGCCATGCGGTCATACACCTCCGGGGTAACTTCAAAACAGCGGGAAGACGACACACGCAGCAATAACTCCTGGGCTGCGGAAGACATCAGTGCCGGAGTATAAAAAAGCGCATCGACCTGCAGCCCGGCATCCAAGCACTGCATGAGTTCCTTGTATCCTTCTACGACAAAAAGTCCCTCTTTGCGTCGAGCCGCACTCTTCTGCTGCAAAACCCGCAGATGCTTTATTCTCGGATTCTGGAGACTGGTTATTATTTCACTTACTTGCCGATTATCCATTGTCGTCATGCTGTGCGTCTGTCATTCTCGCACTACTAAAGCAGTTATTTTTCTACGACGGGCTTGCAACACCATCGCGACACTTTGATCATCACACCCATACCGGGAATTTCTTTAAGCAAATAGTATTTCTTACTCTGACGAACCAATTTGCCAGACAATCCCTTCAACGGTCCAAAAACAACATCAACCGGTGTGCCGACCTTCAGCTGCGCCTCTTCCTCTGTGAGATATTTACGAAGTTCTATCTCCGGATTACACATCACCTGGAACTCATGCATCTCCTTTGACGAAATTTCATAATAAGCCGTGGACGTCCGACTCTTGCGGATGACAGCCATTTTGTAAGGACATTCCTGCACCACTCCTGTCATCTGCCGCTGGGAAAGACTTTTCTTCACAAAAACAAGATTCCGCACCACCGGGCGCAGTTCCCGTTTCCGCTTTCCATCACGAGTCTCAAAATCAACATACTGCATAGGGACGAAATATTCCAACCCATGCTCTGCGAGATAGTCACACACAGCTTTCTGTCTAATCGAAAACAGACGGATAGCATACCACGGCTGCTGCTCTTCTGGCTGTGATGCGTTGGTTGTTGATGGAAGGATATCTGTCATTCAATGTCTATGCTTTACAAATCGCCTGCAAAGATATTCTTTTCATTTCGAATAACAAAATTTACCTGCTGAAATATCTGTTATTCTCCTTTTCTCAAACACTCAACAAATGCCTTCAACGCCACGGCATCTTTCATCGCATATGCCGTTTCAAACTGCGCATCTACACTGATGCCACAGAACGCTGGATGACTAAAGTGACGGAGGCGCTCCACATCATCCGGTCCGATGTCACCGCCCAGAATGAAAGGCACTTGACCGTCATAGGCAGCCAACACATCCCAATCAATACAAGCCTCTGTGTCTGCTGGTTTCTTGGGTTCAAACAAGAAGTAGTCTGCAACGCCCGCATAGTCTGCACAGCATTTCAAGTCATCTGCACAACCAACATAAATGGTTTTCATCAACTTGATACCCTGATGGATATCCGGATCTATCGTCCGCCGCAGGTTCTCCATCATGACAGGACTCTCGTCACCGTGCAGCTGAACGATGTCCAACCGATAGTTAACCACCCGCGTCACGATGTTCTGCGGCATGTCGTCCACAAACACACCGACGCGCAAAATATCTTTCTTCCCGTCTGCCTTCTTACGCATCGCATCATCCCGTAGCGATGAATAGTCGGGAAGCGTACCTGTACGGGAGGATATTTGTTGCAAATAGCGTGGACTATCCCGCCAGAAGACAAACCCCATCCAGTCAATATCCAAAGCACTTACTGCGCGGATATTCTTTGGGTCGCGCATCCCACATACCTTTATAATCATATCCTTTTCTCTTTACGCTCTTATGATTAGGCAAAGATAACCTTTTTCCAGGATATTGACGCATGATTTTCCAAATAAAAAAATAAAAATGACATTCTATATAATAAAGACCGCCAATATCCGTTTTATCAATAAAACATATACATAATATTAACGCCTATGACATACTTTACTCCTGAAGAGTTCCAACCATCGGAACAAACATTACATCTTATCAGACAAATAGCCTACACTTTCCAGGCTGCCAAAGTGAATCGCAGGAATGAAAATCTCTGCATCAACTAAAGACCTGTCGTATCATGAAACCGATTATTTCCCCTTCGCTGCTTTCTGCCGATTTTGCCAACCTCCAGAGAGACGTGGAGATGCTCAACCGAAGTGAAGCCGACTGGCTGCACATGGATGTTATGGACGGTGTTTTCGTGCCCAACATCTCTTTTGGATTTCCCGTCCTTGAAGCCGTATCGAAAATCAGCAAGAAACCGCTTGACGTACACCTCATGATTGTCAAGCCCGAACGTTACGTGGCGCAGACTGCCAAATGCGGCGCTATGATGATGACCGTGCACTATGAAGCATGTACACACTTGCACCGCACCGTACAGGAGATACATGCTGCCGGCATGAAAGCCGGTGTCTCGCTCAACCCGTCCACTCCGGTCTCTGTCCTTGAAGACATTATCGGCGATGTGGAACTGGTCCTGCTGATGAGCGTCAACCCTGGTTTCGGCGGACAGAAGTTCATTGAGAACACCATTCAGAAGGTGCAACGCCTGCGTCAACTCATACAGCAAAGCGGCAGTCATGCCCTCATCGAAGTGGACGGCGGCGTACAGGCAGACACTGCCCCGCGATTGGTGCAGGCGGGAACCGATGCGCTGGTCAGCGGAAGTTACATTTTCAAAGCCAGCGACCCGATTGCTGTCATCCGCAGCCTGAAAGAACTGGACACCGAAACGAAGAGTGTCTGAACCATACCAGAAACGCATCAGCCCGCCAATCATTCGACTGGCGGGCTGATGCGTTTAATACATTTGCACCTGAACATTTAGTCCATCTGCAGCATAATCTGGTGGTCCTTAGCCATGCGGCGCAGGTTGAGAATGGCGTAACGCATACGTCCAAGCGAGGTATTGATGCTCACACCCGTCGTCTCGGCAATCTCCTTAAACGACATCTCCTGATAGAAGCGCATAAACACCACTTCGCGCTGCGAGGCAGGCAACTGCTCCATCATCTTCCTCACGTCTCGCAGAATCTGGTCGTTGACAAAAAGATTCTCAATATTCGAGTCGATGATGTCTTTTGAACTGAGGTTCGACAGGTCGTTACCCTCCGTCGGCTCCACGATGCGCTCTGCCTTCTGGTCACGATACCAGTCCATGATTACGTTGTGGGCAATACGCATAATCCAAGCACTGAACTTGCCGGTATCCCTATACTTGCCTTCATGCAGTTTGGTAATCACCTTTACAAAAGTCTCTTGAAAAATATCATTCGCTACATCCTGGTCACGAACCACGAACAAGATATAGGAAAACAGTCTCGATTGATTGCGAGACAAAAGCAAATCAAAAGCCTTATTGTTACCATCAATGTATGAAAATGCCAACTGCTCGTCGGTCATATCATTCAGATTTTTCATTCCTTAAAACATTAAAATTCTTAAGTAATGTTTTTTACAATAGGCGTTTTGTTTTTTAAGTTTTACAATGTTCGTTACTCTTCTCCCACACCCGCCAAAAGACCATATAGCCCCTGCCGAGATGTGAGCATTGATTAAAAATGTGGTTGCAAATATAAACACTTTCATCATTTCTTCCAAATTTTTTATAAAAAAACATCATTTTACCCCTCGCTTTTTAACAAATAGATGCTTTTTACGATAAACGATGCGGGCAAAACACCCTTGATGATGAAGTGGCATTTCGAGAACGAAATGAAAGATTTTCCATAAAAATATTGATAAGTTTTTTGGTGTTTCGCAAAAATGCTTTATCTTTGCAAGCGATAAGGTTCGCTATAAGCGCGATTAAAAAGGGAATGGAGTGAGAATCTCCGACTGTCTCGCAGCTGTAAGTTCCTTTATAACTGGCAAACAAGAAGCCACTGTTGAAAACGGGAAGGTGTTTGCCGGTGGAACAAAGTCAGAAGACCTGCCTTAGGATATCAGCCGAAATCTCTCGATGTAAGGGACGGAAGCACAACAGAAATAAAATTCAACATAAAAGAAAAGGAATAATCGCATGGCGATAACTCCTTGCATGCGCAGATAGCCTCTCATCGTATAGGAATATGCGCCACATCAAGACCCTACGTGTATTATATAAGTTTATTTAAGTTTGTTAGAAAAAGGGTGAGACCGTGAGGTTCCACCCTTTTTTGTTTTTTATAACTCAGTTGATAATTCCTTACCCTTAGCCCTTATATTATTTTCAGTCAAACTATCGGGATGTTAATCAAATAAGAAATAACTTCCAGGATTTCTTATTGATATGAACCCAAGATAAGTCGTTCTACCTCCATAAAATCTTGCTTGCTTTCCGTAGTTACCGGGATTATCTTCCAAGTTGAATTTTTCACGATTTTTCCCACTCGCCAACCCTATCGAAATCATCTTTTCCGTGTCTTTTTCTCCAGCATTATCTGCAAGAAGGATTGCTGTTTTTCCTTTGAAAGGTGCTTCAAAAGTCGCGTTCTCTTTTTTACCTTGACAAGCACCGACTATGTATCCTTTTACGAAGACATCAAAATTATAATCACCTGCAATAAATTCAGCCACCGTCAGAGGATTATTCTCATCCCTTCCGTCTTTCTTACCAGTGTTTCCACCACCATTTCCACCACCGGAACCGCCATTATCGTCACCTGGCTCTGACAATTCCGTGTCATCAATTTCTTCATCAATGATTGCTTTTTCACAACTAAACGCCACCGTCAACAGCAGCGCAAAGAAAACCATCTTCAAATAATTCGTTCTCATATCTGGTATTTTCTTGCAAAAATATCAATTTCCTGACTTCGTCAATGCGCCACCCAAATTAAGATTTGTTGCCAGATATGTCGAAAAGTGGTTTCACTGCGAGGTGCTTCTCCGTCAAGAAGAGTGTCTTAGTGAAGTAAGTCCCGTTTTTAGGCATCCTTACCCTGATTGTCGTGATAGTTTTGGCTGCCTCAAGCACCTTATCGACACTCATCCCAATCTTGTTAATGGCAATGAGTCGCTCCAGTTCCTTATATACCTTATAGGCGATGAAGCAAATGCAGACATGTGCCTCTATCCTACGTTCTGTAAAATGAAACATCGGACGCATTTCCAGAGTTCCTTTTGAAATACGGAATGCACGTTCCACCACCCAGAGTCCATGATACTCGGCAATGACACGCTCGGCGTCAAGGTCTGTATTGGTGATGTAGCCCTTGAGTCCGTCCCACTGGCAGTCCTCTGCAATCTTCTCTTCGCTGATGACGACTTCTATGTCCTTGCTGATTTCAAGAAACTTGTTGTAGCCACGCTTGTTCACCTGACTCTTCGTGATGCGTCCGGTCTTATAGGCTTTTCTCAATCGGACAATTCCGCGGTCACGGTTGTAGGCATCCTTCTTTGCACGCTTGTCGGAATAACTGACGATAAGTCTTTCCCCATTCTCACGTTTGTAGTCGTAACAGGCTTTATCAACCTTCTCTAAAGAGAGAATCCATTGCTTCACGCTTGCGCTCTCGCTCTTGATGCGGGCTCCAAGTATGTAGTTGTAGCCAGCCTCCTGCAGCAAAGTGACATTGTTCTTGTTCATCAAGCCTGAGTCTGCCACCACAACAAAATCTTTCCCCAGATTGAAACGCTGCTTGAAGTCATCTATCATTGGTATCATGGTGAAGCCCTCATACTGGCTGCCGTTGAACAGAGAGTATGAAAGCGGGTAGCCTCCTTCTGATACAAGCAGACCGAGTATAACCTGTGACTCTGCCGTCTTTCCATCCTTTGAAAACCCCGGTTCACGCAATACGTCCGTCTGTGCTGTCTCAAAGTAGAGCGTCGTCACGTCGTAGAACATCAATCCAATCTTGCCTCCGAACAGTTTCCGGGTGTGCTCTACGCTAATCTGCTGCGCAAGCTCCATCTGGGTATTGTAGAGCTTGTCCATGTAGCGATAGATGTGGTTGAGGTCAACATCTTCATCATAATATGACTTCAGGTAATCTACTGTGGCAAGTTTGCTTCTGGGCTGCGACACCCTTGCGATTACCAAATGACGCAGAATCTCATCGGGAATCCGGTTGAAGCCGATGCTGTCATAGACTTGATCAAGCAGAAGCCGAGTACCGTTTATCAACACGTTGTCAATATTGCTAAGGAAACGCTCTGTCTCCTCGACTTCCTTTCCCTTGCGGTCATCAAAGTCAAGTTCTTGCTGACCGCCAAATGAACGTATCCATGCAGCAGCCTTATCGCATAATGAATGTATTTCCTCTTCGGATGTAGAGGAGCCAAACGATTTTATTTCTTTATACTTTCCACTCGCTTTACTGACCACTACCACACTTGTAGAGCCGGAACGATTGTGTTTCTTGCGTACATACATGGTGCAAAGGTACACGTTTTTCGCTTGCGCCACCCAAACCACCCAATAATTTTACGTAACTCGCTGATTATCATTGTGCGCTATATGATGGCGCAAAAAAGTGATGAAGTCAGGTGGTATTTTCTTGCAAAAATATCAATTTATTCCGAAACCGACAAATATTCCATTGTGTTTTTGAAGCACTCAAACAAAAGAGGTTGGTGCAGGAAGCTACCAACCTCGGGGGAGATTTCGAAAATCGCGAAATCAATAAAAGTTGGGGACAAATATATAAGAATCCTTTAAGAAAAGCAAATTTTCTGGCAGAAAAATTCATTTTTTAACATTTCAGCGCTTTATTTCCGCCAAAAGCTTGCCTTCCCAAAAAGCTATTCGCACGAAGTTGCCAGCATTATTTTTTCCATGCGTTGACCACCTCGCCGATATACATGGTATGCAGTCCGGCAGGGAAATTGCTGTACTGACGTCTGGGCACATCGCTCTTAAAATACTGCGGGTCGAAGGGTGCAGCATACATCGTCTTGCACTCAATCACCATCGTTGCCTCCGTATAATAGGGCGTGCCATTCTCCGTATAGGCGGTGTGAAGTCCCAGTGCGGCAGCCTTGTCACCGTCTCTGCCGCTTTTGGTGCCCATGTATCTGAGCACCTTGCTGTCTGCCACGTCGAAAGCCATCACCGTGAAGTATTGCGCCTTGTCCATGAATTCCTTCGTGTAGCGCTTTTCCGCCACATAGACGGTCAGGGCAGTATGTCCCCAAAGCGTTCCGATGCCTCCCCACCCGATGGTCATCGCATTGTGTTTCTCTTTGTCGCCGGCAGCTACGAGCTCCGCATCGCGAAACCATTGAAAACCATTCTCCGTGAAATCTTCTTTCACGTCAAACTTCTTAAATCCATTCTCCTCTTGCGCCGATACCGACGCGCCAGACATACACCAGACAGCCAATGCAGCCATCATCAACCGTACTCTTTTCATAGTCATTTAATGTTTAAAATTCCGGAATTAGCCGCTACCCTTCTCCCCTCGTCTCTGTGACGAAGCACGTTACGAGTCCGTAGGTGATGGTGGGGCGAATCCATATCTCGGTAAGCAGATAGTCAGTATATTTGTCTGCCGCCTCCAGATAAGCGATGTCATAGTGATAAAGCGCAGCGATGATCACGTCAACGATGAAAATCATCCACAGGTTGAATTTGGTATAGCCCTTCCAGTTCTTGCGCGCATAGAAATAAGTGAGCATCAGAAGCAGCCACACCGAGAGCGTGAGACACATCAGGTGAATGGGATAACTCACCAACTCGGGTGAAAAGAGAATATCGCGCAGCAGCACTGTAATGCCCACACACACCGAGCACCAGTAGTTGAACTGCTCCGCCTTCAGCCGATTGAAGAAATACATCCAGATCATCACCAGACAAGCCAGATAAAAAATGTTGAGGATCAGTTCGAACCCTCCCACTCTCAGACCGAAATGACATACGCCATAGAGCATGAATCCCACGGACAGCATCCCAGCCACGGCTGTAATAACCACGTCAATAATCTTCGCTTTTTTCTTGAATCGGATCTGCATCTTTTTTAGGTTTTGGCTACTGCAAAGATAGTTAAATGCTTAGAATAAACAAAATTTGCGCATGTTTTTTATGGCGAAGACGCTGTTTGGCGGTGGCGTTGGCACGTTTTGAGTAGTTTGATGTTGGTGAACATTACGCTATCAACGAGCAGAAAATTGACAAATATTTTCGGAATTGACAAAGGCATAAAAATGCCCCTTCGTTTTGCCTCCGTTTTGCTTGTATAAACATGCAGAATAGGGCGTATAAATATGCGGTTGAACTTTCGCTTTCCAAAAGTTGAAGTTTTGCGTTCTAAAAGTTCAACTTTCATCGCCTAAAAGTTCAACTTTCATCGCCTAAAAGTTCAACTTTTGCAAGCTAAAAGTTGAACTTTTGGAAAGCACTACTTAATGCATTGTTTTTCAAATGGTTACAAAACAACATCCAAAACCTGCTGCGCTGCATAAATATACAGAAGCGGAGGGGGATTGTAAATCCACGATTAAAATGGTACTGGATTGCAAATCCAGCACAACGAGGGATAAGATAGTATTCCGAAAATTTCCTAAAAAACAAAAAGGGCGAAAACTTTTATTTTTGGATACGTTCGATATTTTCGGATACGTTTAATGTTTGTGGTTAAAGGGCACAAAAATCCCCGATAACCATGGGCTACCGGGGACGGTAATTATGAAAAAAACTTTTTGTTATTCAGCTGCGGGTGCCTCTTCAGCCTGCGGTGTCTCTTCCACCTCAGCTTCCGGAGCAGCCTCTTCTGTAGCCTCAGCTTCTTCAGCCTGCTTTTCTTCGTTCTTCTTAGCGGCAGCTTCAGCCTTGCGTGCAGCAGCCTCGGCAGCGAGTTCTGCAGCGTTTTCGGCGATGACTGTCACGGGAATCTTCACTTCCACTTCCTTGTGGAAATGCACGACTGCGTCATAGGTTCCGATTTTCTTGATGTCGCGCATGGTGATGATCTTGCGGTCAACCTCCACGCCTTTCTTCTCCAGTTCGTCGGCAACCATGGCTGCTGTCACTGATCCGTAGAGCATGTCGTTTGAGCTTACGCGTGCAGCGATTTCTACTGCGACGTCTTTCAGTTTTTCAGCCTTCTTCTCGGCTTCTGCTTTCAGGCGCTCAAGTTTATGTACCTGCTGCTTGAGGTTTTCAGCAAGGATTTTCTTAGCCGACGCTGTTGCGATGACTGCCTTGCCTGCGGGTATGAGATAGTTACGGCCATAGCCGTTCTTCACGTTCACGATATCGTTCTTGTAACCCAGACCGATGATGTCTTCTTTCAGTATAATTTCCATATCTGTTCCTCCTTTTTTTTATTTCATCAAATCGGCTACGTATGGAAGCAATGCTATCTGGCGAGCACGTTTGACTGCCCGAGCCACACGGCGCTGGTATTTCAGAGAGGTTCCCGTGATGCGGCGGGGAAGAATCTTTCCCTGCTCGTTCAAGAATTTCTTCAGGAACTCAGGATCTTTGTAGTCAATATACTTGATACCGCTTTTCTTGAAACGGCAATACTTCTTTCTCTTCGTGTCAATCGAAGGAGCGGTCAAATAGCGAATTTCTGTATCTTGCTCTGCCATGATTAAGCCTCCTCTTTTTTGTTAAGTTTGTTACGTCTCTTCTCTGCATACTGTGCTGCATGCTTGTCGAGTTTTACGGTCATGAAACGAATGACTTTCTCGTCGCGACGGAAGCCTGTTTCAAGCGTATTGATTACCTCCGGCTCTGCCTTGAATTCGAACAGGCAGTAGAATCCGGAATTCTTTTTCTGAATGCTGTAAGCCAGCTTCTTCAGTCCCCACGTCTCTTCGTTCAGCATCTCCGCACCTTTTTCGGTGAGAATAGTCTTGAACTTAGCGACCGCTTCCTTCATCTGATCATCAGACAAAACGGGAGTCAAAATGAAAACGGTTTCGTAATGATTCATACTACTTTGATTAAATGTTTAAATGTTAAAAAATGGGTGCATTTAAAAATGCGGTGCAAAATTACGGTTTTTTTTTGATTCGGACAAATATTTTTAGTAGTTTTGTGCACACATTGATTGAAACTGACATGAAAAGACACGTCAACAACCTTGGCATCTATGCCGTTTGCCTCGGCGTTTTGCTCCTGCTGACCGCATTTCTGGCTGGCTGGACGGACAGCAATCTCCTGCTTGTGGCGGCATGGCTGCTCATCGTCGGAGGCATCATCGGGCACGTGGTCCTCGCCAAACGGCAGAGCAAATACTGACACTCCCCTGCCCTCACACCTTGTGAAGTTGCCACACGCGCATCACTTTCCGGCGGACGGCGAGGAAATTGAGTATGCTGACCAGCAGGAAGAGGATGGCGCCGACGAGCACGGTGGGCAGTATTTCTGATGCTTCGTAACGGGGATAGAGTTCCCCGAAATACGGCAGATAGAGTTTACGAATCTGGAAAGTCAGGAACAATGCCACGATGAACACCAAAAGATTCAGCCCGATGGCGAGTTTGTAATAGAACCACGACACTTTCAGGGGCGAATAACCTATCAGCAGCAGATTGTCGATTTTCTCCGTGTGTTTCTGCAGCAGCAGGTAGATGCTCAGCAGCAACACATAGAAAGCAAGCGCGCTGATGACCAGTCCTATCACCATAACGATGATTGCAATGACTCGCAGGAAGCCGGCAGTGCGCGAGGCATCGTCGTCGCCCCCCTCCGCCTCATAGTTGTTCGACGCCAGATATTCGGTTATGCGCTCATCGCCCGGATTGGTCACGGTGACGATGAGGCGCGACGGCTGCGGTGTCTTGTCGGGCGCGAGTTGTGCGTTCGCCTCTTTCATGAACTTTTCGGGGACAAGAATCGTGTTCAACCGCTTCGAGAACGCGACGACCCTGCCCACCATGGCACGCCGCCCGTGGCTTCCGCTCAGCAGCAGATTGATTCTCACGATTCCCACCACGCCTTCAGAGAGCGTGGGAAGTCCGCGACTGCCTGCAAAGCCGAAATTATACAGGTTCAGATAGGTGCGTGGCAGCACGATGGGCAAGGTGTCGCTGCCCGCTGTGTACTGCCATTTCGACAGGTCGATGTCCATATACTTGTCGGGGATCGACTCGAAAAACATCTCCGTTGAGAATGCCATTCCCATGCTCTGGCTGCCGATGGAAGCAAAGACGCTGAACTGCGACGGAATGAACGTGCCCACGTCTTTGGCAAAGGGCTGCGCCTCCAGTTCATCAATCTCCTCAGACTTGAACACCGGAGCCTTGCCCGACACGGTTCGAGCGGCACTCACATGCTTCACGACGACAATCCGCCCTGGCTTCATAAAACTGTCGCCACCCGTAAACAGCGGTATCACATCCGTTGAGAACTGCACGGCGGTCAGCACAATAATCATACCAAAAAGGTTGGCAAGCACGAAGCCTGCCATCTGCCAGCCGTTGAGATTGCGGGAAAGAAGTTTCCGAAGCAAGCGATTGAGCATCATTTCTTATCTTATTTTTTGAAAGAGAAACTGCCCGCATCCGCAGAGCAGTTTCTCACGGTCGTTTCATTACACGCTAGTTTCTTTCAGTGCCTCTTTCAAGTCTTCTTCCGACACCACGGAGTTTTGCTGGCGGTCCATCATCTGCATGGCATAAGTATAGACCAGTTCAAGGAGCGTCTTGCTCTTGTCCTTATGCTTCAATGTGATGATGTTTTTTCTCATGCCTTCATCATAGCCCTCAGCATAGTCGAACATACGGGCGATTTCTTTCATCTCAACGCTTACCGGCGTTTCGCCAAGCCTTTTCGCCAGTCTGTCGAGCATGTTGAAATCAAAATAGACATAGGTCTGACGACCCTTCAGTACGTTGGCTGACAGCGGAGCCTTCGCCTCGGTGAACTCATCGCCTTCCACTCCCATAGTGATATAGGTGGTATTGTTCTTCCAACCGAAATTAACCACATCCGTCGTCTTCTCATCCACAGGAAGGACATAACAATTGGATGCTTTCTCCTTCATATCCGCAGTTACCATGTTCAGTTCTTTCAACATGGAGATGAGGGTGGCGTCTTTTGTCTGAGCATAGACAGAGAAGCGCGGCATCGTCCCTTTCTCGTCCAGGTCCGACATCGTGAACGCAAAATCGCCATCAATTGCACCGAGCACCTTCTTGATCTGGGCTGTCATGTCTTTTGGAAGCTGCTTGAACAACGGAAACTCCTGGAGCATCTCATATAACTTATCACCATGGATATTGCAGAACACTGAGAAGCCGTCTTTCGGAACATATTTCAACAAATCGCCTTTGATTTCGTCGATGACCTGATCTCCTTTCTTTATCAAGGCATCACACTCATCGGATTTGGTCAGGATGTCTATTTGCGCTTTCGTTTCGCCCTTTTCCATGTGTACGTCCATCACATACGCCATGTCCTTCACCTTGACTCCCTCCGGCATGATCATCGATTCCATCATCTGCATTTCGGGAGAGCCTGCCAGTGCGTTATAGAACAAGAGCTGCATCTCACCTTCTTTCTTACACATTGTTTTGAAGAAGTCGTTGTCATACATGGAATGCTCCACACCCTCATCAAGCAATTTTCTGGCATCGGCGAGCACCTCGCTCTCACCCTTCCCCGTATAGTCAGCATGAGACAGACAGAAATAATCCTTATTGAACACGAAGAGGGTTCCATTCGAAAGCGAATAGTAGAGCCCGTCTTTCTCGGTCAGCGGCTCATCGCCCGTCTCCTTCGCCAAGGCGTTCAGAAATTCGGCAAGGTCTTTCGCGCTATATACCGTTCCGACAATTCCCACTCCGACATCATCAACCGCAGCGTATGGAGGAACATCGCCCAACATATCAGCATCTGTTTCCAAACTGTCGCCCACCGTCTCCTGGGGCTCCATATCCAATGCCGGGTCGTCTTTCTTTGCCTGCACAAAATACACGAAGACAGGGTCGCGCAGGTCAATACCAGCCTTTGCCGGATCATCCAAAAGGTGTTCCAGCTTCTCTGAAAAAGCCCGTGAGAAATCTGCATCCTTCAATCGCTTTTTCAAATCAGCCTTTAGCGCGCCATCATCCGTCAGTCCGCTACTCTCAGCTATCTGCCGAACATCAAGCCGCATGACGACTGTGGCATTTTCAGGTATCAGCTTGGCAGAGTCTGGCACTTTCGAACACGAACTCAACAACGCTGCAAACCCTAAAACCAATAACGATAAAATCTTTCCGCTTGCTTTCATTTCTCTTTCTCCTATTTTTTAATTGATTGTTTCAGAATGATGCAAAGGTAATGAATATTTTCCGATAATGAAAACTTCAACCACTTTTTACATATTTTTCTTGTTCGCCGTAAACACAAAAGAGCCCGAAATCTCTTGACGACTTCGGGCTCTTTCTTATATTCTCCTTATTCCTCTTCCGGAGTAATCAGTTTATATCCCTTTCCGTGGATGTTGATAATCTCTATCTGCGGGTCGTCCTTCAGGTGCTTACGCAACTTGGTGATGTAAACATCCATCGAACGGGCGTTGAAATAGTTATCGTCAATCCAAATGGTCTTCAAAGCGAAATCGCGCTGCAGGATTTCGTTTGCATGTGCACAAAGCAGTGCGAGCAATTCGTTCTCCTTGGTGGTCAGCTTGGTTTGCTTGTCGCCGATTGAAAGCAGTTGCTTCTGTGTGTCAAACACGAAGTTACCGATATTGTAAAGCGTCGCTTCCTTGGTCTTCTTTCCATGTACACGGCGGAGGATTGCTTCAATACGGAACACCAGTTCTTCCATCGAGAACGGCTTGGTGATATAGTCGTCCGCTCCAATCTTGAATCCTTCGAGGATATCTTCCTTCAACTGTTTAGCAGTCAGGAAGATGATAGGTATCTCAGTGTTAACTTGGCGGATTTCCTGTGCCAGTGTAAATCCGTCTTTCTTAGGCATCATTACATCGAGGACACAGATATCAAACCTGTTCTTCAGGAATTCTTTGTAACCAACCTCTCCGTCAGGACAAAGCATTGCTTCAAAGCCTTTTGCCTGGAGGTACTCGCGAAGCAGCATACCGAGGTTCTCGTCGTCTTCGCACAATAAAATTTTCAAATTCTCTTCCATAATGATAAAATATTAAAACGTTAGACTTCTATTTTCTAAACACTCTTATTTGCATCCTCTTGGATTGCCGGGAGCGAGATGGTGAACGTGGTTCCCTTCCCGTACTCGCTTTCCATTCGTATCTCACCATCGTGCAGATCGATGATTTTCTTGACGTATGCCAATCCCAGTCCGAAACCTTTCACATCATGCACGTTTCCCGTATGCACACGATAGAACTTGTCAAACACCTTCTTCTGGTTGTCTTTCTTGATTCCGATGCCGTCGTCGGCGATAGAGAAGTTCAACCGGTCTTTCTCGTTCCAGGTCCTGATAACCAGGTTCAACGGCTGTTCCGGCTTCTTGTATTTGATGGCATTGTCTATCAGGTTGTTGATGGCATTTGCAAAATGTATCTCATCCACATAGATTGCGGAATCCACCGCCTCTATATCCAAACTGATTTTCCCGCCTGTGTGCTCCACTCGCAACTGGAATGAATGGGCAGCATTTTCCAGCATCTCGTTCAGGTCGAGCTCCTTGCGCTTGAACACCGCTTTCTTCCGGTCGAACATGGACATCTGCAACACTTTCTCGACAAGGAACCTGAGACGTTTCGACTCATCATTGATGACGTTTCCGAGGTGTTTCATCGTTGAAGGGCTCTTCGTCACCGACTCGTCGTTGAGCATCTGCGCTGCAAGTGATATGCTTGATATCGGCGTCTTCAACTCGTGCGTCATGTTGTTGATGAAGTCATTTTTCATCTCCGTATAACGTTTCTGCCGGAATATGACGACGATGGTGAAGATGAAGGTCACCAACAATATCAGTGTGAAGATGATGGAAGGTATCATGAACCGCACAGAGGAGAAGATATAGCTGTTCATGTCGGGGAAATGTATCTTTACCACGCCCATCTTCGACTGCGGGTCGTTACGGAAAAGCACCTGGCTATAGGTATATTCTTCCCCGTCTTCCGTATAGTCAGGACAGCGATAGACTTCGCGTCCGTCCTGCGTTGTCACCGTGAAATGGTAAGGAATGTTGATTCCGTTGTTCACCAGCTCAGCCTTCAGGTCCTGATCGAGCAGCTTGAAGTTGACGCGCTCCTGCAACGGCTTTTCCGATGCTGAATACAGAATGCTCATGATGACTTCATCCAGCAGCGACTTCTGATAGATATATCGGTTTCTGAAAATCTGCTGCATCGCCTTGCTCGTCTCCGAAGCCGAATGCTTGTCTGTCCTGAGGATAATGCCCTTCGGCATATTGCCGAGCTTTGTCCTGATGGTCTTCTCCTCGAATGAAGTGTGGTTGACAGATCTCCAATTACCGACTTCCGCCGAATCATTCATTGCCGATTTGCGCCGCGTCTCTTTCACGTCTTTCTCAAGATAGCGCAACGTTTCATTCAACTCCAGGTTGCGCGATGCCTGATACAGGGAACGATTCACAGACTCATCAAACTGCTCCCGCTTCATTTCAACCATCTCGTCGATGTATTTGATTTGAAGGAAAAGCAATCCCAGGAATGAAAATCCCATGATGGTCGCAATAATCCAAATCGTCATCTTCTTCATGCTCGCAAAGGTAAACATAAAACTTAATTCGTTAACACAGAAATGTTAAACAAATCCCCGTATTTTTAGTTTATTAACACTTGCACCCCATTTTAGTTGCATATAGCACACTAAACGAAGAAAGCCGAAGAATCAAAAAAGCAACAATCTGGGCATCATCTTCGGCAAACAACCGAACAAACAGGTTGAACAGTTTTGCTCAACCTGCTTGTTGAGTATAATAAAAATGGTATCAGCCTATGGGTGCTGCGCCTTTAAGGATTTCGCTCAGCTCCTCTTCTGTAAAAGGCAACAATTCATATTTGCCATTCTCTTTGTCCTTAACTAAATTCAAAGAAACGAGTTGTTCTACGATATGGCATGCTCTGTTATAACCGACACTGAAGTTTCTTTGGATTGTTGAGTTTCCGAACTCACCATTGTCACGCAAGAATAAAATTACATCATGGAGCAATGGGTCACAGCCTTTCTCTTTTAGTAATTGCAGAACCACTGATGCTTTTTCCCCATTACTGGTATTTGTCTCTTCGACAAGGCTTTGTTTCTCTGTTCCCGCCTGCAATCTCGCGAGAACAGTCATAAACTCAAACATACCATCGTCAATTTGATAGACTTCAAAATCCTTGTTATTAGTAAAAGTAAAAAGCAATGGTTTTTTATTGGCTTGATGTACTAAGACTCCATCTTTATAGATTGTCGTATATAGTATGTTTGTTAGAGGAATGTCTTTTGTCACATTCTTCTGCGCGCCAACATATATCAAACGCTTGTTCGTAAAAATCAGACGCCCTGCATCCAATTGAACGAAGCGTGTTATTTCGTTTCCGATAACGTTCATAGAACCAGCCCTTAAGAAGCCACTTTGCCAGCGAACACCTGAATACACAAAATTCATCTGAGTGGTTTTCTCTTGAAAAAGCCCTACATTGTTTATTCTGTGATATATATGTTCTCCTTTATTTAAGTTCAAGCCATAAGTGTCAGCAGAAATCTCTTGAAGCGGAAGGTTTATCAAGCCATATCGCTTTGAGATTGCCAACGCATATGTTTTTATCACATTGTCACCTTCCGAACCTTTTTCAAAAGGAATATTCTGGTCTATGAGTTCTGAGTTCTTAGAGTATGCAATATCATGTGGCATACCGCATTTAACATATACTTCACGAATATCCAAAGCATAATTCTCTCCGAACAATCGCCCGACGGTTGCAGCCCAATTATGTTGCTCTTCCGATAACCCGTCTTCTTGTGGGGCTGGAGCACTATTCTGCTTATTAACAAACATCTTCAGAAGGATGTAAAGCACCAAAAGAACAAAAAATATTCCTGCGAGAACGAAGAATGTAGCCATATCGTATTATTTTTAATACAAAGTTATTACTTTTTTCTAAAACACTTGGTAAATTTAGCAAATTATATTCAATCCTCAAAATTCCTGCGTCCAAATCTATTGTTGCTGCTATTATCTTTGTTCAAATCCGACGAAAACGACCTCGAAATACGACACTGCATAAACATACGGAAAAGGGTGTATAAACATACAGTTGAACTTTCGTTTTCCAAAAGTTGAACTTTTGCGTTCTAAAAGTTCAACTTTCACCGCCTAAAAGTTGAACTTTTGGAAAGCGATATTTAACATCCTGAAATTCAAAAGTTTACAAACTACACCCCAATCGCTCCACCCTTGCATAAATATACAAAAGCGGGCAGCCACCCAACGAGGGGAATGGGAGATGTCGTCGACCGCACATTAATATATATAATAATGTATATAAGAAAAAAGTCCCGGCATTCCGTTTTCCGGTGCCAGGACTTTCCCCGTATGCTGAAAGATGTTTTAATCTTCTTCCGCCAGTTCTGCTTCGTGCTCTTTGATGAGTGTCTGCTGGATATCGTTCGGCACCAGTTCATAGCTTGCGAACTTGGTGTTGAACGAAGCGCGTCCTCCGGTCAGAGAGCTGAGCGAGATAGAATAGCTGGCAAGTTCCTTGAGAGGAATCTTTGCCGACAGTTTCTGGTATCCTGCCTCGCTGTCCATACCCATGATGATGGCACGGCGTCCCTGCAGGTCGCTCATCACGTCACCCATATAGTCGGCTGGTACGAGCACCTCAAGGTCATAGATAGGCTCGAGAATCTTCGGTCCTGCCTCTTTGAATGCCAGCGAGAAGGCATTACGGGCTGCGAGCATGAAGGAAAGTTCGTTGGAATCTACCGGGTGCATCTTTCCGTCATAGACAACGACACGCACGTCGCGGGCGTAGCTACCTGTGAGCGGTCCTTGTTCCATGCGTTCCATCACACCTTTCAGGATGGCAGGCATGAAGCGGGTATCGATGGCACCACCCACCACAGAGTTCAGGAACACGAGCTTGCCACCCCATTCGAGGTCAACTTCTTCCTTGCTCTTGATGTTCATCTTGAATTCCTGTCCGCCGAACTTATAAACGGTAGGATCGGGCATTCCTTCTGTGTAGGGCTCTACGATGAGATGCACCTCACCGAACTGTCCGGCACCACCCGACTGCTTCTTGTGGCGATAGTCGGCGCGTGCAGCCTTTGTGATGGTCTCACGATACGGAATCTTCGGCTCTTCATAGGTCACCTGAATCTTCTCATTGTTTTCCATGCGCCACTTCAGGGTGCGGAGGTGGAACTCTCCCTGTCCGTGGACGATGGTCTGCTTGAGTTCCTTTGACTGCTCGATAACCCATGTCGGGTCTTCCTGACGCATCTTCATGAGGGCAGCCATCATCTTTTCCGTATCGCTCTCGCTGTTGGCTTTGATAGCGCGTGAATACTTGGAGTTCGGATATTTGATGAAGTCGAATGTATAGTCGCAATCCTTTCCATTGAGCGTGTTGCCTGTCTTCACGTCCTTCAGTTTCACCGTACAACCGATGTCGCCGGCACGCAGTTCATCTACGGAAATGCGGTTGGCACCTGCACAAGCGTAGATTTGTCCCATGCGTTCTTTCGAACCGCGGTCGGCATTAGTCAGGTCGTCGCCCGGTTTCACGCAACCGCTCATCACCTTGAAGTAAGACACCTCACCGATATGCGGCTCCATACCTGTCTTGAAGAAATAGAGCGACTCCGGACCGTTTGCGTCTGGGGCGATTTCCGCTCCACCCGCATTCTTCACTTTCGGCATTTCCTCCACGAAAGGAACCACATTGCCCAAGAATTCCATCAAGCGGCGCACACCCATGTCTTTCCCTGCACACACGCAGAACACGGGGAAGATGGAACGCGTGATAAGTCCTTTGCGGATTCCCTCGCGCATCTCGTCCTCAGTGAGGGCTTCTTCAGCAAAGAATTTCTCCATCAACCCCTCGTCGTTCTCGGCTGCTGCCTCGATCAGGGCGTTGTGAAGTTCGGTCGCTTTGTCCATTTGGTCGGCTGGAATATCCTCGATAATCGGGGCGCCGCCTTCGGGCTTCCATGAATATTTCTTCATGACGAGCACGTCAATCAGCGAATTGAAGTCAGGACCTGTTGCTATCGGATACTGCACAGGCACACATTTCTGACCATAAATCTCGCGCATGTTGTTCAGCACCATGTCGAAATCGCAGCTGTCCTTGTCCAGTTGGTTGATCAGGAAGATGACCGGCTTCTGCAATTTCTCCGCGTTGCGGAAAGCATTTTGCGTGCCCACTTCGGGACCATACTGTCCATTGACCAGAATCAGAGCCTGATCGGTCACGTTCAAAGCCGTGATGGCACCGCCGACGAAGTCGTCCGAACCCGGACAGTCGATGATGTTCAGCTTCTTATTATTCCATTCCACATGGAAAACTGTCGGGAATACCGAGTAACCATACTCCTGCTCCACGGGGAAGTAGTCGCTGACAGTGTTTTTCTGCTCCACGCTTCCACGGCGCTTGATGATTCCCGCTTCAAATAGCATACTCTCGGCAAGTGTGGTCTTGCCGCTACCCGCACTGCCAATGAGTGCAATGTTCTTAATCTCGTTTGTCTGATAGACTTTCATGATAATAATATTTAAGTGTTAATTCTGGTATCTGTGCATATTGGCGACTAAATTATAAAAAAATCAACAAACTGCCAAAAGTTTTTGTCGAAAACCGACTTTTTTTTAAAACATATTAGTATTTTTGCGTTGAATTTAGGTTCTTCATGGCAGGTCTTTACGTTCATATTCCATTTTGCGCGAGCCGTTGCATCTACTGCGGATTTTACTCTACGACCCTTCCGGCGCTCATCACCGACTATCTGTCGGCGACAGGCAGGGAGATGCAGCTGCGGAAACACTATCTGGACGAGCCCGTCAGCACCATCTATCTCGGCGGCGGCACCCCGTCGCAACTCTCTCCCCGCCAGACAGAACAAATCTTTTGCGACATTGACAGGACGTGGGGACTCGCTCATGCCGAAGAAGTCACGATGGAATGCAATCCCGACGACGTGACGGAAGAATACGCTGCGCAAGTGGCTACGCTCCCCATCAACAGAATCAGCCTCGGCATCCAGACGTTCTCCGATGAGCGTCTGCGCTTCCTGCACCGCCGCCACGACACACGACAGGCTCGACGCGCCGTTGAATTGCTCCGAAAGGCGGGCTTCAACAATATCAGCATCGACCTGATGTTCGGCTTTCCCGGCGAGACGCTGAATGAGTGGCGAGACGACATCCGGCAAGCGCTTCAGCTGGATGTGGAACATATCTCGGCATACAGTCTGATGTATGAAGAAGAGACCGCCCTGTTCCGCATGCTGGAAACGGGAAAGATTGACGAACTCGACGACGAGATTTCAAAAAACATGTATGAACTTCTGGTGGGAGAACTTGAACAAAACGGCTACGAACACTACGAAATCAGCAATTTTGCCAAGCCCGCGCGCCGCTCACGCCACAACAGCAGCTACTGGAAAGGCATCCCGTATATCGGCATCGGTGCCGCAGCACACTCTTACGACAGGACTTCACGCCAATGGAACATCGCCGACATACAACAATACATACGAGGCATCAACGACGGCTCGTGTGTCTTTGAGCGCGAAGAACTCGACCTCCGGACACGATACAACGACATGATTACCACCGCCCTCCGCACCTGCGAGGGAATCTCCATGCCCCTCGTGCGGAACGATTTCGGAGAAAACTATGCCCGCTACCTGCTGAAAAGTGCAGAGAAAAGCATCGCACAACACCTGCTGACACTGGAAGACGACCATCTCCGCCTGACTCGTGAAGGAGTGTTCGTCAGCAACGATGTCATGAGCGACCTCATTGCCCTCACGACACCCTGACCGACAAAAGGATTCGCCTCACTTCCTTCCACCCGCAAAGAGCGACGCCATCAGTCCGCGGCATCCGTCTTCAATCAGGTCCAGCGCCAGTTCGAAGGCACTGCCGTCCCCGTAATACGGGTCGGGAACGCTTGTGCGCCCCTTGTTCTCCACAAAGAAGTCACATATGCGCAACACCTGTCCACGCTCCTTTTCGGAAGATGCGCGCGAGAGAATCTCCCGCTCATTCTCCTCATCCATCACCACGATATAGTCGAAACGATTGAAGTCCGCCTCCGTAAACTGCCGCGCACGGCTGTCCAACACGTATCCGCGCTGCTGAGCATGGCGACGCATACGTGCATCGGGCAACTCACCCACATGCCAGGAGCCGATGCCGGCAGAATCTACCCGCACCTGCGCCGACATGCCGCGTGCCTCGAGCATCGTCTTCAGTACACCTTCTGCCGCCGGCGAACGGCAGATGTTCCCCAGACAAATAAAGAGCAGGGCTTCACACGCCCCCTTGCACTCACTCTCACGCTTTTCCATGTTATTCATTTTCGTAATGTGTTATTTCTGTCAGTTTGCCTACAAAGATACGGTTTCTTTGTCTTTCCACACAAAAAGAATTATAAAAAAGTGTAGAAAACAACCGTAAGAAGTACCCAACCTCTTCACTCGTCCACTGGCAATACAGCACATTTAGCGACGCCAATCGCCCTGTCCTTTTGTGAAAATTATTAAAAAAAATGCCCAACACGCAATCTTTTCCAAATAAATGATTATATTTGCTGTCGAATCTATTCATTAACTAAAAAACAAGAACAAGATGAAAAAGTTATTTTTAGCATTTATCGCTATGGGCGCAATGCTCTTTTCAATGGAAGCATCAGCGCAAAGCTCCAATACTGTTTATGTCTGCACTGGTAAATATTCTGTGAAATACCACAAGACAAACACCTGCAGCGGACTCTCCGCATGCACCAGCGACATCGTTTCAACAACTGTGGCTGCCGCCAAGAAAAACGGCAAGGAAGAGTGTCTGAAGTGCTATGCCAATGCGAAGGCTGCACCTGCAAAGGAAGTAAAGAAAGAGTCCAGGAAAGAGGTGAAAGAGACAGCAGAGAAGAAAACTACTAAGAAAGTAGCGACAAAGAAAGAACCAGTCGAGAAAAAAGTAGCTGAAAAGAAGACAGCAACCAAGAAAGCTGCAGAAAAGAAAACAACAACAAAGAAGGCTGCCAAGGATGCTGACGAGAAGAAAGTAGCCGAAAAGAAGACTACAACAAAGAAAGCTGCAGAAAAGAAAACAACTACGAAGAAGGCTGCAGCCAAGGATGCTGACGAGAAAAAAGTAGCTGAAAAGAAAACTGCAACCAAGAAAGCAGCTGAAAAGAAAACGACTACAAAGAAGGCTGCCAAGGATGCTGACGAGAAGAAAGTAGCCGAAAAGAAGACGACAACAAAGAAAGCAGCAGAAAAGAAAACAACTACGAAGAAGGCTGCAGAAAAGAAGACTACGACCAAGAAAGCAGCTGAGAAGAAGACTACAAAAAAGGCAGCTGAAAAGAAAACAACTACCAAAAAGACAACTACCAAAAAGGCAGCATAAGCCTCAAGCATTATCCATAAAAAGCGGACAGCCTGTTAAGAGGTTGTCCGCTTTTTCTTATTCCTTTCCCACAATCAATCAGTTTCCACCTTTCAGTCCGCCGACGACATCGGTATTCTCTATCGTCGTCTTGGTCTTCTTTACGCTCGCTTTCAGCTTGCCGAAACGATAAGAAACCATGAGACTGAACGAACGCTGCGTTTGCCATGAGCGGTCATAACCGGTGAAATCGCCTTGGTGTATGCGAGAGACCGTACCCGACATTTTCCCGTCAAACGGGCGGAAAGCGGTCAATGATACCGTCAGGCGGTCGTCTTTCAGGAATGAGCGTTGAAGACGGAATGAATAATAATGGTATGCAGGACCGTTGCTGTAAAGCGTTGGATAGTGTCCCAGCTGCCCTCCCCCATTCACTGAGAGATGGAGTTTCCACATCAGTTTCTGCGAAAAGTTCACATATCCGTCAGCCCACCAGCCCTCGGCACGCATTCCCGTATTGCGGTTCTCGAGAAAGCGGTAATGCACCGCAGCACTCAACGACAGTCGGGCGTTCTTCCAAGGAGTCATCTGCACATACACGGGGAAGCCAAACATGCGTGTGCGCAGGACGTTTCCATAGGTGAAGTGCAGAATCCCGTCTTCCACGTATTGTATGCTTGAAATGGCATGGTTTGTATAGAGATAGTTCGCCCGGACGTTGTAAGTCAGTTTTGCCCCTACGTGCATGAATGTCAGTCCGAAATTCATGTTTTGTGAGCTCCCCAAGTGTTCATTTCCGAATGATACCTGAGTGGGCGTTCGCGTGACTGCGGGGTTCAGATACATGATTCCCGGTCGGTTGATGCTCGTAGAGAAGGCGAATTTCAGGCTGTTGGCATCACTGATTTTATAGTTCAGGCTTGCCGAAGGCACGAAGTCGTGGAAATGTTTATGAAATCCCTGCTCATTGCCGTCGGGATATTTCGCAGACATATAGCTGTATTCGTAGCGGAGACCTGCCCGTGCGCTCCAACGATTGCGCGTGTACATATATTGCATATAGGCGGCACCGACGTTCGTCTGGTGATTGAAACGGTTATGAATCGGCTCCTGTTCACCATAGCCCAGCCACGTGTGGCTCCTGTTCTGCCGGGAAATATATTTCGCGCCAAGTTCCAATTTGTGGCTTTTGCCCATCGGGCGCACCCAGTCTGCCTGCCACGTATGCTCATAGAAACGGAGTTTGCTGTTCTCGTCCAACGAATTGTAGGTCATCGGCATGTTGACTCCATCGACGTAATCCGTATGGTCATAGTCACTGTTCTGCTTCATGGAGAACATATAGGAGAATGTCAGCACCTCCTCCGGACGGCGTGTCCTGTGCTGGAAGTCCAACCGTCCGTTCCATGTTCCCTGATAAGGGTTGAGCTGATTATGTTCACTGAAACGGTAAATCAGATTGCCCGCCGCATCGGTCATGACGCGATTACTCTTCTGGGTAAAGTCCAATTCATACGAGAACCCTCCGAACGACAGTGTCAGCAGGTTCAAGGAGTCGATATCGTAGCTCGCTTCAATGTTGCCGTTGAGCACGTTTCCGGGGAAGGAGCCCCAGCGCTCGGAAAACAGTCTGTTACCCGAATCGCCATAGACCCGTTCGCTCTCTGTATGGTTTCGTGTGCGACGCTCGTTCTGATGGTTGTAACCGAGATTTGCCGACATAATGAATTTCCCGATTTGTGTGGTCAGGAATCCGTATGTTCCGTGCGCTCCCGATTCGCTAATCCGCTCTGTGACAGCACCGGTCACACCAGCGATGTGCTGATTTTCCATCATCACGATGTTCAGAATAGCCTCCACACCTTCCGCATCTTCCTTCGCGCCCGGCTCAGTAATAACCTCGATGCGTTTCACCATGCTCGCCGGAATGGTTTTCAACACCTCCCGCGGATTTGAGGACAATGAGAGATCGGGGCGTCCGTTCTTATAAATCTTGAAATTGCCAGTGCCCTTCACCTTGATATTATCCTCACCGTCGATGGTCACCAAAGGTACCTTTCGGAGCATATCCATCAACGGCAGCGTCTTTGATTCTTCGTCAGCCTGCACATTGTAGCTGGTGCGGTCTATCTCACTCTTTATCAACTGGCGCTGACGGACGACGGAGACTTCCTCCAATTCACGCTCGTAGGCAACGCTGTCTGACTTGACCGACACACTGTCCTTGACATTCTGTGCCAAGGTGACCGTCATTCCCATGAGGGAAACGACCGTCAATAATAGTTTCTTCAGATGTTGTTTTTCCATATCGCTGTTCTTATGTCTTTCTACATATAATACACAGAACATGGAGATTTGTGACATCTGCGTTACGACTTTTTTATTAAGAAATGCCTCACAATGACGAGAAAAGGCTGCAGAAACCTTTTCCACAGCCTTTTGTCAATCAGAGAAGTGCGCCTATAAAAGTCACTTCCAGTCTCTGCCGAGAATGCCTTCTATTATTCCCTGCAACTCGCCGCTGACCCGTTGCACGCCGTTGAGCAGACCGTCTTTTGCTCCTTGCGCCATATAGCGGGCGCACTGTCCTTCGAGCACACCGATTCTCTTACGTTCCTCTGGGGTGTAATCATACTTCGCCATTTTCTTTCGTATCTTGGAAAAACGGTCGATGGCCTTTTCCCACTGGTCTATGGAATAATAAGCGCTCTTGTCGCGCAGGTCAATGGAGAGATTTTCCAGTTGATTGATGGCATGTTGCTTCGCAGAACAACCTGTCAACAGAACCATCCCCAAAATAGCGACGACGATTGTCATAAATAACTTTCTCATATCACTTCATGTTTAATGTTCAGTGCAAATATAAAGAAAAAAGTTGAATACGGCACCTTCTGCGCGGAAATATCTTTTACACATTATTATATATACGTCTCTGGAAAAAGAAAATTCTTTGTTAAAAATCTTAAACAAAAAGAACAACATATCAATAAAACATTTATATTTGCCGACGTATTTATGTTTTACTAAACAAAAAGTTATCATGAAAAAAGTATTATTTATGGCAGTAGCAGCTGCTGCTTTGACATTCACAAGCTGCAATCCTAACAAGACCAACGCTAATCAGGAAGGTGTTGACTCTACAATGACAGAAGTTGTTGACGACGCTGCGGCGCTCACCAACGGTTTGAACGAAGCTCTCGAGGCTAACGACGCAAGTGCTGTTGAGAAGGCACTCACTGCTGTTAAGGAGAAACTCGGTTCTCTCGACCTCGAAAAGGGTAAGGAAGTTCTCGCGAAGGTACAGGCTTTCCTGAAGGAGAATGCTGACAAAATCAAGAGTGTAGTTGGTGGAAACGCTATTGCTGCCGGTTTGATTGACAACCTGACGAACCTGAAGGCTGACGGTCTGGAGGCTCTGAAGGCTGCTACTGAAAATGTAGGTAACGCTGCCGAAGGCGCTGTTGAGGGCGTGAAAGACGCTGCTGCCGACAAAGCAAATGCAGTGAAAGATGCTGCTGCTGAGAAGGTAAACGACGCTGCCAACAAGGCTGCTGAGAAGGTGAATGATGCTGCGAACAAGGCTGCTGACAAGGCTGCTGAAGGTGCAAAGAAGGCACTCGGTCTCTAAGAGAGTTAGAGTTCGTTTACAACAATAAAAAAATCGCGTGGCTTTACGGCTACGCGATTTTTCTTATCTTTTCGTCTTTCGTCTCATTAACGAATCCTGTCTGCCGAGCGTACCAGTTTCTCATCTGCCATGATGGAACGCCGCGCCAGCATATAGCCTATCAATGCTACAAGGGGCAGGGCTGCGACCCATGTGGGACGGAAAGACACTTCGGGAAACCTTCCTCCAAAGTAGTAGGCATAAATGCCGTAGGACAGATACCAGCCGACAATCAGCAGGATTGATGCCAGACACAGTGCGCTCTGCAACGGACGATTCTTATAGATGAATATCGTCACAAGTCCGATGGTGCATGATGCGAGCAACACGGCAAACAGTGGCCATACTGCGAAGGTGCGTGTGCCGTCGCCTTTCAGAATCCAAAGATTGTAGAACTCCGACTCTGCATTGCCTAATTCTTCCGGAACGATGGTTCCTATTTGCAGGCACATGCATACTGCCGTCAGGATGACTGCCAACAGCATGAAAACAGTTTGTTTACGTTGCAACATATCTATCTCTTTTTTTTGAGGCGAGCGCCTTTTGCCGGTGCTTGCCCTACTCTGTTTTAATCCTGTGTATCTTTTGACGGGTCACGGAAATATACTTCCCCGTCAATGAACTCCTGTGTTGCCAGCAACGTTGCCTTCGGCAGTTTTTCGTAATAACGTGAAATCTCTATCTGCTCACGATTCTCAAATACTTCCTCAAGACTGTCATTATAGGATGCAAATTCCTGCAGTTTCTTGCTCAAGTCTTGTTTGATTTCCGCAGAAATCTGATTGGCGCGCTTTGAGATGATTGCGACACTTTCATACACATTACCTGTCTCGTTGCAAAGATCCATGATGTCTCGTGAGACGGTGTTTACCGGTGCTTTTGATTTCTTATAATCCATTTGAATTGATTTAGTTGATTTCTATTCTTTTTTTAATCTTTCAGATATTTCTTGCATGCTTCAATGTATTTCTCGGCTGTAGCACGCTCCTCTGATTCGGGGTATTGGTTCACGAATCCATAGCATTCGTCTTCTGCCTCGCGGTATCGCTCCAGTTTTTTCTCTTCCACGCTCTGTTCTGCCAGCTTGAACTTGCTTTTCATTATCAGTATGGCAAAATCCTCGCGGTAGTCACTGTAAGGATAATCTTTTATTGCATTCTGTGCCGTTACGATGCATGCCTCGTAATTATTACCGCCATTCGTGCAGTTACCGAAATAGGTTCCCAGATTATAGTACAGTTGTGCGGAGAGGAACTCTTTCTTGACGAGTTTTCCTTGTAGTTCGAAGAGGCGTTGCTGTGCGGTCTCGCGCATCTGACCGTCTGGATACAGGTCAAGATATTCTTGGAAGGCGCCTATCGCTGCGATGGTCGGTGTCTGGTCCAAGCGTGGCTCTGGCGTGCTCATGTATAGGCTTTCGCCTACATAGAACGATGCCATCTCTGCATACTCGCCCCGTGGATATGAGGAGATATATTTCTTGAAATAGGTTGAAGCTGTTTCATAATCCTTGTAGCGATATTCGGACATTGCCAGCATATACATGCACTCCTGGGCATTTTCCGTTCCTTTCATCACTGTCAGCACTTCCTGCAGCAGTGTGATGGCGTTTGCATACTTACCGCGAATGTAGCATTCCTTCGCATATTCATATTTATAAGCATAGTCAGGCGACTTATACACGCGGTTGAACTCTTGCGCACAACCTGCAAGAACTGCACACCCGAATAACCATATAGCCAGTCTCTTTATCATAAAAAATGCTGATTCTCAACTTTTGACCTGCAAAAATACATATATTTCCGCGTTCTGCAAAGCATTCTTACGCTTTTTTAGCAAAAAAAAACTTAAAAACAAGTGGTTGGGATGAAAAGTCCTGAAATACATCTGATGAAAGTGTGTTATTCTCGATTCTTTGTAGTAATTTTGCAAGCACTATATTATTTGTTGCAGGTGTTATATTAATTCGCAGGTGTTATGGATAGATTCAGGCTTACGTCTAAATATCGTCCGACGGGTGATCAGCCGGAGGCTATTGGTCAGTTGACGGAGGGTGTTGTTGGGGGCTGTGGTGCTCAGGTGTTGCTGGGTGTCACGGGTTCGGGTAAGACGTTTACTGTTGCTAATGTGATTGCGAATGTGAATCGTCCGACGTTGATTTTGAGTCATAACAAGACGCTAGCTGCTCAGCTTTATGCTGAGATGAAGGAGTTTTTTCCTGAGAATGCTGTTGAGTATTATGTTTCTTACTATGACTATTATCAGCCGGAGGCTTATTTGCCTCATACGGACACGTATATTGAGAAGGATCTTGCGATTAATGATGAGATTGACCGTCTGCGGTTGTCTGCTTTGTCTGCTTTGCTTTCGGGCAGGCGGGATGTTGTGATTGTCTCGTCTGTGTCGTGTATTTATGGCATGGGTGGTCCTGCTGCGCTGAGTGGTTCTGTGATTGATATCCGTGTTGGTCAGCGGCTGAGCCGGAATGGGCTGCTGAGGATGTTGGTTGATGCGCTTTATGTGCGTAATGACGTGAGTCCTTCGAGGGGTGAGTTTCGTGTGAAGGGTGACACGGTTGATGTGTTTATTGCCTATAGTGTGAATTTCATTCGTGTGACGTTCTGGGATGATGAGATTGAGAGTATTGAGGAGATTGACCCTGAGGATGTGGCGGTGCATGCTGTTGCGCTTGATGGGTATCAGGTGTATCCTGCGAATTTGTTTGTGACGACGAAGGAGCAACAGGAGGTTGCTATCAGGTGTATTCGTGAGGATTTGCGTGAGCGGATTGATTTTTTCACGGAGATGGGTGATGGTGTGAGGGCTCAGCGTATCAAGGAGCGTGTGGAATACGACATTGAAATGATTAAGGAGTTGGGTCACTGTGCCGGGATTGAGAATTATTCGCGGTATTTTGACGGCCGGCTGCCCGGTCAGAGGCCTTACACGCTGCTTGACTTTTTCCCGGATGATTTTCTTCTAGTGATTGATGAGAGTCATGTGAGTGTTCCGCAGCTTAGTGCGATGTATGGTGGTGACCGTGCCCGGAAGACGAACTTGGTGGAGTATGGTTTTCGTCTGCCTGCGGCTTTTGACAATCGTCCGCTGCGGTTTGATGAGTTCCGGGAGATGGTTCACCAGGTTATTTATGTTTCTGCGACGCCTGCGGAGTATGAGCTTCGGGAGGCTGAGGGTGTTGTGGTGGAACAGGTTATTCGCCCGACTGGTTTGCTTGACCCTGTTATCTATGTGCGTCCGAGCCATAATCAGATTGATGATTTGCTTCACGAGATTCGGTTGCGGACGGAGAGGGACCAGCGGACGTTGGTCACAACGCTCACGAAGCGTATGGCTGAGGAGCTCACGCAGTATCTTCTGGAGCATGACATCCGGGCGTCTTATATTCACTCTGATGTTGCTACACTTGACCGTGTGAGGATTCTTGCGCAGCTGAGGGAGGGAACGTTCGATGTTCTTGTGGGTGTGAATCTCCTGAGGGAGGGTCTTGACTTGCCTGAGGTGTCGCTTGTCGCGATACTTGATGCTGACAAGGAGGGTTTTCTCAGGAGTCACCGTTCTCTCACTCAGACGGCTGGAAGGGCTGCGAGGAATATTGACGGGACGGTGATTATGTATGCTGACACGGTTACTCAGTCGATGCAAAAGACGATTGATGAGACGGAAAGGAGGCGCAGGAAGCAGCTGGCATATAATGAGGCGCATCATATCACGCCTAAGCAGATTATCAAGGCTGTCAAGAGTCAGGGTTTGCAACAAGGGGATGCTTCAGGGGAGTCGGCAAGCCGTGACACAAACAGGAGATACCAGCCATACGTTGAAAAGGAAAACGGTATTGCGGCTGATCCTATCATCAGGCGGATGACAAAGGAGCAACTCCAAAAGGCTATCGAACACACTACGCAGATGATGAAAGAGGCTGCGAAGGAGCTTGATTTCCTGCAAGCTGCGCAATACAGGGACGAGGTTATAAGGTTGCAGGACTTGCTTGAAAAAAGTTAAGTGCGGGATTTCGGGGTTTTCGTTATTTCGTTATTTCGAATAAGTTCCTTCCGCTCGACAATAAAAATAAAAATGGCTTTTATTTTGTATTGTGCTCACTAAATCGTAACTTTGCACAAATTTCAATCCGTATGAGAAAGGTTATTATTTTTATGATGCTGTGTCTTCCTGTCACACTTGTGGCACAGACGCCGGTTCAATCTGCAGAGCGTATCGCACAACTGAAAGCTGAAGCTGCTGCGAAGGCTAAGGCTGCCGAGGAGGCTGCCCAGAAAGCGCTTGAGGCTGCAAAAGCTGCTGAAGAGGCTGCAAAAGCACTTGAGATAGAGGCAGCAAAAACGCAACAGGCACAGCAAAAGGCTGAACAGGAACGTATGGCTGCACAGAAGGAGGCTGAAAAGAAGAGAACAGAGGCGCAGCAAAAGGCTGAGCAAGAGCGCATCGCTGCACAGAAGGAGGCTGAAAAGAAGAGAACAGAGGCACAGCAAAAGGCTGAACAAGAGCGCATCGCTGCACAGAAGGAGGCTGAAAAGAAGAGAACAGAGGCGCAACAGGCGCAGCAATGGACGAAACCTGTCATCCAACCTACGCCAGACGAAGAGGTTAAGCAACAGAAGCCTAAAGAAGAAAACGAAGAAGACGAAAAATATCTCGAGGGAGCTGTTCCGCTCGTGAACGGGAACATCGAATGGGAAAAGACATTCGAAACGGCAAATTCCCCTGATGACAATTATCAGCGCATGATGCGACTCTTTGCTGCGATGACAAAAGAAAAGAACCAACTGCCCTCCAGCAATGTCGCCCTGGTCAATGAAAGTGAGCGCACGATTGTAGCCCACTTCGAAGAGTGGCTTGTGTTCGCGAGCAACTTCATCTCTATTGACCGGACAAAATTCATTTATAATATCATTGCGACCTGTCAGGGGAACACTGTCAACGTCAGACTTTTCCGCATCAGCTATAGATACGAAGAAGAACGAACGACCAAGAGCCTGATTAAAGCCGAAGAGTGGATTACGGACGACGTATGTCTCAACAAGAAGAAGACGAAGCTCAACCGTATCTCCGGAAAGTTCAGAAGAAAGACCATCGACCGCAAAGATGAAATCTTCAAGAATATCGAACAAACACTGAATAACCAATAGGACAGGAGTATGAACGAAAAAGACAGACACACGACCATTCCAAGACGCCGACGCGACAGTGGCGAAGGAGAAAAGAGGCGGGACCCGTTTCTCCCCGTCCGCAACATCCTGAACATTATTTTCATGTTGCTGGCTGTTGTCGGAGTTATTGTCTATCTCACCAAATATACAGACACCGGAATCATCATCGTACTCGTTGCCATGGGGTTCAAAATGATAGAATGCATTTTACGATTTATCAAATGAAGAAGACACTATTACTCCTCTTATTCACGGGATTCGCATACGCCTTGTCGGCACAAGACTATAACGTGCTTACCGAAGACGGACGGTTTACGCCTGCCCAGCAACGGCAAAACAAAGGAAGCGACAGTATTCAGAGTCAGCACAAAGAAGTGCCGAAGGGATTGAAAGTCTGGACCGTTGACGAACTGTTCGGCGACCGCACGCCAGCCATCCCTGACACTGTTTCGCACATGTATATGAACAGTATCTTCACTACTGGGTTAAGAGGAGAATATAACACGCTCGGAAATCTTGGAACGCCGCGCTTGAATCGTATTTTTATAGAACGACCGGAATTGGAAAACGAGTTTATTTTCATTCATCCGTTCAGTTACTTTATAACGCCCGTCAGCGATTTCCATTTCACCAATACCTACTCCCCCATCACCAACCTATCGTTCAACACTTGCGGCAACAGGACGAACGGAGAGGACCATTTCAAGGCGCTCTTTGCCATCAATGCGGGGAAGAAATTCGGGGCGGGATTTAAGTTCGACTATCTCTACGGACGGGGATATTATCAGAATCAGAGCACATCACTCTTCAACTACAGCATGTTTGCATCCTATATCGGAGACCAATACCAGGCACACCTCCTGCTATCTGCCAACCACATGAAACAAGCAGAGAACGGAGGAATTACCGACGACAACTATATCACACACCCGGAAAGTTTCAACGACTCATACACAGAAAACGAAATTCCCACCGTCCTTGAACGAAACTGGAACAGGAACGACAACCAACAGATATTCTTCACACATCGCTACAACATCGGATTCCGCAGGAAAGTTCCTATGACGGAAGAGGAAATCAAGGCAAGAAAGTTTGCCATCGAATCGAAAAAAGAAAATCAAGCCGAGAAAGACAAGCAAGACGCTATCAGAAAGGCACGCGAAGAGGGACGGTCATTCAACGAAAACGAGTATGACAACCAAAAGGCCGTAGAAGGACGTCCTGAGAACGCAATCATCGCAGGCAACGAGCCGAAAGATTCCATACGCACACAGGGCGAGCGTATCACCGTCAGCAATGCACAGCAAGCTGACAGTCTCATGGCTATCGAGAAAAAAGCTGCAGAAGACTCGCTCTGGTACAAGACGGAGTATGTGCCTGTCACGAGTTTCATCCACACGCTCAAGTTCGACAACTACAAGCGGCTCTATACCGCCCATGACGTTCCCGACGGATATTATGCGAACACGTTTTATGACCTTGCCAACGACTCTATCAACGACAAGACACGTTTCTATGAACTGAACAACACCTTCGCCGTTGCGTTGCTCGAAGGCTTCAACAAATGGGCTAAAGCCGGACTGAAAGCTTATGTCACCCACAATTTGAGACACTATACCCTCCCCGACTCCATTGGAGGGACAAATTCGTACACTGATCATTCCGTCTATGCCGGCGGTCAAATCAGTAAAAGAGAAGGCAAAACGTTGCATTATAATTTAGCAGCAGAGTTTGGTGTCGCCGGTGCTGATGCCGGAGATATGTTCCTTGACGCGAATGCCGACCTTAACGTTCCGCTGTTCGGCGACACGGTGACTTTAGAGGCAAATGCTTTCCTGCACCGAACGACACCGGCATTCTACTATTCCCACTACCATTCCAAGCATTTCTGGTGGGACAACGATGAACTTGAACGATTTACACACTCCAGAATATCGGCAACACTGTCGTCGCAGAAAACGCGTACCGCCATTAAAGTTGCTTTTGACAACATCAAGAACTACACCTATTTCGGACACGCATACAACATCACTGAGGACTATGGACGCACGGCAAACGAGGTGAACGTGAGACAATGTCCTGACGGCATCAGCCTCTTCACGGCACAACTCAGCCAAGACCTCACGTTTGGTCCGCTTAACTGGGAAACGGTTCTTACCTATCAAAAGTCAAGCAAGCAGGATGTCCTGCCTGTTCCCGCACTCAACCTGTACACCAATCTCTATCTCAAGTTCAAGATCGCAAAGGTGTTGAAATGCGATTTCGGAGCCGACATGAGATTCTTCACCAAGTATGAAGCACCCGACTATGCACCGGGACTCGGACAGTTCACCATACAGGAGAATGAAGCAAGCCGTGTAAAACTTGGCGGATATCCCATCGTGAACGTCTATGCCAATTTCCACCTCAAGCACACACGCTTCTTTATCATGATGAGCCATGTCAATGCAGGCAGCGGTTCGCGTGAATACTTCCTCACGCCCCACTATCCGCTCAACGGACGCATCCTCCGACTCGGACTTTCATGGAACTTCTTCAACTAATCGTCAATCAGGAAATAAACAGGGCATCCAAGACAACTCCCACCGAGAACAACACCCCGTAAATAAACATATTACGCGCATTCTCAGCCAAAATGCCATTAAGAGCCTTACCGCGCTTGATGGCTTTCATTTTCCTATAAGTGCGTGCATGCAGCATCAGATAGATGGTCGGCAGGAAGAACGTGAAATACTGCCCTTGGAAAAAGAACGTCAGTCCCATGTGGAAAGCCATCAGACCGAGTGCGAAATAAAGTATTTCAGTAGCTTTTTCCCCTATTATGACCACCAGAGTGCGCTTTCCTACCCTTCGGTCATTGTCGCGGTCACGATAATTATTCACCACCAGCAGCGTGTCGATGACCATTCCGCAAGCCAGCGACGAAAGAATCACCTCTTTCGTCAACGTATGCGTTTGTATATAGAACGTCACGCATACCGGCACCAATCCGAAGAACACCAAGACCAGCAAATCACCCAACCCGATATAAGACAGTAACAAGGTATAGAGAAAACAAAAAACGACACATGCCACTCCTACCCATATCAAGTCGTAGCCGCCATAAAAAACCAGCGGAAAACCTACGACACAGGCTATCAAAGTCGTCACAGCAATGGCGCAACGCATCGCTTTCGGGGTCACCCAACCCTGCGCACATGCACGGCGAGGTCCCAACCGGTGCTCATCATCCGTTCCCTTCTTCCAGTCAAAGTAATCGTTGATGAAGTTCGCATCTATCTGCATGATAAAAGCAAACAATACGCAAAGGATGGCAGGAACCCACGACAATGTCCCGGTCTCCACGCTCGTCCCCATTGCATCCACCCCGCATGCCTGTTGATTGAGCCGATAGAGGTAGGCCCATGCCAGTGTGAGCCCCATCATCACGGGTACGGCTGCCCCTGCGAGCGTTTTCGGACGGGCTGCCAACAGCCATGCATAAAGGGAATTTTGGCGCACAGATGCGGTATTTGAGGATTTTGCTTTCATAAAATTTCGAAAAGTTGACTGTTTGTTTTGCAAAAGTAAATATAAAATCGTACATTTGCAAATTATATTTTACATTTAACTGCTTGGAGAACTGATGATTGATAAACGGATAACACTTGACTTAATGGAATTTGTAGAGCAGAACATTCTTCCGCGTTACAATTCATTTGACAAGGCGCACAACGTGACACATGCCATGCGTGTCATCAACCGTTCCGTCGAACTGGCTAAGCGCATCGGCGCGGATGTCAACATGGCATACGCCATCGCTGCCTATCATGATTTGGGACTCGAAGGGCAACGTGCCATCCATCACCTCACCAGTGGGAAAATCCTGGCAGCCGACGCCCGCCTGAAAAAGTGGTTCTCCGACGAGCAGCGGCGCATCATGCGCGAAGCCGTAGAAGACCATCGGGCATCGGCAAGCCGCAGTCCGAGAAGCATCTATGGGAAAATTGTCGCTGAAGCTGACCGCGACCTGGAACCGGAAACCGTCATACGGCGGACCATCGAATTTGGACTCAGCCACGAACCTTCCGGAACAAGCAGGGAGATGCACTGGCAACGGTTCATGAAACACATGCAGGAGAAATACTCGCAAACCGGATACATCAAGCTATGGATTCCCGGTTCTGCCAACGAACAGCATCTTGCACGGCTGCGCAACCTCATCGAACAGCCCGACGAACTGCGCAAACTGTTCGACCGCATATTTGACGAGGAATGTCTTGAACAATAAAACATACAGGCATCTGCCTGACAAAACAATAAAAACAAAAGAAAAAAACGATATGAACAAGAAAGAATTGATGCAGAGAGCCATTGACCTCTCTATTGAAAGTGTGAAGAAAGGCGGCGGACCCTTTGGTGCCGTCATTGCCAAAGACGGGAAAATCGTTGCCGAAGGCAGCAACAACGTGACCATCGACTGCGACCCCACTGCCCACGCAGAAGTGTCAACCATCCGCAAGGCATGCAAGAAACTTGGTACGTTCGACCTCAGCGGATGCGAAATCTACACCTCGTGCGAACCCTGTCCGATGTGTCTCGGAGCCATCTACTGGGCACATCTCGACAAAATTTACTATGCCAACGACAGAAAGGATGCAGGGAAAATCGGGTTCGACGACGATTTCATCTACAAGGAGTTCGACCTGAAACCTGCCGACCGGCTGAAACCGTCGGAAGTTCTCATGCGCAAAGAGGCTCTGGAAGCCTTCCGCCTATGGGAGAAGAAGGAAGACAAAACAGAATATTGATGCCTGTCTGCCATACAGAAAACAAACAACACATATGGTGGGTTCTATCAATTAGCTTTAGATGATGTTTGATTGATTGTTGAGCAGTTTTCTTCTTTTACTTTCCGAAGACGCATAGCGGGCTATGTGTCAAGGATAAAAGGAGAAAAATGCCAACAAGAAACAAAGAGCATCAAAGCCAAAGAACGCTACCTGAATGAAACAAACATACTAATTTATAGAACACACCATATAATATTAAATTAAGGTATAAGCAACATGAAGGTCAGAACATTTCTCGTGATAACAAGCATGACAATGATGTGCATGCTGACACACGCCCAGCAGCCTGTCGATTACGTGGACCCGTTCATCGGGACAACCAATTTCAGCGTATGCAACCCCGGAGCGGTACTCCCCCACGGCATGATGTCCGTAGTGCCCTTCAACGTCATGGGCTCCGACCTGAACGAACAGGACAAGGATGCCCGCTGGTGGTCGGCACCCTACGAATACAACAACAAGTATATGACCGGCTTCGCACACGGAACACTCAGCGGCGTGGGATGTCCCGAGATGGGAACCCTTCTTACCATGGCGACAAGCGGACCGCTCAACGTTGATTACCGCAGCTATGGGACAACCTACCGCAACGAGCAAGCCACGCCTGGATACTACTCCGTAGAACTCGAGAAATACGGCATTCGTGCCGAGCTCTCAGCCACGCTCCGCTCGTCCATCGAGCGATACACGTTCAAGAAGGGCGAAGGGCATATCCTGCTCAACATCGGCGACGGACTGACCAACGAGGTCGGAGGAATGATCAAGAAGGTCAGCGAGACAGAAATTGAGGGCATGCGACTGCTCGGCACGTTCTGCTACAATGCGCAAGCCGTATTCCCAGTCTATTTCGTCATGCGCGTGTCGAAGAAACCCGACGCCTGCGGATATTGGAAAAAGCAACCGCCCATGACCGGTGTCAAAGCGGCATGGGACAGCGACAACGGGAAATACAAGCTCTACACGAGCTACCACAAAGAGATGGCAGGCAACGAGATAGGCTATTTCTTCAACTTCGACTGCGAGGACGGTGAACAGATTGAGGTGCAGATGGGAATATCTTTCGTCTCCATTGCCAATGCCCGTGAAAATCTGGAGAAGGAACAGCCGACATTCGCTTTTGAAGATACCAGGAAAAAGGCAAGAGACGCTTGGGAGAAAACACTCGAGACCATCACCGTGGAGGGCGGAACAGAGAAGCAAAAGCGCATCTTCTACACGGCGCTCTACCACACACAGCTGCATCCTAACATCCTGCAGGACGTGAACGGACAATATCCCGAAATGGAAAACGGGAAAATCGGAACGACAAACGGCAACCGATATACCGTCTTCTCGCTATGGGACACCTATCGCAACCTCCACCAACTCGAAACGTTGCTCTATCCTGAGAAACAGACGGACATGGTGCGCTCCATGATTTCCATGTACAAGGAATGGGGATGGATGCCCAAATGGGAACTCTACGGACGGGAGACGTGGACGATGGAGGGCGACCCATCCATTCCGGTCATCACCGACACCTACCTGAAAGGGCTCCGCGACTTCGATATCAACACGGCATACGAAGCCTTCCGGCGTTCTGCCACGCTGCCTGGAAAGGAAAACAAGATGCGACCCGACAACGACCCTTACCTCGAAAAGGGATATGTGCCGATTGGAACCTACGCCGCAGACGCCTCCGGAGACAACTCCGTGAGCCATGCACTCGAGTACTACATCGCCGACCATGCACTGAGTTCTCTGGCAGAGGCACTCGGAAAGAAAGCCGATGCCAAGCGCTTCCGCGAACAAAGTCTGCGCTACAAGAAATACTACTCGAAGGAAGACGGCACGCTGAGACCGCTCATGCAGGACGGCACGTTCCTCACTCCCTTCAACCCGAAAGACGGTGCCGACTTCTCCAACGCACCGGGATTCCACGAGGGCAGCGCATGGAACTATACCTTCTACGTGCCACACGACATCTACGGACTGGCACGGCTGATGGGTGGCAACAAAGCGTTTGTCAGCAAGTTGCAACGCGTGTTCGACGAGGGACTATACGACCCTGCCAACGAACCCGACATCGCCTACCCATACCTCTTCAGCTACTTCAAGGGCGAAGAATGGCGCACACAGAAGATTGTAGGCGAACTGCTTGAGAAACACTATAAAGACACGCCCGACGGCATTCCCGGAAACGACGACTGCGGAACAATGTCGGCATGGGCAATCTTCTCCATGATAGGGCTCTATCCCGACTGCCCGGGCTCACCCTACTACACACTGACGACACCCACGTTCGACAAGATTACCATCCACCTCGACAGACGCTACTATCCGGGCGGAGACCTCGTCATCGAAACGCAACGCGCGGAAAACGACGCACGCTACATCAAGAGCATGACACTCGGTGGAAAAGCGCTGAAGAAATTCCGCATCTCACATGAAGAACTCATCAAGGGGAAAACGCTGCGAATCTATTCAGGCACAAGATAAGAAACGGATTGGACGGCAAAACATAGCCACAAAGACACCAGACAGCGACCTATCGCCCATGTCTTTGTGTACCTTCTTTAACCAAATCAAGTTGATTTACTTTTTGATAGTTCAACTCCTGAAAAGTAAATTCACTGAGTTTGCTCACCAAATTCAGTGAATTTGGTCTTCAATTTCACTGAATTTGGTTTGTCAGAGTTGCAAAACGATATTGCCTTCTCAGAAAAAACACATTGCCCAACGACAACTATTGCTGGATATAGAAATAATAGATGTATGCTAATGCTGCCACGAGAATTGCCATGATGACCATTTTTATCAGACAGCTCGCTATCTTCCTGATCAGCAGGAACACCACAATCAGCAACACCAATGCAAAAATATAATAAGCAGTATTGTCCATATCCGTTCGTATTTAAGAAATGACTATTTAAACATTTTTCTAAATGCGGTGGGGACAGGCGTTTCGAACTCCATCCGTTCGCCCGTCACCGGGTGGTAGAAACACAGTATGTAGGCATGAAGACAGAGCCGATGGAGCGGGTCGTCGCCATTTCCATATTTCGCATCACCGCAGACAGGGTGCCCCATATCAGCCGAATGCACGCGAATCTGGTTCTTCCGTCCGGTCTCCAATGAGAACTCCACGAGCGAATGCTCCGTCGTGCGCGCCAACGTGTGGAAATGCGTCACCGCATATTTTCCGCCGTTGTCCACCGGCGACGAGTAGGTCACAAACGCCTTGTTGTCCTTCAGCCAGTTGGCTATCGTGCCGCCTTCCTCCTCCACTTCGCCGCTGACCACAGCCACATAGCGGCGGTCATAGACAATCTGCTGCCACTCGTGCTCAAAAATCTGCTCCGTCTCCATGTCCTTGGCATAGACCATCAGCCCGGACGTATCGCGGTCCAGACGGTGCACCACATGCGCACGGCACTTCTGGCGGCTCTTCAGGAAATAGTCGTCAAGCACCGATTTCACATTCATCGACCGCGCACCGGCAGCCATCGAGAGGATTCCCTCTGCCTTTTCCACGACGATGAGGAAGCGGTCTTCATAGACCACTTTCACGTAACGGCTCTTGAACAGGTCGTTCTTCTTCGTCTTGCTCACGCTGATTCTCATGCCCGCCTGCAGCGGGAAGTCGAACTGCGTCACCGTTTTCCCGTTCACCTTGATGCCCCTGCCCTGCAACGTCGCCTTCACCTTCGAGCGGCTCAGCTTCAGATTCTCCAGCAGCCACTCCAAAAGCGGCTGCGCCTCACGCACCACATAGTGACTATACTGGTCCTTCTGTTGATATCCATTCGTCTTCATCGCCTGCAAAGGTACAACTTTTTCCACACTTTCTTTCCACATTCAGGTTTTTTGTGTATCTTTGCCGTGTCTTCCACGCCGAAGATTGCGCCCGGCGCAATGAAGGGTGGGAGAATACATATATTGGAAAAGGCGTTTACTTGACGCTTTGTCTTTGGCTATACAGAACTTCGCAAACTCTGGAAAACTCAGTCAAAACAAGGCAACAGTAGATGTCCATAGGGATATGTAATTGTGCAATCTCGCTTAATACTTAATTATATATAGGCGCGTATTGTGAGATATACATATTCGGCGTGGGCTTCTGCGTTGCTCGTTCATACTGAGTGGGTAATGCGAAGACCTTGTATAGCGGGACGAGTAACAGGTACAGACTCTCACGCTTTTTTTGTGTATGTACGCAAATAATCCACAAAACGTAAAACATCTGAGTTCGGAGTCTGCTTGGAGAGAGGAATTCTTATGACGCAGAAAATAGAAAAATGTATTGAGCAGGTCAGAATTAAACTGAAAAAAGAACAAGAAGTAAAAGAAAAGGATATTTTTAAAAGTATTCAGCAAACTTCTTCTGAAATTGAAAGTATGATAAGAGAATCCAAATTTTCTGCTTTCAGTATGGTGGATTTTGATAATCAGTCTTTAACAGGTATAAAACAGGAAACGGGATTACCAAAACTCTTACGCATAGGAAAACTATATCCGACCAATGTCAATAGTGAAAAAAAGCAGTTATTTACAAAGCCTTTACTCCTTCCATACACAGAAACCCAAGCTATATCTTTCATTTTAAAAGAAAACGATCAAAAAGAAATTCATGTATTGTTTAGTCTTTTGGCTTTTAGGTTGATGCTTTCTTTACCGCAAAATTTATGTCGTTTTTATTTTGTTGATAATAATTTCGGGCGAGATTTTTCTTTAATAAATCGGATAGACAAGAAAGTATTAGGCAATGCAGTTATAACAAACCAAAACGAACTTAATCATTTAATATCTGAATTGGAACAGACTGTTATAGAATCATATCAGAAACATCTTGTTTCTTATGAAACTTTAGAAGAATATAATGCAGCAAGCCCAGATATGCAGGAACCTTATCATTTCGTCTTTATTGCAAACTTCCCTGCTGGTTTCTCTGCAGAATCCGCAGAAAAACTTTATAATTTAATTAGCCGAGGAAATGCTGCAAAAGCAGGTATTCATATTTTTTACAGTATTGATACAAAATACAAACCTGCTTTCGGTATAGATGTTAGTCGTTTTACAGATATCTCTTGCCGTATTTATCAAAATTCCCCCATTGATTATGAGATAGAAAACTCTGTCTTTTCAAAGAAATTCAATGATTCTTTTAATATTATTCTTGACAATACTTTGCCAAAAAATATAGATGAAATAATCAATCTAATCAACCATAAAAAAGTTGAAAAAACTCAAGTATCTTTTCTTGAACACTACAAACAGCGTTTACAGCAAAATGATATATGGAAAGGTAGCGCAATCGACAATATAAAAATTCCACTAGGTTTTGTTAATCCAAGAAAAGTACAATATTTGAATTTTGGGAAACAAACTAATGATTATTTTGGATTGATAGGAGGATTGCCTGGCACAGGAAAAACTGTTTTACTTCATAATATCATTCTTTGGGGTGCATTAGAGTATTCACATCAAGAGTTAAATTACTATCTTATTGATTGTAAAAACGGTACAGGATTTAATGCATATAAAAAGCTTCCACACGTTAAAATTCTTTCCGTATCAAATGATCGAGAGTTTGCTGCAAGTGCATTAGGCTCCTTGATAAATGAAATGTATCATCGTGCAGACCTTTTTAAAAAAGCAAGTTCAGAAAAAGGAAAACTTATTGAAAACATTCATACTTATCGCAAAGAAACAGGAAAATCTTTACCACGTATTTTAACAATTGTGGATGAATTTCAAGTACTGTTTGAACATGAAGACAAGATCTCTCGAGTTATTCGTGAAACCCTAAATAAATTATTTACTGAAGGACGAGCCTTTGGTATTAGCATTTTATTGTGCAGTCAAGGATTGGGACGTGTTGATGTTCCGATTAAGAATATTACTTGGCGTTTATCTTTCCGTTTGCTGTCTAATATGGAGTCGGAAAAAATATTAGGTAACGATGGGGCACTGAAACTTACACGAATAGGCAATGCCATTATAAATAATCAGAATGGGGAGAAATCTCATAATATCAATTTTCAAGTGGGCTTTATTGATGACGTGTATCCTTTGGTAGAAAAAATCCGTGACAAATTTGAACAGGAATTCCCGAATGAACAATTAAATCAATTTATTTCGGACGGCAACACATCAGGAAGAATTGACTTGAATGTCCCGTTTAGAGAACTACTGAAATCTGATGACTTTAAAGTAAATGACCGTTATTGCGATGTGTATTTAGGCGAGCCTTCGTTTATTCGTACAGAACATGCTTATATACGTATAAGAAAGCAACAAGCGTCGAATGTCGTGATGGTTGGTAATGATCTGCGTTCTGCAATAACTCTTATTGGACTAATGAATTATCAGATATTTAAACAGAGTAGTCAAGAGAGTAAGTTTTATATTATTGATAGTTTTAATATAGACAATGAATTTTATGATAGATTAAAATTTGCAAAAGGTTATATTCCTAATTTGGAATATTTTAGTTCAAAACAAATTAGTACAATTGTTGATGAGATATATTCGGAACTTGAATTACGAATAGAAAAAGAAAATAATAGAGAACAGGTAGCTGGTCGGGTGTTATTGTCCATTTTGTATATGCAAAATTGTAGGGAATTAAAAAAAGATGGATACAATATTTCACCAACAACAAAAAAACTTATTCGGATTATAAAAGAAGGACCAGAATATGGCATCCACGTTATTTGTCATTCTTTGACCTATCAAGGACTACAAGAAATTTTGGATGCAAATACACTCGGAGAATTTGAGAATCGTCTTGCTCTTGATAGTGGAAAGTCCATGAGCATTATTACAGAACAAACAGCTTCTCGCATAGAATATAAAGGGGCAATATTATTACAGGCACCAGATGAGTTTACAACTTATAATCCTGATCTCATACGCGTTTATTCAAAGTGTACTTTGAAAGAAACTAACGATAACATAAAATTTATAAATCAATTAATAAAATAACTCCTATGATGAATATTACAGAAAAATATATTGAAAGGACAGAAAAACTTAGTCAACTATCAGATTCATACAATTCCATAATACGTGTGTTTGAAAAACAAACAAAAAAAATCTCTCGTTTAGAAACGTTTCTCTCTAAAAACATGGACGATATATTAGAGTACAATTTGGAAGAAGATATCTGTCAGCAAATAGAGCAAGGAAATTTCAATGAGGAAAATATCCGTAATCTCATTGACGACAAAATAGAAGAAACACGTCTGGAAAAGGAACGATTAGAAGAGGAAGAACGTTTACGTAGACAGCGATTAGAAGAGGAAGAACGTTTACGTAGACAGCGATTAGAAGAGGAAGAACGAAAAAGAAAAGAGCGTAACAAAAAGATACTTAAAGGGGTTGGTATTGCTGTTGCTGTAATTGTCGGAATTATTATTGTTTATCATACTTGGGAACTCCTTTTAGCTATTGCGATTATCATTGGTATTATTATGGCTCTAAAAAAATAACAAACATGGGAATATTTAACAGCAACGATTTTGACCGAGGATATGACGATGGCTATAACGCTGGAATAAATGGTAAAGAAAAAGATTATACCCGAATGGGAATGTCTTTAAAATTTGCCATTAATGGTAGTAAAACCTTAGATACTTATACCAATGGCTACAACAAAGGATATGAAAAAGGTATTGCAGACAAGAATAGCAAGAAAATCCCTCAAAAAGTAGAAATAGCTGAATCCTTCCAACCTACTAATAATGTAATAGAGAAAAAATATTATTCACCTAAATCTAAAAATTTAAGTATTATGTCATCACTACAAGACTATCAAATTCAACTAGAGCAATTAAATCAGTTAGTTTCGTTCTTAAATCAGTTTAAAGAAACTATGGACGAACGATTAAATGAATATCGTCATCACATAAACGTGATGCGTGAAAATGGTCTATCCGTCCAAACTTCAGACAGGTTCGAAAACGACCATATCAAAGAGGTGGAGATTCTCCTTAATCAGATAAAGAATTTAATTGATGAATATTCCATTCCATTTACACGACAAAATATTGAATTGACGGAGAATCTCATACAATTAAACAGTGGCAATTAAATCGTACTACAATGAGAAACTATTTAAAACACAGAAAGTTTATTGCTGCCACATTTAATAATTGCAAGAAATACATTAATTATTTAGAAGTTGCGCCCGACACGTATTAGGAGTATAAAATTATGAAAAAGTGTTTTTTGTTATTAGCATTTATTTGCATGCTTATTAGCTGTGAAGAAAAATCCACTGTTGACATACATCGCATGAAGAAATTATTGCAATATACGTCACAATTAAATGAAAAGGACAATGGTGATCTCATTGACGGATTTGAAATGATGATTGATAAATATGCCAACATGTCTATTGCTCAAAGAGATGATTTTTTAAGAACAGAAGAAGGAAAAGAGTTTTTTGAAGTATATTTCAGCACTGCATTGTATTTAGGAGCACTCCTTGAGACAGATATAAACTTAACGAAAAAACAGCGGGAAAAAGCCATCATGTTACTAGAAAAATATGAAGAAAATCCAGCTCGATTTACTGATATTAAGGACTCTCCTGAATTTGAAAACTTATTTGAGGACTTTGAAGAAAGTGATTCTATAGAGTATATATTACCTTAAAACGTTTTATTCATTCAAAGAATGATTCCTATAATTATTTTTATAAAAAAGCGGTACTGAAATAACACCGACACATCTATAAATGTTTAAAGGCGCACCATCCTAAACGGAGATGCGCCTTTAAGCGTATTATAATATCTTTCCATTAAAATTTCTAAATAAAGTTCTTTCTGAAATGAAAAACGAAAGAATATTTGTTAGTTCCTTCAAAAAAGCTTAACTTTGCCACAAACTTCAATAATAATGAGTTATGACATATCTCAACCCGTTTCACAAAGAGGCTGTGGAGAGGAAACTCCAGAAAATAGAAAAATCTATGAAATCGCCAATGAACTCCATAGACGCTGCCAACTATATGAAACGTAATTTCGAAATGGCGAAAAACATGTAGGCAACCTTGAAATTGAACAGCGTGTTGCTGAGCAATTTGCCAAGGAAAATGGGATTTGGTTCCAAGAAATGTCTTGAGAGACGAAACTGGCGACATATTTGTTGTTGATGCGGAAATAAAACTTCTCTAAAAGCCATATTCTTTATTTCGTCTTCATCGCCTGCAGAGGTGCAACTTTTTCCACACTTTCTTTCCACATTCAGTTTTTTTGTGTACTGGATGTTGCAAACGACAACAAAAGATTTAGGAGGCTGGATGCCTGAATGTGAAAAAAACTTCGTACCTTTGCACCCCATTATTATAATAAGGTATAGAAGAAAATGATTACACTGACCAATTTAGCCGTTCAATTCGGCAAAAGAGTGTTGTATAAAGATGTGAACATCAAGTTTACACCAGGGAACATTTATGGAATTATCGGTGCCAACGGTGCCGGCAAATCGACGCTGCTGAAAGCCATCAGCGGCGAGCTGGAGCCGAACAAGGGGACGGTGGAACTGGGACCCGGTGAGCGTCTGAGCGTGCTGGACCAGGACCATTTCAAGTTTGACGAGTTCTCGGTGATGGACACCGTCTTGATGGGACACGAGCCATTGTGGAAAAACATGAAAGAGCGCGAGGCGCTGTATGCCAAAGAGGAGATGACCGAAGAGGACGGCAACCTCGCCGCTGAACTGGAATTGAAGTTTGCCGAGATGAACGGATGGGAGGCTGAGAGCGAAGCAGCACAGCTGTTGCAGAATCTGGGCGTGAAGGAAGACATACACTATAAGCAGATGAGCGAGTTGTCTAACAACGAGAAGGTGCGCGTGATGCTTGCCAAGGCGCTGTTCGGACATCCGGACAACCTGCTGCTCGACGAGCCGACGAACGACCTCGACCTCGACACCGTGCAATGGCTGGAGAGCTATCTGAGCAACCTGGAACAGTGTGTGCTCGTCGTCAGTCACGACCGTCACTTCCTCGATGCCGTCAGCACACAGACCGTAGATATCGACTTCGGAAAGGTGACTGTCTTCTCCGGCAACTACTCGTTCTGGTATCAAAGTTCGCAGTTGGCGCTCCGTCAGGCGCAGAACCAGCGGCAGAAGGCTGAAGAGAAACGCAAGGAACTGGAAGAGTTTATCCGTCGCTTCTCTGCCAACGTGGCAAAGAGTAAGCAGACCACCTCGCGCAAGAAGATGTTGGAGAAGCTGAACGTTGAGGAAATCACGCCATCTACGCGCAAATATCCGGGCATCATCTTCGCGATGGACCGCGAGCCCGGCAACCAGATTCTCGAGGTGGAGGGACTGAAGGCTGTCGATACGGACGGGACGGTGCTGTTCGACCACGTGTCGTTCAACATCGAGAAAGGACAGAAGACCGTCTTCCTCAGCCACAACCCGAAGGCGATGACCGCCCTATTCGAAATCATCAACGGCAACCGGGAGCCGGATGCCGGTACCTACAAATGGGGCATCACCATCACGACGGCGTACCTTCCGCTCGACAACACCGAGTTTTTCAAGAGCGACATGAACCTCGTGGAATGGCTCAGCCAATACGGACAGGGCAACGAAGTGGTCATGAAAAGCTATCTCGGACGCATGCTGTTCAAACAGGAAGAGGTGGAGAAGAAGGTGAACGTGCTCTCCGGAGGCGAAAAGATGCGCTGTATGATTGCGCGTATGCAGCTGAAAAATGCCAACTGCCTCATACTCGACACCCCCACCAACCACCTCGACTTGGAGTCTATACAGGCATTCAACAACAACTTGATGCAATTTAAGGGCAACATCCTGTTCGCAAGCCACGACCACGAGTTCATCAACACCGTTGCCGACCGCATCATTGAGCTGACTCCCAGCGGAACCATCGACAAGCTGATGACCTACGACGACTATATCTACGACACTGCCATTAAGGAACAAAAAGAGAAGATGTATTCTTGAAAAAACCATATTGGCACGGAATTTGTTAGTGAGTTTGTAGATTAAAACAACAAATATTATGGACAAGACAAAAGAAAACATAGAGGAAGAAGCAGAAAACCTGATCAACGAAGAGACGGAAACGACTGCTGAAGAAAACGTTTCTGAAGCCGAAGACACCACGCCACAGGAAGAAGAAACGGAAAATGAGGAGGAGGCTGAAGAGAAAGACCCGCTGGAGGCTGCCAACGAGGAGATAGAACAGTTGAAAGACAAATTCCTCCGGACAGTTGCCGAATTCGAGAACTACAAAAAACGCACACTCAAAGAGAAGACTGAACTGATTCTCAACGGTGCTGAAAAAACCGTTGACGCATTCCTTCCCGTGGTCGATGACTTCGAGCGCGCCCTCATAACGGCAGAGAAAGCTGACGATGTGGCAGCACTGAAAGAGGGAATGGAACTCATCTACAAGAAGTTCATGAAGACACTCGAAGGGCTCGGCGTCAAGAAAATCGAAACCGAGGATGCTGACTTCGACGTAGATTACCACGAGGCAGTAGCAATGGTGCCCGCAGCAGACGATGACAAGAAAGGAAAAGTCATCGACTGCATCCAAACGGGATACACTCTGAACGACAAAGTGATACGACACGCGAAAGTGGCTGTCGGACAATAACGTGTCGTTAACGTCCTTAAAGTCCTTAAGGTCCTAAAAAAAATCAAGAACTATGGCAAAGAGAGACTATTACGAGGTGCTTGGCGTTGACAAGAACGCCTCAGAAGACGACATCAAGAAGGCTTATCGCAAGATTGCCATCAAATACCACCCTGACCGCAATCCTGGCAACAAGGAGGCTGAAGAGAAATTCAAGGAAGCCGCCGAGGCATACGACGTGCTCCACGACCCGCAAAAACGTCAGCAGTACGACCAGTTCGGCTTCGACGGTCCCGCAGGCATGGGCGGCTTCGGAGGATTCAGCGGCGGAGGCTTCTCCATGGACGACATCTTCTCGATGTTCGGCGACATCTTCGGCGGACACGGAAGTGGCTTCGGAGGATTCAGCGGCGGACGCGGAAGGGCACAATACCGAGGCAGTGACCTGAGACTGAAGGTGCGCCTGTCGCTTCAGGAAATCTCTACCGGCGTCACGAAGAAATTCAAAGTGAAGAAAGACGTGACCTGCAGCCATTGCCACGGCAGCGGCGCAGAGAACGGCAGCGCGGCAGAAACCTGTCCGACCTGTCACGGAAGCGGTGTCGTAACTCGCACGACACAAAGCATCTTCGGCATGATGCAGACACAATCCACCTGCCCCACCTGCAACGGCGAGGGAAAGGTCATCAAGAACAAATGCCGCGAATGTAGCGGAAGCGGTGTCGTCAAAGGCGAGGAAGTGGTGGAAATCAAGATTCCCGCCGGCGTCGCCGAGGGAATGGTCGTCAACGTTCCCGGAAAGGGAAATGCCGGTAAGCACAACGGCGTGAACGGCGACATACAGGTGTTCATCGAGGAAGAAGAGAACGACACCTTCATCCGCGACGGAAACAACCTCATATACAACCTGCTGCTCGACTTCCCGACGGCTGCTCTCGGCGGACAAATGGAAATCCCGACCATCGAAGGCACCAAGGTAAGAATCAAGATAGAGCCTGGCACACAACCCGGCAAGACCCTGCGCCTACGCGGAAAAGGACTGCCCGCCGTGCAAGGCTACGGGCGAGGAACGGGCGACTTGGTGGTCAACGTCAGCGTCTATGTGCCCAAGACACTCAGCCGCGACGAGAAGAACGCCCTCGAACAAATGAAGGAAAGCGACAACTTCAAGGGAGATGCTGCAACCAAACAAAGCATCTTCCAGAAATTCCGCAACTATTTCAACTAACGACAGCTTCACAAAAGCAACCATACAAGAACCGCCCCGACACGCTCAGCACGTGTCGGGGCGGTTTTTTGTTATTATCAACCTACGGTTTTCACGAAAAAGTTTCTTCGTCGCATGTCAGTCTTAGAGATTGTATCAACTATCTAAAGACCCGTTTTGCAAACAAAGAACCTTACTTCCATAACTCCGAAATTGCCCATCTAAAAAGTAAGATACCCTACATCACGATGCGTGAATTCGACGAAAACAACCACAAAAAACGCCATGTATAAACATGCGGAAAAGGGCGTATAAATATACGGTTGAACTTTCGCTTTCCAAAAGTTCAACTTTTGCACTCTGAAAGTTCAACTTTCACCGCCTAAAAGTTCAACTTTTGCAAGCTAAAAGTTGAACTTTTGGAAAGCACTACTTAACACATTGAAAGACAATGGCTTACAAAATACCCCTCAATCGCCCCACCCTTGCATAAATATACAAAAGCGGCAAGCCGCTGAATGAGTGGAATGATGAAAACGGGATGAGAAACATCGCAGAATCCTCGTCAGCCTCATCGGAGTTTACACTCAATGATTGCCATAATCTACAAAAAAGAGACTAAGGTAACCAAGAAGTCCAATAATGGCTAAACCAATTAAAATGTAACGAATTGTCTTAAATAACTTATCTTTCTCATTCATGGTACAAAGATACTAATTTCTAAACAAATAACAACAATTTATTTAAGTTTTAACCAACTTACCAAAAAAGGCATCATAAACAAAGGAGGCGTTTCTCAGATTTTATTTGTACCTTTGCAAATAAAAAAGAGAACATGAACTACCAAGAAACCGTAGAGTATCTTTTCAACAGCACCCCGGTCTTTGAGCACGTAGGGGCATCAGCATACAAGCCGGGACTGCAGACAACGGAAGCGCTGGACGAACATTTCGGACATCCGCACCGCAAGTATAAGACCATTCACGTGGCAGGAACGAACGGAAAGGGGTCGGTCTCGCACACGCTGGCAGCCATCTTGCAAAGCGCCGGCTACAGGGTGGGACTATACACTTCGCCCCACTTGGTGGATTTCCGCGAGCGGATACGCATCAACGGAGTGTGCATCAGCGAGCAGTATGTCATCGACTTTGTGGAGAAGGAACGCCATTTCTTCGAACCGCTCCACCCCTCATTCTTCGAACTGACGACGGCTTTGGCGTTCAAATATTTCGCTGAGCAGCAGGTAGATATCGCCGTCATTGAGGTGGGGCTTGGCGGACGGCTGGACTGCACGAACATCATCTCCCCCATCCTTTCGATTATCACCAACATCTCGTTCGACCACACGCAGTTTCTCGGCAATACGCTGGAGGAGATTGCCGGAGAGAAAGCAGGAATCATCAAGGCAAACGTGCCCGCCGTCGTCGGCGAATATACGGAACAGACGCGTCCCGTGTTCGAACGGACAGCCCGCGAGAAACGTGCTCCGCTCTATTTCGCGGAGGAATTTGACGCCCAACTGCAGGACGTGGAATACGAACTAACGGGCAGCTATCAGCAAAAGAACAAACAGACGGTGATTTGTGCCGCCATGCTGTTGGGACTGAAAGGTGAGCACATCAGGGAAGGTATGGCGAACGTCTGCGAATATACGGGACTCATGGGGCGGTGGCAGACGATGCAGGAGCGCCCCACCGTCGTGTGCGACACGGGGCACAACGTTGCCGGATGGGAATATCTGAGCAAGATGCTCGCCAGACAAGATTGCAAGCAGTTGCGCATCGTCTTCGGCATGGTGGATGACAAAGACATTCAGGAAGTCATGAAGATGCTGCCGCGCGAGGCGGTCTATTACTTTACAAAGGCTTCCACGAAACGTGCCATTCCGGAAACGGAGGTCAAGCGCATCGGCGACCATATAGGACTGCAGAGCCGTGTCTTCACCACCGTGGAGCAGGCTTTCCGGAAAGCACAGGAAGAGGCGGCAGCCGAAGACTTCATCTTCGTGGGCGGGAGCAGCTATATCGTAGCCGATTTCCTTGCCGCATTCGGATAAGCCAGCCCCTCTCCGCGCAAGCCTTTTACGTGTTTTAACATATCGCCATGCGCATTTTTTATCGATTCGTTCGTTTTTCTCATTATTTTTTTGTTTCTTTGCAAAAGACATAATTACTTAAATTTTGACATTATGGTAAACTCACAAGAAACAGAAAATATCTGTGGTCTGAAAAGAACTGATTTCCAGACCACGATCAACGGAAAAGAGACTGACCTATATCTCTTGAAGAACAATGTCGGCAACGAAGTCGCCATCACCAACTACGGTGGAGCCATCGTTGCCATTATGATGCCCGACCGAGAAGGCAAGCATGCCAACATCATCCAGGGGCACGACAACATCCAAGATGTCATCAACTCGCCGGAGCCGTTCCTCTCCACACTCATCGGCAGATATGCCAACCGCATAGCCAGAGGCAAGTTCCACTTGAAGGGGAAAGAATACCAGTTGGCTATCAACAACGGACCGAACGCCTTGCACGGTGGTCCGAAAGGTTTCCACGCACGGGTATGGGATGCGCTGCAGATGAACGACCACACGCTGGTCCTGAATCTTGTTTCAGCCTACGGCGAAGAAGGTTATACGGGCGAACTGAAGGTGACCGTGGTCTATTCGCTCACGGAAGACAACGAACTGAGCATCGAATACATGGCAACGACCAACAAGAAGACCATCATCAATCTCACAAGCCACGGATTCTTCTCACTTGCCGGCATTGCCAACCCCACTCCAACGATTGAAAACCTGGAGTGCGAAATCAACGCCAACTATTACCTCCCCATAGACGAGACCTCCATCCCGACGGGTGAAATCCGTTTCGTGGAGGGCACTCCGTTCGACTTCCGACAGGCGAAACCTATCGGACAGGACATTGATGCCGACCACGAACAAATCAAGAACGGAGCCGGCTACGACCATTGCTTTGTACTGAACAAGCAGGAAGAGGGCGAACTCTCGTTTGCCGCACGCATCGTTGAGCCGAACAGCGGGCGAACAATGGAAGTATATACGACGGAACCGGGAATGCAGGTCTATACAGACAACTGGGCTGACGGCTACAAGGGACAGCACGGCGCAACCTTCCCGAGACGGAGCGCCATCTGTTTTGAGGCGCAACACTTCCCCGACACGCCCAATCACCCCTATTTCCCATCGGTCGTGCTGCGCCCGAATGAGAAATACAAGCAGAAGACCATCTATCGGTTCGGCGTCGTCAAATAGAAAAAACAATAGGTTTCAATTATTAAAAATAAAAAGATTATGACACAAACTAAAAACAACGGAACCGTCGTGGCTATCATCGCCATGATGTTCCTCTTCGCCATGATTTCGTTCGTCACGAACATGGCGGCACCATTCGGCACCATCTGGAAAGAACATTACGAGTGGGCAGGAATGATGGGTAACATGATGAACTTCGCAGCTTACCTCTTCATGGGTATCCCTGCAGGTATGATGATTACGAAAATCGGCTACAAGAAGACAGCGCTCGTTGCCTTGGCACTCGGATTCATCGGAATCTGCGTACAATATCTGTCGAGCACGCTTGATGCAAATGCCATCAGCACATACATTGTCTATCTGGCTGGCGCATTCATCTGCGGTTTCTGCGTGTGTATCCTCAACACCGTTGTCAACCCGATGCTCAACCTGTTGGGTGGCGGTGGCAACCGTGGTAACCAGCTGATTCAGACCGGTGGCACGCTGAACTCTCTGGCAGGTACGCTGACACCGCTTCTGGCGGGTTCGATGATTGGAACGATTACGAAGGACACGTCGATGACTGCCGTTGCTCCCCTGCTGATGATTGCGATGGCAATCTTTGCCCTGTCGTTTGTCATCATCTACTTTACCAAGATTACCGAGCCTGAGACGGAGAAGTCGGACGCGGTGGCTGGCATCAAGGGAGCGCTGGGTTATCGCCACCTTGTGTTAGGTATCATTGCCATTTTCTTCTATGTCGGCATTGAGGTGGGCATCCCCGGACAGATGATATTCTACCTGAGCGAACCTGGCGGCGTACTGGGAAGTGTTGCCATTGCGGGAACCATTGCAGCTTTGTATTGGCTGCTGATGCTCGTGGGACGCTTTGCCGGATCGTTTATCAGTGGAAAGGTTTCGTCGCGCACGCAGCTTATTGTCGTGTCAGCGGTGGCAATGGCACTGATTATGGTGGCTATCTTGATTCCTGAAAGCAAGACGTTCAACCTTCCCGGCTCTGAGGCGTCGCCTGTTGACTTGGTGCTCTTTAAGTTTACCGGCGGAACGATTCCTGTTAAATGTCTGTTCCTCATTCTCTGCGGTTTGTGCACTTCAGTGATGTGGGGTGGCATATTCAATTTGGCTACGGAAGGGCTTGGAAAGTACACTGCTTCGGCTTCAGGCCTGTTCATGACGATGGTTGTCGGCGGTGGAGTGATGCCGCTTATCCAGAACCTGATGGCTCGCAGTGTGGGCGACATCAACAGCTACTGGCTTGTTGTGGCGATGCTTTCGTTCCTGCTTTTCTACGGCTTGGTGGGCTGCAAGAACAAGAAGTCGGCTGCAGAGTGAATGGTAAATGGGAATAATGACTAAAGCTATATACTATGGTAACGATTGAACATGTAAGGAGTCGGTTCATCAAGCATTTTGATGGGCAGACGGGAAATATCTATTTTGCGCCGGGCAGGATTAACCTTATCGGCGAGCATACAGACTACAACGGCGGCTTTGTGTTCCCCGGAGCGGTGGACTGCGGCATCATGGCTGAGGTGCGACCGAACGGTCTTAACACGGTCATCTGTTATGCGATTGACATGAAGGACAAGGTGGAGTTCAAGGTGGACGACCCCGTTGGACCGCGCACGTCGTGGGCTCGCTACATCTACGGCATTGTGCAGGAGATGCGCAAGCGTGGCGTGGATGTGAAGGGATTCAACACGGCTTTCTCGGGCGACGTTCCTTTGGGCGCGGGCATGTCGTCGTCGGCTGCGCTCGAGAGTTGCTTTGCTTTCGCGTTGAATGACATATTTGGCGACAATAAAGTTGAAAAATGGGACTTGGCGCTTGCAGGACAGGCTACCGAACACAACTATGTGGGCGTGAACTGCGGCATCATGGACCAGTTTGCGAGTGTGTTCGGACAGGCTGGCAAGCTGATGCGCCTGGACTGCCGTTCGCGTGAGTTCGAGTATTTTCCGTTCGACCCCAAAGGCTACAAACTGGTGTTGTTGAATTCGTGTGTGAAGCATGAACTCGTCGGTTCGCCGTACAACGACCGTCGCAATTCGTGCGAAAACGTGGTGAAGCATATTGCCGCCAAGCATCCAGAGGAGAAGTTTGAGACGCTGCGCGACTGCTCGTGGGAGCAGCTGGAAGAGGTCCGCGCAGAGGTTGGCGAGGCGGACTACACACGCGCTCATTTCGTTCTTGGAGAGAAAGACCGTGTGCTGACGGTTTGCGACGCCCTTGTTGCGGGCGACTATGAGACCGTGGGCAAGAAGATGTATGAGACTCACGAGGGGCTTTCCAAGGAGTATGCGGTGAGCTGCGAGGAGCTTGACTTCCTCAACGACATTGCCAAGGAATGTGGTGTTACCGGTTCGCGCATCATGGGCGGCGGCTTCGGCGGCTGCACCATCAATCTGGTGAAAGACGAACTTTACGACGGTTTCATCCGTGAGGCTAAGCGGCGCTATGCCGAGAAGTATGGCAAGGAGCCGCAAGTGATTGACGTCGTGATTGGCGACGGGGCGCGCAGGCTTTGCTAAGCCCCTCCGAAACGACGGCTGTTTACGAACGACGGGCACTCTTCTGCTGAGTGCCCGTCGTCGTTTTGTATAACCCTGCCTGGCGCTGTATTCAATACAGCGAGGCGCACCATTCAATACAGCGAAGCGCTATATTCAACACAGCGAGGCGCACTATTCAATACAGCGGAAAGCAGTCGCGTATGCAGCGTTTTCTGAACGTCGTGTTTACAAGTCGGGCGGCAACAGGATGGCTCCCTTTTTGTAATACGCCGTGCCGACAACCTGCACTGCCTGCTCCACCCACTTCCGCAGTTCTTCCGTCTCTTTCTCGTGCGCTGCCATGCTGAGGAATACGCGGTAGAAAGTCTTTTCGAGCTCGGTCTCACCCACGATGCCGTACACTTGCGCGAGATTGAAGCATGTCGCCAGGCTGTTTTGATTGCGTTTGAGAGCTTCACGCCATGCGAAAATGGCGTTCCACCACTCCCCTTTCTGATAGAATGCCTCGCCCAGTGCGCGCTTTGCGAGGAACATCACGCGTTGGTCGGGCTCCATCGCCTGCACCGCCAATTCAAGGTAGCGGATGCTTTCGTCGAGCGAATCGAGTGCGAGACATACTTCGCCGAGGCGGTAGAGGCATCCCGTGCTCTTGTGACCGTTGATTTCTGCCGCACGCTGCAGGTAGGTCCGCGCCTCGGGAAGCTGCTCGAGGCGGACGTGACACATGCCGATAGAATAATAGATATTGTATGTGGAATCGCCCAAGGCGAGCAACCGTTCGTAGGCTGGCAGCGCACGGACGTAGTCGTTCTGGAAGTAGTAGCTGTCGGCAAGCTGCAACAGCACGGAGAGATTCGTCGAATCGCGCTCGCAATAAGCCTTAGTCAAGGCATTCGCACGCTGTGGCAGATTCACCTCGTCCATGTTATAGACGCGTGCGATTTCAGCCGTCATCTCTGCGTCAAAGGGATACTTCCTCAGCAGCAGCTCGCCCCAGCGCAGCTCGGCAGCCGTGTTCTTGAAATACTTATAACTGTACACGAGCTGGCGCAACGACGTATGCGTCAGACTGTCTTCACTCACCGTCGCAACGCGTTCGAGCAGCGCCACGCAGCGCCTATAGTCGCCGCGCCGGTAGTGACACTCAGCCAAGCCGCGCGCAGCACTGATGTCTGCATACCGCTGCCACGCCTCCTCGTAACAGCCCAGCGCCTCGAAAATACGGTAACTGCTCAGCAGACTATCGCCCGCCGCCACCAACTCGGCACGGCTTTGGGTAACTCCCTGCGCCGCAGCCGCCGTCCAATTCAAGAGCAGGAACGCGATTCCCGCCCACAAGTTCTTGATACTCATGTTGCTTTCGTTGAAAATTATCGTTACTTCTGCCGTAAACCCACGCTACGGAATGAGCAGCGAGCTGTCGCCATAGCTGAGGAAACGGAAGTCGTGCGACAAGGCATAGTCGTAGATTCTGCGCCAATCGCCGTTCACAAACGCACTCACAAGCAAGAGCAACGTGCTCTGCGGCTGATGGAAATTGGTCACCAACGCCTTCACCAACTTATACTCATAGCCCGGCACTATCATGATTTGCGTGCTCGAGTGAAGCACGTCAAGCCCCCGCCTGTCCATATATGCCGCAAGCGCCGCTATCGCTTCCCGAGGCGAAAGCACGCCCGGGCGGTCGTAAGGCTCCCACTGCGCGATGTGCAAATCATGCTCCGCAAGCGACGCATCGGCACTCACCCGGCAGCCCATATAATAAAGACTCTCGAGCGTCCGCACACTCGTCGTCCCCACGGCGATGCACCGACAGTCGTGCCGCAATATTCCGTCGAGGACCGAACGGCGCACGCTGACATACTCAGTGTGCATCTCATGCCCCTCAATCTCCATACTCTTGACGGGCTTGAACGTCCCCGCACCAACGTGAAGCGTCACCTCTGCGCGCTCAAAACCGCCCCTGTCCAACCGCTCCAGCACACTCTGCGTGAAGTGGAGACCAGCCGTCGGAGCCGCTACACTGCCCTTTATCTTCGAATATACTGTCTGGTACGTCGTCTTGTCACGCTCCTCCGTCTTCCTGTTCAGGTACGGAGGGATGGGCAACTCGCCCGCCGCTTCGAGCAATTCGGCAAAAGTCACGTCCCGACAGTCCCACTCAAAACGCACACGCACGCCTCCCTCGTCCGACTCCTTCACAGCGCAGAGCCGCACGTTCACGTCCCCGACGCGCACTTCCCGGCACAACTCGCCCTCCTTCCACTTCTTCTGATTGCCCACAAGGCACAACCACGCGCACGAATCCCGCGTCTGGAACATCTGCTCGTAGTCAGCCGGAGCCACCGGTTCAAGCAAGAACACCTCAATCAACGCACCCGTTTCCTTGCGGAAATGAAGCCGCGCCTGAATCACACGCGTGTTGTTAAACACCATCAACGCATCCGTCGGCAGATAGCGAGGAAGCTCAGAAAACACATCTTCACTCAACACTCCTCCCCTGTAAACCAGAAGTTTCGAACGGTCACGCTGCGCCAACGGGAACTTTGCTATCCGCCCGTCAGGCAGCAAGTAGTCGTAATCACTTATCCGAATATGCCTAACATCCATCCGCTATACAATATAAAGAAACGCCCTTACCACACTATACAACAGACAAAACACCAACAGCGAGATGACAATATCGATGTCCACCCGGCTGTAACCCGTATAAGTGTACTGCGTAGAGACGTAATTTAACTTAGGCGTTATTTTAAAATACAACTTGAAATATACCCAATAGACAGACGCACCGACCAACGCTCCCCATACCAAACCCGTAAGAATGTCCGTCGGATAGTGCATCCCGAGATACAGCCGCGTATAACAGTTGAGCAGCGACCACGTAATCATGAAAGCATTGAAAATCCTACTTCGCACCAGCAAACAAAAGAAAACAGCCAGACTGAACGTGTTCGACGCATGGCCCGAGAAGAAACTATAGTCCGATGCCTGTACTCCCTCAACCACATCAACCAAATGCCTTATCGACGGGTCATTACACGGACGCAACCTGCCAACAAGAGGTTTGACAATCCCTTCCGACACCCCGTCCGCCAGGAGAAGACACAACAACGCCGCGCAAACCGTAAGCGCAACCTGCGTGAACGTTTCATTATTCTTAATCACAAGATAAAGCCAGCCCACATAAAGCGGTATCCACGTGAAGCCCGACGTAAAAGTAGCCATCAGCCCATCAACAAACAACGAGTCACTCCCGTTGAAGAAAAACAGAAGCTCGCGGTCTAATTCCAATATCGACTGAATATCTGCCATACACCTATATCACCTCTATCTGCTTCGCTGCAATCCATCCCTCGCGCCCGTCATCCAGCCTGATGCCCTTCCATTCGAGCAACGTATTGTCGGTAATCTCTATACGCGTCCCCTCGTGCAAGACAAAACTGTTTTTCGCTGCAGCATCCGGCGTAGCCTTCACTTGAACCGACGGCGACACGACAATAGCAGCATTGCGATGGACAAACTGCCGCTTCTGCTGCCACGCAAATACATTCGCAAGAATGAAAAGCACCAAGAACGCAATCGCTCCAAAGAACCCAACCTTCCGCAGGACAATACGCTCAGCAAACAAATACAGCAATACGCACATCAGCGTCAAGATGATACTGACGATGGCTGTTCGAGCCCAACGGTCAACACTGGTAAGATTTACAATTGATTTGTACCAAGTGACGAAGAACATCTCCGACTCCGGCGTTATCTTATCTATCGTCTTGGAACGGGCAAGCTGAAGATTAAAACGAATGTCGGCATCGCCCGGTGAAAGCATTCTCGCACGCTCATAGTTGATAATCGCACGAGTGATGTTGTCCGTACGGTAATACGCATTCCCCAGGTTATAATACAACTCGGCAGAGATGCCCTTCTTCAACAACTCCTCATAATCCTTGATGGCTTGCTGATAATTCCCTTTCGCATATTCCGCATCAGCATTCGCCTTCGTGACGGCAGACATGCTCATCGGACTCATGGAAAAAGCGAATAGAAGCAGACATCCCACCACTTTGCCTGGCTGAACGCCGCCTTTCCGTTTCCTGCCCTTCATCGTTTCTTCTATTTTCATGATTGCAGTCATTGCTGAATTAAAAGTCCTATCCATATTACCTGCCGCATCGCTAGGTGCATAACGCTCATACTCACATTCATCAAGAGCTCCGATAAATGTACTTATAGTAGCCTCATTCACCCCTTTCTCCTCAAGGCGCTCGGTGATATTGTCACGCGACAGTTCCTCTACCGGCATGTTCATCTTATCGCCGACGTATCCCCATAAAGCTCGCAGGACTTCATCATAAAACTCGTTCTGCTGACCTTTCTTCATCAGCGCATTGGCTTTCTTCAAGCGCTTGGTGGCTATTTTGTTTGCCTTCTTGCCACGCATCTTCACGATATTTGCACGATCGACTGCCCGTTTCCGGAAAATAATCAGCAATGCCACGAACAACAAGAGCGGGAACAAGATGCAAACCCAATACCACTTCGATTGATAGAAGAAGTCTTCTGCGCCATGAGTCTTCACTCTTCCTTCCTTTATCGGACGGATATCTTTGTTCTTCACATCACTGAAGTCACTCACCACAGAACTGGAGCCGTCTCCCTTCAAGACTTTCACGTTAAACGGTTGTGTCTTGACCGTTTTGTAGGCATTGGCAGACGTATCATAATACACCAGTTCCACCGCCGGAATCGCATATTCACCCACATTGCGAGGAACGGCAAGGAAGTCATAAACCATATTTCCCTCCACGCCATTGGATGTCAGGCGCGTCTTGTCGGTCACCTTCGCATCATATTTCTCGAAATCTTTCGGGAACTCCACATTGGGCTGTTTCATCAATTTCAGGTTTCCCGTTCCACTGACCACTACCCTCAGCGAGAGTGGGTCTCCTGCCTTTATTTCTGTCTTGTCCAGCTGTGCCGTCACATTGAACTTTCCGACACCGCCTGAGAAGTTCGCCGGTCTTTCCGGTAACGGATCCACCTGCACCTTCAATCCTGGCGCTTTGATATCACGCTTCACTTCTATATATCCCGAACCTCCATTGAAAAACGCTTCATAAGGATCAACGTTCCTGTTTTCCTGAACCACAACCCCCTTAAACGTGATACTCGGGATTTCCAGACTGCCCGTCATCTGCGGATACATGACATATTGGCTCCACGTCACACAGCGATAATTACGCCCGCCAACATTTTCTATATGGAAACTCTTTTGTTGCGGAAGCGGTATTTCCTGCGAATGGAACCCGTTGAGCTCAGGCATTTTTCCTTGCAGCTGAGTCAAATCCACCAGCGTATAGACTTTATACGTCAACAGTATTGGTTCTTGTTCATGCACGCGTGTCTTGTTTGCACTCACTCGTATAAAGAGGTCCTTGTCCGTTATCTGAGAACCGGCACTGCGCGGATGTGAACGGTGCTCGTCTTCATTGTAGAAATTATTGCCCCCTCTATTCGACGAACGTTTAGAATTTCCAGATATATTAATCTTAATCGAGTTCGACGTAATCGTTTTGTCACCCACATTGATGCGTGCCGGCGGAATGGTGTAGGTGCCATTCTTGTTTCCTATCAGGGTGTAGGTGTAGGTGATGGACGAAGAACCACTGGTATGTCCGTTCACCGTCCGGAAACTCTCTTGGCGTGATATGCTGGGACCGAATATGATTTCCAATGCTTCAGGAATACTTCCTATCTGCAAACTTCCGCTCACATTGGCTGTGTTTACCGTATATTCCAGACGGAAATTCTCTCCCGCCGGAACGGACGAAGGAGCTTTGACCGTAAGGGTCTGAGCACCTGCCACCAGTGAAATGACACCTAATAATATATATAATAGTATATGACGTTTCATATGATTCTCTCCTTTTCCTACCAGTTTTTCTGTAAACTTTTCGTGCGTGGTTTCGTCATTGCCTTCTGCATTCGCTGCTGTGTGTTCTTTTCTTCCTGCATGGCAGCATTCAGCAGTTGTTCAGCATTTTCCTTACTCATCTGATTGTCTTGAGGTTGTTGCTGTTTCTTTTCATCCTCCTTTTTCTGTTTTTGCTGTTCATTATTCTTTTCGTCTTGCTTCTTATCTTGTTGCTGCTTTTGCTCTTTCTGATTATTTTTTCCTCCGCCACCTTGTTTTTTCAGAAGTTTCTGACACAGGGCAAGGTTGTAGCGCGTCTGATTGTCTCTGGGGTTACAACGCAAAGATTCCTTATATGCCTCTATCGCCTGCCCATAATCTTCGTGAGCCTGAAAGACGACTCCGATATTGTGATACGACTTGGCACGTCTTATCTTGTCTTTTTCTGCCTTTGCAGCATCCAAGAACCTGGATATTGCCACGGAGTCATTTCTCTCTTCACCTTCTTTCTGCAGCATCACACACCCTAAATTGTAGAGTGCCTGGCTGTTGCGCTTGTTTTTCTCCAGCGCTTTACTGTATTCCACTTCTGCCTTATCGTAGTTTCCTTTACGATATTGCTTATTCCCGAGCCGGATGTGCTGCCGGTCGGTCTGCGCATGGAGTGTCACCGCTCCCATCATCAGTAGAAACAGAATATATCGTCTCATTTTTTTATCTCCTTTTTAAATAGTCTGACATTTTTCAGCATAGGATTTTTCCGTTCCAAAATACATATCTCCAGTATCAGCAGGAGCAGTGCAATGATGCCCACAGCCTGGAACTGCTCATCATATTCGCTGTATATCACGCTGGTCAGTTCGCCTTTCTGCATCTTGGCAATCTCATCGTCAAGCCGTTCCTGAGCGATGCTTGTATTATCCACATGGATATAGGTGCCACTCCCAGCTTCTGCTATTTCCTTACACATGTTTTCATTCAGTCGGGTCATTACGGTTTCACCGGCATTATCGGTCAGATAACCGCTCCCCTCACTTATTTCTATCGGTGCTCCAGCAGATGTTCCAACTCCAAGAATAAACACTTTGAAACCGCGTTTCTTTGCTTCTTTAGCCGCTTCGAGTGCGCCTCCCTCATGGTCCTCGCCGTCTGTAATCACGACGATTGCCTTTCCCGCTTTCTCATCCTGCGTGAACGAATTTATCGCCAGCCGAATAGCTTCGCCGATATCGGTTCCTTGCGTTGCTATCAACGAGGGGGTGATATTCTGCAAGAACATTTTTGCCGACACATAGTCGCTCGTGATGGGGAGTTGGATAAAAGCATCGCCTGCATAGACTATCAGTCCGACTTTATCGTTCGTAAAATGGTCCACTAAGTTTTCCACCAACAGCTTGCTCTTTTCCAGACGTGAGGGCACCACATCTTTAGCCAACATCGAGTTGCTGATATCCATTGCTATAATCACTTCTATGCCCTGTCGTTTTTCCCGACTGATTTTCGAGCCCATCTGCGGACGTGCCAGCATGATAATCAGAAGTACGAGTACAGCCATCAGCAACCAGAACTTCACGGACGGACGATACCTGGAAACGTCTTCCATCATTTCATTCAGCAAGTTCATGTCACCGAATCTGCGCAACTTCTTTTTCCTATGCTGGATGTGGGCATAGCGCACAAACACCAGTAAGGGAATTACCAGTAGCAACCAGAAAAATATAGGGTTCTCAAATCTGAACATATTTACTTTCTTCTATCTTATGGGATGCGGCGCAGGATGGTTGTTCTGAGCAGAATCTCCAGCAGCAAGACAATCAAAGCTGCCAGCACGAACGGCTGGAAGTTATCATAATGCTTGCTGAATTTCTTGACATCCATCTTGGTCTTCTCCAGTTTGTCTATATCTTTATATATTTGTTTCAGTTCTCCGGTATTCGTCGCCCTGTAGAAATGTCCGTTCGTGACAGAAGCAATATCCTCCAAGGTCTTTGTATCTATTTCTACCGGAACGTTCACATATTGAACCGACCCGCCGACGGTCATCGGATAGCGTGCCACCTTGTTGGTTCCTACACCAATCGTATAGACACGTATCCCATAACTCTTTGCTATTTTCGCTGCTGTCAGTGGCGAGATATCTCCCCGGTTATTACTACCATCGGTCAAGAGGATGACAACCTTGCTCTTGGCTTTACTTTTATCCAACCTGCTGACGGCATTAGCCAAACCCATTCCGACTGCTGTTCCGTCTTCGATAAGTCCGCGGGCTGCGATATCCGTCCGCACATTCTGCAGAAGGTTGAGCAACGACTGATGGTCGGCAGTCATGGGACATTGCGTGAAGGCTTCGCCAGCGAAAATCGTCAGTCCGATATTGTCATCCGGTCGTCCGGAGATGAATTCTGCAGCCACAGCCTTTGCCGCTTCCATGCGATTGGGGCTTAAATCTTCGGCAAGCATACTGGTCGAAACGTCCATTGCCAGCATGATGTCGATTCCTTCTACCGTCCTGTTGCCCCAGGAATTATGAGTCTGGGGACGCGCAAGCGCCAAGACTATCAGCACAAAAGAGAGCAGACGCAGCAACATCGGAACGTGCAGCAACCGCATGCGCCAACTCTTTACCACATTCTTATAGGCAAAGGTGTCACTCATGCGCATCGCCGGCTCACTCTTCTTTCTGTATCGGAAATACCATATCAGATAAGGTATCAGCAACAGGAGCAACAGCAGATATTCTTTATTTACGAATTCCATAGCCACCTCCCTTTATCCGATTAACAAGACTACTTGCCAGATGATGTATGCGAAGAGCAGTGCTGCACAAAGTGCGACAACGGCAATCAGGGAGAGCAGCACCTTATGCGACAGATTGTTGCGCTTTTCCTCCTCTGTAAACTTCGGAACGATTTTTTCTTCCGTCGGCATATCTTCCATTTTCGTATCATTGATGAATGCGACCACCGTCGTAAGGTTGCGGTCGTTCTCGTTGATAAGCGCTGAATATTTGGCAAACTTCACGAGGTCGGCAGTCTCGAACAACTCCCGCAACTCACCCAGTTTCTCCTTGTCCTCTTCCTGTCGCAAGCGGTCAATGATTTCACCACTGGTCATTTCCATCGCATTGATGCCAAAACGGTCCTGCAAATAGGTGCGGAGCGTATCGGTCAGCTGCGTATAATAAGCCTTCTGGTCTTCGGACGACGTCATCTTCTCCGACTTGATGCGCTCTATCTCCTTCAGGGCTTTCTGATGGGGCAGCATTTTCTTCACGACTTTGATACGCTTGATAATCGGCTTATTGCTACGCAAGCGTTTATATAAGTAGTAGCCGACTGCACTCAGTAGTATAACCAAAAGTATCTGCCAGATAATCGGCGTCCAGTCGCTCCACATAAACGGATTGTCCTGGATGCCTTTGGCAGGAAAGAATTCATCCTTCTTCAGCGTGTCCACCTCCACTGTTATCACTTTCAGCGCCAGACTCTTGCTTTGATAGGGTTTCCCGTCCACCTTGACCGTCACGGGCGGAAGATAGTAGAGCGTGTCATCGAAAGACGTGAGTGTGTATTTACGGGAAATCTTTTGCATTCCGTTATCTTGTTTCACCGTATCGGCATCTGCAACCTCAAGAAGTTCTATCCCGTCAAGTAGATAGGTTCCTGCCTTCACGGCGGGAAATTCCACTCGCTGACCGCTTTTCGCCGTTACGCTCAAAGTCAGATGGACCTGTTCGCCGATGAACATTTCCATTGAGTCAAGACGCTGCTCCACAACCACTTGAGAGTGGGCATGCACCGAAAGACACATCAGCAATATGATTATTATCTTTAATCGTCTCATAACATTTCCCATTCGTTCAACTCCTCATTTCAAACAGCCTTATCAGGTGTTTCACGTAATCGTCGTTCGTTGCGATAGACACATGGTCCACGCTGCTCTTGGTGAAAGTCTGTTTCAGCTGGTCGTCGCGCCGCAACCAATATGCCGTGTGCTGACGGCGTAAACGTTTCGAACTGGTGTCGATAATCGTCTCATGTCCTGTCTCCGCGTCGCGAACCTTCATCAATCCGACATCCGGCAGTTCCTTCGCCCGCAGGTCATATACCTGTATCGCCACCACATCGTGCTTCCGGTTGCAGATAGTCAGTGCGTTCTCGAAATCGTTCCGCACATAAAAGTCGCTCAACAGAAATGCCGTGCAACGGCGTTTCATCACCCGCATCAGAAACTCCACCGCCTGTGCAATCTCCGTGCGACGGCTTTCAGGCTTGAAGTTCAGCATTTCGCGTATGATATAAAGAATGTGCTTGCGTCCTTTCTTAGGTGGAATATATTTCTCTATCCTGTCCGAAAAGAAGATGACGCCAATCTTGTCGTTGTTCTGAATGGCACTGAACGCCAATGTCGCAGCAATCTCTGTCACCATCTCGCGCTTCGTCTGCCGGACGGTTCCGAAATCCAACGAGCCGCTGACATCCACCATTAGCATGACCGTCAGTTCGCGCTCTTCTTCAAAAACCTTCACGTAGGGGCGATGGAAACGGGCTGTCACATTCCAGTCGATATCGCGCACATCGTCGCCGAACTGATACTCGCGCACTTCCGAGAAAGCCATACCACGCCCCTTAAAGGCAGTATGATACTGTCCCGCAAAGATGTTCGAGCTCAATCCGCGCGTCTTGATCTCAATCTTCCTGACTTTTTTAAGAATGTCTGTCGTCTCCAACATAATTGTGAAAATCCAACATTTTTAATTTATCTCAATAGCCTCCCCTATTTGGGGGGAGGTTGGAGGATGCCCCTTAAGGCACTTCCACCTTGTTGATAATCTGGCTGACGATTTCCTCACTCGTCATGTTGCTGGCTTCTGCCTCATAGGACAGACCGATGCGGTGGCGCAACACATCATGAGCCACAGCACGCACATCCTCAGGAACCACATAGCCGCGACGCTTGATAAAAGCGTATGCCCGCGATGCCTTTGCCAGATTGATGCTCGCACGGGGCGAACCGCCGAAAGCTATCATCTCTTTCAGCTCCGGCAGACCGTAACGGTCGGGATAGCGCGAAGCAAAAACAATATCAGCAATATATTGTTCAATCTTTTCGTCGATATACACCTGAAGCACCACCTCACGCGCATCGATGATTTCCTGCGCCGTGGTCACGGGTGTCACCGTCGGAAGCGTACTCAACAGATTCTCGCGAATGATTTTCTTCTCCTCCTCCAGCGTCGGATAGTCAATCATCACTTTCAGCATGAAACGGTCCACCTGCGCCTCCGGCAACTGATAAGTACCCTCCTGCTCTATCGGGTTTTGCGTTGCCATCACGAGGAACGGGCTCGGCAGACTGAACGTCGTGTCGCCTATCGTCACCTGATGCTCTTGCATCGCTTCGAGCAACGCACTCTGAACCTTTGCCGGCGCACGGTTGATTTCGTCCGCCAACACGAAGTTGGCAAACACCGGACCCTTCTTCACCTGGAACTTCTCCTCTTTCTGAGAATAGATCATCGTTCCGATAACGTCTGCCGGCAACAGGTCGGGCGTAAACTGTATGCGCGCATATTTCGAGTCAATCAGCTGTGCAAGGGTCTTGATTGCCAATGTCTTCGCCAGTCCCGGCACACCTTCCAACAGGATATGCCCGTCGCTCAGCAATCCAATCAACAACGAATCGACCAAATGTTTCTGACCGACAATCACACGATCCATGCCCGATGTCAAATTCGTCACGAATGCGCTCTGCTGCTCTATCCGCATATTCAGTTCGCGGATGTCTATTGATTCTGCCATAATATATTTTTTTATGTTTAATATTCTTTCTTCAACGGGCGAAGCCCGATTTCCTCAAATTCCACGCAAAAATACAACAATAATCACGATTCAGCGCAACAATAGGGACTAAATAATATTAAAAAACATTCCAAAAACTTATATTTTAAGAAACTTTTGACAATGAGACTTGTAAATTAAACTTCCTTTTAAGGCAAAAAGAAATATCATTACCACTTCTCAATGAAAGAAATACTTATCATTCCTCTTCCTTTTTTCAAAAACAAAACGATTTTCCATTGCCTGCTATTCGGAATTTATTGTAATTTTGCAGAAAAATCGGAATAAAATTTTTCTGTATTCGGAATTTATTGTAATTTTGCAGAAAAATCGGAATAGATATGACTCAATACATTCAAAGAGAGACCTACCTTCGTCAGTTAATAACCCGTAAGGACAACGGCGAAATCAAAATCATAACTGGTCCCCGACGCTGTGGCAAATCATGGTTGCTGAGTAGAATTTATAAAGATTACTTGCTTGAAAATGGTATTCCTGAGGAAAATATCATTATCATTTCGTTTGATATGGACCAAGAAGAATATGGCGACTTGACCGATCGCCAAGCTTTGAAGTCTTATCTTTATAGCCGTATTATTTCCGCCACTGAACCTTACTATATAATACTTGACGAGGTGCAGGAAGTTGATGGATTTGAAAAAATTGTCAATGGACTCAATGCAAAGGATAATGTCGATGTTTACATCACAGGAAGCAATTCCCATTTCCTTTCTTCAGATATTAATACCATTTTTCGGGGTCGGGGTGATGAAATAAGAGTATATCCACTCTCTTTCAGAGAATTCTGCTCAGGTCGTACACATCAGGTTGGCGAATTATGGAAAGAATACTATACTTATGGAGGAATGCCAGCACTGAGCAAACTGCATACACCAGAACAGAAAGTCGCATATTTGCAGCGTTTATGGACTAAGACCTATATCGACGATGTTGTAGAGCGCCATCACGTCAGAAATCGCGAGGCGTTGTCAGCACTTGCAGATGCCTTGTGCTCGTCTGTCGGCTCACTTTCTAACCCCAATCGCATCAGCAATGTGATAAAAAGCGTACAAAAAATGAATATAGACCCCAATACGGTATCTCGATATATCAGCCACTTAGAGGAAGCATTCCTTTTTGAAGGTTCCAAACGCTATAACATTAAGGGCAACAAATATTTTGAAAGTCTCAAGAAATATTATGCTGTTGATGTTGGCTTGAGAAATGCAAAACTTAATTTCCGGCAACAGGAAATTACGCATATCATGGAAAACGTAATCTACAACGAACTCCGTATGCGCGGATTTACTGTAGATGTTGGTTTGGTCGAAACGCGCGAGATGCGAAATAATAAAATGGAATATATTCCGTATGAAGTTGACTTTGTCGCCAATAATGGAGTTGAAAAGTATTACATTCAGTCAGCCTTTGCGCTCGGCAACGAAGAGAAACGACGCCAGGAACTGAACTCACTACTAAAGATAGGCGATAGTTTCCAGAAAATTGTTATCGTTGGCGATGACATTGCTGAATATACCGACGAAAAGGGCATTCGTTTCATGGGACTATTCCAGTTTCTGATGACTGGAATATAACCAAACCACAAAAAGCGGCTCCGTTGAGTCGCTTTTTCTTTCCTTTTTAGTTTTTATACGGTGTGAGCTATGCTATTTCTTACATTACCACCAGCTTGATTCTCATCGAGGACTCTACTTCCACAATCATGGAGACTCAAAAGAAATATAGACGCCATTATTCTAAAGAAAAACAAAGAGGTCGTGTCAAAAGTAACTGGCACGACCTCTTTTACCACATTATTTATTGTTTATTAAATGTCCATTGCAGTCTAATATAAGCTACACCTTTGCTTTTTAGATTTTTGGAGATATTATCTTCTTCACTTGAGAATTTTGCAATATCAAGGAAGCCTTTATCAAGCCCAATGCTTATTCCAAACTTTTTAAAGCAAATACCAATATTTCCACCTATACCAAAATCAAAAGCTTTTGATTCCATTACAAAGTCATGATGTCCATAACCTTCAGAAAAAGAACACTTACCATTATATCCGATATAAGGACCTAAGTCGGCGAAAAGTTGAAAGTTGTCATTAATCTTATACTTTAATCCTACATGAATCGGAATATTGAGGTGTATTTGTCTAAAACTGTTACCTGATGTCATCATATCATCTAAAAGATTACTAGTCTTACCTCCATGTTGAGTAAAATGCAATCCAGTCAGTCCATACAATTTTGCTTTGTCATTAGAAAATGATTTAAATACTTTTTTAATATCAACACCTGCATTAATATTTATCACAGCATTGTCATATGGGGAATCTGAAGCTGTTGTTCCAACACCTATACTCACTGTATATTCAAATAGTTTAAAGAAAGGTTTAGGCTTCTCACCAACTGGTCCTTGAGCAAATGTGTTTACACTAAACATAGCGAAAATCGCAATTATAAAATACTTTTTCATTTTTAATACGTTTAAAAAATTAGTAATTGGTTTGTTTTAAAATCAGGACAAAGGTAATTGTTTGTTTTCGTTAGTCAATCATCCATTTCGTCCATTTCAGTAATAGTCCATTTGCTGGGGTTTAGACAATAAAAAAACGTGGACTAATAACTTCGTCTACGTTTCGGAGGTATCGGCAAACACCTATGCACCACATACGAGTATAAGCCCACGCCATTGCATGAGCATTAACTTTTACTCTTGGTGCTTCTTAATTTTTTGCCGAAATTTCCGAAACCAGAATAAAGCTAACGCTTTTTTATCTTAATGTCTTTTATTTGTTTTGTTACATAGGCATATTTTTTTACACTGCAAAATTACAAAAATCTTTCCATCTTTCACAGCTTTTCACCCGAAAAAGCTGTACCTCTGCGTTGTATTTCAAACGCTTTATAGGTGGGAATCGTAATCATAAAGTTGCTAATTATTTGATATTCTGTAGGCATAAAAGCGTCAAGTAAACGCCTTTTCCAATATATGTATTCTCCCACCCTTCATTGCGCCGGGCGCAATCTTCGGCGTGGAAGACACGGCAAAGATACAAAATTATTGCGACTTGCAGCAAGATTCACACAGAATATTTTTGGGAATCTACGAAAATGGAAGAGAAAAGGAATGCTATTTCTACCTGATAGCATCACTATTGAAAAACAAATCAAGTTGATTTGGTCAGCAATTCAAGTTGATTTGCTGAATGAAAGTTCAACTTACGGAAACCAAATTCAGTGAAATTACTCATCAAATTCACTGAATTTGGTCATCAATTTCAGTGAATTTGGTTTGAGAAACCTAAAAAACTATCGGGCGGATACGCCGATCCGCCCCTACGAAAAAGGAAACCCACATACGGTTTGGGAAGGATGATTAGAGCTCAAGACTCTTCACCCACTCCTCTACATCCTGCTTGGTGGCGTGGTTGAGGAGTTTTCCTTCCTGCCAGTTCACTTCGGGATAGGCTGCTTTCAGGTCGTTGCAAGCCTTCTCGATGGTGCTGCCGCCGGATGTGGCGAAGGGGATGACGGTCTTTCCCTTGAAGTCGTATGCCTCCATGAAGGTGTTCACTATCGTCGGACAGGTGTACCACCAGATGGGGAATCCCACGTAGATAATGTCGAAGCCATCGACACCGTCGAGCTTGTCGGTGATTGCCGGTCGCGATGTCTTGTCTGCCATCTCGATGGTTGAGCGCGACTTCTTGTCTCTCCAGTCCAGGTCAGCCTCCGTATAGGGTTGCTCGGGCTGAATGCGATGGAGCTCGCCGCCCGTCGTCTCTGCCAGGAGTTTTGCCACACCTTCGGTTACGCCCGAGGCTGAGAAGTAAGCCACCAACACTTTTTTCGGCTCCTTGCCCGTTTCCTTGCTTTCCGCTTTCTTACTTTGCGAACATGCTGTCAGCATACCGCACAACAGCAACGCCATAAAAATCATTTTCCGTTTCATAAATAATGATTTCTTTTTATTAGGTTATTAATTAAAGTCCGAACACGAACAGGAGTGAGAAATAGAGTTCTGCCGCAAACACATACACGACGAAGAGGGGTGCTGCGGAGACGATGCCTGCATAGAGCGCCCGAAACATGTCGGTCAGCGACGTGAACGAACCGCTGAATGCGCCATAGGTCAAGGCAAACAGCGTGGTGCAAAAACACAGCAGCGGCACGATGCTATGGCTGAAGCTGCTCGGGAAAAGGCTGCCCGTCACGCTCAACAGCGGCGCATGGGGCACGAGGGTCAGCAGCAAGATGATGATGAGTGCCACGATGACCTCAACCGCAACTACCTGCAACGCGAAACGCTGACGGTAGGACGAGCGGTAGGCACTGCGGAGGTTGCGCAGCGGAGCAACGATGCCGCTGCATCTGACAGCCCCATACGTCATGGCTCCGAACAGCAGCCATGCCAACAGCGGCGTGAGGAGGTTGGACGTGAAATGCCCGAAGAGCCAGCGCACGCCCTCTTCTGAAAGGAGCGAACGCATGCCAATCTCTGGTTTTGCCGCCGTCACAATCCACGAAACGAGGATGAGCACCATCTCAGCAAAAAAGAGTACTGCCGCTATTCTCGATATCCATTTCATCATTTTTCCTGCACTTCACGTTGATACCTAATCCTCATCGGGCTGAAGGTTATCTACATCGAGGATGTGAAGCTCCAATGCCCTCACGACCAGGCGCGTAGCATTCACGCCCACACCGCCGTTCCCGTCGGGGAACAGTTTCTGAACGAGCTCGTTCTGGCGTTTCTCCAAGCTCTTCACGCCGAAGGGCATCCCCCGCAGATTGGTGATTTGTTCCTTGGTGTAGCCCAAAGCCAAGTGGCGAAGGAAGCGCTCGTCGTATTCGTCAATCTCGTAGTCCACCAACGCCTCTTGTCGCATGAGCTGACTTCCGACGCTATACTTAAACCGCTCGACAATCTTTTCGAGTATCGGCTGATTGAACACCATGCGCTTTCCGCTCATCACGCTGGACACATCGCTGCGGGTCAGCATCTCGCCGCTCTTGAGGATAATGCCGTCGCAACCGGCGTCGAGCACATCCACCCAAAGCTTTTCGTTGAGCACCTCGCCCGTGAAGATGAGTATCTTGATTTTCGGATGCAGCTCCTTTGTCTGGCGGCATATCTCCACGCCGACCGTCGTCGAACCGCCCAATCCAAGGTCGAGCAGCACCAGGTCGGGCAACTGCTGTTTCAACAAGCGCCAATACGCCGTCTCGCTCTCTGCCGTCCCAATGATTTCCGCCTCAGGGATGTCATTGCGAATGATGCCTTCCGTCCCCTTCAATTCTAGGGGGATGTCTTCTACAATAATGATTTTGAACTTTTCCATATCTTCTTTTTCTTTTAGGTTTTCAACGATTATGCCTTCACAAGTGTCACCACGATGTCGGTACCGCCGTCGGGATGACGCTCTGCCGTGATGCCACATCCGCGCCCGTTGGTGCTCTCGCCCGTGTCGCGGACAATCTGCCGACAAAGCAGATAGGGAATGTGTGCCATCGAACGGGGCGTGAACAGCGCCAGACACTCCTCATCGGTCAGGCTCAGACGGGCTATGCGCACCCGCACTTCCACATAGCGCCCGCGCTTCTCTGCCAACCGTGCCGACAGCCGTTTCTCGCCGCTCTGTTTCTGCAGTATCTCAAACAGATAGGACAGCATGTCGGCATCGCCGAGAAGACGTAGCGATGAATCGTGCGAGAGCACATCATAAGCCTTGCCAAACACACTTTCCAACGACACCGCCTTGCACACGGGCTTTACCGATTCCACCTGCCGCATGGCTTGCATACTGAGCAATGAGTACAACTCCTTGTAGTATGACGCCGTCTCACTGATGCTCTGCAGGTTACGCGCCTCGTCATCCACCAGCTGATGGATGCGCGAAGGATAGTACATCGTCTCGTGCTTCAACGTGCTCAGACAGTTATCCAGCACGCTGTTGCTCACATACAGTTTCTCGTCTTCCAACTGATAGCGGTGCAGTTCATCACCAGCCAACTCTATGTCTCCACGCAAGGCGTCGCTTGCCTCTACATTCTGCCGGAGTGTCGTCATAATCTGCTCTACCACATTTTTCAACGAAGAGGGGAAGCGGTCGGTAGAAATCTGCCCTATCTCGCGAAGCTTCTCTTCGTCGGATGTCCCGGAGAGCAAGATGTCGTTGATGCGCCCGATGCGCTCGACACAATAGCGGAAATGCACTTCATGGCGGTAATACAACACATAGTAAGCGGGAAATATCGACAACAGCAGCAACACGAGAATCACAATCGCCACATTCTTGTTCGTCTCCGACTGCTGCATGATGCGCACATAACTGTCGAGCGTATTGTCAGCCGACAACTCCTTGTACAACTGCGTATAAATCCTGTTGTTATAACGATACACATCCCATTCGTGCAGCGCCAACGCAGCCACGGCGCTCTCGTTCCGGATGTCGGTGATAATCGTATAGTCGATATTCAGACCCTCACGGAACCAGCTGATTTCAGGCGGGATGCCAGCCTCACTTCCAAGTGCCTTCAGCGTATCGGTGCCATGAGGTTTCAGCTTCCGATATTCATCATTCAGGCACATCCGCGCCGAGTCGGCATAGAGCAACGTCTTCGCATACTCACCGCGTATATTCGCATAATACGCCTTGTCGGCATATTTGTTTGCCGGCGTCACCACCTCATATCGCGACGGACCGTCCTGAGCTGCTGCAGGAAGCGCACCCAACAGACCGCCCAACAGCCACACCACTGTCAGCCACATGCGACGCACGCCCTTCGGCAGACGGAAGAAGAAACGGCTCCCCTCGCCCTCCCTGCTCTCGGCACCGATGGTGCAGACAGAGAAGAGCGAACTCATCTTGCGATATTTCTCGATGATACCGCGGCAGTTGAGCAGACCGAACCCATGGCTTTCATCGCCCGAATCGTGTATCTCGACATTCAGTTTGAAAAGGTTCTCCAACTGCTCGGCAGACATACCCTTGCCCGTATCCTCAATACTCACCTCCACATACTCCTCCGTCGAACGGCTGCCTATCGTCACACGCCCTCCCGAAGAAGTGAACTTGCGCGCATTGTCGGCTATTGTGTTGATCATAAACAGCGTCAGCACCTTGTCTGCCTTCACCCAGTCATCCGTCGGTTGCACATCCAGCGCAACACCTTTCAGACTGAACCCCATCCGCCCGCGAGCAACCATTTCGAACAGCGGTTGCAACGCAAAACTCTCTATATGCAGGCTCAACACTCCCTGCCGCAACTGAATCCAGTCGGTCAGAAGACTGTTATATTCGTTAATCTCCTCCGTCAGTTCCACCACATAGTTGAAACGCTCCTCACGGCTCACAGACCCTTCGCCACCTGCCGACAAGCGTCCCACCTCGTTCAGGATGCGGTCTATAAACGGCGTGACGCTGTTCACCAAAGACACCTTCGCACGCTGCTCCACACTCTGGCGCTTGCCATTGCGGATATGCAACCGACGGCGTTCCTTTTCCTCACAAATATCTTCATAACGCTCCTTCAATTCACCCACACGGCGGTCATTCTCAACCTTCCAACGTTCCAAAGGCTGCAGCAAGTCGTCTATCCTGCGCCCCCCGTCCCGACGACGGCGCAGACGACTGAAGACAAACAACAGCAGCAACACCAACACAATCAACACAACCACCGCAACAATCATCGCCGTCAGCTGTGAAGACGAACGGCGCAAATGGTCCACACGTGACTCCAGATAGCGGTCCTGACGCGTACGCTCCTGCAAATCAAGGTAAATATTCCGGTTGAAATCACTCCTACCCTTATCGCCCAAAGCCGAATATACCACACTCATCTGCTCACGGATAGAAGAAACCAAATCAGGGGCTTGCTCAATGCGCACATCAACCGACAGAGCCGAATCCAAGCACTCCAACGACGAAGCATAGGCTCCCAACTCCCAATAGCAACCAGCCAACGTACGCCAAGCACCGGCACGCTGATAGACATCACCATAAGTCTCAAACAAATGCAACGAACGCTCAGCCAGATTTCCAGCCAACAACGAATCAGCCACACCAGCCTCATTCAGATACATCACCGCAGGACCATTGTCAGCCAATAAGCGCTCCCGATAACCCTTCGTCTGCAACAACTCACTCAAAGCCTGCAGCGAATTCGCAACCCAAAACACATAGTCATATTCCGACGCCAGCTGATAGCAACGCAGCAAATACTCAAACTCTTCCTGGTTCACCTCCCACTGGCTGCCACCTGCCACGATGCCACCCGAACCGACATTATACAAATAAGACAGATACTGGGCTGTGTCGGCACGCAACTCGCCATCAACGTCCAGACCAGTAAGAGCAGCACGCGCCTGGTCACCCAAACCCATGTAATAATAATAAGTGGAACGCACGATGTCATACTCCGAACGAGCATACAACAAACGACCACGCTCACGGGCAGACAAGCCGTCTAACTCCTCATCAATGCGAACCATACGGCGCTCGGCACGCTCACGATAGTCATAAAAATCCTTGTTCCGGGACTCACGCTGACAAAGACGCATACGCAGGACATCACCGACCAAGAGCTCCACCTGATTGTCGGTCAGCACATCCAGCGAATCCAGCTGACGCCACGCCAAATCATAATCCATGCGGACGATACTTACAAAAGCCAAATGAGTATAGGCCTCAGCACGGGAACGGTCTGACAAGCCAGGCAGACGCAACACCTCACGGGCACAAGCCTCCACCCTGCCCACATCACGGTAATGCCAATAATAAGCTGCATCATTCAAACGGTCACCACCATCCGCATCTGAAGAAGAAGAGCAACAGCACAACAAAACGACAGAAGCCAACAAACACATTAACTTCCGGACGAAAAAAACATCTGTCTGCCCTATCAACATCTTCCTCATTTTGTCACAAAGATACCAATATTTTCTGATTAAGGAAAAAAAAACGAAAATTTTCACTGATTACAACTTTTTTTGTACCTTTGCATGAGACATTATATAATAAGGAATGGCGCAGCAAATCAGAATCAAGGACATCGCACAAAAAGCAGGTGTATCGGTCGGAACCGTTGACAGGGTGTTACACAACCGCCCTAACGTTTCAAAAAAGGCACTCGAGAAAGTAAAAAAAGTGCTCGAGGAAATGGACTATCAGCCCAATATGTATGCCAGCGCACTGGCACACAACCGCTCATACACCTTCTACCTCATCATGCCCAAACATGCCTCAGAGGCATATTGGCAGGAAATAGAAGAAGGAGCATTCAAAGCACGCAACGCAAGAAGAGACTTCCAAATCGAAGTGAAAATCATCTATTACACAAGGCTGGAAGAAGACACATTTATCAAGGCTTACAACAATTGCCTGAACAACAATCCCGACGGCGTAATCATCGTACCGGCAGCACTCGACGTCACGCAACAATTCACCAACCGGCTACACGAAAAAAACATACCGTTCATACTCCTCGACTCATACATGCCGGAGCTGAAACCCCTCTCCTTTTACGGACAAGACTCGCTGTCAAGCGGATTCTTCGCTGCAAAAATGCTCATGTTGCTCGCAGCGAAAGAACAGGAAATCATGCTCATGAAGATGACCAAAGACGGAAAAGTGGCGAGCCGGCAACAAGACAGCCGGGAAGCAGGATTCCTGCACTACATGAGAGACCATCATCCGAATGTCACCATACGCGAATTATGCCTGCCGCTCGACGGCGACAAGGCGACGTATGAAGAAATGCTTGAAAAGTTTTTCACCAAGAACAAAAAGATACACCATGCCATCACCTTCTGCTCGAAAGCCCACATCGTAGGAGAATTCCTGCTGCGGACAAACCGTCGGAACGTACAAATCATGGGATACGACATGGTACAGAAGAATGCGGAATGCCTCCGGAAAGGCAGCATCTCATTCCTCATCGCACAACACGCCTACATGCAGGGATATTACTGTGTAGAGACGCTCTTCCAAGCCATCGTACTCAAAAAAGGTGTGCCGCCCGTCAACTACATGCCCATCGAAATCCTCAACAAGGAAAACGTTGACTTCTATCAAAGAACCATTCTCTAAACACCCATACGACAATGGACATCATCACACGAAACTTTTTCCACATCCTGCAGCAAGGGGCATTCCACGAAAAGAACCAGACCGAGCCAATGTCGCCATTCAAATGGAAAAGGCTCATCCAAATGGCACAAGACCAAGGTGTCACAGCCTATTTCACACACGTCACCGGCAACAACCATCAACAGCCCGATGACGACGAAGCGACAGACGAACAGCTCACCGATGTCACAAATCTTAGCAACAGATATCTCAACCACCAACTCATCAAGATACTCGAAACAGAAAAAAACGACGAAGACGCACAACCCGAGACACAACAACTACTTGCCATCATCATCTACAACGTCAAAAAGATGCTCAACAGCAAGCTGTCGCTCAAGGGAATCATCGAACTCGGAAAATTCCTCAGGACAAAAGGGCATAAAGTGGATTTCGTCAAAATCGAAAAGTGGCTCAACAAACTGCACCTAAAAAGAATAGCACAACTGCAAGGGTCCATCCTCATCACCGATTTCAACTTTCAGGAAGAAGAAATCCCCTTCGTCGAAAAAATAGAAAAAGACGCACACAAACTGCTTCTCAAAACCATCGCACACACACAGAACGACGCGGCGGAAGAATGGCATTTCAGGCAGAGGGAAAACGGCTTTGTACGCAACAACTCGCGACTGATGAGAAGAAACATCAGAAGAAACGCCAGATACCTGAAATACGCAGCCATTGAATCGACAAGCACGTTTGTAGCTAACTTCCTTAAAAGCCTCTCCGAAATTGAGGAATAAAGCGTAAAATGATTACGTGATACAGGTTTTAATACACTTATCATATAAAGATGTTATAAACTTTGCGAGTTTGTCAACTTGTCTGACGGCTCGCTTCATACGGATGTTAATTATAAGTTACTTTCGCTCGACAAAAAATAAAAACGAGTTTTATTTTGTATTTTTCGCTGTCACTCAACAACTCGTGTCCTCACTTATTCGTAACTTTAAATAAGTTACTTTCGCTCGACAATAAAAATTAAAACGAGTTTTATTTTGTATTGTCCTCACTTATTCGTAACTTTAAATAAGTTACTTTCGCTCGACAATAAAAATTAAAACGAGTTTTATTTTGTATTGTCCTCACTTATTCGTAACTTTGCATGATAAACAATCAAAGAAGTTCCATGAAAAGATTAATCATATTCCTCCTATCTATCGTTACGCTCAACAGCATCGCAGCGCAAGACTACATCATGTGCGAGGATACATGCACACATATACACGGTCTTGATATGAGCCACTACCAAGGCGATGTATTCTGGGAGACGGTAGGAGCCAACAGCAAAATGATGTACGTATATCTCAAGGCAACCGAAGGAAAAGAACGCATCGACGAGAAATACAAGCGCAACATTGAGCTCGCACACCACTATGGGCTGAAAGTCGGGTCCTATCATTTCTACCGGGCACTCGTACCGCAACGGCAACAACTGCACAACTTCATGTCGCAATGCAGACCGGGAGACCAAGACCTCATACCGATGATTGATGTCGAAACCAAACCTAAAAGCATGACCGACGATGCATTCAGAGACTCTCTACAGATATTCATCCACCTCGTAGAGGAAGCATACAGGCAAAAGCCGCTCATCTACACATACACCAACTTCTACAACAAATACCTCGTCGGGCAAATAGACAAATACCCGCTCATGATTGCGCAATACTCACAGAACGAACCCAGGCTCGCAGATGACCGGGACATCGTCATGTGGCAATACACCGGAAAAGGACGCATCAACGGGGTAAACACATACGTTGACAAAAGCCGATTCCTCGGAAAACACGGCATGAGAGAAATTAGATTCAGACACCATTAAACACTAAACTGAAATAGAAAGACCATGATAATCAACTGCCCCGAATGCGGTCATCAGACCAGTGACAAAGCCCCCACATGTCCTAACTGTGGAGTTGAGATTGCAGGAAAAATAAAAATCTGCACAAACTGCCGTCAGGCATACTTCACAAGCGACAAAGAATGCCCGCAGTGCAACCCCAAAAGAAAAAAACAAAACACCACGAACAGGAAGCCGTGGCACTCTGCCGTCATGATTGCAGCCGTATTTGCAGCACTCATCATAGCAACAACCCTATACTTCAACAAAGAAAAGACACGCTCAAAAGAAAACAACGCATACGAACTGGCTGTCAGAAGCGACGACCCGCGGCTCATGGAAAACTTCCTCAACAACTTCCCTAACGCCACACCCGAACACATTGCAGCCATACAGAAAAAACTGCAACTCGTCAACAGCATACAAGATGAATGGTCCAAAGCACGCCAATCCAAATCGAAAAGCGACTTGCAGAACTTCCTTACAAAATACCCCAACACCACACACAAAGCAGAGATACAAAACCTCATCGACTCCATTGACTGGGCTGAGACCGAGAAGTCAAACACCATCGATGCCTACCAGCAATACCTCGAAGAGCACCCATACAGCAACCACGCTCCCATAGCACGGGAAAACATCAAGAAAATCAACACACAAACCGTACAGCCCGAAGAACGGACTGCCATCGACAACCTACTCACTAACTTCTTCCGAAGCATCAACAGCCGAAGCGAAGAAGCACTCACGGCTACACTCAGCCCCAACATGACATCATTCAACAACATCGCAGCACCCACACAGGAAGACGTGCTGCAATGGATGAGAAGACAATATAAAGAAGAAGGAACACACATCCTCTGGAGACTCAACCACCAACTCAACATCCAAAAAAGAGAAATCGGAGACAACGCCTACGAATACACCGTCAAACTCAACGGAACTGAAGAAATCAAAAACAACCTGCAGAACAGCACCAACAACTACAACATCACAGCTATCGTCTCACCAGACCATAAAATATCATCCATCAATATCAACAAAATCACCGACGAAAACCCATGAAAACCTCAGAACAAACCATCCAGCAAATCCAAAGAGCCATCAGAAAAATCTGCCAGAAATTCCCGGCAGACAGTCAGAACACACCCATCACCGACATCCACATCAGAGTCTATCAGGAAACGGGTGAACTGCTCGCATTCGATGACGATGACAACGAAATCACACGATGCGTCATCGAGCAATGGATAGAAAACAAAGATGACAACTTCTATCAAGACGTTGCCGAAATCCTGCGAAAACAACTGCAAGAACAACAGGAAACTATCGACCAACTCAACATCTCAAAACCATTCAGTCTCGTACTCGAAGACGACGAGAAAGAAAACCTCGCCGAACTCTACATCGCCGACGATGACACCGTTATCATCGGAAAAGACCTCATGGAGGGACTCGAAAAAGACCTTGACAGTTTCCTCGAACAAATTCTCAAGGAATAAGAGAGCACACGCTCTCCGCAACAGACTGTAAGCGTTTACATTCCTGATTCATTCACATATCAGTATTGAATACCGGCAAAAGCCACTATACTGCGGTGGTATAGTGGCTTTTTCGTCTCCGTTTCAAATATTTTCCTTGGGAAACTTGTTTGTTTGGAAATAAATGTTTACCTTTGCAACGTTTTCCATAGGAAAGTAAAACAGACAACAAATAAGTAATCAATAAAACACGAAAGAAAATGAAACATCTAATCATTGGAGGCGTGGCTGGCGGCGCAACAGCTGCGGCACGCATCAGAAGAGCTGACGAGACGGCAGAGATCATCATGTTGGAAAAAGGCAAATACATCTCATACGCCAACTGCGGACTACCTTATTATATAGGTGGGACTATCAGCGACCGTGAGAAACTGTTCGTACAGACCCCCGAAGCTTTTGGAAGAAGGTTCATGGTCGATGTGCGCACAGAGAACGAAGCAATCGCCATCAATACGGAACAAAAGGTTGTGACCGTGAAGAAAGCCGACGGAACCACCTACGAGGAACACTACGACCGGCTGCTGCTCTCACCTGGTTCGTCGCCTGTGCGCCCGCCCCTGCCGGGCATCGACCTCGAAGGCATATTCACCCTGCGCAACGTGGATGACACCGACCGCATCAAGACTTACATCACCCAACGACAAATCAAGAACGCGGTCGTGGTGGGAGGTGGCTTCATCGGACTCGAAATGGCTGAAAACCTGTACGAAGCCGGTGCAAACGTGTCCATCATCGAGATGGCTGAACAGGTCATGGCGCCAGTGGACTTTTCCATCGCCTCTCATGTTCACCGCCACTTCATGGACAAAGGCGTCGGACTACTGCTCGGAAAGGGCGTGAAAGGCTTTGAACAGGTGGATGGAAGGTTGAGAGTCTATTACAGCGGAACGCAGGACAACGCTGAGGTCGAACACATTGATGCTGACATCGTGCTGCTTTCTATCGGTGTCCGGGCAGAGACCACATTGGCGAAACAGGCTGGCATCGAGCTCGGCGAACGCGGCATCAAGGTGAATGAGTATCTGGAGACTTCTGCGAAAGATGTGTATGCTGTCGGCGATGCTATTGAGTTTCCACATCCGGAGACAGAATTGCCATGGACAAACTTTCTCGCCAATCCCGCCAACCGACAGGGACGCATCGTTGCCGACAACATGGTTTTCGGCAATAAGACCGCCTATGAAGGTGCCATCGGAACGTCTATTGCAAAGGTTTTCGACCTGACCGTCGGCTCAACGGGACTGCCCGGAAAGCGCCTGAAGCAACTCGGCATGCCATATCAAAGCGTATGGACCATTTCGGGTGCCCATGCCGGATATTATCCGAAGGCATTCCAACTGACCACCAAACTGACTTTCGACCCAAAAGACGGACGTATCTACGGGGCACAGTGCGTGGGAGCCGATGGTGTGGATAAGCGCATCGACCAAATCTCGCTCATCATCAAGAACAGAGGCACCATTTATGACCTCACCAAACTGGAACATGCCTACGCTCCACCCTACTCTTCCGCCAAAGATCCGATTGCCATTGCCGGCTATGCTGCTGCCAACATCATCAACGGGAGTATGCCCGCCATGACATGGAGACAGCTGGCAGGCACGGACAGGAAAGGGATGTTCCTGCTCGACGTCCGCACAAAAGAGGAATTTGCGCTCGGCACCATCGAGGGAGCTGTCAATATTCCACTCGACGATTTGCGCGAACACCTCCACGAAATACCTATCGACAAGCCGGTCATCATCTTCTGTGCCGTCGGTCTGCGCGGTTATTTGGCTACACGCATCCTGCTCGGACGCGGCTTCAACAACGTGCGCAACCTGCTGGGAGGCTACCGAATCTATCAGTTGGCAACGCAAAAGATTGTAAACACACCACCTGCAGAGAGAGACACAAAACATGGTACGGACCCGCATAGGGGCGTTTGTTGTGCAGAGAACAGCAAGACACTGATGGTGGATGCCTGCGGGTTACAGTGTCCCGGACCCATTATTCAACTGAAAAAAGCGGTAGATAACGCTTGCGACGGCGACCGGATTGAGGTGAAAGCCACCGATGCCGGTTTCCCGAGAGACGCCCGCTCATGGTGCGCATCGACGGGAAACAAGTTCGTTTCCCACATAAGTGAGAGCGGCATCCACACGGTGGTTATCGAGAAACAGCCGCAACGTCTCCAAGAGGCAGCCGCTTCAAACAGCGGAAACAAGACCTTGATTATGTTCAGCGACAACCTCGACCGTGCCATTGCCACGTTTGTACTGGCAAACGGAGCAGCGGCTACGGGAAAGAAAGTATCTATCTTCTTCACCTTCTGGGGACTGAACGTGCTGAAGAAAGAACATAAACCGGCGGTGAAGAAAGACCTCTGGGGACGCATGTTCTCGTGGATGCTCCCCTCGTCGTCCAAAAAGCTGAAGCTCTCGAAAATGAGCATGATGGGAATCGGCGACCGCATGATGCGCCACATCATGAACGAAAAGCACATCAATTCGCTCGAGGAACTCCGCACACAGGCACAGGAGGCTGGAGTGGAATTCATAGCCTGCCAGATGACGATGGACATGATGGGCATCTCGAAAGACGAACTCATCGACGGCGTGAGCATCGGCGGCGTGGCAACCTACATGGAACGGGCAGAACAGGCAAACGTCAACCTATTCATATAAGTGGCTATGGACAAGGGAAAAATCTGTAAGATAAGGGATATCTATCGCGCCATTGCGGAGATGGAGATGCGCTTTCAGAAACGTTTCGGGCTCAATATCAACGAGGCGATGCTCCTCTGCATGCTTCAAGAGCAGAAAGGTATCACGGCAGGCGAACTGACAAAGGCTATGGGACTGACACATTCGAACATGTCGAAGGTCATCCGCTCGGTAGAAAAGCGCAGGTTCGTCAGCCGCTCATTCGACAAGAACGACAAGCGCATGATACATTTTGCCATCACAAAGGCGGGGATGGAACAGCTGGAAACCATCAAATGCAGCGAGATAGACATTCCAGAGATGCTCAACGAACTGCTCTCCTGAGAGGGAGAGGGACAAACGGCAGAAAGGGGATGCGCCAAAAATGTGGCACATCCCCTTTCCAGTTTCTCACGCTATTTCCTGTTTATTTCTTGTAATATTTCAATGCTTCGGGCATCCACTTCTGGATATTCGCTATGCGCTTTGCATCCGACGGGTGGTCGCTCCAGAAGTCCGACTGGTTGCTGTTGCCTGAGCTGGCTGCCATGCGCTGCCAGAAAGCCACAGCCACCTGCGGGTCGTAGCCTGCCATTGCTGCGAAGATGAGTCCCATGTGGTCTGCCTCGTGCTCATGGTCGCGTGAATAGGACAGGTTGCGAATCTTGAATCCCTGCTGTGCCAATGCACCGAGGATAGAAGCCGTGTTCGACCCCATACCTGCTGCGCTAAGCACACCGCCAACAATCTGCGTACCATATTGCTGCTTGATTTGCTTCGACATCTGCTCTGCTGAGTGACGGGCAACAGCGTGCGCAATCTCATGACCGAGGACGATGGCGAGCGATGCCTCGTTCTGGGTGACGGGCAACAACCCCTCATAAACCACAATCTTTCCGCCAGGCATACAGAAGGCGTTCACGCTCTTGTCCTGCACCAGATTAAATTCCCACTTATAATTGACGAGGTCGGCTGCCATACCATTCTGACGCAGATAGTTTTCCACTGCCGTTGCCAGCTTCTGACCTACGCGCTTCACCATTGCAGTATTATTTGTGTTGGTAGAGAGTTTTGCCGACTTCATATAGTTAGCATACTCCTGATTACTGAGGCTCAGTACTTGCTCGTCGCTGACCATCAAACTCTGCTTACGTCCCGTGATGGGTACGGTTCTCGTTGTTCCACACGCCATGAGCAATGTGGTAACAAACATCACTAATAATAATTTTGCCTTGTTCATATCATTACATATTTAACCAATTATTCTCTCTCAAATGTCGGTAAACATCATTGTTTTTATCCCTTCATCAGCAGTTCCTTATAGTTGTCTATCTGCTGATTGACCAGTGTCTTGAACCTCAACGGATTCTTGATGTATGGATATTCGTTTGCCACCTCGCCAGTCGTCACGATGACCGTGCCGTAATTCAATATCCGTCCGAGAATGCCCTGAGAAAGGTTCACCCCCTCACAGCGATGCAGCACCAGTTCGTTCGATTCGAGGCGCACGATACCCACCTTCTCGATGATGCGCTTATTGGTCAGCACAAACCGCTTGCCGCCCCACTTCACAACAGCCCACACCGCTGCCACGGCAATGATAATCAGCGTGAACAACAGACGTGTGCCGAACGTCATATCACCTATCGGAGCAAAAAGCAGTACCAAACCTGCCAGCGCCAACAATGCCGGCAACCAATAAATGACATAGTGATAGGTAGCTTCATAAACGATATGCTCACCTTCCATCAAACTTTTTTCTACGTATCCCATAATTCATCATTTAGCTTTTCGCAGCAAAGATAATATAAAAATTCGATTAAGTGAGCAAAAAAGAAATTTATTTATTTTTTCGAACGGAAGAATTGTATAATCGACGACCAAAGGGAAAGTCAATTTTATCTAAAAATTCGATTAAGTGAGCAAAAAAGAAATTTATTTTATCTAAACATGAGTTCGATATAAGGATGACGCGATAATCATGGAGATACTCAAATTTTGGCTATATTATATCTAACCTCTATAATTTCTGGAGCTTTGTTTTTCATTATAGCACCGCCTAGAACAAAAGAGGACTGGATAAGGATAGAACAAAAACGAAAGGAAAAAGCCTCTCCCCCTTTGGGGTTTTCGATGCCAAGTAAGACAAAATTTCAAAAAGAAAAAAATAAAATCTGTTGCTTTTTATCTTGAATTTCCAATTTTTCGCTAACTTTGCATCAGAATGTATCAAGATAACAAAAAACTATTCTTATGAGACTGAATCTTAGCTCACAAATCGTACTCAACAAAGTACCGACAAAATTCTATCGACCGGAGAACGCCGTGGAACGCTCGGAAGTGACGCGTATGGAGAAGATACAAACAGACATCTTCCCCACCATCGACGAGGGTGCAAAGCACATCGCTGACACGATAGAGGCAGAAATCACCACCAAACAAAGGGAAGGCAAGTTCTGTGTGCTCGGACTGGGAACGGGCATGTCGCTCACACCTGTCTATCAGGAACTCATACGCCGCCACAAGGAATGCGGACTCAGCTTCCACAACGTCGTGGTGTTCAACGCCTACGAATATTTCCCGCTCACGCCGGAAACCCAGACGTGCAGCATCAATCAGCTCAGACGCCGCTTCCTCGACCATGTGGATATCAACCCGCAAAACATCTTCACGCTCGACGGAACGATTCCGCAGGACGCCGTGCAGGAGCATTGCCGGCTCTACGAGCAGCGCATACAGACGTTCGGCGGCATTGATGTCATGATGCTGGGCATCGGGCGTATCGGAAACATTGCCACCAACGAGCCCGGTTCGGGACATAACACCACTTCGCGCATCATCCTCATCGAGCCTACCACACGCGAGGAGATGTCGCTCAGCTTCGATAACGGCGAGACGGTGCCGCCCTGTTCCATCACGATGGGCATCGCCACCATCCTCTCAGCCCGCAAGATTTTCCTGACGGCATGGGGCGAGGAAAAGGCAGACATCATCCAGAAGACGGTCGAGGGACGTGTGTCGGACGCCATTCCGGCATCATTCCTGCAGACGCACAACGCCGCACACGTGGTCATCGACCTGGCTGCCGGCTCACGACTGACACGCATCGTGCGCCCATGGCTGGTCACATCCTGCAAGTGGGACGACAAACTGGTGCGCTCGGCGCTGGTGTGGCTGTGCCAGAAAACGGGGAAGCCCATCTTGAAACTGACCAACAAAGACTATAACGAGAACGGACTGTCGGAACTGCTCGCACTCTACGGCTCCGCATACAATGCCAATATCAAGATATTCAACGACCTGCAACACACCATCACGGGATGGCCCGGCGGTAAGCCCGATGCCGACGACACGTACCGGCCGGAGCGGGCAAAGCCGTTCCCGAAGCGGGTAATCGTCTTCTCACCCCACCCCGACGACGATGTCATCTCGATGGGTGGCACGCTCCGGCGACTGGTGCAACAGGGACACGACGTGCACGTGGCTTACCAGACGAGCGGAAACATTGCCGTCGGCGACGAGGAGGTGAGCCGTTTCATGCACTTCATCAACGGGTTCAACCAACTTTTCGGAGAAGACGGGGATGAAATCATCAAGAAAAAATACCGTGAGATAAAAGATTTCCTTGCTAAAAAGAAGGAAGGTGACATCGACACGCAGGACATACGCACCATCAAGGGACTGATTCGGCGCGGTGAGGCGCGCACGGCTTGCACCTACAACCAGATTCCGCTTGACCACGTGCACTTCCTCGACCTGCCATTCTACGAGAGCGGACGCATCGAGAAACTGCCGATGGGAAAGGCTGACGTGGAGATTGTGCTTAAGCTGATTGATGACGTGAAGCCCCATCAGATATACGTGGCGGGCGATTTGGCTGACCCGCACGGCACCCACAAGAAGTGTACGGATGCCGTCCTGGCTGCTATCGACGAGTTGAAGAAGAGCAACGCGGAGTGGCTGAAGGAGTGCCGTATATGGATGTATCGCGGCGCATGGGCTGAATGGGAGATTGAGAACATCGAGATGTGTGTGCCGATGAGCCCCGAAGAGCTTCGTGCGAAGCGTAACTCTATCTTGAAACACCAGTCGCAAATGGAGAGTGCGCCGTTCCTGGGCAATGACGAACGACTGTTCTGGCAGCGTGCCGAAGACCGCAACCGTGCCACGGCAAAACTCTATGACGACCTCGGACTGGCTTGCTACGAGGCGATGGAAGCCTTCGTGGAATACAAGCCGCTGTAAAAATAGTCTTTCTATATTACTTAAAATCCTTCCAATTCTCTTTTCCCGGAGAGTTGGAAGGATTTTTTCTTATCGGGACGTGACGGGATTTCCGCTTACCAATCCTCATCATCGTTACCCACAATGCCATGTTTCAGCGCCTCTTCCACCTTGTCGAGGATGGCGTTTGAGTAGGCGTGGGTCATCACAAGCGCTTTGGCGCAGGTGCGTTTCTGGGCATCTTTCTCGACGAAAGGATAATGATGGGCTATCTCCCACTGCCGGTCGTAGAGCATGGGGTTGGTTTTGTCGTCGGCTTTGCGCTTCGAGTCACCAAAGGTTTTTCCCTCTTTATCTGTCGGACTGAGCCATCCGCCGCTGATGTCTGCCAGCACGTCATAGGTCTGCACGGTGTATGTAACACGGACGCGCCCTTCTTTTATATCGAGCCGGATGATGGGTGTGATGCTGACAGAGTATTTGTTGATGGTGCCAATGTGCTCGGCAATGTTGCGTATGGTCGATGATATGATGATGCAGCCGGCTTCCTTGTCGTTGAGTGTGATGGCGTTGTTGTCCTTGAAGGTGGCTGTTGCCCAGTAGTTAAGTGCCACATAGAGTTGCTCCTTAGTCTTGCCCGGCGCCTCGATTACCTGCTGATAGGTGAGGTTTTCGTTTTTGTCGAGTGTCAGGCTGGAGGCGAGATTCCGTGCTGCATCGAGCCATTTGTCGCCGTAGCGCTCTTTGGCATACCTCTCCAGGTCGGCTATCTTCATTACTTGTGCGTTGGTTGTCGTGGCACCGCATAATGTCAGGATGGCGGCGAGCATCCATATTCTGTACCTTTTCATAGCTGCTTTATTTGTTTAATTGTCTGACTGGGAATGTGAAATAGGTGTCGGGGAACGGTTCGTCTTTCAACGTAAAATGCCACCATTCTGAATCCAATGGTTTGAAACCATGACGGAGCATCGCACGACGGAGTATCATGCGGTTACGGAACTGCTCGGCGGTGATGCTGCGTCGCGTGGGACTCTTGCTGTTGTCGCCTGTGTAGGTGCCCGTTTCGGGATTGCCGCAGAAATCGGGGTGGCTTTCCGGACCGAACCAGTCGAACGTGCCGCCCATGTCAACTTCCTTCTCCGATGCCATGTCGAAGAGTGTCAGGTCCACTGTGCTTCCTCGCGTGTGACCGCTTTTTTCTGCGATATAGTCCTGCTCGAAGAGCACGCTCTTGTCCAGGTCGGGATAGAAATAGGGCTTCATGGCGGTGTCGGGGAGGTCGGATGCCCACCGCACGAAGTGGTTGACGGCTCGCTGCGGGCGATAGGCGTCGTAGATTTTGAGGCGGTAGCCCTGTTGTTTGAGCTCGTCGCTCACTGCGCGGAGGCTGTCGGCTGCCCGCCGTGTGAGCAGTGCCGTGGGTTGTTGATAGCCGTCGATGCGTGTGCCTACGAAGTTGTAGGTGCTGAAATAGCGTATTTCAAGGATAGCGTCGGGCACCGCGTCGGTCAGTGTGACGAACTGCGACGAGTCGTCGGTTGCCGTCAGTCGTGCGCTTGTGGTGCATGCTGTGAGCACGATGAGGGCAGCGAATATTACAATAAAAGTCTTTTTCATCATTCTTCGGTTACGTGTCATTGGTTTTCATGTATTGGTTTCTTTGTTTCAGACCACCTCGGCGAGGGCTTGCAGGTCCTCCTCGGTCGTCGCCCAACTGGTCACAAAGCGGCAGACGGTGTGCTCCCCGTCGGCTGGTTCCCAGTGGGTGAAAAGTACGTGGGGCTCCAGTTCGTGCATTTTCGAGTTCTCAATGACGAAGAATTGCTGGTTCGTAGGCGAATCGATATGCAGCCGGTAGCCCTTCGCGAGCATCATTTCTTTCAGGCGCATCGCCATGCTGACGGCGTGGCGGGAGATGTTGAGATAGAGGTTGTCGGTGAACAGTGCATCGAACTGGATGCCTGCCAACCGTCCTTTTGCCAGGAGTGCGCCGTGCTGTTTGATAATACTGAAAAAGCCTTTCGGCGCTCCGCCACGCGGAAAGACCACCGCCTCGCCGCAGAGCGCGCCCACTTTCGTTCCTCCGATATAAAACGCATCGCTGTGCTGTGCGAGGAAAGGCAGTGTCACCTCGCTGCTCGCAGCCAGTCCATAGCCCATTCGGGCGCCGTCCACGAACAGCTTCAGTCCGTATTTCCTGCAAACATTATGGATATCCTGCAATTCTCGGGCAGTATAGAGCGTGCCGAACTCGGTCGGAAAAGTGACGTACACCATGCCCGGCTGCGCCACATGGTCGCGACTTTCGTCGTTCACAAACCAGTCCATATAGCGATCCAGGTCCTCCGTCCGCATCTTCCCGTCGCAAGCGGGCAAGGCAATCACCTTGTGTCCGCTCTGCTCGATGGCTCCTGCCTCGTGCACATTGATATGTCCACATTCGGCTGAGATGACCGCCTCGTGGCTTCTGAGCAGCGCGTCGATGACCGTGGCGTTGGTCTGCGTGCCCCCCACGAGGAAGAAAACGTCAGCCGACGCATCACCGCAAGCCGCCCGGATTTTCCCGCGTGCCTGCTCGCTCCACTCGTCAAAGCCGTACGTCAGACTCTGTCTGCCGTTGGTTTCCACCAACTTCCGCAACACTTCAGGATGCGCACCGTTATTGTAGTCGCATTCAAAATTAAGGATTTCCTGTTCTTTCATTGTCTTTATTGCATGATTGTTTTTTGTGTTTCAACTGCAAGCAACGGTGGAAAACGGGCACGTCCCCACCCCGCTGCTTTCCATTAACTTTTGCAAAAATACATATTTTTCAAGTGATTTCCGAAAAATTATCAGTATTTTTGTCACAAAATCATGAATGACTATGAATCATATCTCCATTTTTACACTCACTTCCAAGCTGCACGACGAGCAGTCGGTGGCTGCCGTGACGAAAGAATTTCTGGGCAACCTCCATATCGAATACACGCTTCACGGAGGCGACTACACCGATTATGGCAGTGCACCACTCAATCTTATATATGTACGCACGGGCGGAACGGAAGACATCTTCCTCAAGCTCCTGCCCGAACTGCGCACGAAGAGCCGCCAGCCGTTCTATTTTCTCACCTCCGGGAAGAGCAATTCGCTGGCAGCATCGATGGAAATTCTCTCCTATCTGCGACAAAACGGCTTGCAGGGCGAGATTATACACGGCAGCAACGAATACATTCGTGAGCGCATCGCCCAACTGAGCAAGCGCGGCGAAGCACGAAGATGGCTGCATGAATGTCGGCTCGGTGTCATCGGCAAGCCCTCCGACTGGCTCATCTCCAGCCATGTTGCCTACGACACGATACAGGAGAAACTGGGCGTTACGCTCATCGACATTCCCATGCAGGAACTGCTCGACACGCTTGCCACCACTCCTGCGCCCGAGAACGGCGAGGCGGTGGCTGACAAGGCGGTCAGCGACGCCATGCCCGGAGCAGAGAGAATCTATGCCGCACTGAAAAACATCATTGTAAAATACCACTTGCAAGGCTTTACTATCCGCTGTTTCGACCTGCTCATATCGGTCAGAAACACGGGCTGTCTGGCACTGGCAAAACTCAACAGCGAGGGATTTATCGCCGGGTGTGAAGGCGACATACCGGCATTGCTGTCGATGACCATCGCCCGTGCGGTGACAGGCACCGCCGCATTTCAAGCAAACCCCGCGAGCATCCGTCCCGATACGGGCGAAATGGTGTTCGCCCACTGCACCATCCCGTTCTGTCTGGTGGAGCGTTACGAGTTCGATACCCACTTCGAGTCGGGCATCGGCGTCGGCATTCGCGGATATATGAAGGAAGGACCGGTAACCATCTTCAAGGTCGCGGGCGACCTCTCCCGCCACTTCATTGAGGAAGCCGAACTCATTGCCAACGAGTCGAAGCCCGACCTCTGTCGCACACAGCAGGTCATCCGACTGAAACACCCCGAGCGCACAGCCTATTTCCTCAACCAGCCCATCGGCAACCACCACATCATCATGCCCGGACACCACCGAGAACAACTCGAACAACTGCTCGGATGATGCGCACTTCTGAATTAGAATATATTCTTCATAAGACAGATAAATCGGAATTTATATGGAACACTTTAGCAGATTAAAGAAAATAGATGCCCACACACATATAGGGGCATTCGGCAGTCCTTTCAATATTGATTTTAACACGGAACGACTGCTGGAGCAAATGGACATATACAATATTGAGAAAACAATTTTATGCTCTTCAAGTGCATACTCTAATGATGACACTCTCAAAGCATACAAACAGCATCCAGACAAGATTATTCCCTTGATGTGGGTAAATTGTGCACAAGGTCAACCTGCTTATGATCTCTTAGAACATTATTTTCGTGATGAACATTTTGCTGGTGCGAAATTGCAGTCGCTGTTCGATGGTTATACTGCTGATGCTCCCTGTGTTGACCCTGTTGCAGAATTGTGTGAGAAGTATGGCAAACCATTGTTTGTACATTCTGGCCATCCACCTTTTTCTTTGCCTTGGCAAATTGGACTGTTAGCAGAACGGCATCCCTACTTGCCTATCGTTATGATACATATGGGGCATGCTCATGGAGTATATGTTGATGCAGCTATAACGATGGCTTGCAGATATGACAATATTTGGTTAGAGACATCTGGCACATCTATGAGTTGTCAGATAAAAAACGCTTACGACACTGTAGGTCATGACAGAGTGATGTTCGGTATAGATTCGCCATTTCATCATCCCACTGTAGAGATACAAAAAGTAATGGCATGCGGTATAGATGAAAATGGCTTGGAAAACATATTCTACAATAATGCGAAGGCATTTATGAGACTCTAAATTCCAATTTAGCAAACAGAAACAAATATGAAATACCGAGACACTGACCATCTTTCTGCTTCTGTTGGCAACAGTGTTATTTCGCTATATATAAATAAGGTATTATTCCAGAAGCATGAATAAAAGAAAACATTTGAATATCTGAATCGACATGAACTACCATCAAATACTTGAGAATATTTACATGGACATCCGTCCATATGCACAAGTGGGCAAGCAAGCCGACTACATTCCCGCTCTTGCCTCGGTAGACCCCGACCAATTCGGCATCTGCATCAACACACTGCAAGGCGATGAATATGCACTGGGGCAAGCCGACACGCGTTTCTCCATACAGAGCATCTCTAAAGTGTTCAGTCTTGCCTACTGCATGAGCATCCTTGGTGATAATGTATGGCTGCGCATGGGCAAAGAGCCATCGGGCACTGCGTTCAACTCACTCATACAACTAGAACTTGAGAAAGGCTATCCACGTAATCCCTTCATCAATGCCGGGGCCATCGTCATGTCCGACATTCTGCTCAGCCACCTCTCACATCCCCACGAAGACTACATCGCCTTCATCCGCGAGATCAGCCACAACGACACCATCAACTACAATGACGAGGTGGTGCGTTCTGAGGAAAGCCAAGGATACCTCAATGCGGCCATTGCCAATCTGCTGAAGTACCACCACAACATCGACAACGACATCGCCGACGTTCTGCATTTCTATTTCCTCACCTGCTCCGTTGAAATGAGCTGCAAAGAACTGTCGAAGGCTTTTCTGGCCTTTACCAACCATCGGCAGTCGTTCGACTTTCATGGTGTGAGCCTCACCTCATCGCAAGTGAAGAGAATCAATGCCATCATGCAGACCTGTGGCTTCTACGACGAGGCTGGCGAGTTCTCCTACCTTGTAGGACTACCCGGAAAAAGCGGTGTGGGCGGAGGTATCGCCGCCATTTATCCATCCCGATATTCCGTAGCGGTATGGAGTCCGCGACTCAACGAGAAAGGCAATTCGGTCATGGGAATGAAAGCACTTGAACTACTCACCACCGAAACGGAAGAGTCTATTTTCTAAGAGTGGATTGTGTTTTCTAGCATAGAACTCGCTGCCGAGGCGAAGCCATCAATCGGATAAATTCCAATTTAGCGTATAGAGAAATGAAACCGCTTATCGTAACATTTCCTTTGTCACTTATGTTTTTCTTTTCGTGCGGCTCAGGCCATCCCGATAAAAGGGTTACGGCAGAAAACGCTTACGAGGGAGTAAACAAATATTGTCATGATGTCTATGACTGGAGTGCCGCTAATGAAAATCCCTCCATCATGAATGTCGAGATGGGGGCAGAATCGGATTCTGCGTATGAAGTGGTATTCCGAAGTTATACGGGAGCAACAGTTCATTTTTATGTTGACAAGAAAACAGGTAACACAAGGATTGTGGAGAAAGTACCTGTTCTTAATATTGAAAATGAGACAGGAACAATAGATTTGCTTGATTACCTAGAGAAGAAAGAAAAACTAGAAAGCAAGTAAAATTCCAATTTATCAGATAGCTGTTGCCTATCTCGACCGCCAAAACTGGAAAAGAGTGTGCGTGAAAGTTCAGGGATTGAAATGCAAATTCACTGAAATTGATGACCAAATTCACTGAAATTGGTGAGCAAATTCAGTGAATTTGTTTTTAGAAAGTGCAACTTTTAGTTAACCAAACCTTGCATTTCGCCTCCATATATAGTAACTTTGCAAAAGTTAAAATCAACCTTTAATAATTATCTTTTCTATGGCAATACACTACAAACTTATTAAAAATCAAATCAAAAGCAGTAAGAACTACGGGAAATATTATGCTCACACGGTGAAGCAAGGAAAGGTGTCGATGGAGCAGATAGAGCAGACGATACAGGAGAACTGTACGGCAAAGGCATCGGACGTGCGCCTCGTGTTGCGCGAGCTGTTCGACACCGTGAAGCAGTATATGCAGGATGGCTATGTCGTTGAACTGCGCGAGATGGGGAAATTCCATATTTCCGTGCAGAGCACGCCTGTTGACGACCCGAAGAACTTCAGCACCGACAGGCATATCACGGGATTCAAATGCAACTATACGCCCTACGGTGAACGCTACAAAGCGGGCGAAGGAAAGCGCGCCCGACACATCCATCGCGAAATGACCGACGGCTGTGAGGCGAAACCGCAGAAGGAATACAAATATTAAAGAAGAAGACTGATATGAAACAACACAAACACTGCCCCGAATGCGGGGCGCTGCTGACGGAAAAGGCGCTCGAAGGCGAAGGCATCGTGCCCTGGTGCGAGCAGTGCGAGGCATTCCGCTTCCCGATGTATAACGTCGCCGTGAGCCTGATTGTCATCAACGAGCAAAACGGGAAGGTGCTCCTCGTGAAACAATACGGACGCCCCCACTACATCCTCGTGGCAGGATACGTAAACCGGGGAGAGACGGCTGAGCACGCTGTGTGTCGCGAACTGAAAGAGGAAATGGGGCTGACGGCACACCGCATTGCCTTCAACCGCACCAGCTTCTTCGAGCCGTCGAACACGCTGATGTGCAATTTCACCGCCTATGTGGCAGACGACCATGAGCTGCACACGAACAACGAAATCGATGCGTATGACTGGTTCACACCCGACGAGGCACGTCGGCACATCCGTCCCGACAGTCTTGCCGAGTGGTTTCTCAATGCTTTTCTATCGGATTAGAAACCCGTATCTTAGAAGTTGATGACGAAGGAGCCTCCCAACACAAAGGTGTTGCGCGCCTTCTTGATGCGCTGTGTCTCTTCCGTGTCGCTATACTTCAAGCCCATGAGTGAGCTGATGTTGGGCAGTGCATCGATGATGAATGCGCCCGGGTTGTAGGTCATCGTGTAGGTTTTGCGCGTATAGTCGTAGTCGCAGAATATTTTCCACGCGAAGTTCGACTTGTAGGCGTAGGTCAGCGAGATGCCCGTTCCGACCTTGAAGGTCTTGTTTCCGCCGACGGTGAAATAGTCCCATTCGGTGGAGTAGTTGCCCAGATGCCGGACGTTTCTCACGAAGAAATTATCTTCGTCGTTCGGGTCTTCCTCGAAATCAAAGTCCTTCATTCCTCCCGAGACGACGGCATCGAGATTGAGCTCCTGCATGATGCTGCGCCCGACGAGCAGTTTGCTGCCCAGTGCGAAGCGGTCGGACAGCGGCAGGTTGAAGTACAGACCGAGGTCGGCAGCGAACTCTGTGAGGTGGTCGCTCTGGATTTTCAGGTTGAAATCGTCGATGATGCCCGGCTGGTAGTCGGGTGTGCCGGGTGTTCCCCTTGCGACGAGGAGTTCAGCCATGTCATCATTGCCGATTTCCAGTATCGTCCTGAAGATGTCTTTTGTCGCAATCTGCTCGACTCCGTCCCATCCCTTGATAGGCGAACTGTTCACTCTCAGTCGTCCACCCACACCGATGTATTTGTTGAAGAAGTAAGCTCCTTCGGCAGCCACGGCGGTAGATGTTCCGAATTTCAAGTTGAGCACCTTGCTGTCTTCACCTCCTTCCAAGTCAAACTTCTCCAAGTCGAAATCCAGTTTTTTGCTTCCGAATCCCACTCCCATTGACACGCTGAAGAACGAGGGGTTGGTGACGATATTGGCGTCGCTGTTGAGGTCGTTTCGCAACAGTCCCTTGCCCTTGAAAAGGATATCGCTCAGGGCGTAAGCCAACTCGGTTGACAGGATACCGATGCCTGCACCCGACAGCACGTCGCTCACCCAGTGGCGGTTGTTGAGCACACGCATCACGCCTGTTGCCGTAGCCACGCCATATCCGGCGATGGAGTACCACGGCGAGCGGGTCAGTCCGTATTCCTTATGCAGGATGGTTGCACCGGCGAATGAGGTTGCCGTGTGTCCCGAGGGCCAGGAATTGGCTGACGAGCCGTCGGGTCGCATTTCCTTTGAGGTATATTTGATGCTGTTGACGAGTATCGCCATGATACCGTAGGACATAGCTGAACTGGCGAGCAGGCGCCCCCAGTCGGAGCGTCCTTCCACGCCACCGATTTTCAGTCCCAGCGTCACGGCTGGTCCGAAATACTGCGTATAGTCGTCGATACGCGTCTTAAACTCCGTCAGCAGCACGTGTTTCGTACCGTCGTTCTGCCGGAAAGCTTTCTTCTCGCTTTTGGCGATGATACCTGCCACGAAGAGGGGCACACCGACGAAGGTCAGGTCGTCCATCACCTTGTATGGCTTCACTCCCTCGTTGGTACGCATCCATGTCCATGAAGGCGACGAAAGTGATGCCGGATAGAGACACATCAGTTTTGCAGTCTCTGCACGCTCTGCGCCGTCCGGCTCGCTCTTTGTCTCCATCAGTATCAGTCTTTCCACACCGGTTTCCCTGTCAGCGTGCAGACTCATGTTCACTTCTGCATTAAACGTCGGCATCTCACCATATTTGAAAGGTTCGCCCACCGATGCTTTGACTTGCACAACTATCATGGCTACGGCTGTCAGCAGCAGCGCTTTTCTCATCATATCTTTCGCTCTTCGTTTTTCCATTTTTGCGTTGATTACTTGGTTATGACTTTTTCATTATTATAAACAACATTGCTCTATGTGTTTGCAAAATTAAGAAAAAATAATAGAATAAAGTGAATTGGACGTGTTTTTTTATAAAATAATCGTACCTTTTTATAAGATACTCACGTTCGACAACGAAAATAAAAACAAGCTTTTTTTTTGTTCTTCTCTCAACTTGCACTATCTTTGCAGGCGTTTTAGAAACAATGTCATATCTCGTTATAGCAAAAACACGATTATGAACAAGACTATTTCTGGACATCTGCAGGATGTTTTCCGCCCGAAACTGGCATCTGTCATCAAGAATTACGACCGCAAGACGTTTGCCGCCGACGCGATGGCAGGCATCATCGTGGGCATCGTGGCATTGCCGCTGGCTATTGCTTTCGCCATCGCTTCCGGCGTATCGCCCGAGAAAGGCATCATCACCGCCGTGGTGGCAGGCTTCGTCATCTCCGCATTCGGCGGAAGCAAGGTGCAGATAGGCGGTCCGACAGGCGCCTTCATCGTCATTGTGGCAGGCATCATCGAGCAATATGGCATACAGGGACTGACGGTTGCCACGCTGATGGCAGGTGTCTTCCTCATCCTCTTGGGTGTGCTGAAACTGGGCACCATCATCAAGTATATCCCCTATCCTATCATCGTAGGCTTCACCGCCGGTATCGCAGTGACCATATTTACGACCCAAATCAAAGACCTGCTGGGCATGAGAATAGACAATGTGCCGGCTGACTTCATTGAGAAATGGGGTGCCTACTTCTCGCATCTGGGCGATATCGACCCGTGGAGCGCAGGAATAGGCATCGCAAGTATCGTGATTATCGTCTTGTCGCAGCGCGTACTGAAGAAGATTCCCGGTTCGCTCGTTGCCATCATCCTCGTCACCGTGGTGGTGCTCCTGCTGAAAGAATATGCCGGCGTGACAACCATCGAAACCATCGGCGACCGCTTCGACATCAGTTCCACCCTCCCCTCAGCAACGGTTCCGGCTCTCTCATGGGACACGATTAAGATGCTGGTAGGACCGGCTATTACGATTGCCGTGCTCGGAGCCATCGAGTCGCTGCTTTCGGCAACGGTGGCAGACGGTGTGATTGGTGACAACCACCACTCCAACACGGAATTGATAGGACAAGGCATGGCAAATATTGTCTCGCCGCTCTTCGGCGGAATACCTGCCACGGGAGCCATTGCTCGCACAATGACGAACATCAAGAACGGCGGACGGACCCCCATCGCCGGTATCATACACGCAGGAGTATTGATGCTGATATTCCTCTTTCTCATGCCGTTGGCACGCTACATCCCGATGGCATGCCTCGCCGGAGTGCTCGTTGTCGTGTCCTACGGCATGAGCGGATGGCGCTCTTTCATCGCCGTCATGCACAATCCGAAGAGCGACATCACCGTCCTGCTGCTCACATTCTTCCTCACCATCATCTTCGACCTCACCATCGCCATCGAAGTAGGACTGCTCTGCGCATGTCTGCTCTTCATGCGGCGAATGGCAGAAACCACTGAGGTGCGCGCCATTCTCGACGAGATAGACCTCAACGAGGATGCCGACATGGAGCGTGGAAATCTTGAACACCTCACCATCCCCGAAGGTGTGGAGGTCTATGAAATCAACGGTCCCTACTTCTTCGGTGCCGGCAACCGCTTCGAAGACATCATGGCACGCTACGGCAAGCGTCCGAAGGTGCGCATCATCCGCATGAGAAAGGTGCCGTTCATCGATTCCACGGGGCTCCACAACCTAGAGAACCTCTGTAAGATGAGCCAGCACGACGGCATCACCATCGTGCTCTCGGGTGTCGTTCCGAAAGTGGAGAGCGTATTGAAGAACAACGGCTTCAACCAACTTTTAGGCGAAGAGAACATCTGTAACCACATCGACATCGCACTGGCACGCGCGCAATTGATAATTAAGAATTAAGAATTATGAATTAAGACTTGATAGTTGAGAATTGACAATTACTGGTTCGAAAACCTAATCATAATTCTTAATTCATAATTACTACTGAACTCCTTCCACCGTATATCCTGCTGTTTTGAGCAGGTGGATGAGTCCTTTCTCGCCTGTGAGATGAGCAGCACCGACAGCAAAGAAGGTCGGTTTCTCAGCCATGATGGCAGGCATCTTCGTCATCCAGTCGGCGTTGCGCTTATAGATTAAGCGTGCATCCTCCTCTGGTGTAGAGTCACAACTGTTATGCTGTTTCTCGTCCATCGCCGCCTGCACCTTGCTCAAGTCCTGCGTAAAGAAGCCTTCAATCACCTTCTCCATCATTGCTATCATCACGTCGTTATTGTCAACAAGACACATCAGCAATTCTTTCTGGCGTTCCAATGTCATTGAACCGAACAGTACCTCCATCTGCAAATCGAATGTCTCCAAGCCTCCAACTGGTTTCCCCTGCTCTTTTGCCACCTTCTGGAAATAGCCGTCAAAAGGATTCTGCGCATCGAAGCCAGGTTTCTTCATCATATACATCAATACGGTCAGTTGCGTGTTGAGTGCTTGCGGTGTGAGTTTTCCCATCTGCATTTCCACCATTGGGTTCGTCATGTCCACGCCCAACAGTTGCTTCAGGAAGGCATTGAAACGAGTCATTTCGTCTGCTGTGAGGAGCATATTCAGCGTCGTTCCCTCTGGAAGCATCATCGCCTGCTGCATCTTCATCAAGTTATCAGGCTTCATCATCTCTTCCATGTCGATTTCCCCATACACCTGCTCCGCAGCATTCAGCGCCGCTTTCAGTCCAGGAATACTGTCAGTGAACGACACGGGTGCGAGGTGATACGTACCGATGACATAACTCGGAGCCTTCAGTCCGTTACCAGAAATTTTGTACAACAACTGTGCCTGCACGCCCATCCCAGCGATCAGCACCAACAAAAGGGTTAAAACTGTCTTTTTCATCTTTATAATTCATTTAAAAATTTGTTTCTACTGATGGCATAAAGCCGTTGCAAAGATACGAAAGTAAGTTGATTCTTCAAACTGTTTTTTGTGTCAATACACAGTTTTCACAAATTATAACTACCAAATAGGAGCATTTTTCTTATTCTGGCTTCTTTTCTCTATCTTTAATTCAACCTGTAATGGTTGGAAATGCGGTAGAGGTTTAGGCAGCTGTCAATAGTTCTAGGTTCATGAGTCCATAACCCACCCCAACAAAACTAAAGGAATCAATCGCTGGCCTCCTATGACTTTAATACTTTTAATACTTTTCAACTTTATCGCTAAATAATCATCGATTTTCTTTGTCGTTTCAACTAATAAGTTTATTTTTGCAACAGAAAATAAATTGTAAACAACATAATGGCAACAAAAGAAGAAGTACAGCGTTTCCTGAATCAAATGAAGGAAAAGATCAAAGTCTTCGGAATTATATATAGAGATGATAGAGGTAAAAATGCCCAGACACTGATTGATCTGGAAATTACGCCTAAGTATCGGGACTCTGTTATAATCAATATAGAAGTCGAGGACTACTCTGAAGGACCTGTCATAGACACTCTCAACCAATGTGGAGAGATGTGGGTCTTTGGAAAAGACGTTAAAGGACAGGAAGTTTACATCAAGATTACATTGGGGAAGGGATCAAGTGCATTATGCATTTCTTTCCACATTGCAGAACACCCAATGAACTATCCATTTAAATAAAACGATATGCAAAGTCCATTTACTGGAGGTCATGCTACCCTCCGCCACGAGTTATCAGAACTGACGTTCCGTAAGGAGAAATTCCAGTACGTACACCAGTTTTATGAGTGCAATGAGACCAAAGAGCGCTTCACCACTACAGCATTGGACGAAGTCAATGTCGGACAGGTATATAATCAGTATCGGGCCAAATACGGTATTCCCTTCCCTGACGAGATTAAGCGTATTCGTCAGCGCTATGGTCTGCCCGCCTCTAAGATGTCACAGATTCTTGGATTTGGTGACAACCAGTATCGCTTATACGAAAATGGAGATATGCCCAGCGAGGCTAATGGCAAGATTCTGATGTCTATTCAGAATCCACACATCTTTGAGAGTTTTGTAACCAATGCCAGGAATCAGTTTGAGGAAGACGAATTTGCCAAGATACTCAATAAGGTAAAATCAGTCAAAACAGATGCCAATGATGCATTCATCAAGGATTATATCTTCAATGGAAGTCGAAGGGACATCTTCAATGGCTATGCCACCCAGTCTATCAACAAACTCAAAAACATCATCCTTTTCTACATAGAGAAGTATCATGGGGTATTCTTCACGATGATGAACAAATTGCTGTTCTACACAGATTTCTATAGTTATAAAATGACCAGCAAAGGAATGAGTGGTTTGGCTTACAAAGCCATTCAGCGAGGCCCTGTGCCTGTTCGATGGGACAGAATCTATAGTTTCTACGATGACATCCAACAAGAGATTGTGCATTTTGATTCTGGAGCAGAAGGTACAAAACTCACCTCCACACTTTCTCCTGACCTTTCAGAATTCTCAGACGAAGAACTCAAAATCCTAGAATCCATCTATCAGCGTTTCAAGACAGAGAACTCCACAAGGCTTTCGGACATCAGTCACAACGAAGATGCATGGCAAAAGTATGTTGACAGCGGACAGATGATTAACTTTGATATGGCATTTAAATTAAAAGCGATATAACACTAAGGCAGAAAGGCTCAGAAAGATTGGTCTTAAAATTCCGGCACAAGGGTCTATATGCTTGTTAAGAGCGAAATGGTTAGATTGATTCGTAGAATACGAATATGCATTATTGTTATTAAATAGTTTATTTCGTACAATGAAAAGTGTTTTTTTACAATTAGCGATTGTGATTATAATATTACTATCTATATTATTATGCTTTAAGGGCGATCCTTCTAATGTCATATCTAATGGTACAAACATAGTTACTGCTATCTGTTCTTTGGGAACTCTTGTTTTGGCAATCCTTCTTTATAATAAATATGGAATAGATTCTAAATTAATCGAAAAGAATACAGATATTGTTTTTAAGTTAGTAACAGAGTTTAATAAACTATTCTTTATTGTTGAGGGGCCAAAATCTAACATTTTTTTATTAATAGTACGGTTGAACAATAAAAATTTGAAGGATATTTTTTCGGAATATTTAAGTCAACCAATATGCTTTACTAAGGATTATTTTGAGATATTAGATCCTATTATGTCATTATGCAATGATCCTTTTATGCCGCCTACAATAGTAGAAGCTAGTAAATCTTTATCGGTCGACTGTATTGTTGGCATAGAGGGTTGGCAAGATAACTATGCAGTCATAAAAAGAGATGCTGCAAAATTGTCTGATAACAATTTTGTCGGTCTTTTAAATGAGAAAGAGATAACATTAGGCGAGTACATCACTGCTTTTGAAAATTTCAAAAATGTAATAACCCTTTGGTTAAAAGAGCATTCAGGTAACAGTGTGGAAATGAATTTTTAGCCTTCGATTATAATTCAATTAATAATGTTGTATGCCACACTAGTTTGGGGAGAATGTTCCTTACATATCCAATGCATCACAGCTCATTGAGCGGAAATATATGAATTGTTCGTTTTGGTATTCGCTTTATGCTATGCGGTGCTTATCACAGGATGCCCCAAAAGTGCACGTAGGGTCTCTTCCGTGCACTTTATTCAAAATATCTCTACTTTGATTTTTACATCCAACAGTTTTGCGATTCTTTCAAGCAGACTCTTTTTGCTCTTTGTTGGCATGTGAGTACAAACGAACCATCCTTCACCCAACTGCCTCATTTGCATTCGACAGTCCATAGAAGACACAACTATTGGAAATCCTTCAATGCGGACATCCTGTAAGTTTGCAACCTGCTCAGGCCCAAAAGCCTTGATTGTAGAAAGAAATGTCTCTGTAGCATTTTTCTCTTGTATTTTCTTTCTGTTAATTGTTACCCGCAACGATAGGGCTGGTGATTTTTTCTTTCGTACTTTACCTTCCATATTTATAATGTTCTATGATTCTTTTATAATATTGATTTCCTCCTCTGATAAGTCATATAGTTGATAAACGAGATGGTCGATTCCTGATTCCCAAAGTGATGTATCTGCTGAAGGATTGTCACGTTTTGTATTTACTATTTTATCAGCTAATACTGCCAAATCTTTTCCTAACTGTTCGTCAGGAAGTACTATTGGTAATTTTTTGAGATGAGTTAATTTTACTTGAGGGAATACTCTACCAGATTCTTGAACAAGCCTATTGTAAAGGAACCTGATGTAAGAGGAATTTATAATTGCTAGAAATGTGAGCATGCTAATTTTATTTGAATACTCTTCTCTAACCCATGCACATTGAATAGTGTTTCTAAACCATATGTAGTTGGTGTCTATTGTTGCAATAGGATACGGTGCAGTTTGTCTCCATATTATTTTATCCTTCCTCGCAAATGCCTCTTTGCTGAAACTAACTTGCTCGTTTGATTTCAATATTGTTTTATAGTCGAGATTAAAGTATTCATCTGTATCTGGAGAACAATAATAGCGGTTTATTAATTTACCATACCAAACAGGGTGACTATTCATAAAATACATCTTGTTTTTATTAAAAAGGCGCTCATAGAGATCATTGCCTCCTTTATTTTTGAGGCCAATATTGCTTCTGTGATATTGTATGCCTGCATCGCGTATATCAAAAACATCATTAAACACAAGTGCACCTGTTGATGATGAAGGCAAGAAATTCAAATCGCTTTGCTTCTTTACTTCATCAGTATTTACTATCTCAACGACACCATTAACAATCCAGTTGTTTGATTTACTTGCATCTACATAATTAACAATACCGTCGGTGGTTGTGTTCTTAATTAATGATATACAAACAGGAACTACTGCATTCTCAAAAACACCCATCCCCAAATTAACAACTCTTTCAATCTTATAATTAACAAGAATTGAACGAATATCTTTATAACGTGGCTGACTTAAATATGTATTAGGGGTTATGTAACACAAATATCCAGTTTTATTGTTTGTGATATTTAATCCTTCTCCAATAAACATTTTGTAGATATCTGCATAGTTCTTTACCAATGCTTTATATTTTTTCTTGTATATCTCAATATCTTTGTCTATATTGGCGCCATATGGTGGATTTCCAATAACTATATCAAAGCCTCCTTGTGTGAATACATCAAAGTACCAAGTATGCCAAAGCATGAATTGATTGTTACCAGATAGGTCAAGGTCTCCAAAATTAACGTTTATACTTTGCTCGCGTAATTGTTGCTTTACGTTATCTATAATTTTTGTGCGAAGGATTTGTTTTTTGTGATGGATTGTACAATCATAATACTCTTCAAGCATTTTGCGCAAATCAAGACGTAAGACATCTATCATGTCATCGAACATAGTCGTTTGGTACATATCATGTTTTTCCGTCTTCAATTCCGTTATTGTTGAAAGGTCAACACCCTTATATTGCTCCAACAGCGAGTTTCCCTGCATAATTTTGAAGTCAAGATTGGGCAGAGCCTGTGGTGTTTCCTCGTCAACAATCAGAGAAAGCCAGAAGCGGAGGCGGGCGATGTCAACAGCACCTCGCTCGATATCTACACCATAGATGTTTTGCTGGATGATGTACTTCTTGATTTCTGCGGCTTTATTCTGCTCTATTCCTTCAAGGGCTGTTCGACATAAGAATAGTTCCTTCAACAATCCCATTGGAAATGCTCCAGAGCCAATAGCTGGGTCGCATATCTTGACAGTTTTTAGAGCATCATCTACTTGCTGGCGGAACTTGTCGTTAGTTCCAAGAGCGTTGACATCATGAGTGGTTACAAACTGGCGAATAGCTTCTTTTGTGGCATCGTCTTCAATATCTGTCTGGAGATAGGCAATGAGACTTTCACGACACATATAGCTGACGATTTCCTTGGGCGTATAGAATGCACCCTTGTCTTTGTTGTCCTCCAGCAGGTTCTCGAAAATACGGCCTAACATCTCTGGGTCAACACCTACCTCTGCATCGTCAGGATCGTTCTCGTCGATGGTGAAGTTATAGGAGGCAAAGAAGTCGAGCAGGCTCTGCATATATTTGGCTGGCAAAGGAAACTCCGTTTCGTCTGTGGCATCACGCTCGAACAAACCTCCATTGAGATAAGGCACTTTTAATTGATAATTGAAAATTGACAATTGAGAATTATCATCCTTGCGCTCTGTATTGAGGTCGTTGAATAAGACTTCGAGAACATTGTCGATGAAGTGATCTTTATCTGTTGTTTGGGTAAAGAGGTTCTGGATAAACTCTGCATCACCTGTTCCCCATTTAGCACCAGCAGGAACACCCAGCCAACCTTTCTTCTGTAGGAACTGGAGGAAAACCAAACGGCCCATCAGTTTCTTCACATAGTCACGGACAGCTTTCTCCGGGTTAGGGAAGTGGGCAAACTCCTGCATGATTTCCTCGCAGGGGTCGTTCTTGATTTCTTCTTCCCATTTATTGCCTTTCTTAACCATTCGTTTGCCTGTGACATACTGAATAATGTCCTCGTACTGCTTCTTGTAGCCATCGAAGAACATATCGCTGACAGCATCTACAGAGAACGCTTTCGTTAGGTCTTTCAACGTAAGACTACTATCACGCAGTTTCTCGAATTGCTGGATAGCCGTACGGCTGCGATGCCCCTCACCTAAGAGATACGTGAAGCGCTTGGTATCGGTTGACTCCTTTTGGTACGTTCCATCATCGGCAAACGTCCACGATTCACTAACATAAGAGAAGCGGAGTACGCTCTCATTCTTACGATAGCAGAACATAAAAGCTCCAGCATTTCCATTGTTACGCCATTGGGTGAGCAACATATCACGGATGCCTCGACGATTGCGTTCAATATCAACACTATCGGATAGTTCCACCTCATAGATAGAGATGGTCTGATCATCACTCAACGTAATAGTACCCAGCCAAAGGGCTTGACGGGCAAACTGACTATTGGTTGACACGACTGAAGGTGTGCTCCAGAACTCTACTTTGCGTCCGAAGATGTCATGCAGCAGTTGCTGCCAGTTCTCACGATTGTATTTTGATTCGATGATAGGTCTGTAGTCCATAGGTTAATTGATAATTGATAATTCATGATTGAAAACTCTCGGATAGGATGATGGTTGGCTCCGATTCCTCTTCTGCCTTTTGTGTGTCCCGATAGTAGGCGTTATACTTGTCTGCCATCATGAGTACCTGTTTCAGGGCTTCGTCGAAGGTCATCTTTGCCTTGCTGCCACCTTGACGCATCAGGTCTTTTTGTATGCGTTGCAAGCGTTTGGCTATGAGGGTGATGGTGCCTCGTTCTGTCAGTTTCTTCAACTGTACCAGTTTGACATACACCTCATCGTCTTGCACATGTGGCAACATGCTGTTGATAAGACTGACAGCTGTCGTCACCTGAGCACCAAGGTTGCTACGTTGGTTCTGATTGGATTCCTCTTCCTGCATCTCTTTCACCTTGGCTATATGGAAACTCTTCACAGCCTTCTCAACATGGTCATGATGTTGTGCTATTCTTGCTACTGCTTTTTCTTGTGGTGTAGCCTTGAAATATTTGAGAGCATCAAGCACAGATAATTCACTTGCCGTTTGGTCGTTGACAAGGTAGAACAACTTGCGGAAGTTAGTCTTCAGGAACACAAGGGTTGAGTCTGCAAGCAAGGTGCCTTCCACTTCTCGCTTCTCTCTTCCAGTACGACTACGCAGAGATAGTTTTTCTATGCGCTGGTACTCCTTACGGTTCTGCTGGTAAAGTGAGCGCAACTCCTCATAGAACGGCAATTCCAGGTTGCGGTCTTCCTGTTCTTTCTTTATTCCCTCCTTGAACAGTTTATCCAAATCACGGTCTATAATCTCGTCTGTTGAATAGATCTGGTTGTCTTCGCCAAACGTGGTGTGGAAAGTCTGTATCTTGCTCAAAGCAATCTGGTTGAGTTTGATTTGTTTGTTACCTTGACGCGAAGGATAGAACACATAATTATATATGGTATCCGACTTAGAGCCGATACGATTGACACGACCTATACGTTGCATCAGACGGGTTGAGTTCCAAGGAGTATCGTAGTTGATGATGATGTTAGAACGATGCAGGTTCACACCTTCTGCCAACACATCGGAAGTAAGGATGATGTTGTAGTCGTTCTTCTGCTGCTTCCAGTTGGCATCGAAGTTCTCGCGTATGGTCTTGAACTGCTGGTCGCGATTCTTGGCAGAGATAACCATCACATCGTTGCGATGGATGCGCCGCGACAGATATTCTATGGTATCAACCGATTCTGAGAATACCACTAACTTGCCTTCGAGGTTCTTGTCCTTATCGAACAGCTCGTCGGCAAGGAGTTGTTCAAACTTGGCAAACTTAGAGTCATCATCGTCGTCTATGTTTTCCCATTGTGACCACATATGGTCGAGCAGTTCTTGGTCTTGGCGCAGCAGCTCGATGTATTCCGGCTGGAAGTCGTCACGTTTGAATACAGCATTCTTCGGATTTTCTTCTGCCTTCTCGTTTAGTTTTTCCTCTATCTCATCGTCGGTATAACCCATCTCATAGAGTTTGTTGATATCCATATCTGGAGCTATGAAGATGCGATCGTTCTCCCACATACTAATCATATTCTGATTTGCCTGACGGAAGTTCTCGACGGAAATCTTGAAGGCATAGAAACTGCTCTCCAATCGTTTCACCATTCCGTTTTTGCGAATGCCTGCCAAACTGCGGCTGATAAGTTCTGCGTTGTCGTAGAGTCCAGGAGCAGCTTCTGGCTTCAAGTAAGCAATAGCTTTATAGCGAGCGTAGTTGAGTCCTTTATCCATTATGGTCATTGCATCGTCGAAAAGGCTGGCAAGATGCGGGTTCAGTTCGTAATCCTTTTTTATAGGGTCAGCAACTTTCGGGAAACCTTTCACATCTTTCGTATAACGGGGAATGCTCTCTATGTCTGTTCGAGTGCGACGGACTGTGAGAGGTTTGATAACTCTGTCGCGGACGCGCTCAGCAAGTTTCTTAAACTGTTTGATATCGAAATCGTCCTGCTTGCGAAACTTACGGAATTCCACCTGTAAGGGAGAGAAGAATGCGGTAAGATTGGGCACACCGTCGATAGTACATTGACGAGGGTCTTGGAACATCAGAATCTGATTGTACAAGTCAACAGGAGCATTGTTCATCGGAGTAGCAGAGATGAGCATCACCTTCTTCTTATATCCGGGAATATTACCTTTGTTGATGCGTGGCATCTTGCAAATCTCCTGCAACTGCTGGAAGGCACCTGTGGTATGGGTACGAAACTTATGCGACTCATCGACAAGTACCAAGTCATACTCGTCAGCATTCCAATAGTCGTAGTTGTCTTCGTCAAGGACTTTCGACAGACTGCCGTTCGTCACGAAACGGGCATACTTATCTATATTGAAGTCTTTGAAGGTTGTCTTCCAGTTCTGTTCAACGGCAGGTGGATAGACAACAAGTATCTTCGTGTTGTCGCGACCATTCTCGATGAGGAACTTCTTGGCTATCATCGTAGCAATGACCGTCTTGCCAAGACCTACCACGTCGGCAAGGAAGAAACCGTCGTAGCGTATCAGCTTCTGATAGCCCTCGATGACAGCATCAGTCTGATACTCTAACTTAGAATAGCCGTCGGGCATATCAAATGGATCATCGTTGTCAATAGCCAAGACACGATCGGAGAAATATTCCATAAGCATCTTGATGTAGAGCTCATAGGGCGACACATCTTCTTTGACATACGTATCATCAAGAGTTGCCTTGAAGTCTTCTGCGTCGATAGCAACATTCTTTGCCTCGTCCCAAAGCAGTTCAAACTCATGACGGGCAAAAGCAACATCTTCGTATTGCGTTAGCTTCACATTAAACTCGTACTGCTTGTCGTCACCAATACCAAGACCATTACCGCTGAGATTACTGCTACCCGTAATAGCTGCGCCAAAGGTATGTTGATTGAAGTTGTCGGGATAGAGGATGTAGAACTTGGCATGTATGCGTTTCGAAGGATGAGCGCGCAGCTCCAGCTTGCCGTCAATCATATCCTGGAGCATCTGGAGCATGCCGTCCTCCACCTTTTTATTATAATGCGACTGTTCGATGTCTTTCTTCAAGAGTTGCAGACATTCTTCCTTCACTTCTTCTTCTGCACCCATAAACAGCATGCCTTTCTGATGGCCACGGGCAATATACTTGTCTACATCAATACCAATAAGGATGCGCACCTTGTTGATGCCATCCAAAAAGGGACGCAAAGCAAAATAGCCCGACGCACGAAGGAAACCCACGACGGCATCAAGATTCTTCACTTGAGGGTTGTTCTGGAGTATGCCCTCAAACTCTTTCATCAACGTATTCCCACCACGGTTAGTAAAGAAGTGGGACGAGATAGGTATGTCTGACATATCTACGCAATAGATTTGAGCAGCGAAAGGACTATCTCGGATGATGATGGATTTGAAGAACCTAAGGACAAGAAAAGCGCAACTGACACTTATCTTAGTCCCTTGGTTCTCGCATACCCATTATACCAGATAAGCCGTCCACGCTATCGCGTAGACGTTAGTCTTATTAGGCGGTATAATGTCTGTTGAATTTGCGAGATTCAGGGACATACCGAATAGCACTAACGCTATGTTATTATTTTTCCTCAAAATGGTTGTTCGTCTCCGCTGAGGCGCACAACTCGAAGGCAAAGATACGATTTTTTTCTATTATATTATTATAATAATGTGTAAATTCAAGCAGATTTTTTAATCTTTGTATAAAATACTCTCGTTCGACAATGAAAAGAAAATAACTTTTCTTTTGCACTGTCCTCACTTATTCGTATATTTGACTGACGTCCAAGTTAGGCTGCACTTCGGATATAAAAAAGAATGAGATTCTTTTTGTATTGTCTTCGGTTTGCACTAACTTTGACTGACGTCCAAGTTAGGCTGTACTTCGGATATAAAAAAGAATGAGATTCTTTTTGTATTTCACTCAGTTTGCACTAACTTTGCACCGCAAATCGCCATGGCTAAGAAGAAAAAGAAACATACGGAGGACTCGTCGGAGCAGTTGCTCTTCTCCCCACTCGAAATGATTGGGGAACAGGAACAGGCATCGAGTGGCGAACCAGTGCAGGAGGATGCGAAGGAGACCACGAAGCAGTCTGCCGACCTGCCGACCGTCAGCGACGAACCGGACGTGATTGACCCGGAGCGGCTGCTCACGGAGATGACGGTCGTCATGGAGTATCTCGACACCATCAGCATCGGCAAATGCCGCATGATAGCCATGGAGACGGCTGCCCTCTGGCACAACGGCGTGAGGATGAACGGGCGCTACACCATCCAGAACATGCCCGAGCGGACAATCGACGGCTACAAGTTCCTCGCACTCTACTACTGCAGTTTCTTCAAGGTGTTTCCAAACATGATGGACAAACTCGGACTGCCCTACGAGGACATCTGCCTGAAGGCGCTGGAACGATACAACGGGTATAAGCCGAAAAACTGATTAAGAATATCAATCATAACTACACTATAATATTATTTTATGGAAACAACACTCGTATTACTGAAACCCAGTTGCGTACAGCGCAACCTAATGGGTGAGATTATCAACCGTTTTGAACGTCGCGGACTGCAGGTTGTAGGATTAAAAATGATGCAACTGAGCGATGAGATATTGCGTGAGCACTATGCACACCTCGTGGACAAACCCTTCTTCCCTGCCCTCGCTGCGTCGATGCAGGTGTCGCCCGTAGTGGCTCTGGCGCTGCGCGGTGTGGATGCCGTGCAGGTGGTACGCACGATGACAGGTGCGACGAATGCCCGTGTGGCTGCTCCCGGCACCATCCGTGGCGACTATTCGATGAGCAACCAGCAGAACATCGTCCACGCATCAGATTCTATTGAAAATGCAGCCATCGAACTGAAACGTTTCTTCCGTCCGGAAGAGGTGTTCGACTTTGCTGCCGCACAGCAGGGATTCATCTACGGCGACGGCGAGATTTAACCACCGACTGGGTAGATATAACAACGGGAGCCGCTTCTCAGACTGAGAGGCGGCTCCCGTTGTTATACCACATTGATCATCAGAAATGGCGGTCGTCAATCATTGCCAAAGACTTCCTCGCATGGCTTCTGTGCCGACCAGGACTCGTCGTAGATTTTCATTTGGAAGGTCGAAGGGAAAGTGGTCTCCTTCTGTGTCTTGGAGACTACACGCTCCACCTGCATATAGCTCGACGCCGCATCCTGCACCCTCGGGTCTCTCTCATGCCATGTCACTTCCAAGACATATTCATATCCGGGCTCATAGACAAAGCCGTTGATCTCGCTCGCGGTCTTCCAGGCACCGTTGTTCCCCGTCTTATATATAAAGGTGGGGACCACCTTTCCCGTGAAATCGCAATAACAGGCACGCTTGGATGCCACCGTGATGACCTCCGTATCATCTGAACAGGAAGCGAAGAAGGCGGCGAAAGCAACTAACAACATGTACTTTACGATCTTCATTTTCTCAATGCTTTCTTAGAGTTGACACTTGATTTGTTTCACTTTTCTTTGAGATGACCATCTTGTCTGCCGGTTACAGACTGTAGCCTTCTTCCCTGAGCCACTGGCAGAGCTCGTCCACTTGCTCCTTGGTGTTGCCCATATAGACGGCACACTCTTTATGACCTTCCAACTGGGGCTCAACACCCGTCATGCCGCTGAGGGCTGACACGGTGACGAGTTCGCGGTCGGAAGCCTTGAGTTGGTCGCTGGCGAAGACGTCGCCGAAGAGGTGCGACTTCATGTAATAGTCGTTCTGCGGACAGAAGTCGTAGTCCCACGGAATGCCGCCCTCGAGCAACGTCTGCACCTCCGTTCCCTGCTTCAATGCCTGTGCCGCATCGTTCCAAATTTCCGGACGCTTCCACGGCTTGCCCTCGCTGTCGGCGATACCCTGAGCCTTGCGGTCGGCAAGCACCTTCTCAAGCGTGCCCAAGGCATTGAGTGAGCGGGGAAAACCCGTGTAGGCATAGAGTTGGGAGAAAGCCTCCTTCAGCTCGTTGATGGTCACACCGCCATCCAAAGCGCGACGGATGGCTGGGTCAAGACGCCGCAAGTCGCCCTGTGCCTCTAAACAAGCACAGGCACAGAGCAACAACTGGCGGTCTGAAAGTGTTTTTTTCATAAGTGTCATCTGTTATTTTTCCAGTTTCTTAGTTCCGCTAACGCCATATAAAGCCTCTTATCCGAGACGGCGCAGCTTCACCGTGAAGTGGCGCATGAGCGGTGCTTCCCACTCGATGGCGACACCACGTGTGATGCTCTCACGACGGTCATATACGTTCTTCAAGGCTGCGGCGATGACATTCATGTGATTGTCGGTATATACACGACGGGCGATGCACAGGCGCAGCAGGTCGAGTCCGCCGAAACGGTTCTCACGGGTAACGGGGTCGCGGTCGGCAAGCATATAGCCGATTTCGCAGCCACGGATGCCGGCTTCGAGATAGAGCTCGCAGGTCAGTGTCTGTGCGGGGAACTCTTCTTTCGGCACATGCGTCAAGACCTTGTCGGCATCCACAAAGATGGCGTGTCCACCTGCCGGACGCTGATACGGAATGCCATACTCATCGAGTTTCTTTGCCAGATATGCCACCTGATGGATGCGCGTCTCGAGCATTTCGAACTCGGTGTTCTCGTCGAGTCCCACTGCCAGCGCATTGAGGTCGCGACCGTTCATTCCGCCGTAAGTGATATAGCCTTCGAAGGGGATGCAATAGAGTTTGCAGCCCTCGAACCACTCCTCGTTGTTGGTGGCGATGAAGCCGCCCATGTTCACGATACCGTCTTTCTTGGCAGACATCGTCATGGCATCCACGTAGCTATACATCTCGCGGGCAATCTCCTTGATGGTCTTGTCGGCATATCCCTGCTCGCGGGTCTTGATGAAATAGGAGTTCTCGGCAAAGCGCGCTGAGTCCATCACCACGGGAACGCCATGCTTGTGGCAGAGCTCGCAGGTCTCACGGATGTTCTTCATGCTGACGGGCTGTCCGCCGACGGTATTGTTCGTCACGGTGAGCACCATGAAGGGCACGTTGCCCTTGTTCTCTACGAGCACTTTTTCGAGTTTTTCCAATGACACGTTGCCTTTGAACGGCACTTCCAACTGGGTGTCTTTCGCCTCGTCGGTGGTCACGTCAATCGCCTTTGCGTGGCGGCTTTCGATGTGTCCTTTCGTCGTATCGAAATGGGCATTGCCTGGAATGACATTGCCTTCTTTCACGAGATACGAGAAGAGCACGTTCTCGGCAGCACGTCCCTGGTGGGTGGGAATGACATATTTCATGCCGAAGATGCGCTGCACGACTTCCTCGAACTTGTAGAACGAGGTAGCGCCGGCGTAGCTCTCGTCGCCCAGCATCAGTGCCGACCACTGGCGGTCGCTCATCGCACCCGTACCGCTATCGGTCAGGCAGTCGATATACACCTGCTCGGCTTTCAGTTGAAACACGTTGTAATGGGCTTCTTTGAGCCACTGTTCTCTCTCCTCACGCGTGCTTTTGCGCAAGGGTTCAATCATCTTGATTTTCCAAGATTCTGCAAATGGTAATTCCATAGTATTTGCTTTATGAAGTTAATAAATAATGTATCGGGGAAATTGATAAAAAGAGGGGGCTGACCATGCAGCCTGACAACTCCGCACAACCTTTTCCGAGGCTGCACGGAAAGCATTAAAGAGCGAATCCGTCACGCTTTTTAATATTCAAGTATTTGTGTGAGATAAATCCTTTTGAGGTACTGTCTTTCATCCTTCGAGATTTAATTCGCATACAAATATACGACTTTTTCGTAAGAAATACAGCCTTTTATCCAAAAAAAATCCTGCATTACTGATTTTTTTTCAGTCTCTTTTACTATATTTGTGCGCATTTATTGAACAAACATTCAAAAAAACATACAGAAATCTGACAGCAGAGCCATCTGTCGTCTGTTGACAACTATGAAACTACATCGATTCAAATACTTACTCAAAAATGGGAAGAACCCCAAATATAAGTATTATATCAATGCCTATACGAAGACATATTTCCCCCATGTCTTGCTGCGACCATGGCTCGATGGCAAACTGAAGGATTTGGACAAGCGCGACGACAAGGACTACATCCTCTCACGCGTGGCTTACTACAACAAGCTTGCCGCTGACTGCGCGATTGACCAAGAGGCATGGAAAAAGGCGGCATTGCCTGTCAGAAGCCAGAAACGAACCCACCCGTCGGTCTATTTCCTCGACACGATGGAGTATGCACGATGGTTCCCCAAGCACCTCAAATATGCCATGCTGCTCGGCGATATCACCGAAGTGCCCGAGATACCGATGATTGTCAAGAGCCGACCCATCGAAGGCGACAACCGCAACTCGGTGGTCATGAAACTCGACAAGGTGCGCCACTTCGTCTTCCTCAACGACCATATGGAGTTCGAGGAGAAAAAAGACATGGCAATATTCCGAGGCGGTATCAAAAGCAACAAAAACCGATGGGAGTTTCTTGAGAAATATTTCAGCCACCCGAAGGTGGATGCAGCCTCGACAGACGATGCCAAACCGGAATGGAAAGGACAACTGCTCACGCTGAGAGACCACCTGCAATACAAGTTCATCCTCTCGCTCGAAGGCAACGACGTGGCAAGCAACCTGAGGTGGATCATGTCGTCCAACTCCGTAGCCGTCATGCCCCGCCCCACCTACGAGACGTGGTTCATGGAGGGAACGCTCATCCCCGACTTCCACTACATCGAGATAAAGCCCGACTTTTCCGACTTGATTGAAAAGATGGACTACTACATCGCACACCCCGACGAGGCAAAAGCCATCATCAGACACGCCAACGAATACGTAGCACAGTTCAAAGACAAGAAACGGGAAGACCTCATCTCGCTGCTCGTACTCGACAAATACTTCCGCATCACGAACAAGTAACGCAACGCAAAACTCACCCGAAACACCTGCATCGGCAGCACTATAAGACATATTTGTCATTTATTATTTATCATTTATCAAATAGCGAAGCGCAAAAGTAAGCGTTTCGCAAACCAAATTCACTGAAATTGGTCACCAAATTCACTGAATTTGATGAGTAAATTCACTGAATTTGTTTTTTACAAGTTCAACTTTCGCAAAGCAAATCAAGTTGAATTGGACACCAAATCAAGTTGATTTGTTAATCGACGGTGGCGAAACGGGATGCAGAAAGTCTGACGATGATGGGCAGAAAGATGCGCTTTCCAACAACAAAAAAAGGCTGTCTTCGCGACAGCCTTTTCCTTTTAATACAAAAACATTATGAATATATGATCATTTTACGCGAATGATTTCGTCACACTCACATCCTCAATGGAGGATTCCGAGTGCAAAGATAGGGCATAAAAAAATAACGTGCAATACCTAAAAATAGGGTTTTTTCATTTGAATATGTCAGGGAAATATCCTCACATATTATATATAGGGTTGTTCGCCGCCTACAAACGGATGAGGGTTGAACCGGCAATGGCTGGATGGCCATCTATCTGCACGGCATAGACGGCTGACGGCAAACGGCTCAAATCGAGCGAATAGCTGGTGTTTCCGGCTGACATCCGCGCCGTATGGAGCAGCATTCCACCCACGGAATAGATTCTCACCGTGAACAGACGGGCTGCCGGTTCGGTCGTCTCAATCGTCAGCAAGCCGCCCGCACGGAGTCCGATGCGCGCCGGTGTATGCTGTTGCGACACTCCCTCTATGGCGGTTATCCCCAGAATATCAAGCAAACCGCGATAGACATCAATCTCGCCATGCCCATAATAATTGTTGGGATAAGTCAATGCTGGGTCGTAACGCTTGCACGTGCGGCTGAACACACCGATGATTTCTTCGCGCGTCAGTGTCGGCTTCGCCTGCAACCACAAGGCAATAGCTCCTGCAACGGCTGGCGTTGACATCGACGTCCCGCTGTTGGCATTCCACACATACGTCCTGCCGTTATAGTCAAAATGAACCACATCGCTGGCAATGTCGCTGGCGGTAGGATTCGCTTCCAGATAATAGCTGCTGTAAGACGAGATGACGTTCACACCCGGTGCCATCACATCGGGCTTCGTGCGTCCGTCATACGTGGGACCGACCGACGAGTGGCGGTAGCGGATGCCACCCGTTCCCATGTTGTAAGGGCGATAAACGCCTTGATAATTGACTACCCCCGTGCGATAAGCAGTGCCGCCGACGCATATTGCCGCAGGCGCACTTCCCGGCGAATGGATGCTGCAAACCATCTCGCCGGCATCCAACGAGGGATTCGTTGCGCTGGCAGAGATATAGCCCGAGCCCTTGAACAGTTCCACGTCGGCATCGGTTCCGACCAGTTCTACCGATATCTCGCGCTCCATTCCGAGGCGTGCATCGCCCCTGAGATAGAAATCGTATGCCGTCTCCGAAGGGTTATAACATGAAGGATAGGCAGTAACCGTCAAGACGTATTGCCTGCCACCTGCCACAAGCGTGTCCGTATAAATCGAATCGGGCGAGGAAAGGACTTCGGCAGTGCTAACTGTTTTCACTTCGCGCGGCGTCTCGTAAATGGTCGTTCGGATGGCAAACGACGACTGCGACTTGGCTGTAAAGCTGACCACATTGCCACCGGAATAGAAGAATGCACCCATGCTCTCCGTGCCCTGCGGCTTACGGAAATAAGTCTTTCTGCCGCCGTCATTGCCCGCTGCCGCCACAAAGATTCTGCCGGGACCTGTCAGGTTTTCTATCATCTCATAGAAAAGCTGGTCGTCGCCACGGAAATCCTGCGACGAGCCCTCGCTGAAGGAGACGACACAAGGTTTCCCTACCGACGCTGCATAATCGAAAATGTATTTGTAAGCCAACGCATCCGTGGCATAGGTGTACTTGTAAATGTCGGCACTGTCAATCAGCGCAATGTCGCTCGAAACGGCATTGTTCACGATACAGATGTCGCTCTCGTATGCCATGCCGCGGTAAGGCGAATCGTAACCGCTGCCGGCAGCGATGCCCAGCGTGTGGGTGCCATGTGTCTGGATGAGTCCGTCGCGCGAATGGGCATAGCCCCGGATAGCCTCTTCCGTCGTATAATCGGCACCTACATACAAGGCACTGCCGACCGTGTCCGTGGACAACTGGTCCCAGAAACGCTTGATGCGGTAACGGCTTGCCGTGGAATCGAAGAAATTAGGATGCGTCACATCGAAGCCCACATCGACAACTCCCATCACCACCCCTTCGCCCGTATAGGCTTGCGGCAGATTGGTTCCCTCATAAACCGGCTGCGTATTGAGATGGATGGCAGTGGAATCCATGACAAGCGAATGGCTGCGATTGGCTTCGATACGCTTCACGCCGGTATGTCGGGACAACGCCGAAAGACGATGAACGGGAATGTCGGCAATATAAATGTCGCCAACCTGTGCCAACACCCGACAGCCGTTCTCGCCGAAAGCGCGTTCGCCCTCCGAATCCATACGCACAAACGCACAGATGCGGGGAGAAGATTTCTTCCCAAAAACCTTCTTCTGCGACACATGGTCCCGCAAGGCTAATTCACGAACCAGCGAAGACATCTTCTCAAAGACAGGACGCTGGGCACCGGAACGCAACACTCCCAATGCGCATACCAGGCATATCAAGAGGTATCTCATTGCTGAATACTTATCAAATGAATACTATATCTGTTCTGCAAAATAAATAAAAAAAAACGAGACACACAAATTAAATCACCGGAAAGAAAAACACAAAGATGCCGTTTTTTTCGCTTTTTTCAATAACTATCATTTATTTTGCTTACCTTTGCACACAAGAAAAATAAAAAACAAAAAAACATGGATACAATCAACAAGTACATCGCAGTTGACTACCAACTCTACATCGTGGAAGACGGCAAGCCGCACCTGATAGAAAAAACCAACGCCGACAAGCCGTTTGTCTTTATCAGTGGACTGGGAATGACCATCGAAGGATTTGAAAAAGTAGTGGAACCGCTGGAAAAAGGTGGAGAATTTGACTTCATCCTGTCGCCCGAAGAAGCCTACGGAGCATATAACGACGAGCGAGTGGTGAACCTGAGCAAGGAGATTTTCAGCATCAATGGACACTTTGACCACGACAATATCTACATCGATGCCGTCGTGCCCCTCCAGAACGAAGACGGAAACCGCTTCCTCGGACGCGTAGTGGCTATCAACGACGACGATGTGCGCATCGACCTCAACCATCCGCTGGCAGGAAAGGAACTCAACTTCAAAGGAAAAGTTGTTGAAACGCGTGAAGCCACCAACGATGAACTTCAAAGCATGCTGGCACACATGAGCGGAGAAGGATGCGGATGTGACGACTGCCAAGGCGATTGCGGCAGCAAACACGAGAAAGAAGGCGGATGCGGATGTGGCTGCGGACACTGCCACTGACACACACTTATTACAGTCTCTACCAATGCACCACGACAATGAGCAATACGTTCGGACATATCTTTACGCTGACAACCTTCGGTGAAAGCCACGGAGAAGCTATCGGGGGAGTGGTTGACGGTATGCCGCCGGGAATCGACATCGACGTCAGTTTCATACAAGCGGAACTCAATCGGCGACGACCCGGACAAAGCCAACTGACAACCGGAAGAAGCGAGACTGATGAGGTGGAGCTGCTCAGCGGAGTGTTTGAAAACAAATCGACAGGCACTCCTATCGCATTCATTGTGCGCAACAATAACCAGAGAACAGAAGACTACGAAGCAATACGCCACCTGTTACGACCCTCACATGCCGACTTTACCTATTTATATAAATATGGTACGCGCGACTATCGGGGCGGAGGGCGGGCATCGGCACGAACAACCATCAGCAGATGTGTGGGAGGCGCATTGGCAAAACTGGCACTGCGCCAAACAGGAATCACCATCCAAGCCTACACCTCACAAATAGGAGACATCGGACTTGAAGGCGACTACACCCAGTACGACCTGTCGATGACGGAACAAAACGACGTGAGATGCCCGGACGCAGAGAAAGCCAAGCAGATGGAAGAACTCATCATGAAAATGAAAAAGGAAGGCGACAGCATCGGAGGCATCGCCACATGCGTTATCAAAGGATGCCCGGCAGGTCTTGGAGAACCGGAAACCGACAAGTTGCATGCCGCACTCGCACACGCCATGATGAGTATCAATGCAGCCAAAGGATTCGAATACGGAGAGGGATTCAACGCCTGCAGATTGCGGGGAAGTGAACAAAACGACGTGTTCGTCAACAAAAACGGGCGCATCGGGACACTGACCAACCACAGCGGAGGCATACAAGGAGGCATCAGCAACGGAGAAGACATCTATTTCCGAGTAGCATTCAAGGCTGTGCCCACCATCATGACGGCACAACCAACCCTCGACACAACGGGACAACCTGCCACCCTCGAAGCTCACGGAAGACATGATTCATGTGTCGTTCCACGCGCCATTCCGATAGTCGAAGCAATGGCAGCAATGACGGTTTTTGACTTCTATTTGCTATCGAAAATAGTTAAATAACTAAAAAAAACGCACTTTTCCGAAACTTTTTCTTATAAAATTATTGGATTTAAAAAATAATTCGTATATTTGCAAACGATTCTTCTGGGTTTGTGAAAATCCGAAAATCAGTTAAGTCTAGTTTAGTTTTTGTGTTGGTAAGAGCGATCCTTTTGATCGCTCTTTTTCTTTTTCCCCTTTCAACAGCCGGAATTCCGACCTATCGGAGAGGACTTAAATGGAAAAATGCGCAACCATCAGGCATCAAGTGTCCCGATAATGTCCCACACCGAGCGACAGCCGTGAGCATCCAGCCAGTCGTTGATTCCGTCGCGCACCTTGACGGTGACTGCCGGATCCAGGAAATTAGCTGTACCTATCTGAATGGCTGTGGCACCCGCCATGAGAAACTCAATCGCATCCGTAGCACTACAAATTCCACCAAGACCGATGACTGGAATCTTCACCGCCTTAGCCACCTGCCACACCATGCGCAGGGCAACAGGCTTGACCGCAGGACCGCTCAAACCGCCAGTGTTGATGCTCAACATCGGACGGCGGCGCTCAATATCGACAGCCATTCCCATCAGCGTGTTGATGAGCGATACACTGTCAGCACCCTCTGCCTCACAAACACGCGCAATCTCCGCAATATCAGTCACGTTAGGAGAGAGCTTCACTATCAAAGTCTTATGATAATGCTCGCGGACGGCACGGACAACGCTTGCCGCTCCGTCGCAAGTGACACCGAATGCCATACCGCCCTGGCGCACATTCGGACAAGAAATATTCAACTCAATCGCCGGAATATGCTCCAACTCGCCAATCCGCTCGGCACACTGCACATAATCATCCAGCGAAGAACCGCTGACATTGACAATCATGTTCGTGCCAATATCCTTTATTTGCGGATAAATCTGTTCACAAAAGTAATCTACACCCTTGTTCTGAAGTCCCACACAATTGAGCATACCCGAAGCCGTTTCAGCCATGCGCGGATAATCGTTTCCTTCGCGCGGATGGAGTGTCGTGCCTTTTACGATAATGCCTCCCAACTCGTCTAACGGAACAAAGTCAGCAAACTCAACACCATAACCGAACGTTCCCGAAGCCGTCATCACGGGATTCTTCAACTCCAACGCACCTATTCTTACACTTAAATCTGCCATGTCAGTTTCTTTGTATTGATTACAGGACCTTCTTTACATACACACACATTGCCCGATGTCGTCTTTTCCACACAACACAGACAGGCACCAATGCCGCAAGCCATCTTGTTCTCCAAAGAGACCTCACACTCAACTCCCGCCTTGTGCGCATAACGAGCAACAGCTTGCATCATCGGTAGAGGACCACAGGTGGCAATACGGTCAAAAGATTCCTTGCACAGAAGCGAATGGTCGGTCACAAAACCCCGTTCACCCTCACTCCCGTCTTCCGTCGTCACAAACACACGTCCCAACGACTTAAAACTATCCAGTTCCAATAAGTCTTTCGACGAACGGGCACCGAGAAGGAAAGTGGGCTCAAAACCCGCCTCCTTTATCCGCTTACCCATAAAAAGCAAAGGAGCCACTCCAACACCGCCGCCGACAAGCAGCAGACGGGGAGAGGCTGCGTCGGGAAGTGTAAATGTGTTACCCAACGGCAACACACAATTCAATCGGTCACCAGCACGGAGTGAAGACAAAGTGCGCGTACCGTCACCGACAACCGCCACCAACAGCCACATCTCGTTGCGCTGCTCATCCACCCAGTTGATGGAAATAGGACGACGCAGAAACGTTGTTGGAGAACCATCCACACGAACCTCTACAAACTGTCCTGGCAACATCGGCGGCAAAGGCTTCTCATGCGTCAGACGAATGAGCACATATCGTTCGTGAAGGTGCTCTACCGTTACCACGTTCAAATCTAAGATATATTTCATCACCTTAATATATTTATTAGCAAAAGGAAAAAATGTAACCAGAAACAAATAGGTATCTCTCCGACATACACGTTTCTATACATTTCTTCCGCAAATTTACGAAAAATTTCCGGGTAAGCGAGCAAAAGGAAAACCTTTTCTCATCCGAAAGAGAAGAATTAATAAAAAACGAAAGCAAAAACGGGGATAAACAATCGAAGGTGACAACGGCATTGAAAACAACAGAAATGAGCAGAATTCAACACCCAAGGGCAAAAATTTCACACAGATAATGCAATGAAAGAAACATAAAAAAACAGATTCCAACACCACTGGGTAGTGTGGAATCTGCCGGGTTTCAGAAAATGAAAACTAATTTATATCAGAATAATAATTGTCTTGAATAATCATGCGCTACGACTTCTTCGGCGTGAACGACTCATAAGTCTGGTCATCGAAGAATACACGTATCTCGGTAATCTGCCGGGCAGCACGCTCTACATACAGCACTTCTTCCTTCGAAGAGGGCTTCTGGGTGCCACTATTTCCTTTTGAAACATTCAACCCTTGCTCTTGGACAGGGGAGGAAACTTTATTTTCTACGCTGGAAAATAGGTCACCCATTCCGTCATGGGCTGGTTCAGGTGCAGATTTTCCACCAACATCGTCGAGGAACATCGGCTCTTTTCCGAACATAAGCCATTCAATACTGATAGTCGGAATTTTTTTTCGAATCGCTTCAACCGTATTCAAAGTTGGTTTTGTGCGTCCATTAAAAATACTGCTCAATGATGCCGGAGACATTTCAATAAATTGAGCGAATGTCTGCTGAGTCATGTGTTGTGACTCCATCAGTTGTCGAATTCTATCTTTCATGTCGTTTTTGAGGCATTTTTGCCGTTTTTCGTTTCAGTTTACAAAAGTAAAGCAAAAAAATTAAACTTCCAAATCTTTTTGAAAAAATTTTGTTTCAAGAATCAAAGTTTTGAAATTTGAATTATTTTTATTTGTAAATTCAAATCAGTGAAAACGAAATTTTTTATTCATTTACAAATCAAAAGCGACAATGTGTACACAATCCATTTGTAGAATGATTTTTTATAACTATCTGGAATAATTTCAGTTATTTACAAATAAAATGTGAATTAAAGGTGTATTATGCAAAATGCCTCGTCCATACCCTCCTATTTCTTGACGGAAAAGATGAGTATTTTTATATAACATGTTGATTATTATATACTTATGTTATTAAAATTGCCTTTGTATAATCATCGATTTTTCGTGATTTTGATTTGTGTTTTTAATTTTAAATTATGCTATTCAAATATATAAACGACTGCTTGTGTTTAGTTTTGTGCTTTACATAATTGTATAATGTTGCCCATTTGTTTGGGTTTTTGTTTTGAAATCAACAAAACAAAATGTTAACATCTGCGAAAACTAAATATTGAAGGCGAAAAACGAGCAAAAATCGCCATATTTTGCTCATTTCGAACGAAGGGACGTTTTGCTTAAAAATATGCGAAATATGAGCATCGAAAATCAACTTAACTTGCTGATTTTATGAATAATTATCCCCGAAAATTCTGTTCAAGAAAAATCAAATTCTAGAAAAATCTGGGATAAATTGTGAGTAAAACGTGTATAAAAAACATCTATTTGCGATTCAAATAGTGGAAGTATTGGGGGAGAAATGCCCCCCAAATTCTATATTTTCGTCTAAAATATGGAGAAAAAACATCTATTTTGACAGCCTACCCTACACCATTTATTATAGAATTACCATCCATCCTCCTTCAAAATATTCGCGCTTTAATGATAAGTTTTTTTGTTTTTTCATATTCGAGTGGGATTTCGGAAGCCTACTCCCCTCTTTTCAATTGCTGAATATCATTCGTACCCTTCAAAATGTTTACACCCTAATAACAAGTTCTTTTGTTTTTTCCGATTCGAATAGGATTTCGAAAGGCTACCCCTCATTTTCAATTGTTGGATATCATTCGTACCCTTCAAAATGTTCGCGCTCTTTAAATAAGTTTTTTGCTTTTTCCGATTCGAATAGGATTTCGGAAGCCTACTCCCCCATTTTCAATGAAGGATAAAGAAAATCAGTTCCTTTATCAACTCCCCGGCATCAGTATTTGGATTACCAATTCCCTTCATTTTGTCGTCCGTTTCTCGAATCTTTGAGATAATCTGCATCGTTTTCGTTGCAGAATAGTTCCTCATTCCGGCAAGGTAATCTTTCACTCCCCATGCATTTTTCAAGCCCAGAGCCTCCGCCAGAGTGTTAGGATTTTGATTGTTGGGCACATAATAGGCTATCATCAGGTTCTGGAAGTAGTTGAACAACATCGGTACAAGCACATACATGCTATCCTTTTGAGTTTTAGGATTTCCCGCAAAGTACTTGACAATCTGATTCGCTTTGAACACATTTCTATCAACAATGGCATTGCGCAGTTCGAATCCGTTGTAATCCTTGCTCACGCCTATTTCCCTTTCAACAATCTCGGGTGTTATCTCCCGTTTGTCCTCAGGCAGCGATATGATTACTTTGTCAAGTTCCGACGTCAGTCTGCTCAGGTCAGCTCCGATATGTTCGGCGACCATCTGTGCCGATTTGTTATCGATGCTCACGTCCTTTCCTTTCAGATAGCTGGCGACAAACGCAGGCAACTCATAGTCGCGCATCTTCTTACTCTCGAATACGATGCCAGCAGTCCTCGCTTTGGAGACTATTTTTTTCCGTCCGTCGATGGTTCCGTTCTTATAACAGATAACGAGAATTGTCTGATTCATCGGTTTCTCGAAATACGTTTCCAGCGCATCCCATTGCTTGATATTCTGCGCTTCCTTCACGATAATCACCTGATATTCAGCCATCATGGGATATCGCCGTGCCATGTCAGCCACCTGCACCGCACTGACATCCAATCCATAGACAATGCTTTGGTTGAAATCGCGCTCCTCCTCACTCAGCACATGCTGCTCAATGAAGTCAGAAATCTGGTCGATATAATACGGCTCCTCCCCCATTAGCAAGTACACGGGGGCGAACTGCCTGGCTTCCAGCTGAGCCATGATGCCGTCGAACGCATTATCTTTTTTTGCTGCCATGATTTCTTTATTCTCGGATAAAAACGCTATCTTTGCATTTGTGATTGCAAAGATAATACAAAAAATCGAATTCGCACAGAGCTGTCATCATAAAAATCTGTCGTTTTCCGCAAAAAGCTTTCATCACCATCCAATGCCCTCCATCAGCCAGGGCAGATGCTAATGAACGAATATGCTATGTATCAACTGAACCTTCCCACCTACGACCTGCGTCTCCGAAGAACAGGAAACCGCGACATGATATTCGATGTCCTGCGCCGCAAGTACGTCGCCTTGACGCCCGAAGAGTGGGTGCGCCAACATTTCGTTCATTTCCTCATCGAGCATAAAGGCTACCCCACCGCCCTGTTAGCCAACGAGATAGAGCTACGCATCGGCGGAAAGCACCTGCGTGCCGACACATTATTATATAATAAGGAGCTCCGTCCGCACATGCTCATCGAATACAAATCCCCCACCATAGCCCTCACCCAGAAAGTCTTCGACCAGATTTCCGCCTACAATCTCCTACTCCATGCCGACTACCTCATCGTCAGCAACGGCATGCAACACATCTGCTGCCACATGGACTACGAACAAAACACCTACCACTTCCTCGAAGAAATCCCCGACTATTCCGAGTTGTAAACTCGTAAGACAAAAAATGCCCACCGTTAAAGGACGATGGGCTAACCTGATGTTTTCACAACGGAATAATCCTTATTGTGATTTGCTTAAATTTCATACGGCAAAAATAGACATTTTTCCCCATTCACACAAATATTCTTGTACTTTTTTGCTATATTTGCAAAAAATAAAAAACAAATAATACAATATACCATGAAAAAAATATTAGGACTGGACTTAGGCACAAACAGTATTGGTTGGGCTGTGGTGAATGCGGAAGAAGCAAAACGTGAAAATGAATCAACTTATTTAAAACCTATTGGAATAAGTTCGACAGGCAGTCGAATTATTCCAATGTCTGCGGATATTCTTGGTGATTTCGATAAAGGAAACTCTATTTCACAAACGGCAGAACGAACGAGATTCAGAGGGACACGACGCCTACACGAGCGCAACCTGCTGCGGCGTGAAAGGATGTTACGAGTGTTGAAAACAATCAAGTTTTTGCCGCAACATTTTGCTATGCAAATTAATCAATATGGCAAGTTTATTGATAATAATGAACCTAAACTTGCTTGGCGTAAGGAAAACACTGGCAAAATGGAGTTTTTATTTAAAGATTCTTTCAATGAAATGCTGGCTGATTTTGCTGTAAACCAACCTCAACTTGTTGCGAATGGCAAGAAAGTTCCTTACGACTGGACTATTTACTATCTACGCAAGAAAGCGTTGACACATAAAATTGCCAAAGAAGAACTTGCGTGGATTCTGCTGCAATTCAACCAAAAACGTGGCTATTACCAACTGCGTGGTGAGGATGAAGATGAACAGCGAGACAAGTTAGTCGAATTCATCGTCCAGAAAGTGGTAAGAGTTGAAGCCACCGACGAGAAGAAGGGCGATGATGTATGGTACAATGTGTATTTGGAGAACGGTATGGTCTATCGCCGCACCAGCAAAATGCCTTTGGATTGGGAGGGAAAGGTTAAGGAATTTATAGTGACCACCTCTTTAGAGAAAGATGGAACCCCTAAGAAAGACAAGGAAGGGAATGTAAAGCGGTCGTTCCGTGCACCGAGTGAAGACGACTGGACGTTGCTGAAGAAAAAAACGGAGTTCGACATTGACAATAGTAATAAGACCATAGGCTGCTACATCTATGACAACTTACTGCAAAAGCCCAACCAGAAAATCATAGGCAAGTTGGTACGCACAGTTGAACGCAAATATTACAAAGAGGAGTTACGGCAAATTCTTGAAACACAAATAGCCCTGATACCTGAATTGAAGGACGAGATTTTATATGATAGTGCATTGAGGAACTGTACCCGAACAACGAGACGCACCGCAACAACATTGCCAGGACTGACTTCGCTAACCTTTTCATCAACGATATTTTATTCTACCAACGTCCGCTGAAGAGCAAGAAGTCCCTTATCAGCGATTGTCCCTATGAGAGTCATTTCGACAAAGACGGCAAAGAATATCCTATAAAGTGCATCGCTAAATCGAATCCACTGTTCCAGGAGTTCCGCCTTTGGCAGTTCGTACAGAACTTGAGGATTTACCAACGAGAGAAAAATTTAGATGGGAAAATGCTGACTGATGTGGATGTTACCTGCGAATTGTTGAAAACCGAAGAAGATTATGTGAAACTCTTCGATTGGCTCAGCAATAGAGCTTCCATCAAACAAGACACGTTACTTAACTCATTTTTCAATTTCAAGAAAGAGAAAGGAGAAGACCACTATCCTTATCGTTGGAACTACGTTGAGGACAAAGAATATCCGTGCAACGAAACGAGAGCAATAATGCTTAGCGGATTGGCGAAATGCAGTATTGATGCAAGTTTCCTCACACGCGAAAAGGAAATATCGCTTTGGCATATCCTTTATTCGGTGGAAGACAAAACAGAAATCGGCAAAGCTATGAAGAAATATGCCGAAAAGAATGGTCTTTCCGATTCGTTTGCCGAAGTGTTTTCCAAAGTCAAGCCGTTCAAGAAGGATTATGGTTCGTACTCCGAAAAGGCCATCAAGAAATTGCTGCCGTTGATGCGAATGGGTAAATATTGGAGTGTTGATAATATTGAAAACAAGACGAAAGAACGTATAGACAAGATTCTGACTGGCGAATACGATGAAAATATCAAGAACAGAGTGCGCGAAAAGGCTATCAACCTAACCAATATTGAGCATTTTAGAAGTCTGCCTGTTTGGTTGGCTTGTTATATTGTCTATGACCGCCATTCCGAAGCCAAAGAGATTGAAAAATGGGAAAAGCCTGAAGATATTGATAATTATTTGAAAGGATTCAAGCAACATTCTTTGCGTAATCCCATTGTTGAACAGGTAATTACCGAAACCTTACGAACAGTCCGCGATATTTGGAAACAAGAAGGGCAGATTGACGAAGTCCATCTGGAGTTGGGGCGCGAGATGAAAAACCCTGCCGACAAACGCAAACGAATGACAGAGCGCATCCAGCAGAACGAGAACACTAACCTGCGCATCAAGGCGATGTTGATGGAGTTTGTGAACGACCCTGATATCGAGAATGTTCGCCCTTATTCTCCAAGCCAACAAGACATACTACGGATTTATGAGGAGAATGCATTGGACAATCTCACAAAAGAGGATAAAGATTTTGATTTCATCAGCAAAATTTCCAAATCTTCACAGCCTTCAAAAGCAGACATAATAAGATATAAGTGCTGGTTAGAGCAAAAATACCGCTCACCCTACACGGGCGAGATGATTCCTCTTGCCAAGTTGTTTACCTCGGCTTACGAAATTGAACATGTGATTCCACAATCACGCTACTTCGATGACTCGTTCAGCAACAAGGTGATTTGCGAAGCAGAAGTAAACAAGCTAAAAGACAAACAGTTGGGTTTCGAGTTTATCAAGAGTCACAAAGGTGAAAAAGTTCAAATCAGCCAAGGGAAAACGGTCGAGATTCTGTCGGTTGAAGATTACGAGAAGTTTGTGAAGGAACACTACGCAAACAACCGCACGAAGATGAAAAAACTGTTGATGGACGAAATCCCCGACGGATTTATTGAAAGACAATTGAACGACAGCCGATATATCAGCAAATTGGTAAAAGGCTTGCTGTCGAACATCGTCCGCGAGAAACTCGAAAACGGGGAATGGGAACAGGAAGCTGTTTCAAAAAATCTGATTTCGTGCAACGGATCCATTACCGACCGACTGAAAAAAGATTGGGGTATGAACGATGTTTGGAATAGTATTATCTTGCCTCGTTTCCATCGCTTGAATGAATTGACGGGCAAGGAATGCTTCACGACTATTAGTGCAGAAGGACATCTAATTCCTGCGATGCCTCTCGAACTGCAAAAAGGATTCAATAAAAAGCGTATCGACCATCGTCACCACGCCATGGATGCCATTGTGATTGCCTGCGCAACCCGTGACCATGTGAACTTATTGAATAACGAGGCAGCACATTCCAAATATAATGCCAACCGCTATCAACTGCAACGCAAACTGCGCCGATTTGAAAAAATCATTATTGACAGCAAAGAGCGTGAAATCGCCAAAGAGTTCATCAAACCATGGGATTCATTTACTACAGACGCAAAGCAAGCCCTGGAAAACATTATTGTCAGTTTCAAACAGAATTTGCGTGTAATCAACAAAGCCACAAACAGTTATACACATTACGACGAGAATGGCAAGAAAGTGATTATTAAGCAAGAGAAAGGCGACAGCTGGGCGATTCGCAAGTCTATGCATAAAGATACTGGTTGGGGCGAAGTGAATCTGCGTTTCAAAAAGGAGGTGTCGCTAAATGAGGCTTTGAAAAATCCAAAAGCAATCGTAAACAAGGATTTCAAGGAAAAAGTTTTGGAATTGTTGAGAGAGCACTACGATGCCAAATACATAAAGAAATATGTAGAAGACAACAAGGATGTGTGGTCAGATATCGACATCAAGAAAATAGAAGTTTACTATTATACAAAAGAGACTAAAGACCGTTACTTTGCCACGCGTTTCATGAGTGACTTGGTTGGATATATGTCTGGAATAAAAGAATACGACAAGGCTGTAGCCAAAATAAAAGGTATTACAGACACTGGTATACAAAAAATATTGACAGCTCATTTACACGCAAAAGACAATAATCCTGGACTTGCATTTTCTGCTGATGGAATCGATGAAATGAACCGCAACATTGTAGAACTAAACAGCGGAAAACCGCACAAGCCAATTTATAAAGTACGTCGTTTTGAAAGCGGTAACAAGTATTCCATCGGACAAACAGGATGTAAAGCTAAGAAATTTGTTGAAGCCGACAAGGGTACCAACCTTTTCTTTGCTATATTCAGAACGGAAAAGATAAACAAGGAAACAGGCGAAACGGAAACAATTCGCTCTTACTTGACCATTCCTCTCAACATGATGATTGACTGCCAAAAGAAATTCGGTTCACAATGGCGCAACAACATTGAAATCTATCTGCAAGAGCAACATTTGGTAGCATCTGATGCCAAACTTATGTTCATCCTTTCACCGAATGATTTAGTGTATCTGCCCACACAAGAAGAGTTGAAAGAAGGGATTAAGGCAATTAATAAGGAAAGAATATATAAAATGGTATCTTGTGGACAACTTCAATTTATGTGTATTGAACATCATGTTGCATCTCCCATAGTAAATAAATTTGAGTTCTCAACACAAAATAAAATGGAGCGCGCTATCACTGGTGAAATGATAAAAGAAATTTGTATTCCCATCAAGGTGGACAGATTAGGTAACATCATCGAACTAAACGGAAAGAAACTGAAACGATAGAATAAGCCTATGATAAAAAAGACACTTTGTTTCAGCAATCCCGCCTATCTCTCATTAAGAGACAGACAGCTGGTTATCAAAATGCCAGAGGTGGAAAATGCGAAGAATCTGCTCGACAACATCAAGAAAGAAGCAGAAATCACCCGACCGATTGAAGATATCGGAGTTGTCGTGCTCGACCATAAACAGATTACCATTACCACCGGCGTACTTGATGCATTGCTCGAGAACAACTGTGCCGTCATTACCTGCGACAGCCGTTCCATGCCTGTCGGTCTGTTGCTGCCTCTCTCAGGGAACACTACGCAGAGTGAGCGTTTCCGCCACCAGATAGAAGCATCCCTACCCTTACGCAAACAACTGTGGCAACAGACCATCCAATACAAGATAAGAAACCAGATGATGGTATTGAAGCAATCCTCTAATGCAGAAACAAAGTGCATGCAACGATGGATTAACGACGTGAAAAGCGGCGACACCGATAATCAGGAAGCACGAGCAGCAGCCTACTACTGGAAAAACCTATTCGGACACATTGACGGATTCGTCAGAGACCGCGAAGGCATCTCCCCTAACCATCTGCTCAACTACGGCTATGCCATCCTGCGCGCCGTTGTTGCCCGTTCACTCGTTGCCAGCGGACTATTACCCACGTTCGGCATTCATCATCACAATCGCTACAACGCTTATTGTCTGGCAGACGACATCATGGAACCATATCGTCCATACGTGGACAAACTGGTTTATGACATCACCAACCAATATGGTGAAGACATTGAATTGTCAAAAGACATCAAAGCCGAGCTGCTATCCATACCAACTTTAGATGTAGTTATCGGTGGAAAACGGAGCCCTCTCATGGTCGGCGTGTCACAAACCACCGCCTCACTATACAAATGTTACAGCGGAGAGCTTCGCAAGATAGCCTACCCGGAAATGTAAACATACGACATGCAACGTTTTAGCGAATACAGAGTTATGTGGCTCCTCGTATTATTTGACCTGCCCACCGAAACAAAAAAAGACAAGAAAGCGTATGCGTTGTTTCGGAAAAACCTGATACGAGACGGCTTCACCATGTTCCAATTCTCCATATACATACGCCACTGCGCCAGTATGGAGAACGCTGAAGTCCACAAGAAACGCGTCAAATCATTCCTTCCCGAATTCGGAAAGGTAGGCATCATCTGCATCACCGACAAACAATTTGGCAATATAGAGCTATTCTATGGCAACAAGCCCCAACATACTAACGCACTTGGTCAACAGTTAGAACTCTTTTAACGCTCTCTTCTAAAAAACTTTTAAGGAAAGTTTTCAGACACATCAACGCCCCCATACAAAAAGAGAGAATTCCACTTTCCCGTGAAATTCTCCCCTTACTTTGCAGGAGTTTTTTTAATTCTAATCTCCTTTGCAAATCATTGGTCTTCAACAAAATACCCAATTCCTGTTGTTGATACCTGTGCAAAGATACGAAATTTTAAGCAAATCACAACAGGGCGTACTCGAACATCCAACTGCCATTGGTTGTTGATACCTGTGCAAAGATACGAAATTTTAAGCAAATCACAACGTTTCCGCCACATCCATCACGTCATTGTATGTTGTTGATACCTGTGCAAAGATACGAAATTTTAAGCAAATCACAACTACTCAACGCACGCTCAATGAAACGCTGCTGTTGTTGATACCTGTGCAAAGATACGAAATTTTAAGCAAATCACAACAATTCTTCTTGTGTCATTACTTGAAATCTAGTTGTTGATACCTGTGCAAAGATACGAAATTTTAAGCAAATCACAACTTCAAATCCACAACTTTCATACCATTATCAGTTGTTGATACCTGTGCAAAGATACGAAATTTTAAGCAAATCACAACGAATTTTATTACTTATATTTCTTATGTTTCGTTGTTGATACCTGTGCAAAGATACGAAATATTTCTATGATAAATAATAAATATGTGGATTTTCGTTCATTTTTAATTTTGCTTAGCCTGATTCGTGCTTGAATAGAAGCATACAAAAAGGGATACTATGGCAGAATCCATAGGACTTTACCAACTTCTACTATTGTGATTAGATACCCTATAAAACCCTTTGCATAAACATACGGAAAAGGGCGTATAAATATACGGTTGAACTTTCGTTTTCCAAAAGTTGAACTTTTGCGTCCTAAAAGTTCAACTTTCACCGCCTAAAAGTTCAACTTTTGCAAGCTAAAAGTTGAACTTTTGGAAAGCCATATCTAACTCCATGAAATACAACGGTTTACAAACGGACACCCCAAACATCTGCTTACGTATAAATATACAGACATGGGAAGATGGCAGCCAACGGGACGGGTCATTGTCCACCAAGTCGTGAGAAGTAGTCGAGGATATGTTCCCACGTCTTGAAGGTGTCGGTTCCGTATCGGATGAGTGTTGCCATACCTTGCACGTCCTCGTCGTCGATGAGGTAGTCGCCGTAGAGCAGTGTCTTGTGATTGGTGAAGATGGTGTGTCCGTATGCGGGCACATTGATGTGTTCGTACAGCCAGTTGTTGGTTTGCGCATAATAGTCGACATCGGTCGGTGCCGGTGCTACGAAAAACAGGTTGTAGTTTTCCAACAGTGTGCGGATGGTTTTCTGCGACGAGCTTTGCGGCTTCTGCCACTGGTCGATGAGGGTGCTGATGGAGATGTAGATGATGGGGCGTTCCCTACCCTGCTGGCGGTCGTCTATCCATCTGATGACGGGCACGATGGAGTGCATGAAACTGTGGTCGTTCATGCGGTGTTCGCCATGAAAGCGTATGGCACGCGGATAGTGTTGGCGGAACAGGTCGTAGGTGTTGACTGTGGTGTCGGCGTCGCCGAAGAGTCCCCATACGTGCTGTTTCTCCTCGCTGCTGAGGTTTCCGAAACAGCGGTCGGTGATGTCTTTGTATTTCTTGACGAGTGCTTTTGTCACGATAAACTCCTGTATGCCATCTTCCCGTCGGCTGCTGAACGTCTGTGCCCCTATCATGCCATGTTCTTTCATGGTGTCGCCCATCTGCAGTGCGGGATTGACGAGTATGCGATGGTATCCGTGCAGCATCTCCGCGTACATGCCTCCCATTGAGGTTCCGATGATGAGGTCGGGCTGTTCGGCTGCGCAGAGGTTGCGCAAGAGTGTCACTGCCTCTTCGGGGTCGATGGGCAGGTCAGGGGCGATGACCTTGGCTTGTGGAAACACTTCGCGGATGCGGGTGATGGTGCCCGACTGTCCGGATGAGGCGAAGCCGTGCACGTAGAGTATTTTCTTTCCCTTCATCAGGTCGGGAAACTGCTTGATGTATTGGTTCTGTTCCATAGCATTTGCAAATATAATCATTTTGCAGGAGACGGGAAAGCGTTTCCGTGTTTTTCCCCGTACCTTAATATATAAGATACTCCATCTCGGTATAAAAAACAAATGAATTTGTTTTGTTCTACTCTCAATTTTCCGTACCTTTACATAAGGTACTCCATCTCGGCATAAAAAATAAATGGATTTGTTTTGTTCTGCGCTCGATTTTCCGTACCTTTACATAAGATACTCCATCTCGGTATAAAAAACAAATGAATTTGTTTTGTTCTACTCTCAATTTTCCGTACCTTTACATAAGGTACTCCATCTCGGCATAAAAAATAAATGGATTTGTTTTGTTCTGCGCTCGATTTTCCGTACCTTTGTCGGTGATATTTGTGTGCGTCACGGCACGTTTTTTTTATTGATAAGAACATTATGGGCATTGGCAAGTGGATAGGCGGTTTCCTTGGCTATATGGTCGGTGGTCCTCTGGGCGCATTGGCCGGTTTTTTCATTGGCAAACTGTTTGATGCGACCACCGAACCGGTCGTCATCTCCAATGAGCAGAACGACTATGGCAGGGAGACTTCGTATAATGAGGGGCAGCGCAACTCGTTCCTCTTCTCGCTTTTAGTGTTGGCTTCCTACATCATCAGGGCAGACAACCGCATCATGCACTCGGAGATGGAGTTTGTGAGGCAGTGGCTGCGCCAGAACTTCGGTGCAGAGGCGCAACGGCAGGGCAACGAGATATTGCTCGGGCTGTTTGAGGAGCAGAAGCGGATGGAGGCAGCCCGCCCCGGAAGCTATCGGCAAGCCATCTGGGACTGCTGCCGGCAGATTGCTGCAAACACCAACTACGGCGAACGCCTACAGCTGCTCAACTTCCTCGTGCTCATCGCACAGGCAGACGGGAGCGTGGCAGATATCGAGATAAGCCACCTGAAAGAGGTGGCGCAGCATCTGCGCATGTCAGCCGGCGATGTGGATTCGATGCTCAACTTGGGACACGACGACCTGGAGTCGGCATACAAAGTGCTCGGCATCACACCCAATGCTACCGACAGCGAGGTGAAAGCCGCCTACCGGAAGATGGCACTCAAGCATCATCCCGACCGTGTGGCAACACTCGGCGAGGACGTGCGGCGCGCTGCCGAGAAGAAGTTCCAGGAACTGAACGAGGCAAAAGAGCGTATCTATAAGGCACGCGGATTAAACTGAGAAAGGACTGGGAGAATTTATCAACAGAGGTAACGAAGAAGACGGATGAGGAACACGGAACGGACATTCATGCTCATGGGCATCGTGGTAACAATATTGCTGCTGATGCACCTGCTTCCTACGCTCACTATCGGCGACACGCCACTGCGGACGGTCAGCATCCTGAGCGACGTGTTCAACGGCAATGGCGAACAGGAGCATCAGGACGTGATACCCCCTCCATCCACATCGAGAAGTCTGCTGGCTGAAAAGAAGGGAAAAGAAAGGAAAGAGAAAGACACAAAGGCGGAAGACTTCAAGGAGATTGTTCCACCTGGCGTGACGATGATTGAGGATTACGGCGGCGACAACGCCGGCGGTATGGACCATTTCTACGCCATGCTCTATTCCGCAAAACTACAAAACCGCCCTGTGCGCATCGCTTATTTCGGCGACTCGTTCATCGAAGGCGACATCTATACCTGCGACTTGCGGGAGATGCTGCAAGAAAAGTTTGGAGGAAACGGACCCGGATGGATTGATGCGGGCAGCGTTTTCAACAAGGGATTCCGCCGCACCATCCTGCAAGACTACAGCGGAATACAGGAGTTCCAAATCGTGAAAAAAACGTTCGACCTGAAAGTGCAAGGCATGAACCAACGCTACTTCATCCCTTCAGAAGGCAGCCGAATCAACACAAGGGCTACACGCCACATGGCTCACGCCTCAAAATGGCAGAACGCACGGCTCTTTTTCCGCACACAACAGGGTTTGACCATCAGGGTGACCAACGGTTCGCAGGAAGCGCAGACAAGCCACGCAGCAGGTTCAGGGAAAGTGCAGATGATTGAAACAAAGGGAGAGGCAGACAAAATCGGCTACTCCTTCGCCAATGTCCACAGCAAGACCTACCTCTACGGCATGGCACTGGAATCCGACCACGGCGTGATTCTCGACAGCTACAGCATGCGCGGTTCCGCCGGATTCACACTCATTTCGATACCAGGCTCCACGCTCCACGACTTTGCCGAGCTGCGCCCCATTGACCTCTTTGTGCTCCATTTCGGACTTAACGTGATTAGTTCGAAGACCACCGAGGCATCGCTACGCCATTATTGCAAACGAATAGCAAAGGTGGTCAGCCATCTGCAACAAGCGTTCCCCTATGCTTCGTTCCTCATCGTCAGCGTGTCCGACCGCAGTCAGCGCACCGCCGAGGGCATCACCACGATGAAGGGCGTGGAAGAAATGGTTGCCTGTCAGCGCGAAATGGCTGCAGAGAAAGGCATCGCCTTCTTCGACCTATTCACGGCAATGGGCGGACGGGGAAGCATGAAAAAGCTGGTGGACAGCAACTCTGCAAACAAAGACTATACGCACATCAACCTGAAAGGCGGGAAGATAATCGCCGAACATCTTTTCAAGTCGATGGTGGCAGGTTATGACAACTACGTGAGACGCAATACAAAAAAGAACTGACGATGAGCGAACTACTGAACAACCTGACAGAGATACTTAGGTACAACCCCGAACAGCCGATGATTTTCAGCAGCGGGTTGTTCCTCTTCCTGTTCCTCGGATTCACGTTCGTCTATATGCTCCTGCGCAAAAAGCTGACGGCACGCCTGCTGTTTGTCACAGCCTTCTCTTACTATTTCTATTATAAAAGCAGCGGATTCTATTTCTTTCTGCTTGCCCTTGTCACCGTCTGCGACTTCCTGCTCGGCAACGCCATCCACAAGGCACGGACGGAGGGCGGTGAGAATGATGGGCGACGACGGGCAAGAATGCTGCTTTTCCTGAGCATCCTTGTCGATTTAGGACTGCTTGCTTACTTCAAATACACCAATTTCTTCGCAGGGATGTTCTCGACGATGATTGGCAACAATTTCCAGCCTTGGGACATCTTCCTGCCTGTGGGCATCAGTTTCTTCACTTTCCAAAGCATGAGCTACACCATCGACATCTACCGAGGCAAGCTCCGCCCCCTGTCCTCTGTGCTCGACTATGCTTTTTACGTGTCGTTTTTCCCGCAGCTGGTGGCTGGACCCATCGTCCGTGCGAGCGATTTCGTGCCACAAATCAGGAAACCGCTTTGCATCACTCGCGAGATGTTCGCAAGAGGAGTCTATTTCATCCTTATCGGATTGTTCAAGAAAGCGGTGATTTCCGACTATATCAGCCTGAACTTCGTTGACCGTATCTTCGACAATCCCCATCTCTATACGGGCGTGGAAAACCTGTTAGGTCTCTACGGATATGCCATCCAGCTCTATTGCGACTTCAGCGGTTACAGCGACATGGCTATCGGTATTGCGCTGCTGCTGGGCTTCCGCTTCCCGATGAACTTCAACGCGCCATACAAAGCCGAAAGCATTTCCGACATCTGGAGACGATGGCATATCTCCCTTTCGTCGTGGATTCGCGACTATGTTTATATCTCTTTAGGAGGAAACCGCTGCGGTAAGTTGCGCAACTATTGGAACATCTTCATCACAATGACGCTCTGCGGTCTATGGCACGGTGCATCGCTCAACTTTTTATTGTGGGGAGCCATCCATGGAGTGGGATGCTGCATCCACAAACTTTTCCGCATGGAGGTGTTTCATCACGATTCACACTATCACAGCAAAGGGGTGAAACGTTTCTTTGCCATCCTGCTCACGTTCCATTTCTGGGTCTTCTCGTGCATCTTTTTCCGCAACACATCGTTCGAGAATATCTATGCTCAGCTACAGCAGATGTTGACCGCATTCCACCCTGAATTGTTCCTGCAGGTGATTGAAAGCTACAAATTCGTATTCATGCTGATTGCGCTGGCTTTTGTCACCCATTATCTGCCCGACCCTTGGCAAGAGCGCATCATCGGACGAATGAAGCGAGCAAACATTTTTGTCTGTGCACTGCTCATCGTTGCAGTCATCTATATCGTCATTCAGGTGAAGAGCAGCAATATCCAGCCGTTCATCTACTTCCAGTTCTAAAGCGCTTCGCTAAATGACAAACGATAAATAGTTTAAACAAAAAACGTCTCCCACAGCTGTAGCCATGGGAGACGTTTTTTGTTTCGTACAGATGGGGAATCAATCTTCAGCAGGAGTTTCTTCCTCACTCTTCTTGACCGTCTTGCGGATGGCGCGCTTACGCTTCGGCTTCTCCTCAGCAACAACTTCGGGCTTAATGCCAGCCAGTTCCGGGTCAATCATAATGCGTCCGCAGTATTCGCAAACGATAATCTTCTTGTGCATCTTGATATCGAGCTGACGCTGTGGCGGAATCTTGTTGAAGCATCCTCCGCAGGCATCACGCTGCACGTACACGATACCCAGTCCGTTGCGGGCATTCTTACGTATGCGCTTGAAGCTAGTGAGCAGTCGCGGTTCGATCTGCACTTCCAATTCTTCCACATGCGCTTTCAGTTTGTCTTCCTCTTCGCGCGTCTCTTGCATGATTTCATCGAGTTCGCTCTTCTTCTCTTCAAGTGCCAACCGGCGTTCCTTGATGAGTTCTTCGGCATTCTTCTGGTCTTCTTTTTTCTCCTCGATGCGCACGAGGGCTTCCTTGATTTTCTTGTTGCAGAGCTCTATCTCAAGTGTCTGGAACTCGATTTCCTTGCTCAGCGTGTCATACTCGCGGTTGTTCTTCACATCGTTGAGCTGTGTCTGATAGCGTGTCACAAGCGACTCCGCAGTGGCGATGTCGGCTTTTTTCTGCGAGACAGCGGTCTGGAACTCTTCTATCTCCATTTGGATTTTCTCTATACGCGTAGAAAGTCCTTCAATCTCGTCTTCCAAATCCTGTACCTCGAGTGGCAGCTCACCTCTCAATGCCCGTTTCTCGTCGATTGCCGAAAGGGTGGTTTGCAACTGATAGAGTGCCTTCAGCTTGTCTTCTACAGACAGTTCCGTTGTTTTTTTCTTTGTCATAATCTTCTGTTTATTTTATGATTTATATCTTTCTTTTCCGTCAATTCACATCAGAGATATGTGATAGGATTGGTGTTGACCTGCGAGAGGTGGCACTTCACTTCGGGACATGCCGTTTCAATCACTTCGCAAAGCACCTCAGCGGTATATTGCTCACTCTCGTAATGACCAATGACACAGATTTGTATCTTCTGCTCATGGTCGAAGAAATCATGATAGTGCATCTCTCCCGTCACGAACGCGTCGGCACCGGCAGCCACCGCATCGTCGAGGAGGAACGAGCCTGCGCCGCCACAAATGGCGACCTTCTCTATCCGTCGCTGTAACAGTTCGTTTGCCTGCACACAAGCAACGCCAAACGTCCGTTTCAGCATCATGATGAATTCCTGGGCCGACAGCGGTTCCTTCAGGAGTCCCATCACGCCGCTTCCGGCATCCTCACCCGGTTTTCTGACGAAGAAGTCCACATCCTTCAAGCCCATCTTCTCTGCTATCTTGAAGTTCACTCCGCCCCGTGCATTATCCAGATTGGTATGCATCGAGACAATCGTCACGCGGTTTTCTATCGCCTTCATCACCACACGCTGCACATAGTTCACGTCGCTTATCTGACTAAGCTTGCGGAAAATCAGCGGATGGTGGCTCACAATCAGATTGCAACCGAGCTGTATCGCCTCGTCCAGCGTCTGCTCAGTCACGTCTAAACACAACAATGCCCCTGAGACCTCCGCCTCTGTCAATCCTACTTGCAAGCCGGCATTATCAAAGTCTTCCTGCAAGGGCAGAGGCGCGAAATGTTCAAGGGCAGCAATTACCTCTTTTATTTTCACGCTGCAAAGTTACAAAAAATTCGGTTAAGTGAGAAAGAATGAGCTCGCTTTTTTCTTCGAACGAGAGAATTTTATCCAATAAATGAGCGAAAAAACAAATTTCTTCGCTCATTTCTCTTTTCAGCTTACCACGCTTTCAGATTGGCTTTCGCCTCTACCCTGTTCTCGATGTCGTCGCTGAGAGCAGGAAAGAAGTCGATGCGTGTGATGCGCTCCACTTCATCGACGGTGTGCACACAATCGCTCATCGAGCGCTTCTTGCCGTCGTTCGGATAGATGAATCCGATGGCTTTCGGAGTTCCTTTCCTGCAAAGAACAACCTTAAAGAAAGCGTCTGGTACGGGCAGACGGTTCCTGCCGATATATTTTCGGTCGGCATCTTTATAATAAACAGGTCCGCACACGATGTCCACAACTCCATACTGGCGTGCCCAGTCGCGGCACAGCATTTCCAGATCGTTCCATTCGTACTTGTTCAGGTTATGGTTCTGCGGACAGATATTGGTAAAGAGGAACGACTGTCGCATGGCTTCGGCATCCCACTTGTTGTCGCCTGCCGGGCACATGTGTCCGCGGTCGTAGCGCGAGTTGTAGTAATCCCAATCCGTGGCACGCGGAGCCGATACGTCATTGTCTTCGGTGAACTTTTCGTCCGTGCGCTGGTTTTTCCCGTAGGTGTGGCTCTTCGTCAGATGCCATGCCACCCAGTTGGGCTGCTTCGTCTCGCGGTTATACGAGGCAGTATATCCTTTGCGTCGCAAAATCTGTTCGGGACGGTCGGTCAGCGGTGCAGGCAGTTCCATCATCTTCACATGGGGCTTCGTCTGGTTGGCAGATGCGACCTCAGTCTTTTCACCCGAGTAGAAACCATTTATTTGCGACCCGCTCTCCGTTTGCTTGTCTTTTTTGCTGCAACCCATGCTGAACAGCAACATGGCTGTCAGCAAGAGAATACTTGTTAGCTGTTTCATCATCTTATTTTTGTTTATCATTCAAGAAATCGTTTTTCTCACCACCAGTCGTCGAGGTCGGCATCGTCGAGCAAGCGTTCGCGCACGTCGGCTGCCAACTGCGGAAAGAAGGTGATGCCTGTGATGCGCTGCACCTGTCGCAACGAGTTCACGTAGTCACCTTTCGGTCGGTTGCCCGCCTCGTTGCGATAGATGAATCCGATGGCTTTCGGGTCGTCGCCCATGCGCAACACCACTTTGAAGAAAGCTTCGGGCACAACCACCTTGTTTCTCCCGATTGTCTTATGGGCACTGCGGAAGAGAATCGGCCCGCAGACGATATAGATTTCCCCGAAACGCTTCCCCCATTTCCGGCATTGCATCTCCAGTTCGTTCCAGTCGCCACCGTTGAGATTGTGGTTCTGCGGACACATATTCGTAAAGAGGAAGCAGTCTTCCATTGCCTGCGCACTCCATTTGTTGTCGCCTGCCGGACACATGTGACCGCGGTCCCAACCCGAATTGTAATAGTCCTCGTTCGTGGCTCTGGGCGGTGCCACGTCTTCGTCCTCATGATATTTCACGCCCTGTCGTTTGTGAGCACCGGAAGTATGTTCGCCTTTCAATAGCCACATTGCCCAGTTGGGCAGGCGTGTCTCACTGTTGTAAGACGTCGCATACCCCTCTCGCCACAATATCTGTTCAGGGCGGTCGGTCAGTGGTGCAGGAACCATCCGTTGCAACTCCCTGCGCAGGTCTTCACTACGTTCCGACTCCTCGTCTGACGTATCTTCTTCCAGAACGTATATATCTTCCACATGCACCTCGCCCGATGGATAGTCATACGTGCCACCCACCAGCGGCTTTTCGCCCTTTCCCACCCGACAAGCCGTCAGCAGCAGCACAAGCAGCACGACACATAACGGGCTGCCGGGCAACAACGGGAAAAACTGTCTTTGCCTATTCATATCGTGCAAAGGTACGAAAAAAATTAAGAGCTGAACGAAATAAAATCGCTTATTTTCTTTCATCAAAACAATTATTCTCAGAAAAACTTCGTATCTTTGCAAGGATATCATGGATGATAACGAGAAAACGAAATGAACAACAAAAAGAGCAAACGGCGGCTGCCCGCAGAATGGGAGCGACAGGGCGGTGTGCAACTGACTTGGCCTCACGCCGAGAGCGATTGGGCGCCGTACTTGGATGACATCACACGGACGTTCATCCAGTTGGCAAAAGCCATCGCGCGGTTTGAGCCCGTGCTTATCGTCGTGCCTGACGATGAACACATCCGCAGCCTCCAGACGCTGCTGCCCGAGAGAAACATCATTTTCGTTCCATGTCCAAGCAACGACACTTGGGCGCGCGACCATGCGTTTATCACGGTGGAAGAGTGTGATGGGACACATGCCGGGAAGACGTTCCGCCTTCTTGATTTCTGCTTCAACGGCTGGGGCGACAAGTTTCCCGCTACGCTGGATAACGCCATCAACAAGCGCCTGTTTGACAGCGGCGTGTTCAATGGTGCGTATGAGAATCATCTCGACTTCGTGCTTGAGGGAGGCTCCATCGAGAGCGACGGACGGGGAACTGTCTTCACTACGGCGCAATGTCTGCTTGCTCCCCATCGAAATCAACCGCTCCACCGCAACGAGATTGATGAACAATTGTGTCAGCGACTTGGTGCCAGACGCGTCGTGTGGCTCGACCACGGAAACCTCATTGGCGATGACACCGACGGGCATATCGACACCATCGTACGCTGTGCACCCGATGACACCCTCATATACATAAAATGTAACGACGAAAAGAATGCCCATTACGAGGATTTCCTGCGGCTCGAGCAGCAACTCGAAACCCTGCGGACGACCGACGGACTGCCCTATCGGCTGTTGCCGCTGCCCTTCCCCGATGCCATCTGCGAGGACGGGGAGCGCTTGCCGGCAACCTACGCCAACTTCCTCATCGTCAACGGTGCCGTCATCTGTCCCACATACGCTCAGCCGGAAAATGACCGTGCGGCACTCGAAACCCTACAGCTGGCATTCCCGACACACGAAATCGTTGGTATCGACGCCCGCACCATCATCCGGCAGCATGGAAGCATACATTGTCTGACCATGCAATTCCCCGAAGGAGCCATCCATACGAACCCATAAAACACATGACAAAAGATGAAAACAGGAATCATACAACAGCACAACACGACTGACATGCAGGACAACATGCAGCGCCTTGCCGAGAAAATCGCCCGACTGGCACACGACGGTGCCGAACTGATTGTGTTGCAAGAACTGCACAACGGGCTGTATTTCTGCCAAGTGGAAGACGTCAACAACTTCAACCAGGCAGAGCCGATACCCGGTCCATCCACCGAGTTCTTCGGCAAACTGGCTAAGGAACACCACATCGTGCTCGTCACCTCGCTCTTCGAACGGCGCACTGCCGGACTCTACCACAACACGGCGGTCGTCTTCGAGCGCGACGGAAGCATCGCCGGCAAATACCGGAAGATGCACATTCCCGACGACCCTGCCTATTACGAAAAATTCTATTTCACACCCGGCGACCTCGGATTTCGCCCAATCGACACCAGCGTCGGACGGCTAGGCGTCCTCGTTTGTTGGGACCAGTGGTATCCGGAAGCTGCCCGCCTGATGGCGCTGCACGGTGCAGAAGTGCTCATCTACCCCACTGCCATCGGCTATGAGAGCAGCGACACGGAAGACGAACAGGAACGGCAACGGGAAGCATGGACGACCGTTCAGCGCGGACATGCCGTAGCCAACGGACTGCCCGTCATCACCGTCAACCGCGTCGGACACGAGTCCGACCCCTCCCGACAAACAAACGGCATCGAGTTCTGGGGTTCCTCGTTCGTTGCCGGACCGCAAGGCGAACTCCTTTTCCGCGCTCCGAAGGACGAAGAGACCTGTCAACTCATCGACATCGACCTACGACGTAGCGAACAAGTGCGCCGCTGGTGGCCCTTCCTCCGCGACCGCCGCATCGACCATTACGACAACCTTCTCAAACGATTTGCCGAGGAATAAAAAGTCATGCGCATAAGAATTAAGGTGTTGATTTTCCTAAAATAGCGAATCGATTATCACTTTTCTTGACAATTTTCGAGTGACGTTTTGGGTTTCTTTACAAAAATTAACGCGCTATAAGGCTGTATATTTTAGTCGGTGGACTCTCGGAAGGGCGGAAGCGTTTTGTGCGCTCCTGCGAAAAGTTTTCTGAAAATCAACGGGTTAGAAAACGAAAATTTGAGGTTTATACGGAATATATGCGAGGTCACGTTGTGAAAGTTGGACTTTCACCTCCTCAAAGTGCAACTTTTAGCAGCTAAAAGTTGTGCTTTTGCAGCCTGAAAATTTAACTTTTGGGAGCCGTTTTCATACTTTTTCGAGGAAAATCGTGCCCGTTTTGCATAATTATTCGGAAAGTTCCGTATATTCATTCAGAAACTTTCGTCTTTCGTGTAAGCATTTTTCGGGTGAAATCTTTACATTTTAACAATTAAGAGAGTACACCCTGACCAGCAATAACTAGGGGGAGAGACTTTAAGGACTTTAAGGACTTTAAGGACCTTAGAGACCTTAGGGACTTTAGGGAGAGGGGGTGTCCTCATCATCCTCGTCCACGCCCCTCACCCACGAAGCAGCAACGAATGTGAGGATGCCCGAGATGGTGGTGATGATGAAGAACGTGCGGTAGCCGACGGCTTCGACCCACGCACCGGAAACCATGCCCGTCAGCATGAGCGTGAACGACATGAGGGCGATTCCGATGCCGTAGTGGGCTGCCGTGCGCCGTCCCTGACTGAATCGAACGAGGAAAAGGATGTAGGCTGTCATGCCGAAGCCATAGCCGAACTGTTCGACCATGACGCACAGATTGACTGCCAGCAGGCTTTCGGGAAGCGCATAGCTCAGGAAGATAAAGACCATCTTCGGCAATGCAAAGGCGGCTGCCATCGGATAAAGGCAACGCCGCAAGCCATGGAGTCGCACGACATTGCCGCCGACGATGCCTCCTGCCACGAGCGAGATGACACCCACCGTGCCCTGCACGAAGCCGAACTCCTGCAGCGAGAGTGCCAAGCCGCCGATGCTAGCGCGGTCGATGAGAAAGAGCATCGACACTTTGGCGAAGAGTCCTTCGACGGCGACGTAGGTAAGGAGGAAGAAGATGGCAGCACGTGCGTGTGGTTTTTGCATGAAAGTCCTGACGTTGGCACGGAATATGCGCCGTATCTTGTCGAAGGTCACCCGCTCTCCCCTCATCCGCCGCTCTGCCGGAAGGGGAAGCGTCAGCAGATGGACGAGCATGAGCACGAAGAGCAAGGCGGCAACGATATAGATAACGATAGCCCATGAGTTCTTGACTTGTCGGGTAATCACTTCCAGATTGCCCGCCACCATCACCAGCACGCCCTGTGCCAGAACCATCGCAAGGCGATAGAAGAAACGGCGGACGCGAACGAACGACAGCCGTTCGTCCTCCTCGACGGTAAGTTGATAGAAACTGTCGATGGCGATGTCGTGAGTGGCAGCGCTGAAAGCCATCAGGAAGAGGAAGAACATGGTGCCCGAAAGCCACGACTTGGAATCAACGAAATGTGCCACGCCACAGAGCGAGAGAGTGATAAGCAATTCGGTAAGAATAATCCACGTGCGGCGTGTCAGCGAGAGGTCGATTGCCGGTCGCCACAGCGGTTTGAGCACCCACGGCAGCAGGAGGCAGGAGGTGTAGAACGTAATCTCCGCATTTCCCATGCCTAAGCGTTTGAACATAATGAGCGAAAGCATCATCAGCACCATATACGGCAAGCCCTTCGCCACGTAGAGCGAGGGAATCCAGCACCATGGATTCTTCTGTTCGGTGCGTCGGAGAAGGCTAATATACTTGTCGTTCATTGTTCGCGTTCTTTAAAAAAATTACTACTCAGGCGGCTTTTTTCTTACCAAACTCCGGGTCGATCTTGATGAATGCCGTCACGATGAAGGTGATGACACACAGGAACATGACGATGACGAAGAACGTGCGGTAGCCGACAGCGTCTTTCAGGAATCCCGAAAACATAGCCGGCACCTGCAAGCCCAAATATGAAAGTCCCGTGCAAATGGCATAGTAAGAAGTCTTGAATTCGCCCATACTGAAATAGAGCATATAGAGCGTGAGCGCGGTATAGCCCAATCCGTAGCCGAACTGCTCGATGAAGATGCACGAACTGATGAGCACAATATTGTCGGGCATGGCATAACTCATATAGACATACACAATGTCGGGGAGCGTAATGGCGCATACCATAGGCCACAACCAACGTTTCAGTCCGTTGCGACTGGCAAGCCAACCGCCGACGATACCGCCGAGCAACAAACCGATAAGTCCCACCGTGCCGTAGGAGATGCCATACTGGGTCAGCGTCAGTCCCAGTCCGCCATCTTCCTGAGGACGTGTCAGGAACGTCTTGCTCATCGCATTGAGCAAGGCTTCGGGGAAACGGAAAAACATGATGAAGATAATGGCAAACAGCAGTTCACGCCATGGCATACGCGTGAAGAACGACACGAACATCCGCTTCAGTCCCTGCACGATTTCAGATGCCGTCACATTATTGCGCGTGTCGCCATCAGACTTCGGCATGAAATAACAATGCCAAAGCCAAAAACCGATGAACAGAGCCGCCACGCCATAGAACACCAGACTCCAGGCGAAAGCGTTGCGACCGGGATAGCGCTCTTCCAGGATGCCCGCAAGCGGCACCAGCGCCCCGTTTCCGAAAATCACCGCCAACCGATAGAACGTATTGCGAATGCCCACAAACCACGACTGCTGATGCTCGTCGAGTTCCAACATATAGTAACCGTCGGCGGCGATGTCGTGTGTAGCACTCGAGAATGCCATCAGGAAGAAACAGAACATCGTCCCCTGGAACCAAAAGTCGGTGTTCAGCGTGAAAGCCACTCCCGCCAGCGAAGAGCCTAAAAGCAGCTGCATGGCAATCACCCACCAGCGTTTCGTCTTGTATAAATCAACAAACGGGCTCCACAAGGGTTTGATAATCCAAGGCAAACCCAACCAACCGGTATAGAGTCCTATCTCTGCATCACTCAATCCCATCCTCATATACAACACGATGGCAACCGACGTGACAATCACATTAGGCAGACCTTCTGCCATGTATAGGGTCGGTATCCACGACCAAGGATTTTTACTCTTTTTCATTACTTATATATCCTTTTAATTTCTGCCCCACGATAGTAGTGCAACAATATTTCATTATAATGATAACCTCTCTCTCCCATCACGGCGGCTCCAATCTGACACAGTCCCACGCCATGTCCCCAACCGGCACCTTTCAGCGTGATGCGCACAGGCTCGCCACTGGCATTGCGCTCCGTCTCCACCTCGAAGTTGGAACTGTACAGGTGGCTTTCGCTCAGCGCACGCCGTATCTCGAGCTCCTTACCGATGGTGAATTCCTTGTCGGTTCCCACGATTCTGAGCTTCGAGATGCGCCCACTCTTGCCTCGCTCCAGCGGGATGAGGTCGAGAATCTTTCCGAAGTCCATCTTCAACTTCTCGCTGACGAGCGCGGAGAGTTGCTCCTGTGTGTAGGAAACTTCCCAGCGATAGAAGTCGGGCGTTTCCTGGTCATAGTCGTTGAGCACCTGTTTCAGAATACGTTCGTCGTGCGTGTTGCAGAAAGGTTCAGCAGCGGGATTGGCTGCGTCTGCCGTATCGGGCACGGAAACGAGATAAGGCTTCGGTGTGTCTTCCCAGCAATACTGGAATTCTTCGGTCACTCCTCCGCAACATTTCGAGAAGCGCGCATCGCATATCTCATCGCCGAACATCAGTATCTGACCGCGTGTATCGCGCACCGCCTCAGCCACATGGTTGTTAGTGGCTTTCGTTATGCCCTGATAGCGCTGGCAATGGTCGTCGGCACACACGTCGAAAATAGAGTGGTCTTCGCGGTCGTACCAACGGATGAGTTCATCGTCTTTCTTGATGAACGAGAAGAAACTGTTCGTGCCATCCTTCAGTTGTTTCCGCTTCTCCATCTGTGCCAGCAGCCAACTGCGCGAAATGACGGCGTGGGCTTTCAGGAATTCGGGCGACGAGGTGGCATTCATCTCGCTCGAAATGACGCTCGTCAGATAGTTCTCCACTGGCAGTTCGTTGATGGCACAAATCTTATCTGCCTCCACTACGAGCCGGAGCACTCCCTGGAACACCTGCGTCTCCTTCCGCTCCCAATGGAAATGCACCCCGATGGTCACGTCGTCTATTGAGAACGAGGCGTCGCCGCTCTGCGGAATGAAGGTCAGTTCGCGATATTGTCTGCCGTTCCACAAGATGCTGCCTTCCGCAAACGACACTTTCTGTGCACCCTCAATCGTCTCACCTTTCGCCATATAGGGCTGGTTCAACGTGAAATGTATCTCCTCGGCACTCACGATGCCCACCGTCACCTGCGGCTCTGTCTCATAATCTGACAACGACGAGCCCAGCATGCCGTCTATCGACTCGGTGCGTATGCGGCTGACCACCGCTTCCATCTCCTCTGCGGAGATGCTCACTTCGTTGTAAACTTCCTGCAACCGTTCGCTGCTCAGCTGATCGAAATCCTCCTTGCGAGGGGTAATGACCAGTCCTGCCATGTCGAGTGCTCCCGGACTTATGAGCAACTGCTGCACGCCCTCTGCATAATAGCATGCCGGGCGGTGCTGTCTGCGCGGGAATACCACCATGAGGTAGTCTTCGCCGTTACGCCATCCCACGATGTTCATCTGCGGTTCAGGAGATTCCGGTGACAAAGGCAATGCCTGATAGAGGCGTTTGAAAAGCCGTTCGCCCGACTCCTTCCGGCGGGTACGTATCAAGAATGCCGGACAGAAATAGTCGGAAACGATATACAGTCCTTCGTTCTCATCCTCGTTAACGACCACCTCCAACTCGCGACTCAGCCGCTGCCAACTTGTTTGCAAAGGCAGTGCGACACCCATCCCTGCCTGCAGATGCAGATGGTCGGGAGCCGACGCACCGCTCTCAGGACCATTATAGAATATGGTCATCTCCGGATATTCGTCAAGCAACTTATAGAAAACGCCATAATTGCCAAGAATCCGTTGCGGCTGATGCTTGCGGGCTGCTATTGTGAAGTGGACCGGAAGAATCGGATAGGGATTCACCAATATCTCGAAACGGGAGCCGGCTGCCTTCACGAGCTGCTCCGCCGGACGGTTTTTCTCACATAGGAAACACGGACGCTCAGCGATACTCCTCTGGTCGATATTAGCCGCGGTTGAGCGGATGCGGGCAGGATTGTACTGCACCGTCGCAAAATAGTTGCCAAGTCCCAGTTCGCGCACCGCCACATCACTTAAATCGCGGAAGCGCTGACGGGCATCCGTCCAACGCTCCAACTGGCGTTTAAAGAAGCGATGCAAGTCGTTGCCTCCCGCAGAACCGACGGCAGTTTGCTCGTTGCGTTGCCGGCGCGCAAGAATCTCCATCGTGCGCAAGCGATCTTTATATAAGTTGTTGGCATTCTGACGCTCTACCGACAAAGCGGCATCGCTATTTCCTTCCCATCGTCTGCACAGGTACAACTCGTCGTAGATGCGCCCGATGCGATAGCGTCCACTGAATGCCAAGCCCAAGGCGTAATCCTCGCCATAGCTCGTATTGGGAAAATGTATCTCACGCAACAGCGGTGTGAAGAATGCTCTCGGAGCTCCCAAGCCATTGATGCGCAGGGCATTGTTCGCCCCGTTCTCGTCGGTCCATTCACGATGGTCAATCAGACCGGGAGGAAGCGTCTCCAATGCAAAGTTGCACATGCGGTAAGACCCAATCACCATCGCCGCCTTCTGTTTGTAGAACTCATCCACAATACGCTGCAGCGTGTGAGGCGAACTGTAAAGGTCGTCACTGTCCAACTGAACGGCAAACCGTCCGCAACGGTCGTCATCGACAGCCACATTCCAACAGCCGCCAATACCCAAATCCCTTCGCTCGGGAATGAGGTGAATCAACCGGTCATCGTCACACTGCCCGTCCAACAGTTCCGTCGTCCCGTCGGTGGAATGGTTGTCCACCACAATGACGTTATACTTGAAAGTCGTTTGCTGATTGAGTGCTGACCGAACGGCATCGAGAATGGTTTTCGCACGATTGAATACGGGTATTACCACCGAAGCCTCACACTCAAAGGCAGCCTCCCCGAAATCGGGCGTCTCCAAAGCGGTCGAATCCACCAACGCCCCAATCGCCTCAAGATGGGCAGTGGCTGCTGCCTCCATCTCTATCTGAACCTCGCGGTTACGGGGATTGACATAGTCGAACTGGCGCTCTCCACTCTGGCGCAAATCGAACTCCTGCTCCGTGTATAGATACTCGTCAAGATGGAATATCCTGCCGCGTCGGCTTAGGAAAAGCCGAAAGTCATACAACGCCGCAAAGTGATAGTCGGCTATCCCGCCAGCCACATAGTCATGAAGCGAAGACGAACGGAACATCAGCACCGAACCGAAATCGAAGTCGTCACGCACGCTGCCCAACTGATAATCGATGACAGGGTGTTTCGCGACGTTGCCCCCAGTCCCTTCATGGCGTTCTTCATAATAATCGCTGTAAACCAACTCCGCAGCAGTCCTTTCCAACACCTGAAGAAAACGGCTGACAGCATGCTGACCAAAACGATAGGGAGCGGACTTCAGACACAACATCACATAAGCCGACTGCGCATGTTCGCTCATCTGCCGGAGAGCATCAGACGACGTGAGCCCTTCCGCCTCCAGGAACGAGCAACCCTCCGGAGCCTCCTCCTTTGAAGAAAGTTCCGAAGAAGTCAGCAAGAATATACGATTTACGTAGTACGACGACCGCAACGCCGCAACCGTTGACAAGGTTGCATCCAGGTCGCCGCAAGCTAAAAAACAATCTATCTTCTTCATCACAAATACATTTAAAGGGCATCATCATTCCTTTTTAATCAGCGATTATCTACATAAAAAACATCCCGCAAAAAAGAGGGAAATAATAACATGCCCGCAAAAATCACCACAAAAATACAAAATAGTTAAGAAATGACAAAAAGAAACGGGTACTTTTATTTCCCATATCCAGTTCACATCACCAACGCATACCTTCATTGCTACACAAAACACGCATCCAACTTAGACCATATTTTCGAAAAACAATGCAAGTAAAATGACATGAATTCGATGGGAATAACCACCAAAACATGCCCCGTATAAACATACAGAAAAGGGCGTATAAATATGCAGTTGAACTTTCACTTTCCAAAAGTTGAAGTTTTGGCTTGCAAAAGTTGAAGTTTTAGGCGCTAAAAGTTCAACTTTTAGAGTGCGAAAGTTGAACTTTTGGAAAGCACTCTTTAACGTATTGAAATTCAGAAGTTTACAAAACACCTTCCAACAGCTCTACCCTTGCATAAATATACAAAAGCAGCAAGTGGACAAACGAGCAGAATGACGGAAACGGAATGAGAGACATCGCAGGATTCTCGTCATCCTTATATCGGATCACGCTAAAATAATGCTTGCTTTTTTCACTCACTTAATCGTAACTCTGGCTGATGCCCAAGCTACTCACGTTCGGAAAAACTCAAATAAAATTTGGTTTTTCACTCACTTAATCGTAACTTTGCAGTCTGAGAAGTATAATCTGATTGATTCCCGAAAGTTGATGGAAGGTATGAAAAAGCAGTTGATTGGTCTTTCGCTGGTGCAATTACGTGAGATTGCGCTGTCGTTAGGCATGCCTAAGTTTGCGGGCGGACAGATAGCAAAATGGCTCTATGTGCGCCATGCGACCGACATCAGCGAGATGACGGATTTGTCGAAAGCGAACAGAGAACGTCTGGCGGCAGAATATGAGATTGGCTGCCGCGCACCGATTGACTGCCGGACATCGAAAGACGGAACTATCAAGTATCTCTTCCCTACGACGGACGGGAAGTTTGTCGAAACGGTATTCATTCCCGATGGCGACCGCGCAACGCTGTGTGTGTCGTCGCAAGTGGGATGCAAGATGGGCTGCGCCTTTTGTCAGACGGGCAAGCAGGGATTCGACGGAAACCTGACTGCCGGCGACATTTTGAATCAAATCTATGCCTTGCCCGAAAGGGAACAACTGACCAATATTGTGATGATGGGTCAAGGTGAGCCGATGGACAATGTGGAGAATGTGCTGGCTGCCATTGAGGTGATGACCGCATCATGGGGATATGGATGGAGTCCAAAGCGTATCACGGTAAGCACTGTGGGGCTGAGGAAAGGACTGCGCAAGTTCCTGAACGGGTGCGACTGCCATCTGGCTGTGAGTCTGCACTCCCCCATCCATGAGCAACGGCTCAACATGATGCCTGCCGAAGGGGCGATGACGATAGACGAGGTGGTTGAGACGCTGCGTGAATATGATTTCTCTCATCAGCGCCGCCTTTCGTTTGAATACATTGTCTTCAAGGGACTGAACGACAGTCGGATGCATGCCAAGGAGATTGTGAAGCTCTTATCAGGATTGGACTGCCGCATCAACCTCATTCGTTTTCATGAGATTCCAGGAGTGGATCTCCCGTCAAGTGACGAAGAAGGGATGCTGCGTCTGCGCGACTATCTGACAGCCCATGGCTTTTTCACGACGATAAGAGCATCGCGTGGGCAAGACATCGAGGCCGCATGCGGAATGCTTGCGGGGAAGCGCATCGCTAAATAACAAATTGATGATTGGCAAATGATAAATATCGTAAGGGCGTGGGTGGTTAGCTTGCTGTTTGTCGTGCTTTGCACAGCATGTCAGTCGGGCGGCTCATGGCAGACGAAAAGTGCAGGAAGAGCCTACGAGGTGGTGCTTGTGGATGATATTGACAGCATCTTTTCCGAGGAATTGTCTGCAACTATCGACTTCCTCCCGCAACCGGAGCCTGCATTTGACGTTTCGACTACCGACAAGAATCATTTCAGATGGAACATGAAGCAGGCAAGAAACGTGGTCATCATCGACACGGCAGCCGACAAGCATGAGACTGTTGCGATAGAATATGAGCACGACGCATATGCCTCTCCGCAAATCATCATCTCCGTGAAGGCAGCGAATGCGAGAACCATCAGGGAGAAGAGAAAAACCATAGGCAGGGAACTCAGACAACTGCTCCATACCCAAGAACGAAGGAACGAGATGCAGAACCTTCAGAAGGCACACGCCCCAGAGTCTGAAAAGGCTGCAAGAGAGATGTTTGGTGTGGACATCAGCATCCCGGCTGACATGACTCATCTCAAACGCGGAAAGGATTTTCTGTGGATATCAGACGATGGGACGAGTGTCATGCGCAACGTTTGTCTGTTCAAAGGCGAAAACATCGACAGCATCCTCCAAGCCAATATCAAAGGCGAGACGGATGAGATGTACATGACGCTGGTTGAGCAGCAGCCGATGAAAGAGCAGCAACCCCTCATGACAGAAGGATTGTGGGCGATGAAAGGCGACGCGATGGGCGGACCTTTCGTCATGCTGAAGAGCGGCAATCTGACGGTGTTGGGATTTGTCTATGCACCAAACATGAAAAAGAGAAATCACATCAGACTGTTGGAGACTGCCATGCTCTCACTGAAAGATGCTGCGAAAAAGAAATAGAAGAATATAGAACTAAAACAATAGAACAATATGGAAGAAAGAAAAATTCGCATCGCCATCACTCACGGCGATACCAACGGAATTGGATATGAACTGATATTCAAAGTTTTCTCAGAGCCCGCCATGCTGGAACTCTGCACGCCTATCATCTACGGCTCGCCCAAAGTGGCTGCCTATCACCGCAAAGCGCTTGACCTGCAAACAGGATTCAACATCATCGGTCACCCCAGTGATGCGCACGATAACAAGCTCAACATCCTGACCACTTTCGACGAGGAGGTGAAGGTGGAAATGGGAATTCCTTCAACGGAGGCGGCAAAAGCAGCACGCATCGCACTGGAGCATGCTGTCAAAGATTATGAAAACGGACATATCGACGCCGTTGTCACCTGTCCTGTCAATATCGAAAAGATGAAGGAAGAAGGCTTCCCGTGCAACGGTCAGGCAGAATACATTGAGAAACAGTTGCAACAAGACAGGAAAGCACTCAACATGCTGGTATATGATGACCTCAGAATTGCTTTTGCAACAAGTCGGATACCATTGGCGGAAGTCAGCCGAAACATCACGAAAGAACTCATTGTTGAGAAAGCAACAACCCTCGCCGGCTGCCTGAAACGCGACTTCCAGATTTCCAATCCGAGAATTGCGGTACTCGCACTGAACCCCACACAAAGTGAGAAACAGTTTATCGGAAACGAAGAAAAGGACATCATCACTCCTGCCGTGAACGAACTCATGGGCAACCGAATCAACGCTTTCGGACCGTTCGCTGCCGACGAGTTCTTCACCAACGACACCTACCAGAGTTTTGACGCCACCCTCGCACTGCATGAAGAGCAGGGACGCATTCCGTTCAAACTCATCGCCGAAGCAAACGAAGGCACCATATACACTGCAGGACTGAACCTGATTCGCACAGCACCCAACATCGACATTCAATACGATGCGACGGGAAAGAACACTGCCGATGAGAATCCTCTGCGCCAAGCCATCTATCTTGCCATTGACATCGCCAGAAGCCGCACAAATTACGACCTTCCGTTAGCCAATCCGCTTCCAAAACTCTACCGGGAACGGAGAGACGACAGCGAGAAAGTACGCTTCGCCATCCCAAAGAAAAAAGAAGAGAAGCCACAGACTGAGCAAGATGAAGAATAAAGTGCAGGCTCACTCATCCCCGACATGAAAAAGAAATATCAGAACGGTTTTTTCCTTTTCGGACTGGTGCTGCTTATTGTCATGCTTTCACAGCTTGACTTCAAGGAAGTGTGGAACGGGCTGCAACGTGCCGGCTACTGGTTTTTTGCAGTAGTGGCATTATGGGCAGGGCTCTATATCTTCAACACCTTCACGTGGCACATCATCATCAAGACCACGGCAACCGAAAGTGGCGGCTCCGACAAACCCATCTCATTTTGGTGGCTATACAAGACCACCGTCTCCGGATTTGCACTCAACTATGCCACGCCGGGAGGACTGATGGGTGGAGAACCCTACCGCATCATGCAGCTTGCCCCGAAAATCGGAACCGAACGCGCTTCATCATCGGTCATCCTCTTCGTCATGACACACATTTTCAGCCACTTCTGGTTCTGGCTGATATCCGTCATTCTCTATCTGCTCACACAGCCCGTCAACCTGCTCATCGGAAGCCTGCTCGCCGCAAGCACCATCTTCTGCCTGCTCGGCATCTGGTTCTTCATGTCGGGATACCGGAAGGGACTTGCCAAACGAGCCATGAACCTGTTGCGCCATATCCCTTATGTGAAAAGATGGGCGATACCGTTCATCGAAAAAAGACGGGAGCAACTCGACACCATCGACCGGCAAATAGCCGCCCTGCACAGCCAGAAGCCGCACATATTCGCTACGGCATTGGCTTCCGAACTCGTCTGCCGCATCTTGTCGGCTCTTGAAATATTCTTTATCCTCCTCGTACTCTATCCCAGCGTCAACTATATCGCCTGCATACTCATCCTCGCGTTTACCACCCTGTTTGCCAACCTGCTCTTTTTCATGCCCCTGCAAATCGGCGGTCGGGAAGGCGGATTCCTCATGTCAATCACGACACTTGGATTCCGCACGAGCGACGGCATCTTCGTTGCACTCATCGTACGCATCCGTGAACTGATATGGACACTCATCGGACTACTCCTTATCAAGTTCGAACAAAAGGAAAAAGACAAGCTCCCGACCGAAAGAGGACAATTACAATAAATCATAAAAAAACTGCCAAAATTGCAGTTATCTCCAATAAAATATGTAATTTTGTCACCTCAAAGAAATATTTCGAGCGGATGAATACGTCTGAACTGCAAAGAATCAAACAACGATACAACATCGTGGGCAACTGCGATGCGCTGAACCGTGCACTTGACGTAGCCCTTCAGGTTGCGCCTACCGACCTCAGCGTGCTCATCGTTGGCGAAAGCGGTGTGGGAAAAGAAATCATACCACGCGTCATACACGACAACTCGCCACGCCGACGGGAGAAATATTTCGCTATCAACTGCGGGGCTATTCCTGAAGGAACTATCGACGGCGAACTGTTCGGACACGAGAAAGGTTCGTTCACAGGAGCCATCGGCGAGAGCGAAGGCTACTTCGGCGTAGCCAACAAAGGCACCATCTTCCTCGACGAAGTGGGCGAACTGCCGCTCGCCACACAAGCCCGACTGCTGCGCGTGCTCGAAACAGGAGAATATATCCGCGTGGGAGGAACAAAAGTCATGAAGACCGATGTCCGCATCGTAGCAGCCACCAACGTCAACATGCAGAAGGCAATCAGTGCCGGACGGTTCCGCGAAGACCTGTACTACAGGCTCAACACCATCCCCATACAAATGCCGTCTCTGCGCGAACGGGGAGAAGACATTGTGCTGCTGTTCCGCCTCTTCGCACTGCAAATGGCAGAAAAGTACCGCACACCGAAAATCACACTGACCGAGGATGCCAAGCAACTCCTCCTGCGCTACAAGTGGCCGGGCAATGTCAGACAACTGAAGAACATCACCGAGCAGATGTCTGTGCTGAGCGAAAACCGTGAAATCAACAAGGAAACACTGCAGAAATTCATCCCGCAAGACCCGGAGAGCACACAACTCACGCTCATTAGTTCGCCCGACGGACAACATTCCTACGAAAGCGAACGGGAGATACTATATAAAATATTGTATGAACTGCGCGGAAACGTGTCAGACCTGAGACGCGACATGAACTCGCTCAGGAAACAACTCGACGACGCCAGGACGCTCAATGCAAAAGTAGCGGAAATCAATGCACAACTGCCCGTAGAGAAAGTGCGCCCGGAAAACAACGCCTACGAAGTGGCTGAAGCCGAAGAAATCTCAGAACCCGAGACACTCAACCTCAACGAACTTGGACGGCAGATGGTTGAAAAAGCACTCGAACGCAACGGATGGAACCGAAAAAAAGCCGCACAGGAACTCGGCATCTCCGACCGTACACTCTACAGAAAGCTGAAAGCTTATGGGCTGAACGAAGATTAAAAAGAAAGAGCAGCGATGGAAAACAAAAAGACATACACAAACAAGCAAACACATCAAGCATGGCGCCGACCCTACACCCTGCTCGCCGCAGCCGTGCTCACCATCTGCATGCTCACCGCCTGCGCGTTCGAAGGATATAAATTCAACGGCGCCAGCATCGACTACAATAAAACAAAAACCATACAGATAGCCGACTTCCCTATTCGTTCAAGCTACGTTTGGGGACCCATGCAAGCCATCTTCAACAACGAACTCAAAGATGTATTTGCCAACCACACACGGCTGCAACAAGTGAAGCGCAACGGAGACCTGAAAATAGAAGGTGAAATCACGCAGTACCAACAACGCAACAAAAGCGTCTCCAGCGAAGGATACTCCGCGCAGACAGAGCTGTCGATGACGGTCAACGTGCGATTCACCAACAACGTCAACCACAACGAAGATTTCGAACGGCAGTTCACCGCAGCAGCAACATACGAGACAACCGTCTCGCTCACCTCCGTACAGGAAGAACTCGTCACGCAGATGGTCAAAGAAATCACCGACCAGATATTCAACGCTACCGTAGCCAACTGGTAAACGAGCGCTCACACCACAACCGAAAAGCCAAGATATGGATATAACGACACTCATCAAACATCCCGAGACCATGAGCAAAGAAACTCTCTACCAACTGAGAGAGCTCACGGCACAATATCCATATTACCAGACAGCACGGTTGCTCATGCTGCAGAACCTTTACCTGCTGCACGACTCATCATTCGACGAAGAACTGCGAAGGGCAGCCGTCTATATCACCGACAGGCGCATCATCTTCAACCTCGTGGAAGCCAGCCACTATGCCTTCAAGAACAGCGACACACAGGCACAGGCTGAAAACAAAGAAGAAAAAGGCAGTCGCTCCATCTCACTCATCGACGACTTCCTCAACTCACTGCCCGAGAAAGACGAACCGGTACAACCGGCAAAGAGGAAACCAAACGCCGCCGATGCAACCATCGACTACGTTGCCTACCTCCTCGCACAAGAAGACGAAGAGAAAGAAAAGGCACAACCACTCATCGGGCAACCACTCATCGACAACTTCATCAACCAGAAAAACGGGAAAATCGACCTCAAGGAGACACCCGAATACCTGCCCGAACTCGAGGAAGGAAACAGCAGTCAGCAAGAAGGACTGTTCACCGAGACACTCGCCAGAATCTACATCAAACAAGGACGATTTGAGAAAGCATTGGAAATTATTCAGCGATTAAATTTGAATTATCCAAAAAAAAATGCTTACTTTGCAGACCAAATCCGATTTTTGGAGAAATTGATTATCAATAATAAAAACAAATAACAACAAAACAATGTACACACTATTCGTAATTTTCATTGTCATTGCAGCACTCCTGATGATATTCATCGTGCTGATTCAAGAGTCTAAGGGAGGAGGACTTTCCTCCAATTTTGCAGGTGCCAACTCACTTGCCGGCGTAAGAAAGACAACCGACCTGGTTGAAAAAATCACGTGGGGACTGGCTATCGCCATGGTCGTGCTGAGCGTGATTTGCGCATACGTAGCACCCTCTGCCACCACTCAACAGAGTGCGATGGAACAAACCACAGAGAATCCGCTGACAAGTCCGAAGAACCAACAGCCATTCGGCGCAAGTCAAGGACAAGCAGCACCGGCGCAAGAAACACCTGCCACACCTGCTGCACCAGCCGCAGAGACTCCTGCTCAGGCACCCGCTGCACAATAACAGGCAAACAAACGGCAGAAATCCGATGGGCACAAATCCTGCCCCATCGGACACTGCCGCGTAACAAATCATTCCAAAAATTTGGTGATTTGAAATAAAACACGTACCTTTGCATCCGCTTTCCATCACGGAAGCGTGAACACGGTGCCCGTAGTTCAGTTGGTTAGAGCGTCAGATTGTGGTTCTGAATGTCATGGGTTCGAGTCCCATCGGGCACCCAAAAGAGACATCGCTGAAAAGCAATGTCTTTTTTTGTGAGTAATCCAAACGAGCAAAAGAGACATCGCTGAAAAGCAATGTCTTTTTTGTGAGCAATCCAAACGAGCAAAAGAGACATCGCTGAAAAGCAATGTCTCTTTTTTGTGAGTAATAAGAAACATTCTCTCTGCGCGGAGGGCATTGATAAGCGAAGTAAGATTAGAAATATCCATATCGTAGCATGATGTTTTATGCAAAGATATGGATGAGAAAAGTGAGATGAAAAGACAAATTTAACACTATAACTGAAGACTTTCTCATGAAAAATGAGTACCTTTGCAGACAGTTAAATCGGAATTTAACGACGTATAAAGATATGAGACTACTTCTTTCAACCCTTTTTCTATTGCTCCTGAGTGCTGCCTTATATGCTCAGGAACAAAGCTTTGAGTTTATTTCCAATCACATATATCTGAATGCAGAGGTGAACGGGAAAACTGCACACCTTGTTTTTGACACAGGTTCTGCCGATGTGTATCTGGACAGCACATGGCTTGCCGAGAGCGGAGTCAAATATTCCCAGATGGGAAAGGCAATGGTGCGTGGCGCGGGGAACGAGACCAAACCAACCGTACTTATTTTTTCCGGAGTAAATATCTCGCTGGAAGGAAAGCAGTATTCCCCACAAATGGTGCCCATCATCGATCTGCGCGCCATTCTAGGTAATAAAGCCGATGGCATCTTGGGGCTTAGTCAGTGGAAGGGAAAAGTCATCACCATTGATTACAAACGCAGTAAACTCACAGTGTCAGACAGACTGACATCATCGCAGACTAAGGACTACTCCCGAATTCCGATACAAACAGATCCTAAACATCCCGGACGAATTCTTTTGCCCTTTGAGGTTACTGTTTCTTCAGGCAATACAATACCCGGCAAGGCTCTTCTGGACCTTGGTTCTGGCGGTGGCCTTGTGTTCACCAGCAAGGCAGCTGGAAAGTTTGGACTGGATAAAATCCAAGATAAAAACCCGTTCCACTTTAAACACGGGGGTGTTGGCGGTGAGTCTGCCGGCTATGAATTCGGCATTGAGCAACTTAAGGTAGGCGATATTACCGTACCAAAGCAGAAAGTCCGTTATAGCACCGACACCTCGGGTGCCATGGCGAGTGATGTGTACTCTGCCATCATTGGTAATGATATCTGGCACCATTTCACGCTGATTATCGACCTGCGAGAGTCTGTGTTATATCTGAAGGAGGAAAGTTAAATTCCAATTTAGCGAACAGTAAAAAAGAGGCAAAAAGGTCTTCCCAAAATCGTTAAAATGGGGGTTCTGGATAAAGAAAACTTCTCCGTTCGAGCAATTTTCTGTGACGATGTGGGCGGGAATTAGTCGTTTTTTTTAATTGTTAAAATGTAAAGATTTCACCCGAAAAATGCTTACACGAAAGACGAAAGTTTCTGAATGAATATACGAGAGTTTCCGAATAATTATGCAAAACGGGCACGATTTTCCTCGAAAAAGTATGAAAACGGCTTCCAAAAGTTGAATTTTTAGGCTGCAAAAGCATAACTTTTAGCTGCTAAAAGTTGCACTTTGAGGAGGTGAAAGTCCAACTTTCACAACACGACCTCGCATAGATTTTGTATAAACCATAAATTACCGCTTTCTAACCCGTTGATTTTCAGAGAACTTTTCGCAGGAGCGCACAAAACGCTTCCGCCCTTCCGAGAGTCCACCGACTAAAATATACAGCCTTGTAGCGCGTTAATTTTTGTAAAGAAACCTAAACCGCCACTCGAAAACTGTCAAGAAAAACGATAGATTTCCCCTGCTCTTCGCTGTCGTCAAAAAAACAATTCTGTGATTTCAGCATACACTCAACCCAAACGAAGATAAAAGAACGCTTTTATAGCCGTTTGCTGTCAAAGATAAGTGGGCAGTTACTGCCTGTCGGCTTCTTCCGCCTGTATGATTTGCACATTCAGCTGCTCAATCGCCGTGAGAGGTGTCGGCGTCTTCCGGGGCTGATACCACGCCTGTGCATCAAAGTGCTGTTGGAGGTCAGGGGCAGTCGGAAACCGGTGTCCGTGACGGGCGTATATTTCGTTGCGCATCAGTCGGAGAATGTTTTTAGAGAAGCGATGGAGCATTCCTCGCGAGACGGGTCTTACCGACGCGAATGCCCATTGCCCGGGCACCGTCTCGCCGTATGGCGACGCAACATGCCTGAGCGATTCCGTCTCGTTCAGTCGCGGAGAATGATCAACGAACGGCTCATCATATACGACCTTCACATCCATGCCCTCCGCCGTGGGTCTCAGTGCCCACACCATTGCGTGCATGATAGCTCCTGCACCGCCGCCACCAGGCATGTCCATCTGGTATTTTTCGGAAGAAGGGTTGCCTCGGCTGATTCGTCCGCCGCCGTATGAGATTCTGTCGGTGTAGTTATTGTCTTCAGTCCCTACAGGTACACCGAAAAAACACCCCGGGTCTCTGTCGTAAGTCTTGACATCATAACACTCGCCCGGTCCGAAAACGACGTAATTTCCCGTCGCTGTCTGGTAGAGACCGTCATACGCATCATGCATATCCCGCCGTGTGTCGGTGAGCGGAAAACGGTAGAAGTCCCTTTGTGCCTCACTCTTTGTGTACAGTTCTACGGCACGCCCCTGCTGATTGCGCACGATGAGCATCTGCCACTTCCCTGCCCGTGCACATTGCAGGCTATATCCTTTCCCTTGGAGGAGAAGCGTTCCCTGACGGTTGGGAGTGAACACGAGCGTATGCCCCATTTCCGTATCGAACGGTTCGAGAACCACTTTCGTCCCGCGCTTTCCATCGTGCGAGGAATGCAGGTAATAGCAGACCATGCCATCGGTCCAGAAAGCATTTCCTCCTTCGCCGTCGGTCAAGCGAACGGTCTCGACTTTTGCCTCTCTCGACGCCATCTGCTCCGCTATTTGCTGAAGACGTTCCTGCACATCCTCACGCGATTCGCGGGTATAGACAAGGTTGTTCACGGCGTCTTCAAAACCCGTCCGCTGCGCCGATACTGATGCCATGACGCAGAGAAGCGTAACAATCATGATGATTCTCTTCATAGTTTTTCGTTTTTCTTATGGTTGCATTGGTCTTTCTTTTACAAAAAAGGAGGACATCAATCTGAAGTCCTCCCTTGTGCGTACTGCCCTTTTTCGGGCTCTTTCGGGTGGAGCTGGAGGGATTCGAACCCTCGTCCGAACAAGGAAACCATATGCTTTCTACACGCTTATTCCAGCCTTTGGTTTTCGAGCAGCAGCAAGACCTGGACCACCAACTGATGCCTTATCCTCTAAGATTTCACACCTGCATCGAGGCATACCTGTGCTATTTCCGATTTTACGTGCGCCACTTGATCTTCAGATTCGGAACATTACCCTCGGAGTGACGTCTCGTCCTGTCACCTGGTGACTGGATTAAGCTAATAATCTACTGTGCTTCGATTAAGCAGCGAGAGCATACTTATTGTTGCCAATTAATTGTCTGTTCACTTTGTTTTAGGAGAAAGCCAACGAGTCTCCGCGTGCTTACATACCATCTCATCTTGCCGTCAAATCCAGTCAACCCCATTTAGTTGTTTTCTCTTGATTATCAAGCCGTTTTGATACAGAGAAAGGTGCGTGTGTGGCAAAAGTGTGGAAAAAGGTACTTCATAACCACATTTTCACGCCCTTTTCATGGTGCAAAGATACAACTTTTCTCCGATAAAACAAGCATTTTACAAAGTTTTTATCAACTTAACATTCGTTCCACACTTCAAAGAAAGACTATATAATCTCCTTATAGTAAGGTGTTAATTTGTATAGTTAAGTACCCTCAAAGTTTATTTCTAAACATCACAAACTGGGTTGTCTTATGGTCTTTTCAATGATTTTTTGTACCTTTGCATCAAAGAATGGTTGTTTCTTTGCTCATAAATTAAGGCTCTACAGTCTGTGAAAGATATGTAGAGCCTTATGTATTAAAATATGTATTAAAAGAGGTGGAGCGGGGCTTTCTGTGATTGCGCTCTTTTTACTTGGTGCCAATAATAGTTCCGAAAAATTTAAAAAAACTAATCCAAGATTCTCAGCATTTTCTGATTCACCTCCAGTTTCTCATTTATTATATTTTTTCGGATAGTCATGATGTCTTCATATTCCCTTGCCACTTTATAGAATTCTGCTGTTCCTTCTGAATAATCATTAAATGTGGGTTTATTATCAAAAAATCTAAAACCGACACTATCTTCTAAGGCATAATACTCCCTAAGTTTTAAGCCATCTTTCTCTTTAATCCTTGCCTTTAATTTGTATTGACATATATTAAGCCCCTTTAATCGATTCAATGAATTATCCGTGGAATCACTCATGGCGTTTAGCAAAGCAAAACCATAGTCATCAATCCACGAAATCAAAGCTCTGCTAAGTTCCGCTTTACGCAAAACCATAGACATTAGTTCTTCCTTGTAATAAGGATTATATTTATGCGCTCTTATTTTGCTTAATATTATTTCACTTTGCTCCTTTTCAATAGTATCACTTGAATTCGTTAAACTATCAATACCATGAAGAGCCATAACACCATTCCGAATACTTTCGTAAGTGATAGTATCAATTGGTTCTATACTCAATATTTCTTTTAAACTATTAGGGTCATCGAAGTTTGAACTAACATAATTCTTAAACTCATTCCTAATCTTGTCTTCTTTTGTTTGTGTGCAAGAGAACAAAACAAATAGTGTCATCACACTTAAAAACAAACATTTTTTCATATCTCCTTTATTATACTAATTTATTCTTTTCTTGTAAATAATGAAAGCGGAATATATGCCAATAATCATAATAACAATTGAGGAAATCGCTCTTACGGTTTTAAGATTGTTAATCTCGTCACGACGCTTCTCATATTTGCGTTGATGTTCTTCGTAATCATAACGGTCTGACTGATATGAACCATATCCTTTTTTCCCCATGTCATAGAGAAAACCATCAATAGACATCTTATCCTTGTTTGCCTTTTCCGATATACTCAGATTGAACTCTTTATTCTTGATGTCATTCCCTATCAAATCATAACACATACCAGAAAAAAATGCGCTCAATATAAGTATAGTCAAACATAAATAGTTAATTCTTTTTTTTGTCATATTTACACAAATTATTGTTTATCTTCCATTCGTTCTAACATCATTTTAACACCTTGCTCGTCTAATACGTTTAAATCTAATCTTTTCTCAGTTATTTCATTAACTTTAAGTTTCATGACACATTGGTCTGTTACTAAATCATGAATATAAATAGTATCATTGCTAATTTTATAATAGCCTCCATTTTCTGAATTGTTACTCATTTGAATAAGTTTCACCTTATCATCTTTGAAAACAAATGCAGACAAGCATTCTGGATGCTCATGAGTATCAATAATTTGATTATTCACTTCTAAAGACTTGGCATACCATGCACCTTGTAACTGTTCTTTATTAAGGACACTTTCGCTTTCCAAACTATTACCCTTCGTGTTACAGGACACAACAAAGTGGAATGCAGCTAAAAAAAATACTAATTTTTTCATTGTTTTAGGTGGGCGTTTATATGCCGTTGCCCGTCGGCTTTATTTGTTAGTTTCTAAAGACATAAGAACAGCTTCTTCCGCTTTTTTTAATGAACACTTAAAAAGCTCCGTTGTTGGTGTTAATTCTGCGCTGTGCCAATAATAACTATCAACCTTATAATCATTCAGTAAAATGTGTGCTCCACGCTCTACTTTCCCAATATTCTTATCAACAATCCAGTATTTAGGAATCTTCCACCCGACATATCCCCCATAGCCATCTTCGCTGTTCAACTGATACTCACGATGTCTGATTAATGCTTCAACTGAAGTCCGCTTACTTTCTATTATTCCCACTTTACAATATTTGTCATATTTGGCTATATACAGAATACCGCCATTAGTCTCACGTTTTTGGTATGTAATATATTTAGGATGGCATACAATACAATGACCATTTCGGTCTTTTAATCTGTGACCATACATACAGCTATTGACAACAAATTTGCATCCAAGAGCTTTTGCTTTATCGTGATACACCTTTACGATTTCACCACGAGCATCATAAATGTCTGACGGGCTTATCCCGTACTTCTCTATAAAATCCTTTTCGTCTTTGGTCAAAATACTAAGAATGTCACTCATAATTATCTGTTTTAAGTTAATACTGTCTTTATGTCATGCACTAACTTAAAAAAGAAAGCGCAGACCCTCGCCATACGCTCTCAGGCTCACCACAAGCCGAATATACTATGGGATAAGTCCGCGCCATTATGGGCACGTTCCCAATGTATATTCTTTTGCTCGCATCTTTTCGAGGTGGTGATTCGAGAGCGATTGAGCAAATATGTTAGCATCCAAGATGCAGGTGCAAATGTACACAAAATATTTCAAAACTCATGGATTATTGCAAAATAACTGTTTAGGGAACTCCATTTTTAACATTTCCGATAATGCTCCCTCTATTATTATATAATTAATTATATTGTATTAATTAATATATCACGCATATATGTATATATACCTACCTTGGCAATATTTACTCAATATGGTATTAGTATCATTGATTGTGAATGACTTTATACCAGGTAGCGCACAACCAATTTATTAACTTTTCTCCTATTGATGTTTTTCGTTCATATTCATCTATCACTATCATTGCTTCAGACGCTCTTTCTCTAATCTCCTGCATCAAAATGAAAGAGCGTTCTAATTGTTCCCTCCACTCTGGTGTTTCGCTTTTCTTGATGGCGCAGTTTATTTCATTGATGAGGCTATTCATGTTATTATCGAATATAGCAAACGACAATCCCAAAACCTGCTGTTGCGTATGTTCTCTATTTGTCATATCTTTTAAACCTATTTCAAGCCGTTCTAAGCGGTTTTCGCAGCATTAGTGATAGATTTACCACCAATGCCACGAAAAGCCGTTAGAAGACATTTATTCGCAATTATTTACAACATCACGAACTTTATCATTAAGTTCATCTGTCAAACCATAAGAAGCATATTGTTCAACTTTTGCCCTACGATTTATAATACTCCGTCGTAGGTTATCATATTGCCACCCCTTTTCTCCAAAGACATTACTATCTTTCATTGTCTTTTCAATGTCAATAACAACGCCTGCGTCTTGGAGATTTAACAATATGCTATAAATAAAATCATTTGCCAAACGCACATTACCCATTAATGGCATATCATAATCGCCACGAAAGCTCTTATTGATACTCTCATAGAAATCGCCCCATCTTTTTACCATTGAGTGATAGAAATCTTCGTTGGTTAGGATTGATGCTGTTAGTTGACCTAAACCGAATTGACGTGACACCCTACTCACCCAACGACATTCATACCGCAACACGTTTTCGCCAAAGCCGTCAAGTAGCGGTTTCCCTTTATTCTTGCACTCTTTAGCCTTATCGTAGAAGATGAGTACATTAGTTTCTTTCTTTCCCCCTTTGGCATACTTCAACGTAGTTGCCGTTTGATTCAATCGTTCAAAATAGGTTGCTTCACATAACAGAGGGAAATAATGGTTGGCTGGACGTTCCATATTCCAATGATAGCCACAATCCAAGCGAACCACCAGAGCGTTTGACATTGGCAGATGGAGCAAATCACTTAATTGCTCTATTGCAGTCCCTACGTCTTGTCTCTTTGGTATGCGTGAATTATTCGGGAAAAGGAAACCTCCAATACTGCCCTCAACGACTATACTACCGCCATTATAGAACACGTGCATATTCCTAAGTGTACCACTCCCCCACAACTCACCAGTATCTGTGTTCATGTTACTTTTGGAATTGTCTAAATACTGACCAACATTGAATGTTGGTGACTCCGTATAATTCAGTCTTAACTTAACGGTGTCAATCATAACAGACCTCCTTTCTTTATTTGTTCAGTCTGCACTCTACTAATCAGTTCATCGTCAGTAGGCACTCTTGCTGCCTCAACCCATGCGTCAAGTTCTGTACGTTTAAACAGCAACTTGCGCCCCATTGGATTGTAGAACGGCAATTTATGTCCTGCTGTCAACTTGTAGAGATAGTTTATACTTGCGCCAATGTAATCAGCGGCTTGTCTTGCGGTCAGATACTTTGCGTATCTGTCTGCTTTTTGTGGTGTTTCCACTTTTGTTTCTTTTGCCATAATTCTTTTTTCTAAAATTAAATTTATGGCATTGGATTTGTGCGCACTTTTGTCCGTTGCCGATGCAAAAGTACAATAAAAGCAAACAGAAGAAACTTAAATGGGGTTGATAGAAAAAAAGGTGCAAAAAGGTATCAACCTTTTGCACTCTTAACGGCATCTTCAATCTTCTTTTTTATCTCTATTACACGTTCACTATCTTTATCTTTATCGATTAAAAAACCAAAACGATTAAGCGATGAGGACAAGTTTGATGCAGTTATCACCGTCCCTTTCTTAGATTCAAAAACCTTGTTGTCTTCTGCTACTTGGTTCCAATCGAAACAAATCAATTCTTCTTTTTCCAGAGTATGCAGGAAATAAGCCAAATGTCTGTTATTCTTTACCCGTACACGTTTTCTTTCACATTTTAACAACGCCTCCACATCGTCTATGTTTTGTTCTACAGCGAAAACTAATTCATTGAGCATGGGTAACAGTTCTGCCACCTGCTCACCATGTAGAACACAATCAAAACAACATTTAACTTCTTTTATTATGTGCTTTGGTGCTGCTGCTTTTAGAACTTTCAATGGTCTATCCATATATTTAATAGAACTTTCCATCAGCCATGAAGACAGCGGGTCTTTTTCTTTTATTTTTTCAATGCTCTCTACCATTGAACTTAATGTAGAATTATCAACGGGAACGCTAATATCCTCAATATCCGTCCACATGTGAGGACTATTGAGCAATTCATCGTTTGGCTTAGTCCATTCAGAACTTACTACACTTTTCTTTGCTCTTTTTGCCATAACATCAATGCTTAAAAAGTTCATCCATCTTACTACTTGCCTCATGTTGAGCGTCTTCCATCATCTTAGCGTAAATCTCCGTTGTTTGCGCCTTGATGTGTCCGAGTTGCTTCTGAATTGTCTGCAATGGCAATCCTGCACTATACAATATTGTTGCCGCAGAATGACGAGCACAATGGAAAGTGATGTGCTTTCCTTTGATACCTGCATCTTTCAACCATCTTTGAAGAGCCTGATTCGCATAATCATTTTTAGGTAGGTCAAACACTGGTCTATCTTCATCTTCCGTAGCAGGCAATAAATCATAAGCAACATTCGGGATAAAGATTGTAAGCGGTTCTCTCGTCTTAACCATCTTTATTTTAAGATACCAACCATGTTTTCTGTCAAAGCGAAAATCCGACATCTTTAGTTGTTTGAGGTCTGAAAAGCGTAACCCAGTATAGCATGAGAACAAAAACGCTTCTTTTATATGATATTTGCCATGTGTAAATGGCGTTCCCATCAACAATTCCACTTCTTCACTTGTAAGATACTCACGTGTGCCAGACTTTGCTGATACCTTATCACTATTATCTAACAAGTCCATAGGGTTTGATGTGATTAGGTGCTTCTTCACCGCCTTATTCAGTACATAGTTAATGTTCACTATCAAACGATGCTGTGTGTTTTGAGATATATTTATCTCTTTGCGCCTACCCTCTTTCTCTGTACGTGTGAAATTTACGTTAAGTGCATCATGCTTTAGATAGTCGATAAAGCCACGTAACCAATCCTCATTAACTTCTTTAAAACGTGTGTCCGTTCCTGCATAAGCCTCAACGTGTTTCGCTAAAGAGTTCATAGTTGCATACATACTATGACGGTTTCCTGTCTCTCGCAACGCAGCCTCACCAACTTGTCTAATGAAATCAAGAAGCAAGACTTTTGACTTTATAGATGATTGAAAGTTTGCCTCTCTCCTTTCAAGGTCAGCGTTAAGCGCATCACAAGCCAAAGCCTGCAATCTCAACTTTTCTTCATTCTCTCGCTTTACGTTTGCATCCACTTCAAGTTTCAACACTACGTTAAGCATTTCACGTTGGCGTTTGCCATTGCTACATGAATAACGCATAAGGGATATATTGCCCGACGGCAGCACTCTACCGAGCAAATAAACCTTACGACCACCTTTCCCCTTTGTCAGATAGTTGTCAAGATGGGGAGTTCTGTTTAAATCACAATAGCCCTCCAAAAGAGCCTCTTTTGAGTTAAATAACTTTGCTTTTGCCATAATGTAAGTACCTTTTTCCGTTGGCAAAGTTACAAATTATATTTCATGTGTGGAAAGAATGTGTGGAAAAAGTGTGGCAATTTAAGTATATTTAAGGCTAAATAAAGCAAATCTTTCCACACGACCATTTTTTCAACTTTCTTTTATTTATCAGCGTTTAGTAGAGTTTTATTGCTTTAGTTTTCTTCATAAAAATAGGGGTTGATTGTCAAATCCAGTCAACCCCTTTTCAATCAGGCTGTTAATCGACGATTATCAGCGGTATTTTCTGCATCTTTGTGCCGGCAAAGTTACGATTTTTTCATGAAAACGCCACATTCTTTCAAAGAAAAATGGGTTTTGCTACAACATTTTACACTTTTTTCAGTTATTATATTAATTAAAGAAGAAACGCATTTGGAAAACATATACTCGAAAAAGGCTTCATGCCTGAATTATAGCCACGACGCAATGGGGGTTGCAGAACGTTCGATCAAACGCATGACAGATATTGTCTGTGCGGCATTGGGACTGGTTTTGCTCTCTCCCGTCTTTATCGTGATAGCAGTGTTACTGAAGTGTCAGCGCGGCGGTCGGGTGTTCTTCTCGCAAGAACGCATCGGCTATGGCGGCAAACCGTTCAACATATACAAGTTTCGGACGATGAGTAGCGTGGTCGAGGACGAGGGTCCTCAACTCATCTCAATGCCCGATGCCGCACAGAGCACGCGCGTGGAACGTTTCATCCGCAAACACCATCTGGACGAACTGCCGCAGCTGTGGAACGTGCTGAAAGGCGACATGTCGCTGGTGGGTCCGCGTCCCGAGCGCCGCTACTTCATCGAGAAAATCATGGAGCACACGAATGATTACGAGTTAATCTACGAGATGCGCCCGGGACTCACATCGGAGGCGACGCTGTATAACGGCTATACCGACACGATGGAGAAGATGCTGAAGCGTCTGGAAATGGATATCCGCTACTTGGAGAACCGCTCGCTGTGGATGGACTTCAAGATTGTCGTAAACACGATATTCTGTCTGCTGAGCGGGAAAGAGTTCTGAAAAGACACATCAGTTCCCGCGAAGACAAAGAGTTGAACATAAAAAACAGAAAACAGAGAATTATACTGAGATATGAAAAGAAAATTGTTGGTAATATTGACAGCAGTGCTGCTTCCACTGAGTGTGCTTGGTCAGTCGTCGATGACAGACGACCAAGTGATGAACTTTATAGCAAAAGAGTATAAGGCTGGCAACTCGCGTGGACAGATTGTAACGAAATTGATACAGAACGGTGTGGACATCAGCCAGATTCGCCGTGTACAGAAGAAGTATGAGCGCATCGCACAGGACAAGGGACTGGGTGCCGTGTCGGACGCAAGCATCGGCAAGACCAACGACGACCGGACACGCACGAACAACGTTCAGAAAGAAACGGAGGAAGGTTCGTCACAGCGAATCGGCAATAGCGGCTATAATCCGGAACTCTACACTTTCGACGAGAACGACAAGGAGTTCACGGAAATGCAAGGTGCGATGGACGACTTGCTGCCGACGGACACTGCAACAATGTATAAACGCCTGTTGGAACAGCAGAAACGCAACAAGAAGAAAGTGTGGGGACGCGACATCTTCAACAACAAGAACCTGTCGTTTGCGCCAGCCATGAATATTGCCACCCCGCGAGACTACGTCCTGGGACCTGGCGATGCCGTGTTCATTGACGTCTATGGTGCCTCGCAAAAAACCGTTCAGGGCGTTGTGTCGCCCGAAGGAACGGTGACCATCGAAGGCTTCGGACCCGTCCAGGTGGGCGGACTGACCGTTTCGCAAGCCAACGCCCAACTGCGTTCGACACTCGGAGCACGATACAGCAGCAGCCGCATACGCCTGAGTGTCGGTCAGACACGCAGCGTGACGGTAAACGTATATGGCGAAGTGAACGTACCCGGCACCTATACGCTCTCCGCCTTCTCCACCCCACTCAACGCGCTCTACATGGCAGGCGGCATCAATGATGTGGGAACGCTGCGCAACATCAAGGTCTATCGCAACGGAAGAATGATTGCTGCAATCGACGTGTATGACCATATCCTGAACGGAAAGTCGGTCAACATACATCTGGCTGACAACGACGTGATTTATGTGGGCACCTACGACTGTCTGGTAAATATCACGGGTAAGGTGAAACGCCCCATGTATTACGAGATGAAGAAGAACGAGAGTGTCGCTACCCTGCTGAAATATGCCGGTGGATTTACGGGCGATGCCTATACAAAGTCGGTTCGCCTCATCCGCAAGACCGGCAGACAATATTCCATCCACAACATCGAAGAATTCGACCTCAGTTCATTCCATGTATCCGACGAGGACTCGGTAAGCGTAGATTCAATCATCGCACGCTTCGAGAACAGCGTGGAGGTGAAGGGAGCCGTCTTCCGCCCGGGAATGTACGAGGTGGGCAACGACATCAACAGCGTGCGCACACTGATTGAACATGCCGAAGGAGTGCGCGAAGAAGCATTTACCGACCACGCCGTGATGCACCGCATGAGAGCCGACCGCACACTGGAAGTGATACCCGTAGATGTGCAAGGAATCTTGGACGGCAGAGCGGCAGACATCCCCCTGCAGGCAAACGACGTGCTCTTCATCCCGACCAAACAAGAGATGATGCAGGAACGCACGCTCACCATCCATGGTGAGGTGCACTACCCCGGTATCTATAAATATGCAGCCAACGAGACGGTGGAAGACCTGATTCTCCAGGCAGGTGGTCTGAAAGAGACCGCTTCAACGGTGAAAGTGGATATCGCCCGCCGCATAAACAATCCCAAGGCAACCAGCCCTGACAGCATTATCTCACAGACCTTCACGCTCGCACTCAAAGATGGCTTCGTCATCGACGGCGAGCCGGGCTTCGTCCTGATGCCATACGACGAGATTTACGTCCGTCAAAGCCCGGGATTCAACATCCAAAAGAATGTCCGCGTGGAAGGCAACGTCATGTTTGCCGGTGTCTATACCCTCTCAAGCAAGAACGAGCGCATATCAGACATCATCAAGAAAGCAGGCGGTCTGAACGACCTCGCATATATTCGCGGAGCACGCCTTGAACGCCGCACGAACGAGGACGAGCGCTTGCGGATGCAAACCGTACTGAGGATGTTGCAGGCACAGGCAGGACAGAAAGACACCTTGAACATAGCCTTGCTGGAACTGGGTGACACCTATCCCGTAGGTGTCGATTTCGAGAAAGCACTGAAGAATCCCGGTTGCGACGAGGACATCGTGCTGCGGGAAGGCGACCGCATCTTCGTTCCCGAATACAACGGTACGGTTAAGATTTCGGGCGACGTGATGTATCCGAACACCGTGACCTACGAGAAAGGCAAGCGCCCGTCATACTACATCGACCAAGCCGGTGGATGGGGTAACCGTGCGAAGAAGAGCAATACCTACATCATCTATATGAACGGCAAGGTGGCAAAAGTCGGTCATAACGCCAAGGTGCAACCCGGCTGTGAAATCATAGTTCCGAGCAAGCCCAAGAACAGTGGACGCTCACTGACAGAATGGCTCACCATCGGCTCAAGCGTCAGCAGCATCGCCGCGATGATTGCAACAATAGCAAATATTGTGAAATAGGATGAAAGGATTTGGATTTTGGACATTAGCTACAATTCTCAAGTATGGAAAACAATAGACAAACCATAGATTTCGGAAAGATCTTCAAGGATCTTTGGAGCAGGAAAATGTTGTTGCTAAAAGTGTGGGTAGTAACCTTTATCCTTGCTTGTATATATATATTTCCTCAGCCCAGATATTATGATGCGAGCGAGGTTCTGGCGCCAGAAATAGTAGATCTTTCGTCAAGTGGCGGACTTGGGGCTTTGGCAAGTAATTTCGGTGTGAACTTAGGTATTGGCATGAGCAAGGATGCCATATACCCCGAACTGTATCCCGATCTTATTGGTTCCAAGCAATTCCTGGTTTCGCTGTTTGATGTTAAGGTCAAGACATTAGACGGCAAGGTTGAGTGTGACCTACATACCTATCTACTGAAGCACCAGAAGGATGCTTTCTACAATTATCCCAAAACATGGCTGATTGAGAAAATAAACGAATGGAAGAATTCCGACAAACCAGTAGGTAAAGCCGATGGAAAGATAGATCCGTTTATCTTGAGCGAGCAGGACATGTTGTTGACCAAGGCATTGGAGGGCATGATACGTTGCTCGGTGAATAAAAAGACAGATGTGGTAACCATTTCGATACGTTCCCAGGACCCTCTGGTATCAGCTACTTTGGCAGATAGTGTCTGTCAGCGGTTACAGGCTGTAATAACAGACTACAGGACAAGTAAAGCGCGTATGGATGTCGAGTATTATACAAAACTTACCGAGAAGGCAAAGGCTGACTATGACCGCTCAGTTGTGAAATACAGCCATTTCTGTGATACCCATGAGAGTACGGTTCTACAGGTCTATGCATCCGAGCGCGACAAGCTGGAGAATGAGATGTCGATGTGCTTCTCTACATACCAGACCATGCAGACTCAGCTGCAGGCTGCCAAGGCTAAACTGCAGGAGCGCACTCCGGTATTTACCATCCTACAATGCAGCACGGTTCCGATAAGACCAGCGGGACCCAGACGCATGATATTTGTCATTGCAATGCTGTTCCTGGCAACGGTATGCACTACGCTGTATGTCGGGAGGTCCGAATTCAAGAAGGCATTTGCTGCACGCTGACAACAAGGTGCACATGAGATACGATGAGCATTAAAAGGAATTTTGCATATAGCTTTATTTTAACGGCAAGCGGATATGTCTTTCCACTGCTGACCTACCCTTACGTGTCACGCATTCTTGGGGTGAGTGGCATTGGCATATGCGACTTCGTTGACAGTATCATCAACTATTTCATCTTATTCTCCATGATGGGTATTGCCACGTGTGGAATACGTGAAATTGCCGTGCACAAGGATGATCGGGAAAGACGCTCAAAAATATTCTACAGCATACTTTTGCTTAATATTATCAGCACTGCCATTGCATTGGTCATATTGCTGACTGCCATGTACACTGTCCCTGCATTGGCTCAATATCGCAAACTGCTGTATATTGGTGTCCTAAAACTGATTGCAAACATATTTCTGATAGAGTGGTTCTATACAGGAATGGAGAACTTTGCTTACATCACGAAGCGCACCATTGCTGTCAAACTAATATATGTAGTAGCAATATTTGTCTTCATTAGAAAGCCAGAGGATTATTCCACGTATTACATCCTTACGGTTGCGACAATTGTGCTGAATGCTGGTTGGAATATGATTTATACCCGAAAATTTGTTACGTTCTCCCTAAAGGATATATCAATAAAACCGCTGCTGGCAACGTTTTTCTCAATGGGTTTATACAAAATTATCACGTCTATCTATACTACTATGAATGTGACGTGGCTGGGGTTTGTTACTGACACCGACCAAGTGGGTTACTACACATCTGCGACGAAGCTGTATACGATTATCATATCTGTGTTTACTGCTTTTACGGGCGTCATGTTACCCAGGCTGTCGGCTCTGCATGCCTTAGGCAATGAAGAGGAATTCTGGAAGAAGATAAGGCTTTCGGTCGAGGCTTTGGCTTGTTTTTCTTTCCCTGTAACGGTGTTTTCCATCATATTTGCGCCCAACATTCTGCATTTCCTGCTGGGAAATGGTTTTGAAGGGGCTTATCTGCCATTCCGCATTATTGCTCCTTTGGTATTTATTATCGGCTATGAACAGATTCTGGTTTTACAGATTCTTATCCCTCGCAACTATGACAGGATTGTCTTGCGAAATTCCGTAATAGGTGCTTCACTGGCTGTATTGGCAAACTTTCTGATTGTAAAGATGTATGGTGCGACGGGCTCTGCCATTGTGTGGCTTTCGTCTGAATTGGCCGTTCTGACGGCAACATTGCTTTTTGTCTGCAGGAAGACCCGTTATGCATTGCCGTTACGGACTATAGGACGCTACATGATATGCTATGCGCCTTTGGCTTTGGTTCTTTATCTGATGCGCAGGACAATGGCTACAAGTGACCTGATAATTCTGCTGACGACAGGTTCGGTGGTGCTGTTGTTTACAATAGTGATTCAGAAATATTATATAAAGTCTCCTGTAGCGATTGGGCTTATAGAGAAGTTACGGATATAACGACAGACGTATGATAACGGGTAATACGACAACAGACAGACTTGGTGTCATGATGCTTGCTAAGAATATCATGATGGTCTTGGTTGTGTTTGTATTAGCTGTGATTCTGGGCAACGGGTTCAATCTGATTGGTTGGGCATACATTGTACAGGTGCGATATTATCTGCTGATGGGCATGGTGTGCATTGCAGTGGCGACTCTGTATTTTATTCAGCATGTAAATCAGCCTATCACATTCAAATACTACGCTGCTTTTATTACGATATGGCCGTTTTGCATTGTTTTGTCATCGTTTTTGCAGGGTGGCATCCTGATTGAGGAGTTTTCTCAAATTCTTTCTTGGACATATGTTGGAGCATTCTTTTTCATTTTCTATCATTTCAAGTTCAGCGAAAAGATGATTTTGTGGATATTGGGGCTGTATGCATTGATAACGGTAGGAATTCAGTTAGCTCAACAGATAGATCCCTTGTTTGCCATATTCGGTGGTGACCCTGAGGATTTGCGTGATGTGGTCTTGGCTGAGAAGAGGAATGGTTTGGTACGTTTCTTTGTGGGAAGTTATCATGTCCAGATGCTTATAATGTGTTTTTTCTGGAGCAGGTTGCTGAAGACGTTTCGCCTGCACTGGGCAATACTGTCGGCGTTGCTTGTTGTTTCTTTATATCTCTATCTGACCAAGCAGATTTTGGCATCTACGTTATTCACGTTAGGGATATCGTTCTTTATGATTAAAGGGCGGAGTGTAAAGATCCTGGCATGTTTGCTGGGTGGTGTTTGCCTTGTGGCATTAGGGATTTTCTGGGATGAGTTGTTTGGCGAGCTGATTCAAGACAGTAAGGACGACAATTTCTCGCATGCCATACGTTTTGAGTTTATCGAGTACATCATGGATTACAATCTGACGGATCCTATAGGTGTGTTATTTGGTCATGGCACCAGCAAGCCGTGGTTTTCTGAACTTCAGCATAAGTTATATCATCCTTCTGACATTGGTTTTTTCGGTGAATCGATTTATTTTGGCTGGGTGTGGGCTCTGGCTTATTTCTACGTGATTTACCGGATAATGGTTACATACAGGCACAAGATTCCGCTGTATATCAAGCTGTTTATTATCTGTTCGGGAGTGATTTCCATATTTATCTTCCCTTATAGAAACCGTATCGAGACATTCAACTGGATATGTATGATATATATATGTTCTCTGTATGTTGATGACAGGAAAGACCTTGTCATGGAGAAAGAACTTGTACAAAAATAATGTCGCATATGTTGTTTTCCGTAGTAATTCCATCATATAAAGGGCGTTATTTGGGTGAGGCTATTGACAGTGTCATTGCTCAGACTTGCGGTGATTGGGAGCTGATTGTGGTGAACGACTGCTCGCCGGAGGATCTGGGTGGGGTGGTTGGTCCTCGCCTGAGTGACTCCCGGATAAGGTATTTTGTGAATGAGCGCAATTTGGGTGCTGAGCATCTGTGTGAGAACTGGAATGGTTGCCTGAAGTTTTGTTCTGGTGATTATGTGATCTGTATGGGTGATGATGACAGGCTTTTGCCTTGTTGTCTGGATGAGTACAGGCGTTTGATTGAGAGGTATCCTCAGGTGGATGTTTTGCATGGCCAGACTGTGATTATTGATGAGTGTGGTGATGTGTGTGAGTTGCTGGAGCCTCGACGTGAGCACGAGTCTGCGTTGGAGCTGATTTATTATAGATGGGCTGGTATGGGTCGTCAGCAGTTTGTGGGTGATTTTTGCTATAAGAGGGTGCCGCTGATGGAGCGTGGTGGTTTTTTCGTTTTGCCTTTTGCTTGGGGCAGTGATGATATTTCTGCTGTGATGGCTGCTACGCCGTGTGGTATTGCGAATACGGAGAGGGTTTGCTTCGAGTATCGTAAGAATCGTTTTTCGATTTCGTCGGATGGTCATTTCAGGGGTAAGGCTGACGCGCTGTTGTTGCAGTGGGAGTGGTTTGAGTCTTATTTAGGTGGGTATGTGTCTGGCACGCGGCAGGAGTTGGTCACGATAGGGCTGCTGAAGGTGATGATGCCGAGGCATTTCAGGTTGCATATTAATGACATGATTCGTAAGGACTTGCGTGTGTGTAGATGTAATGTGTTGTTCTGGCTGAGAAACAGGAGGCGCTATGGTGTTACGGTTCGGGAGGTATTGATTCAATTTGTCAAGTCTTTTAAGGTTTGAGATTTGAGGTTTGAGATTTGAGATTTATGGTGAGGAGGATTGCTTTTATTACGGAGGGTTTCATGGGTAGTACGCTGCCTTTGATTCGTCAGTTGTGTTTAAGGGGCTACGGGGTTGATTTGTATTACTACAAGAGGGTGATACATGAGCCTGAGGCTTGCGAGCTGGACTATCGTGCGGAGCGTTATGGGGTGAATGTTGTTCCGATGGAGGTGTATGGTGGTATCAGCAGGTATGTTGGTAATGATAATCTGCGGATTTATGTGTTTTCGCAGGTTAGGCCGCTGGGTTCTGTTCCTGTGGTGCGTAGTGTTATGGGGCTGGTTATGAGGTGTCAGGCTTATGGTGCTGCGCGGGTGATAAACGGGCGGTGTTATGATGCGATTAACGTGATATGCAACTATGACATGGGGCATATGGCTGACTTGCTTCGTTACTTGGGTGGCAATGTGGTTGTTTCGTTGCATGAGGTGTGGAATCATGGCAAGCCTTGTGTGAAGCCGTCGAGGTTGTTGGCTGAGGTGATACGCAAGGGTTGTAGGATTGTGTTGTTTTCGGATCATTCGAGGGGTGATATTGGGCGGATTGCTGGTGTTGACATGGACTTGGTGCGTGTGAATCCTTTCGGTCTGTTTGAGTCTTTTGCTTCGTTGCCTGAATTGGAGGTGCGGGAGGGGCTTCCTGAGAGGTATTTTCTGTTTTTTGGCTACATCAGACGATATAAGGGTCTGGGTGTTTTGCATGAGGCTGTAAGGTTGATGGGTGAGGCTTTGGGTGGCTATAAGATTGTGGTCGGCGGGCAGGGTGATGATGGTGTTTTAGAGGAGATGAGGGGGGACGACCGGTATGTGTTAATTTCTCGTTTTATCCGTAATGGTGAGTTGGTTGGTTTGATTAAGCGGGCGTATGCTGTGGTTTGTCCTTACTTGAGCATGTCGCAGAGTGGTATTCCTCAGACTGCTTTTCCGTTTGGGACTCCGATTGTTGCTTCTGACCTGGAGGGCTTCAGGGAGATTATCACTCCTGATGTTGGGATGTTGTTCCCGACGGGAGATGCGCGGTCGTTGGCGCGGTGCCTCTCTGAACTGATAATGCATCCAGACAGGCGTGAGCAGATGCGCAGGAATATTCTTTCTTTCACTCAGCGGCATCCCAGATATGACTGGGAGAATATCTGTGAGAATTATCTTGAAATCATCGGCTTATGAGAATGTGTGGAAAAATAGGCTATTGGGTTGTGTGCTTTATGGCGTGTGCCGTCTGTTCTGATGTTTATTCGCGACGGGTGATTGATGTATGGTCGCAGAGCCAGTTTGATTCTCTGACGTCGATTATCACTCGCCAACTGGAGAGTGGCGAAAGGGATATACATGTAAGACTGGCTGCTGGGAGATTTAAATTCTCGGAGAATCACATATACTTAAAGGATCTTGCTTATCCGAGGTCTTCTGTTACAATTTCCGGTGAAAGGGGTACTGTCGTCTATTCGGATGGTATGGGATATTCGCGAGGGGACAGGTACTGTTATGCCTTTAATCATCAGAATACGTTTCTGGATGATCATTTGCAGGAATTGTCGATATGGAGCGAGAGTATGATTGCTGATGATACGATACGTGTTGTTGACCGGAGCGGCGGAAGATGTTTCATTCCATATCGAGGCTTGGAGCCTCAGTCAGGTGAGTTGTGCAGATACACTTATGTATTGGTGACTATGTGGTTTACGAGCAGTATCTACAAGGTGTCGGCGATAACGGATGAGGGTGTCTTCTTTGAGTGTACGGACTTGAACGACGATAACTGGCTGAAGACGTATAATGTGAACCTTGACTATGCCTATACGAAGCATTGTCGTGTCCGCATACAGATGCCACGTTTCAGGGTGTGCAATATGTTATCTGCTCCTAACTCTATCGCTGACGGGCGCATAGAGTCCGAAAAGGACAGGTTGCATGAATGTCGCAACACCACGTTTGTTTCATTGGAGGGATGCAAGTTGAGGACCTTTAATATTGATGGTATATGCTTTAACGGCAATGCGAACAATTGGAACAAGTATCTGATAGAGGCGTCGGACTGTAAGTTTACGAAGGGTTTGAACATCACAGGCAACTCGTTCAGATACCTAAAAAGCCTGGCTGTGTGTGTGACTGCTACGGATAATCTTACGTTCCAAGAGAACAAGGCTATATTCTGCTCGTCGGGAATTGTGCGTTCCAACAACGACTGCAAGAACAGCAACGTACTGAACAACCGTTTCGAGCAATGCGGGACGGGTATGACCAACATTCCTCTCGTCCAGACGATTGGAACTGATTTTCTGGTCAAGGGAAATGTACTGTCGGACTTTGGATATTCAGGTCTGAACAGTGGTGTGTTCTGGGGTCATGAAATGACATATAAGTGTTCAGGCATCATAGAGGAAAATGAATTGTATTATACTGACATCACCTTGGATAACATCGAGAAACGAACGCTGATTGACAGTGGTGCCATATACGTCTCGACCCAAAATCACAAGACGGTGATTAGAAACAACTACATCCACGACTATATCGGGATATGGGATTACAGAGGGATATATATGGACGACGGTGCGAACAACTGTCATGTATATGGCAACAAAGTGCGCAATACGCCTACCTCCTACAGCATCCAGTTCAGCAGTCAAGGAAAAGAGAGTGACCCAAATAACAAGGCGCCCTATTTCTACAGAGGGAACATGGAGGCAGACAATGACTGTGACGGTAAAATATATCTAAAACAAAAGTAAATGAAGCATATTGCTACAATTATTACGTGTCATAACCGCAAGGAGAAAACCATTTCTTCCTTACGACACTTGTATGCTGCCAAGGAACGCTACGATTCCACATCGGAAGAGAAGCTGAACATCGTGGTGTATATGACCGACGACGGCTGCACCGACGGCACATCCGAGGCTGTACGAAATGCTTTTCCCGACAAGGAAATACATATACAGCAAGGTGACGGGAACCTGTACTGGGCAGGTGGTATGAACTGTTCATGGCAGGTGGCAGCCAAAGACCGGGAATGGGACTACTATCTGCTGCTTAACGACGATACAGACATGACCGCAGATTGTTTCAACCAACTATTCGAAGCCGAACAATATGCCAGCACACGTCATGGGAAAGAGGCTTTGGTTGCTGGAATCATTGCATCTAAGGAAAAACGCAGCGAGGTGACTTATGGAGGCGAAATCTTCCTGACAAGGTTCACTGCCAAACTGCAACGCTTGATTCCGTCGGGCAAACCACAACAGTGTGACCTGCTCAATGCAAACATCATGTTTGTACCCAACAGCATATTCCGGAGCATAGGCGTTTTCTATCCTTACATGCACGGTTGCGCAGACTCGGACTACTCGGTAATGACAAGAAGAGCAGGATTTCCCGTTTACGTGACTTCAGGAATCTGCGGACATTGTGATTTTGACCACTGGACAAAGGCTGACGACAAGGAAAACATCGTCAAGATGACCCTTCAGGAGCGTAAGGCATATTTCCGCCATCCGCTTCACTCCAACAAGGACTACCTGACATTGATCAGGCGCATAACACCTTGGCGCTACCCATTCGTCTGGCTGTTCAGAAACATGGCCGTATATTGTCCGTCACTCTATTACAAAATAACATTCAGAAGATATAAATCATGAATCTCATATACATAGGATACCTGTACCCCGACACATTATTACAGGAACTCATTCACCTGAAGTCCTACATAGACTTCCCTGCCCATAACTTTCAGACAGCACTGTTAAAAGGGCTCGACAAGGAATTTCCCCAAACCAGAGTCATTTCCGCTGCACCCGTTTCAGCCTTTCCCAAGATAAAGAAATGGCATTTCAGCAAACAACCGTTCTCACACCGCGGCGACAACACAGCAGAGGACGTATATGTGGGATTACTTAATTTCCCATTAGTCGCATTGCTGTCACGATTCCTACGTGTGCGGTCCGAAATAAGAAAATCCATCAGGAACGGCGAGCATAACATTATCCTGTCCTATGGACTTCACACCCCGTTCCTGTTAGCAGTCCTGACCATGAGAAAACATGTAGAAAAAACCTGCATCATAGTCCCCGACCTGCCCCAATTCATGACAGGAAAAAGCAACCCACTGTACAGATTCGCCAAAGCCATTGACCGTCGTATCATCAACCACTGCCTCAAACGCATGGATTCATTCGTGCTGCTCAGTCCACACATGGCAGAGATGTTGCCAATAGAAGGAAAACAAGCCGTCGTCGTGGACGGCATCTATGGAGGGACCCCTCATAACATCCTTTCTACGCCAAAAGAGAAACATAAGACCGTACTATATATCGGAAAAGCCGAAGAACGTACAGGAATCTACGACCTCATTGAAGCCTTCAGGCAAATCGACGACCCGAACTACAGACTGTGGATAAGAATCTATGGAAACAAGAAAGAATACCTGAACAATGCACGTGAGCGCATAAAGGATGACCCACGGATAACCCTTCTGCCACCAATGAGCAGAACCGAACTCCTGCAATTTGAAAGAAAAGCAACCGTACTCGTAAATCCCATACGGCCGACACAAACATTCACACGCTACTTCTTCCCTTCAAAAACCATGGAATATCTCGCATCAGGAACACCCACCATAATGTATCGGCTCGACTGCCTTTCCGAAGAGTATGACAAACACATACACTTTATTCCGGAACAGACCGTGCAATCACTGCGTGATACAATCGTAAGCGTGTGCAGTCAGTCCAACGAAGAACGCAGCGATTTTGGCAAAGCAGCCGAAAAATTCATCATGGAGAGTCGCAATCCTGATGTACAGGCAGCAAAAATTGCAGACCTCATTCGTAATAAGACATAGAAAACAACCGCGCACCGACTGCCTGCAATCTTACAAAGATATTATCCTCCCTACAATTTAAACTCGAATATCTTATAAAGATACTTCATGCTGATCATCAACGGATTGGTATAGATACCATTCTCACGACAGCCGCGGACATCATCCTTGATAAGTTGCATCCGGCTCCTGACATTCCTGGTACTGACACCACCCGTCCGCATGGTTACGAAATCCATAGGCAGATAGCTGGCATTAATCTTATGCACCATGAAAAGACGAACCATCATCTCGTAATCGCTGCCGATGGCATAGTCGGTCTTGTATAGTCCAGCCTTGTCATAGACGCTACGACGGCAATAAAAGGAAGGATGAGCCGGCATGAAACCAAAGCGGAGCCAAAGGGGACGGAAAGGCTTGGAACTGTAGTAGCGCACAACCTTCTCGGGCTGCGCATCACGAATAAAATGAACATCACCATATACAGCTTCCAACTGAGGGGTACTTCTAAATGCAGACACAACACGTTGCAGGACATCATCAGAAGTATAAAAGTCGTCACCGTTCAGAATACCCACAATATCACCCGTCGCCCTGCTTATCCCCTTATTCATCGCATCATATATTCCCCCATCCTTTTCTGAAAGCCAATACAATTTTCCTCCAAACATCGGCTCATATTCTTTTATCACATCAAGGGTATGATCCGTTGAACCGCCATCTATGATCAAATATTCAATATCCTCGTAAGTCTGTGACAAAACAGACTTTATCGTGTCCCTCAACGTAGAGCCACAATTATAAGTAACCGTTATGACAGAAACCTTCAAAATACTTTTTTTTAATATAACGCATCACAACACCACATATTATATTTCATCCGAATATTTCTTTTATCAATACATACCATATACAACCACACCAATAAATCCGCCACAAATATTTTCACCCTTAAACAATATTCAAACAGCTTGCGAGTTATATTATAAAAAAACAAGACACATGGGCATCACTACCATCATCATCATAGCATTTGCGTTCAGCGCCGTCTGCGGATTCATCATGATTCCGCAAATACTCAACTATTGCGAGAAGAAAAACCTCTACGACATACCTAACTCACGAAAAATACACAACAACGCCATACCCAGACTCGGAGGAATCACATTCCTGCCAAGCATGATGCTCACACTCCTGCTTGCCGTCAGCGTCCACTCGTTCCTCTCCGACCAGCACATCACACTCAGCATGTGGACCACCATGTTCGTCATCAGTCTCATCATGATCTACGCCATCGGAATCATCGACGACCTCATAGGACTCGGAGCCGGAACGAAATTTACCGTACAGATTCTCGCAGCATGCCTCATGCCCATCTCAAAACTCTACATCAACAACTTCTACGGACTCTTCGGCATCTACGAAATACCTTTCTGGATAGGCGCACCACTCACCGTCTTCATCATCGTATTCATCACCAATGCCATCAACCTCATCGACGGCATCGACGGGCTCGCAGCCTCACTCTCACTCATCGCACTCGGCGGATTCCTGATCTGCTTCATGCGCGAAGGAGTATGGACATACGGCATACTCATAGCCGGACTCATGGGTGTGCTCATCCCCTATCTCTACTTCAACATCTGGGGAGAAGAAAGCAAAAACCGAAAAATCTTCATGGGCGACTCAGGAAGCCTTACACTCGGATTCATACTCGGATTCCTCTTCGTCAAATTCACCATGGACAACCCTAACGTCATGCCCTTCCGGAAAGACAGCCTCCTGCTATCCTACACACTCCTCATCGTGCCATGCTTCGACGTCGTCCGCGTCGTATTCAAGAGACTGCGGGAACGAAAGCCTATATTCCAAGCCGACAAAAACCACATCCACCACAAACTGCTCAGAGCCGGATGCAGTCAGCGACAGGCACTCATCACCATCCTTCTCCTCGCCCTGTCGTTTGTCCTGCTCAACAATATACTCGACTACTTCCTGCCAACGACCTTCATCGTCCTCATCGATGTGATAGTCTATATCGCTTTCCATCTCGTCATCAACAGCTTTATAAGAGACGGAAAGCCACGCGAGGATTAACAAAAAGACAAACTACCGAAAACTGAAAGCACAACTTTCAGAAACCAAATTCACTGAATTTGATGACCAATTCAAGTGAATTTGATGAGTAAATTCACTGAAATTGTTTTTCAGAAGTGCCACTATGATGTTTCTAAAACTTAGTGAACGACAGCCGGAGCCTGTCTGTTGAGAGCACCATCTTGGAACTTGTAAGCGTCTCTACGGTGAAATGCTCTTCGAGGGCGTTGATTCCGTAGGGCGTGAGCAACTCGGTGTCGGCAAGGGGCTCGTCTCCATTCTCTCGGTCAAACCGATAGGGGTTGTTGATGACCAGCGACTTGTCGGCGTGGGAGAAGCGACAAAGACACGTGGTATTGCCGGTCAGTTCCAACAGTTTGTGCTGGAATGCCCAGAACACGTTGCTTTCTGAGAGGTCGGTGACGCCGCCCGTAGCGATGGTGTCTATCTGTTCGAGGTGCCAGAACCCGTCGAGTTTTCCGTTTCCTGATGTCTCTAATTCGCAGGATGTGACGGCGATGAGCGTCACTGCCAGGATTGCGATATATGCTGTTGCTTTTTTCATGCTGCTTGTTTGTGTTTATTTGTTGAATTTCATTCGACCATTTTCACGCTCGGCAGAACGAGCAAGTTCGCTCTGCTCTCACCGGAAGCTAATGGCTCTTGAAGAGTCCTGTCTTCGAGATGGTGAGTTGGAATCCGTGGTTATGTCCGAGTATGTGTCCGAAGTCCATGGCGTAGGCTCCCCGCACGTTGAATCCGCGCAGCAGTCCTTTCTGGAAACTATAGATGCCTTCGAGCATGAAACTGACGTTGTGGTGTTTCTTGGTATAGGGTGTGGCGTATGTACCGAACCCTTCCTGATAGGTTGCCAGAGCGCGATATTTGAACGCTTCTGACGGCGTGCCGCTGATGCCGAGGTGGAATGCCATGAAGCGGTTGTTGCGGACGTCGATGATGCCGTCATCGTTGTAGAGCGGAGAGCGATAGAGCGGGTTGCCGATGACCTGTCCCCAATGTTGCCATCCCGTGTAGATGTAATGGTTGTAGTAGTTGTCCACGCCTCCGATGTGGTCGGCTATGGTCTGCGTGTGGTCGTGATAAATCGGACCGCTCTGGTATTTGGTGTACATATATTCGAAGACGATGTCGCGTATCCATCGGTTGTACTTGAAGTTGAGTTCCATGCCGAGCAGCATGTCCTTGAAGTCGTAAACGAGATAGCGGCGTTTCTTTTTCACCTGCCATTCTTCTCCTTCTCCGTATCCGTCATAGTCCATCAGGAAAAGGGCGGAGTGGTCTTCGAAGTATTTGTCGATGTAGAGTCCCCAGCGCCATGTGTCACCGTCGTAGTTGAGTCGCGCCACCCAACTGCCGACTTGGTTTCCGGAGACGTTCTGATAGGTGGTCTCGCCGACGTCGGAGCCTCCGGGAATGAACGCATTCCACATGCCTTTCAGTCCGCCTTCCCCTTTCATGGGCAGCATGGTGCCGTCGCCTTGCCGCTGATAGGCTGTTCCTCCGAAGGTGGCTGCCATCTCAAGTCCGAGTTCGAGCGACCACGGGAAGAACCGGTCTTCGTTTCCGATTTTGAGATATCCGGCTTTGCTGTGATAGAGCACGTCGTCTGCGTAGTTGTGAACCTGATTGGTGAATGTGTGCTGCCAGTTGTCGTCGGTCATCTTTCCGTATGCGATATGTCCTTTCAGCCGCAGCCAGCCGTTGGTGTATGGAATCACCCAATATTCGGGGAGTGAGATACGTACTTGAGGAACGGGACGGGCATTGATGCCGAGCGTCTGCGAACCGCTGCTCAACTGGTTGTTTTTGAGTTCCATCGGCTGCTCCTTGCTTCCAACGGTCAGGGCACCGTGCAGCCATCGCCCTTCAACGTATGCCTGCTGCACAACCACCTTACTCGTATAGTTGAGCGCACCCACAAGGTCAACACCGAACCCTATTCCCCAACGGTGCCCCTCATCGACGCTCAAGTCGCGGGAGATGCCGGCGCGAAGATAGCCGTTGCTTCCTTCGAAGGAAGAGAGTCCGTGCTTATTGGCTTGCAGCCACAGCGGAGTGATTTCGCTTGAAAAGGAGCCCTCCGCCTCCACTTTGTACGACAAGCCCGTCGCGAAAGACGGTTTCGCCACGTTGTCGTCCACCTGTGCAAGAGCAAGGACGGAATAACAAAACATACTGGTCAGTGTCAATATTCTCATACGCGATTCATCTTTTTGGTTTTGAGATTTGAGGGTTGATGTTTTTTCTATTGAAAACGTAAAAAGTTATATTTTATTGCTGCAGTCTTTTTGGTTTGAGGTTTGAGATTTGAGGTTTGAGGTTTGAGATTTGAGGTTTGAGATTTGAGGACGGTGCCTCGGCATGATATTCTATTCCGGGCAGAGCATCCCGCCCCGTCGTGTCGGTGATGACGAAAGTAAACATCCACTTGTTCAGCCTGATGCCACTATCCACGTATGGCAATTTCAGGAAAACACGGTTCCACCCCTTTCGGAGGTGGATGCGCACAGGAGCCCGCCCCGTCAGATTTTCGTCCGTGAGAGGTATCTCACGGGCTAAGCGCTCACCCGCCCGATTCCAGTCGGGTCCCTCCAATTCCTTGCCGTTCAACCATATCCGGGAGCCTTTCCTGTCCCAACAGCCAGCCTCCGGAACAATGTCGTTTTCCGACCGGCTGTAGTTCTGGAACTCAATCAGTGCACCGGCATCCTGCTCTTTCGGAGAATAGACGTTCGTCCATGCGTAAGCGGTATGATTGATGCCGACATGACCGAACAAGGTGGGAACAATCTTTCCCCAAGTGTGGCGCAGATAAATTCCGGCACCTCGCACCCGGTAGGTATCATAGCCCATATCGATGCCCGCTCCCATCCCCTTAAACTCATCATCCTCAGGGGCGAACGCGCCGTCTTTCGAACCTCCGTTCGGGAATGGCTGCGAAACCATCCAACACACATTACCCTGCCGCACGTAGGGGATGTCCGCTTCACGGAGCGACCACTGCTTGTGGTAGAGAAAACGATTCTCCCATTCCACAAACTCTTCGAGCCCCTCGCCTTCATACGGCAACTGAGTGCCTAACTCCTCAATATAGCCGTCGCCACCGCCCGTCCATGCCCGACAGGCAGAAGCAATCACACTTGCATAGAGGTTGTTCTGGCACACAATATCCTTTTCACTCTCCAACGCATGGTCATTCCACACGGCAGCCATACTGCCCAGCACCACTGAGTCGCCCTGCGAGCGGTAATAGACATTGCTGCGATAGATGCCAACAACGTCGGCAAACACATCAAAATGATTGATATAGTTGTAACGGCTGTCAATAGCCGGAATCCCTCCTGTCACCCTGCCTGCCGTACTCCATAGCGTAGTGAGGTCTGCTCCCTCTGGATTGCCTCCGGCAGGAATCCACAATGCTACCTTTCGGTTGAGTTGGTGAACATGGTGTATCATCTCACTGATGAACGTTTTATCGTGTATTTGCACCTCGTCAGCTCCGATGTGGAGATAAGGAGAATAAGGAAAAGCACCAGCCAACTGGCTCAACGCCTCTTTCAGCACACTTTTCCCCGCTTCCGTCTGCATGTCGAACCCCAATGCCCGTCGGAAGGCATCACTATGTCCGGGCATGTCAATCTCGGGCATGATGGTCACGCCGTATTTGCGTGCATACGTTGACAGCTCCAGGCATTCCTCTTGGGTGTAGTATTTCCCTTTGTCGCGCGACATAGAACTGGCGTCGGTCAATTGCGGATAGCCCTTCACTTCGAACCGCCATGCCTGATTTTCAGTCAGATGCAGGTGCAAAAGATTCACTTTGAACTGACTCAACAAGCGAATCTCACGCTTCAACTCCTCCATCGAGACAAAAGAGCGCCCCACATCGTACATCCATCCACGCACGGCAAAACTGGGATAGTCCATCATCTCAACCGACTCCAACCGTCCCCCGCCATCCATCGCCAACTGACGAAGCGACGACACCGCACGGATGACACCAACAGCACTCACCGCCTCAATCACGATGCTGTCTTTCTCCACACGCAGCCGATACCATTCATCCGAAAGACGCTCCCTTTCTTTAGAAAGAGAAACGAGGCTGGACTTCACCACGACCCGCCGCTTCGCATCCGTCCGCACGTGTCCCCATTCCGAAACCCATTCCTGCAAGACAGCACAGCCGAAATCATCATCCACGGCAACGGCACCGCGAAGCCGGAAACCGCTCCCGTCCAGAGTCCTCACGACCTTAGGCACAGGCAACAGGTGCGCCACACGAGCCAACGCACCATCAAAGACACATGCCAACAATATAAAAGCAAACAGATAACGCTTCATAACTCCATCGCCAATTTACCGCAAAGATACAAAAAAAGCAAAAAAACACACAACAATCAACCTAAAAACAAAAAAAAACAATAACTTCGCAGGCGAATAACAATAACCCTATTTACCCAACAACAATATGAAACGCATAGCACTCATCACCTATTTGTCTTTCATCATTTGTCAATTGTCAATCAGCCAGGCGCAAACCATCAGCCTACTCACATGCGAACCAGGCAAAGAGGAAGTCTATACCCTCTTCGGACATACAGCCATCAGAGTGCAAGACCCGGAAAAGAACATCGACATCGTAGTCAACTACGGACTCTTCGACCCACACGCACCCAACTTCATCATCAACTTCATACTCGGAAAAACCGACTACTACGCAGGAGCCACAACCTACGACACATTCTGCCAAACATACCGCCACGAAGGACGCAACATACACGAACAAGTCCTACGACTCACACCCGAAGAAACAGCAAACATTATCAATACACTCAACAACAACCTCACACCACCCAACAACACCTATCGCTACAACATATTCTATAAAAACTGCACCACACTCGCAAAAGACGCGATATGGAACAACCTCAAACCCCAAACCTCAAACCTCAAACCTCAAACCTCAAACCTCAAACCTCAAACCCCAAACACCACCACCCGAAGCCTCATCAACCAATACACACAACCCTATCCGTGGCTACAGTTCGGAATCAACCTCATTCTCGGAGTCAAAGCCGACAAAACACTCACTCCCGAACAACAACTCTTCCTGCCCATCGAGCTCATGAACGCAGTGCAAGACTCAAAACTCACGGCGACAACCATACAGAGACAACCGCACAGAGAGAACCACGCAGAGAGAACCACCATAATCACACCCCTCATTGCCAGCATCATCCTACTCATCATCGCCATATCCGTCAGCATCCCAACATTCAGCAAATCACGCCACTCCCGGGCTGTCGCCGTCTTTGACTCACTACTCATCATCACCACAACCGTCGCGTCGCTCATACTCATACTGTTCGCATTCTCCGAACATCCTACCACCACGCTCAACCTCCTACTGCTCATGCTCAACCCCATACCAGCAACCATCCTCTGGCAGACCATACGAGGACGCAAAACAAAATTCGGCAAACGGATATGGACACTCTGGGCAGCAATGACCATCGCATGCCTCTGCGGAGCAGTCATACAGACATACCCCATCCCCATCTTCCTCATCGCAGCAACAATACTCGTAAGAGCACTTTGTCACACCTTTTTTTCTTACTCGGCAGAGCCGAGCGCACCCCCAAAAAAGGTGTGACAAGTCGGGCTGCGCCCGGCATAAAAAGAAAGCCAGCTTTCTTTGTTCTGCTCTCGTCTTGCACCGACTTTGTTACGTGCAACTGCTAAAAAACAACAAGACAAACTATAAATGACCTTAAAAAAACACCATCCTTTTGCTCACTTACCCGATTTTTTCGTAACTTTGCACGTACTTTTGGAAAGTACACGTTAAACCTATCTAAAAAACAAAAGACATATGGGAATTATCAACATACTTCAAAGCATGTTCGGAAACAAGTCCTCGAGAGACATGAAACTCATTCAGCCATACGTGGACAAAGTGAAATCAGCATACGAACAAATTGAGGAACTCGACAACGACAGCCTGCGCGCAAAAACAAAGGAAATACAGTCTTTCGTACAGAACGCCGCAGCCAAAGAACGGGAAGAAATAGAGACCCTCAAAGCAACCATCGAGGACACACCCATCGAGCAGCGTGAGGAAATTTTCCACCGCATAGACAAACTGGAAAAGGAAGCACTCGACAAATATGAGGATGCCCTTGACGAAGTGATGCCTGTGGCTTTTTCTATCATCAAAGAGACGGCACGCCGATTTGCTGAAAACGAACAGACGATTGTCACAGCAACTGAATTTGACCGCGAACTCGCGACAAACCCGGCAAACGACTTCATCTCGATTGAGGGCGACAAGGCTGTTTATCACAACGAGTGGACGGCTGGAGGAAACCTTCTCAAGTGGGAGATGATACACTATGACGTCCAACTGTTCGGAGGAGTCGTGCTGCATCAGGGAAAAATCGCCGAGATGGCTACAGGTGAAGGTAAGACGCTCGTAGCCACACTGCCTGTATTTCTCAATGCACTCACCGGGAACGGCGTTCACGTGGTGACCGTCAACGACTATCTGGCAAAACGTGACTCTGAGTGGATGGGACCACTCTATATGTTCAACGGACTGTCGGTCGATTGTATCGACAAACACAAGCCCAACTCTCCGGAGAGGCGAAAAGCATATCAGGCCGACATCACTTTCGGAACGAACAACGAGTTCGGCTTCGACTATTTGAGGGACAACATGGCAATCTCTCCTGCCGATCTTGTGCAGAGAAAACATAACTACGCCATTGTGGACGAGGTGGACTCCGTACTTATCGACGATGCGCGTACACCACTCATCATCTCAGGACCGGTTCCTAAGGGTGACGACCAAATGTTCGAAGAATACCAGCCACTTGTGGAAAGACTGGTCGGCGTACAAAGGCAACTTGCTACACAGTTGCTCGCCGAAGCTAAACAGAAAATCACTCAGGGACAACAGCAAAACGACCAGAAACTGACGGAAGAAGGATTCGTTGCGCTATACCGCTCGTTCAAAGCCTTGCCTAAGAACAAACCTCTCATCAAATACCTTTCCGAGGAAGGTATCAAAGCGGGAATGCTCAAGACTGAAGAGTTCTACATGGCAAACAATAACCGTGAAATGCCGAAAGCCATAGAACCACTCTTCTTTGTGGTCGATGAAAAACTGAATTCCTGCGACCTTACCGACAAAGGTACGGAATGGCTCGCAAAACAAGTGAACGACAAAGAACTCTTCGTCTTGCCTGACATCACTTCACAACTTTCTGAACTGGAAGCACAAACACAAATCTCCGACCAGGAGCGTATCGACCGAAAAGACGAACTCATGAACTACTATGCGCTGCAGTCGGAACGTGTACACACACTGCAACAACTGCTCAAGGCATACACTATGTTCAACAAGGATGACGAATATGTCGTTATCGACGGCGAAGTGAAAATCGTTGACGAACAGACGGGTCGTATCATGGAAGGTCGCCGATGGAGCGACGGACTGCATCAGGCTGTTGAGGCAAAAGAGCATGTCAAAGTGGAAGCAGCAACACAGACATTCGCAACCATCACACTGCAGAACTACTTCCGCATGTACCACAAACTCGCGGGAATGACGGGTACTGCATCAACCGAAGCGGGAGAATTCTGGGATATCTACAAACTGGACGTCGTTGAAATCCCGACAAACAAGCCAGTCATTCGCAACGACATGAACGACCGCGTCTATAAAACGGCACGCGAAAAATATAATGCCGTCATCGAAGAAATCATCAGCATGAGAGAAAGCGGCAGACCGACACTCGTCGGAACGACATCCGTCGAAATATCTGAACTCCTCTCCAGAATGCTCAAGATGAGAAACATACCGCACAACGTCCTCAACGCCAAACTCCATCAGAAAGAGGCTGACATCGTTGCCGAAGCAGGAAAATCAACCGACGGACTGGGAGCTGTCACCATCGCAACCAACATGGCTGGACGTGGTACCGACATCAAGCTCTCGCCAGAGGTGAAGGCAGCCGGAGGACTTGCCATCATCGGCACCGAACGACACGAAAGCCGACGCGTTGACAGGCAGCTCAGAGGACGTGCAGGACGACAAGGCGACCCTGGCTCATCCGTATTCTACGTGTCACTGGAAGACAAACTCATGCGACTCTTCGCATCCGAAAGAATCGCTGCCGTCATGGACAGACTTGGATTCAAAGAAGGGGAAAGAATCGAAGCACCCATGATTAACAAAAGTATCGAACGGGCACAAAAGAAAGTAGAAGAAAACAACTTCGGCATCAGAAAACGCCTCCTCGAATATGACGACGTGATGAACAAACAACGAACCGTCATCTACGAAAAACGTCACCATGCACTCATCGGAGAACGAATCGGAATGGACATCACCAACGTCATCTGGGACAGAGTCATCAACATTATTGATAATAACGACTATCAAAATGCCAAAGAACAACTCCTCAAGACGCTCGCCATAGAGACACCGTTCACCGAAGAAGAATTCATCAACAACAAACGGGAGGAAATACAGGAAAGAACCTTCCAACAAGCCATTGAGACCTTCAGACGGAAAACCGAACGAATCAAAGATATTGCATTGCCCATCATCAAGCAGGTTTACGAAAACCAAGGACAGCAATACGAACGCATCATGGTACCTATCACCGACGGGAAAAGGGTTTACAACATTCCATGCGACCTCAAAGAAGCATACGACACGGAATGTAAATCTGTCGTCAAACAATTCGAGAAAACCATCATGCTCCACATCATCGACGACTGCTGGAAGGAAAACCTCAGAGAACTCGACGAACTCAAACACAGCGTGCAAAACGCTTCATACGAACAAAAAGACCCGCTGCTCATCTTCAAACTCGAAAGTGTCAAGATATGGGACAACATGATCGACGGCATGAACAACCGAATCGCATCCATACTCATGAGAGGACAGATACCCGAGATGCAGCACGAAGACATCAAAGAAGCAGCACCTGAACAACGTTCACAACGATACAACGAACAGAAAGAAGAACTGCACGACCCCGCACAGCAGGCAGCTGCAGCACACGACACACGGGAAAGCGCACAACAAATCAACCGCACCCCAATCGTCAAAGACAAGATGCCCGGCAGAAACGACCCATGCCCGTGCGGAAGCGGCAAAAAATTCAAGAACTGCCACGGAAAAGGTATCAGTTAAACAGTAACAGAACAAGGAGACTCTCCTCGCTCATAAAAGACAATGCCTATGATTACTATCTCCAACCTAAAAAAGCAATACGGAGAAACAGTTGCCTGCAACATCCAGGAATTCACCATCAACAGTGGTGAAATTCTCGGACTCGTAGGCAATAACGGAGCAGGAAAGACCACGCTATTCCGACTCATGCTCGACCTCATCAAAGCCGATCAAGGAGAAATTCTGATTTCAACGTCAACAGACATCAATCCTGCAAAGAGCGAAGAATGGAAAACCTTTACTGGAGCATACATCGACGAAGGATTCCTCATCGATTTTCTCACACCGGAGGAATATTTCACGTTCATTGCGAAAACCCATCAAATCGATGAGACACAAATGAACGAGCGTCTCCAGGAATTCAACGCATTCATGAACGGAGAAATACTCGGGCACAAAAAACTCATCAGAGACCTTTCCGCAGGAAACAAGCAAAAAGTGGGTATCATAGCGGCTATGATGCATCAACCGCAGGTTCTCATCCTCGATGAGCCCTTCAACTTCTTAGACCCATCAAGCCAAAACTCACTGAAAAAAATTCTCACCAACTACAACCAACAGACGCAGGCAACAATACTCATTTCAAGTCATAACCTCACACATACCGTTGATATCAGCTCGCGCATCGCGCTGCTCGAACACGGAAATATTATTCGCGATATGGATAACAATCACGAGTCAGCAAGACAAGAACTGGAAGAGTATTTTACAACGAACGAATAGAAGTGTCATTACCCGTCAACACTTCATCCATCACGATATCGAAAGCGCCTGTCGGGAGTGACTCTAAAAACTGAAAACCAAAACAAACACCCAGTTTGTAGGCTGACGGAATCTTTGCAAGGAAACGGTCATAATATCCTTTTCCGCGCCCCAAACGATTGTTTTTCATATCGAAAGCCATGCCGGGAACGACAGCAACATCAATAGAATCATAATCCTTAAAACTGTTGCCTCCCGACTCCATGATGTGAAAGGCACCCTCATGCAACTGCTCCCGCCCCTCATACTCACAGAGTTCCATATCTTCATCGCTGACCACTGTCGGCAGGAGCACCTTCTTCCCCATCCCTATAAGCGTTTCCAAAGCATCAGCCGTGTCAACCTCATCGGGCAAAGCATGATACATAAGGACCACACGAGCCGACAAAATGCGGGGATGTACCAACAGACGCTCCATCAACTGCCGCGACTGGGCAGCCAACTCATCCGTCGCAAACAACCGTTTCCGACGCCGAATCTCCTTTCTTATACACGATTTTTCTTCCATGACTTCTTGTTAGCAACTGCCACCTTCTTCCCTTTCTCCGCCTGTGGCTTCTTGGGGAAAGCCTCTTTCTTCCGCATGACTTCCAGTGCTGATTTAATCACGGGGTCGTCTTGATTGATATACTCTGCCCATGCTTCCTCATTAAGGATATTATAGACTATGCGACTTGTCAAGAAGCGGTCCAGTAAGCGATACGACTTCTGAATCATTAGGTTGCGGCGCTGTAAACCATGTTGGTTTGCATATGTCACAAAACGCTCTACAAGCCCTTGCCGCTTCAGGTAAGCCTGCAACGAAGCCAAGCTATCATATTCCCTCAGCAGCTGGCGGTTGTCATCCGTATATTGGAAAGCATACTGCATTACCAATCCGCTCATCACCGCCTCTTTATAGTATGATGTCATGTTCAACGTATCCTCGGGTATAAAGATGTCTGGCGTGATGCCACCTCCTCCATAAACCGTTCGTCCGATGGAGGTATGGAATGCGGGACCTTTATGCTGAATGCTGTCCTGGGAGAAGAATTCTCCATGCAGATAGCGCTGCACCAGATCCTCTTCATAACTCTTGTCCTTGCCATCCACATAAGGCTTCTGAATACACCTGCCTGAAGGTGTGTAGTAGCGGGCTATCGTCAGACGAATCATGCTATGGTCTGAAAACTCTATCTGTTGCTGGACAAGTCCCTTACCGAACGAGCGGCGTCCGATAATCGTTGCCCTGTCGTTGTCTTGCATTGCTCCGGCAAATATCTCCGATGCCGATGCCGAGCCCTCGTTGATAAGAACCACCAACGGAATCTTCTGATAACTGCCGCGACCGTCACTGAGATATTCCTCGCGCTTCATCTTCCTGCCTTCGGTATAGACAATCATCCGTTTGGCTGGAAGAAACTCATTGGCTATTCTTATCGCTGACGACATCAGACCGCCGACATTGTCGCGCAGGTCGATCACTAAATTTGAGAAACCCTCCTGAGATAATTGTGCCAGCGCCGTAAGGAATTCATAATACGTTTTCTCCCCGAAACTTTTTATGCGTATGTACCCCACTTCCTCGTCAATCATATAAGCCGCTGCAATGCTCTTTGTTTCTATATCATCGCGTGTGACGACAAAGTTTTTCACTTCCTTCTGACCGTAGCGGAGGATGCCCAGTTTCACTTTCGTGTTCTTCGGACCTTTCAGACGACGCATGGCTTCGCTGTTCGTCACCTGCTTACCTGTAAAGTTCTTGCCATCCACCGCCACGATTTTGTCACCGGCAAGAAGTCCTGCCGACTCTGCCGGACCGCCGGCTATGACATTCTGAATATGGATTGTATCTTCACGAATCGTGAACTCAATGCCTACTCCCGAGAACGAGCCTTTCAAATCATCGGCTACTGCCTGCACGTCTTTCGCACTGATATAGACCGAATGGGGATCCAGTTCTGAGAGTATCTGCGGCATGGCTTTCTCCACAAGACTGTCGATATTCACCGTATCCACATACTGGTCGTCAATAATCCGCAGTAGATTATTGAGGCGGTTGCTGCCCGAATTGATAATACTGAGTCGGTTACCGGAAAAATGCTTGGTATAGAACGTGCCTATCAAGATTCCAATAATCACGCACAATGCCAGTAATATCGGAGCAAAGCGGTTTGACTTATTCAGATTCATGCTCTTCTACATTTATATATATCACTTCAATATTGGCTCTTTTCAGGAGATTGATGCCGTCTTCCATCCGATACTGCTCTCCATAGACCACCCGTCTGATGCCTGCCTGTATGATGAGCTTGGCACATTCGATACATGGTGAAGCCGTCACATAGAGCGTGGCACCGTCACTGTTGTTCGACGAGCGTGCCAGTTTGGTGATGGCGTTGGCTTCGGCGTGAAGCACGTAAGGCTTCGTCACATTGCCCTCGTCCTCACACACATTCTCAAAACCGCTGGGCGTACCGTTATAGCCGTCGCTGATAATCATCTTTTCCTTGACCACCAGTGCTCCCACCTTTCGACGCTGACAATAACTGTTTTCTGCCCAGATACGCGCCATGCGCAGATAGCGCAGGTCCAGTTCCCGTTGTTTATCCTTATTATTACTCATTGGTCTATGCTTTCTTTGTCGCATTTACTTTGATTCCGTTACGCTTCAGCAGGGCGTCGATAGTGGGCTCTCCACCTCGGAAACGCTTGTAGAGCGTCATGGGGTGTTCCGTCCCGCCGCGTGAGAGGACATGGTCGCGGAACCGCTGTGCGGTGCTTTCATTGAAGATGCCTTCTTTCTTGAACACGCTGAAAGCGTCTGCCTCGAGCACTTCCGCCCATTTATAGCTGTAATAGCCTGCGGCATATCCACCTGCCATGATGTGCGAGAACTGCACCGTCATGCAGGTATTCTCCAACTGTTTGGAGATGATGGCTTTCCGCCATGCCTGTTTCTCAAACTTCAGGAGGTCTTCGTCGAAAACATCCTTCTGTGTGTAATACGCCATGTCGAGCATTCCGAAACTGACTTGGCGCAGACAAGCGGTAGCTGCCATGAAGTTGCGGCTTCTGACTATGCGGTTGATGAGTTCTTCGGGAAGCGGTTCGCCTGTCTCGTAGTGGAAAGCGAAAGTGCGAAGGAATTCCTTTTCTATCGCATAGTTTTCCATGAACTGCGACGGCAACTCCACGAAATCCCACCACACATTTGTTCCCGAAAGGCTTTCGAAGCGTGTGTTGGCAAACATGCCGTGCAGCGAATGTCCGAACTCATGGAGGAAAGTGGTCACCTCGTCCAGTGTCAGCAGTGCGGGCTTCTTGGCGGTCGGCTTGGTCAGGTTCATGACGACGCTCACGTGCGGACGCACATTTTCCCCTTTCTTGTCTATCCACTGCCCCTGGAACTCGGTCATCCACGCCCCGCCCTGCTTGCCTTTGCGCGGGTGGAAGTCGGCGTAGAACACCGCCAGATAGCTGCCGTCCTTGTCGAACACCTCGTATGCCTTCACGTCACGGTGATACACCGGAATCTTCTTATTCTCCTTGAACGTGATGCCATACAGCCGACGGGCAAGTCCGAACACGCCCTCAATCACTTTCGACAGCTCGAAATACGGGCGGAGCATCTCCGAGTCGATGTTGAATTTCTTCATTTGCAGCTTATGCGAGTAGAACGCACCGTCCCAGGGCTTCAGTTCGAAGTCTTTCCCTTCTATCTTTTTGGCAAGTCTGATGACCTCCTCGCGCTCTTTGAGTGCGGTCGGTTTATACGCCTTGATGAGGTCGTCAAACAACTGATACACGTTCCGCTTATTGGATGCCATGCGCTTTTTCAGCACATAGTCGGCAAACGTCTTATAGCCCAGCAGCTGTGCTGTCTCGCGACGGAGGTTGATCAGTCGCTTGCAGATGTCCACGTTGTTTTCCGTATTGTCGTGTGTGCAGAGCGTGTTGTACGCCATATACATCTGTTTGCGCAATTCGCGCTGTGTGGAATGTTGCATGAACGGTCCCATGCTCGGAGCGTCGAGCGTGAAGACCCATCCTTTCAGCTTCCGTTCCTTGGCTGCCTGTGCAGCTGCCTCCACCGCCGTCTCGGGCAGTCCGCCGAGTTGGTCTTTCCTGGTGATGTGCAGTGTATAGGCTTTTCGCTCTTTCAACAGATTTTGTGAGAACTGGAGTGAGAGCATGCCCATTTCCTCTGAGAGCTTGCGCAGTTTCTCTTTGTCGGCATCACTCAGCAGTGCACCGCTTCTCACGAAGCCCGAATAGCAGTTATCGAGCAGCATTTTCTCCTCCGGAGTCAAGCGTCGATGATGCAGGTGAACGGCTCTGACGCGCTCAAACAGGCGTTTGTCCAACTGTATGTCGTTGGCATGTTTGGTCAGCAGCGGCTGCATTTTCTGAGCCAGGGCATCCATTTCGTCGCTCGTCTCCGCTCCCATCAGGTTGAAGAATGCGGCAGACACGCGTGAGAGCAGGTCGTAGTAGCCGTCCTTGTCCTCGTCGGTATCGATGATGGTATTGTCGAAAGTCGGTTTTGCCGGATTGGTCACAATCTTCTCTATCTGCTCCTTCTCACGGCGCATGCCTTCCATGAACGCCTCCTCGTAGTCTTCCAACCGTATCAGGTTGAAAGGAATGACCTCATGGGGTGTCTGGTATTTTTCAAAAAAAGGGTTCTTGCGCAACGCCTTCCCTGTCGCTCTCTTGTTCATACTAACGTGTCGCTTCGTTGATGTTGCAAAGTTACGATTAAGCGAGGACAATACAAAAAGAATCGCATTCTTTTTTATTGTCGAGCGTAAGTAATTTATGAAAAGTTACGATTAAGCGAGCGAAAAACCAAATTCTATTTGAGTTTTTTCGAGCGTGAGTAACTTGGGCGTCAGCCAAAGTTACGAATAAGTGAGAGAAATGCAAAAGAAAAGTTTGTTTTTCTTTTCATTTCCGAGAATCAAGATAACGACCCGACTTTTCGTCGCCAAAAACAATGAAAAGAATTTTGCTGACAATGATGTTTCATCCTCAACGGTGGAAGTGAATATTTATGCAAACGGGCAAGACGGAAAAGTGTCTTCGCAACTTATTGATATTCAAATAGTTGGAAAACCCGTTTCAAAAGGGGAACTTTTGCACTCTAAAAGGGGAACTTTTAGGAGCTAAAAGGGGAACTTTTGGAAGCTAAAAGTGGCACTTTTGGAAAGCGAAAGTTCTACGTGCATATTTATACGCTTTCGCCGTATATTTATTCTACCGAAAAACGGGGTTGCAACCCTGCGGTCACAACCCCGTTTTTTAATAAGTTATTCAGAATCTACGTTTACTCGTAAATCTTCACTTCGCCTACGTATGCATATCCTGTAGAACCGTTGGCACGGGTCTGTGGAGAGTAACGGAAGTACTTCGCTGTCACGGGCTCATAGAACTTGGCTACTGTCCAAACGCCGTTACCTGTAAGCTGTTGCAGCGTGACCGTTCCGTGTCCGGTCCATGTTTCGCCATCGTCGCTGGTCTCCACCTTGAGAGCTCCTACACCGTAGCGGTAATAAGAGGCATATTGCGGCGTGATACATGCGAAGGCGCTCACCTTACGCGGAGAGCTGAACTCGAAGGTCATCGTGCCGCCGGGAGTGCTCACCATACCATAGTTCCATGCGCTAACATCCCCGTCAGTGATTTCATTACCATAATTTGTATTTGTAGTGCTGAATGTCCAGTCGCTCTTCGGTATCTCTGTCATGCCTTCGATGACGGCTCCTGTGTTGAGCTCGGCATAGACATTGAGCGTCTCTTTGTAGAGTTTCCAGATGTAGGTGTTATACTCTTGAGCCACTCCGGCACCGGAAGCATTCAGTACGACTGCCGCCACGGCATACTTCTCCAATGCCTCGACAGCTGCCGACTCATCGTTGATGGCAATGACAATCTCCTCGCTTGAGATGATTTGACCGGCAGGAATCGTCACTTCATCCGTCAGCAACTTTAATACGTCTGTGCTCAGCAATTCGGCAGTAGCATCATACTCCTCTGCCGCGGTATTGTCGAGTGCAACGCTGACTTTCACATCACTGCTTGCGGGGCGTGACATGCGTACATGGAAACGGAGCGTATCCTCCGGGATAACCAGTCCGGCGGGTGTGTTTACCAGTGTTGATGCCATCTCATTACCCTCTATTGTGCCATTATATACATAGACTTTCGGAGTCACATCCTCTTCTTCTACGGGATAGAGCGGTGTGCCTACGTCAGGGTCTGACTGGCAGGCTGCCAGGAAAGGCAGCATTGCCAACAAGGTTTTATTGATTATCTTTTTCATGTTTTTTCTTTTTAAGTTTTATCATTTTCATGTTTACTTGCCGTCGATACGCACATCGGGTTCCCAAGTCACGTTTAATCCTGAATTGTTCAGATAAGCGTCACGACCGTGAGGAGAAGAATCCTTGAACACGTTTCCTTCGCCCTCGTCCATCTTCCAGTAGCCTTCGAGGCCGGCAGAGTTGGGATCGACGTTGTACATATTGTTGGCAATCTCCATCTGACTGCGGGCTTTGCTCCAGAAGCGCAGCTGACACATCTTAGCTTTCTGTGCAACGAAATAACTGCCGCTGCTTATAATGCTGAAGTCAGGACCGAGCGTCATCGGGTTATTCGGCAAATCCAAAGAGTTGTCAAGTACACCATTGAAATAGAAATAGAGGTTGCTTCCCGTGCAGACAACGGCGATGTGATACCATGTATTGGCATTGAAAAGCATGTTACTGTTCATCTGCGTACCCATCGTCTTCACTTGGAAGCGGTTTCCTTCAATCGGTGCATCACCGAAACGGAGGTAGATCTCACCATTACCGCCTGCATAGAAAAGAGCTTGGTTATTGTACTGTCCGATACGTGTTCCCAAGATGTCCATGTTCACACACATCTCCACGGTGTATTCCGTCAGTGTCAGCTGTGGAACGGGGAGGACAGACATGAGGTTACGGTTGAACAGCGGCACTGCCTGCTTGGGCACTTGGTCGAGCACGATGACGTATTTGCTTCCAGAAGCGAGCACGTCCTTCTTTCCGTCCTTGCTTACGAGACGGATACCGATGGCATATTTCTGACCTGTAGCCTTCAGCTCCTCACTCATCGGGCTTACGTCAACATTGATTGGAGAAGAGAGCGAGTTGTCTTTCTCTACCGTGATGACATCCGAAGAGAATGAGAAGAAGTCTTCCGGCAACATGCGATAGCTGGTCACGTTCAGGTTGTTATATTCAGTCAGTACAGACTCGTCGGCAACCACCTCGAATGAGCAATCCTCAGAAGTAGGTGACGACAGGCGCACGTTGAGACTGACAGACACAGGCTCATCGTCCACGGTGAGCTTCTGCGAAGCATTGCCGTTGGTGTTAGTCTGCGCAATGTAAGCCTGATTTTCCTTGACGGAGTATTCGTGGTCGTTGCCACAAGCCGTAAGCATGGTCAATGCTACGACCATTCCGCCCAATATGAATTTGATTTGATTGCGTTTCATATTCTTATCGTTTTTAGTTTCGATTTATTTAATCACAGGATTCATGATATGAATGCCCTTGCGCAGATACGGATAGGTCTCGTCAAAGCCAGAAACCTTATATTCGAGCTGCATACGATAGGTTCCGATACCGCCCTTCTGCACGGTACGTCCGTTGATGATAGGCTGCCAGCGTGCCATTCCTTCGAGGCTCCGCATCACGTTGCCATTGCGGTCTGAGAATGTCACACCGCCAGTAGCCGCATAGCTTTCGAAGTTCTCGGTCACGATATACTTCCGGGCAATCTCCTCTGCCGTGAGATAACGGCTGGGATAGAACGGGCTGCTGGGCGAGAGATATTTGCTGGTTCCCTCTGCCGGCTGCGTCAGGTTCGAGATGGCTGCAGCGATACGGTTGTCAAGGTTCGAAGCACTTGTGCAAGCGTATGCCTGAACGATGAAGTAGTCGAAGCACTCGCCGAGGTCGCCGGCAATCGTCTGCGGCTCACCGTCCATTACCAGCAGCTTGTCTGTTCCTGAGAGCGGGCCTAAGCGCTTAGCCAGCGTGCGAACGAAGATGCGCTCGTACTTCTTCTGAGAGAAAGCACTCTTAGAAATGTTTCCGCTGTGTCCGAAGTTCGGCTCGTAGTCGTAGTCGAAACCGTCATAGTCGTACTTGTCAATCGTGTCGCAGATAGCATTGGCATAGTTAGCCACGCGCACGGAGTCCAAATCGACGCCCTCGCCATACGTCTGCCCAAAGAGCCAGAAGTCAGCAGGAGTCTCACCCTCTGGAGTCAACTGTGTTCCATAGTTGTCCACGATGAAACAAACCAGTGCACGGGTGCCTTTCACTTCTTTCACATATTTCTTGTCAGCAATGCGTGCTTCATCAAGATTCTTCCAGTTACCCCAGATGGAGACAAAGTCCACACTGTCGGGGAGTCCGCGAAGGGAGTGCTCAAGTGAAGCACCGCTTCCTACCCATTCACCGAACCATCCGAATGCAACGGGATGGTCAGTCTTTTTATAAGCGCGCAGGTTCTCATAGTATTCTTCCGTCTTCTGCGCATCGGTCAGATTCTCGGGATCTTTAATCTCCGTTTCTGTCCAGTCGCTGCATGATGAGAACGCGATTGTCACGCCTAAGAACATCAGGAATGATTTCAATATTGTTTTCATTTCTTATTGATTCTTTATGTTTAACTGCTAATTGATTATCTCTGCCACCACAGTTTGGTTGTGTAATTGTCTGCACCACCGAGCAACTGAACAGCTTTCTCATAGTTGTCCTTGTTGTTGATCGGCTCTTCCGTACAGAACGGCACGCGGTTGGCTACCTTGATAGTCGTGTTTCGTGCTACGTCGAACACCTTCGGATAACCCGTGCGGCGGAGCTCTGCCCAACCTTCATCACCGTTGGGGAAGCCTGCAATCCACTTCTGGGTAATCAGACGCTCGAGTTTCACCTCGTTAGAAGCACTTTCATCCCACTTGATGGTGATGGTGCTTGCTGCCGGCATGGGTTTTCCGAAACCGCCCTCAGCATCTACGTATGCTGCGGGAGTAGAGGTCGCGTCTTGCAGATAAGCATCTACGCCACCGGCACCCCACTGTTCGAACGACAGACGGATAGCCTGGTTGTAGAGTTCTTCAACGCTTCCGCCCATGCCACTCCATCCTGCGAGTGCGCCTTCAGCGCGGCAGAATGTAATCTCGGCAGCAGTCATCCACACACCGCGTGAGTTTTGCTCGATATTGGCAGCTGAATAAACTGACATAGCGGTTGCCTTGTTACCAATAGCAGCACCAGCCAGACATCCGATGACCGCGCGGTCGCCCGCCGTCTCTGTTGCCTTGAAGTATTTCGTAATACGCGGGTCCTTATAACCGTTCATGTAGCTCTCGATATCGGCACAAGCACGGCTGTCGCCCCACTCTACTGATGTCTTGTACTGACCGTTCGGCACGTATGTAATCTCCAAGTTGTCATCGTTAGAGGTAATCACGCCACCAGCCACTGCAGCCTCACCCACCTGACGAGCATAAGCCGGGTCGGCAAAGCGCATGCGGATAGCCATGCGAAGCTTCAACGAGTTAGCGAACTTCAACCACTTGGCAAACTTGCCGCCATACACATGGTCGTAGTCAGCGCTGACCGTCAGGTTCGGGTCGGCTGCCACCATCGGAGCGAGAATGTTCGTAGCTGAATCGAGGTCGAGAATGAGTTCCTTATATACTTTCTCCTGTGAAGAGTAAGCGTTCGGATCGCTCTCTGCACCGATAGGATAAGGTCCGTAGATATCGGTCAGACGAAGGAATGCCTGTGCACGGAGAATCAGTGCCCATGCGTAGTTGATGCCTTCACCATCAGTATAATCATACACTTCCTTAAAAGCAGAAACCACCTTCGGCGTACAGTCCTTGAAAGGATAGTTTGCCCATCCCGTAGGCGCGTTCATCATCACAAAGTTGTTGTTGGAGAAACCATTGTTGGCATACGTCATGTAACGTCCCAGATAGTTTCCAATCAGGTCCACGTTCATCTGATAGGTGTTCTCCTGCTCGGGGAATGCCTCGTTCTGCAACTGAATCATAAACGAACCTGTAGCATAGTTGTCCTTTTTAAGGTCTTCCCGACTCAGGTTTCCGTCTGGACGGTTGGCATCCTCGAAGCCTGCCGTACAAGATGCGAGAATTGTCAGCGCTGAAAAAGCGATGAGCGAAAGACCTCCCTTTATTTTATTCGTTTTCATATTCATATTCCTTATATATATAAATAATGTGTAACATTAGAAGTTCAGACGCACGTTGAAGCCAAGTGAACGCTGGCTGGGCTGCATGAAGAAGTCAAAGCCCTGATAGTAAGTGCCAGTAGAAGCCACTGATTCAGGATCGAACGGAGCCTTGTTGTAAATCATCCAGAGATTGTGTGCGGTCAGACCGACAGACATGGTTGCGAAACCAAGTACCTGCTTCGGCAGAGTATAACCGATATGGAGTTCCTGCAGGCGGACGTTGGTTGCGCTGTAGATATAATCAGACCAAATCGGGTTGTTACCACCGACTACACTATAATATTTCTCTGCCTCAATCATACCGGTATTGATGGGTATGCCACCCTTGTCGCGCCAGTCGGCAGAAACCTTTGAAACGCCCCACTCGTCGAGGTAAGCCTGTGTCTGTGACAACACGATGCCTCCGAGACGTGCTGTAAGCAGGAAGCCCAAGTTGATGCCCTTCCATGTGAAGTCGTTGGAGAATCCGAGATTTCCCTTCGGAAGAACAGAACCACGATACAGCGGGTTGGTGAGCGTCACACGCTGCACGTTACCATTATTGTCGAGTGCGATATTGCCTTCGTTGTCGCGTTTGAAATCGGTGCTCACATAGACATCACCCATCGTGCCGCCTTTCTTCAGCATAATTGAAGCGCCATTGAAACCGCCCTTTGAGATGACCTCATCAGGATTGTCCTCATAGAGTTCGATAATCTTATTCTGGTTAGCACTCCAAGTGAAGTTGGTGCTCCATGCGAAGTCGCCCCAGCGATGCTGGTAACCGATAGCAAGCTCGATACCGCGGTTGCGGATGTTACCTGTCTGTACATACTCTGCATTGTATCCTTCACCTGCCGTGATGGGACGGAGGAAGGTCTGTTTGCGTGTGTTGCTCTGATAGAGCGTCAGGTCGAATGTCAAATCGTTGTTGAAGAAACGTGCAGTGAGACCCACTTCCCAAGAGTTGGTGCGCTCAGGATAGAACGTCTTCGGGAACTTATAGGTCACTGTGCTGTACGATTGCGATGCCGGGTTATAGGTGTAACGCCACGGTGTCGTGATGTTCGGCGAGATGGCAGAACCGACAGAAGCGTACGAACCGCGAACCTTCAAGTAGTTGATGAATTTCGGCAGCTCTGTCATCTGTGAGATGATGGCAGACAAACCTACTGACGGATAGAAGAACGACTCGTTGTCGGTTCCGTCGAGTGCTGAATCCCAGTCGTTACGTCCTGTCACTGTCAAGTAGAGCATGCTCTTCCAACCGAGTTCGACGTTGGCAAACAGCGAGTTGATGTAGTGACGTGTCAGGTTGTAGATAGGACGGTTGTCGTTGGTCGGTGTTCCATAGTCGATAGCATTCGGAGAGAACACGTTTGCCGGAGCTTTCAGTCCGCCTTGGAAACCACCGACGTCATACTTCGTGCGCTGCATGGAAACACCAATGTTTGACGAGAGCGAGAAGTCGCCGAAGGTCTTGTTGATGTTTGCCATCAAGTCGCCGTAGAACGTACGGTCGTCAATCTTGTCGTATCCGTAGAATCCATACTGTGAGTGTGCAAACAGGTCGATGGTAGAAGCATAACGCATATCTTCCTGCTTGGTGTGTGCATCGTCGTAGCGAACACGTCCGGCGAGTTCGAGCCAGTCGAGTACCTGATAACGGAGCGATGCGGTCACCATGTAACGGTCTTTCTTGTTGATGCGGTTCATGCGCTTGGCAATCCAGTACGGATTCTGCATGTTGAGCGCATCACCAAAGTTCCAGTTTTGCACATAGATGCCGCGTGCAGGGTCCCAAACCTCAAAGGTACGCACAGCATCGAAGCTCTCGCCGCGCGGGAAGAGATAGAGTGCTGTCAACGGGTTGAAATACTGTCCCTGAGCCATGAGGTTCTTGTCTTTTTCCTTGATGTAGTTAAGACCGAAATCGAGGGTCATCTTGTCATCCAGGAACGATGTCGTGTTTCGGAATGTGAAGTTGTAACGGTCGTAACCGCTATTGGTAATGATACCCTTCGCATTGGTAGAACCGACAGAGAGATAGGTCTGGTTCTTGTCGGTACCCGTTGTCAACGAAACGTTGTTCTGGATATTCGTTCCGGTGTTGAAGAAGTTCTTCGGCTCATACTTGCCGTAAGCACTCTCAGCTCTCTCGCCCCAAGACATCACTTCGTTCGGACGGTTGATGTAAGAGTTCTGGAATTCAGGCATGATGAAAGCCTTTGAGAACTGCGTGCTGTTAGACACTGTCACGCTGACTTTGCCTTCCTTACCTTTCTTCGTGGTAATCATGATGACACCCTGAGCAGCGGCTGAACCATAGAGGGCTGCAGCAGCGGGACCACTGAGCACGGAAATCGACTCAATATCCTCAGGGTTGATGTCGGCAACGCCTTCAGTACCCGGCTGTACGGAATAGATACCATTGGTCACTTCACCAAAGCTGGTGTTTGTAATGGGCACACCGTCAACCACATAAAGGGCCTGGTTGCTCTGGTTGATTGACTTCGGACCGCGCATCACAACTTTCGTGGCACCACCGGTACCGGCTGAAGAGGCATTGATGTTCACACCAGCCACCTTACCGGCGAGTGAGTTCATGAAGTTGGCGTTCTTCACAGTCACGAGTTCGTCGCCACCCACTTTCTGCACGTTGTAGCTCAGTGCTTTCTCTGCACGCTTGATGCCGAGAGCGGTCACCACAACTTCTTCAATGAATCTGCCTTCTTCCTTCATCGTCACATTCACGGTCTGACGACCATTCGTCACGACTTCCTGAGTAGCGAAACCAATGTAAGAGAAGACAAGTGTAGGATTAGCACCATTGACCGTGACGCGATAGTTACCGTCGATGTCGGTTACCGCCAGTCCGCTTTCACCTTTCACTTGCACGCTGACACCAATCAGAGGTTCACCATTCTCGTCAACTACGTTACCCGTAATGACTTTTGATGTCTGATCAACGGCAGCAGTCTTGCTCGCTGATAATCCTTCCGCACAGATACCCATGAAAGGTACACTCAGCAGAAGCAGAATCAACAACAGCCGATAAGCCATCGGCTTTTGTTCATGATAGTGTTTCATACAGTTTTTTTTTAATTATACAATCTTTTTTTGTTTTCGGGCACAAAAATAGTAAAAAATAAATAACGTACAAATAAATTTATTGTTTTTTTTGCTTCACAACAAAAGCATAAGTTCCAATAAGAAGTGCAAATGGTTTTCAATTGTAAGCCCTCAACCATGTAAAACACTCGTGGAACGCTGTCGGCAAGGGGCAGACAGCCCCGGCGAGACATTGATTCACCAGTAGCAATACAAAAAAAAAGCAAAAAGGGAGACTGCTGTCTCCCAAAGATTAGTTAACTTTGTATTGTAATGATGTATCATCAACTAACCTCACAGCAAAGGTACACAATTTTCGTGTTACGGCAAAAGAATGTAGCGATAAAAGACATCGCTGATACGATAGGAGTGCATTACAGCACAGTCTATCGTGAGTTGAAACGCAACAAAGGCACACACCATTACCATTATGGTATAGCCCAGCATAAGTGTGACGAGCGTAAGCACAGGATGAGGAGACACCGCAAGTTCTCCATAGATATGCGAAGGAGAATCGTCTCACTCCTGGTGTGTGAGCAGTGGTCGCCGGAACAAATCAAGGGATGGATGGAAAGGAATGGAGAAAAGTGCGTTTCAGTAGAAACCATCTATCAATATATCCGATTTGACCGCAAGTGCGGAGGAGAACTCTACAAACACTGCAGGCACCGCCTGAAGAACATCAGAAGGACTGCCGAAACTGCACATACTGCCATAAAGGACAGGGTAATGATAGAACAGAGGGAAGAAGAGGCTGACGGAACACGATTCGGGGATTTCGAAATGGACACCATCATCGGAAAGGACGGAAAAGGGGCAATCGTTACAATTGTCGAGAGAAGCCGGGACTTCTTCATGATGAGAAAACTCAGACACGGGAAAAACGCAAAGCAGCTGGCAAAAACCGTAGTAGCCATGATGACACCGTACATAGGAAGGATAAAAAGTATTACCACAGACAACGGAAGTGAGTTCGCTGAGCACAAATACATAGCAGAGAGACTCAAAACAAAGATCTTCTTCACACATCCATACTCATCATGGGAGAAAGGAAACATAGAAAACACCAACAAACTCATCAGGCAATATATACCAAAAGGAACTGACTTTAAACATATTTCAGAGGAACAAATAAAGAGAATACAACATAAAATAAACCGTAGGCCAAGAAAAAAACTAAACTTTTCCACACCTACTGCTGAATTCTTCAAAAAAATAACATAACTTTGCACTTGCTACTGGAATCTACAAAGAAAACAGCCCGCAACTCTTATGACAAAAGGAGTTGCGGGCTGTTACAACTGATTGAGAATCACTCAATTTTCTTTACTTTTGTATTGCAGGACATCGTCAATATATTTCTCTATCTGCGCATCCTCAAAACGCTGCCATCGGCGTTTTTCCCTGTTCCTCAGATAAAGATAATACAAAGCCGACAACACGCCTCCTATCAGCAGCCCGTAAAGAAGTTCCATGACGTCTCTAAAGAAAAACGACATGACCGCAACCGGCACTATCAGCAGGACGCCGAAAATCGTAAACTTCCGTTTCTCATCTTCCATCGTGCCTTGCGGTGTCTGCGCATAGAAGTAGTCGTCCAACAATTCATCGCTGCCGCCATAATCCTCAAACTTGGGAAAATCCGGTTCATCGCGGTACTTGGCTATTGCCCGCCTCACCGCCAGTTCTCTTTGTTCCAAATCACTCATAGTTCAATTATTTTCTGCGAAAATACACTAAAAAAAGTGAACCGCCAAATTTATTTTTGCTATTTTGGAAATAATTTGTACATTTGCACCGATTTACATTAAATGAAATTTGCTTCTCATTAGGTTAAAACACTATGGAACTACCCGATTTCATGTCATACAAAGACAAATTCTCGAAGAAGAAGTTTGTTGAGAAAATTTCGCGCATCGCCAAACGAGCCGGTGCCAAATTAGTATATGCCGCTCTGATTCTGTATTACACACTGCAGAGCAAAAGCGTATCCATCAAGGACAAAGCCATCATTCTGGGAGCACTCGGATACTTGATAAGCCCGCTCGACGTGATGCCTGACGCCATCCCCATCGCCGGACTGACCGACGACTTGGCGGTGCTCATCTATGTGCTGAAAAAGATTTGGGTGGACGTTTCCGACGAAGTCAAGGAAAAAGCCCGCACGAAACTGAATGACTGGTTTGATGAAGACGAAATCAAAGAGATAGAAAATCTGTTTGAAGAATAGCCGGTGACCTCCCGTCACGCTTACATCAATTCTGCTTATGACAAATAAGACGTTTCAGTTTGAGGTCTGCGCCAACAGCGTGGAAAGTTGTCTGGCTGCCCAAAAAGGCGGTGCCCATCGCGTGGAACTCTGCGCCGGCATCCCGGAAGGCGGGACCACCCCGTCCTACGGCGAGATAGTGACAGCCCGCAAAGTGCTCACCACAACCCGACTGCACGTCATCATCCGCCCACGCGGAGGAGACTTCCTCTATTCTGACCTGGAAATGGAACGCATGATTGCCGACATTGACGTGGCACGCCAAATCGGAGCAGACGGCGTCGTCTTCGGCTGTCTCACCGAAGAGGGAGACATCGACATGAGGAAAAACCGCCTGCTGATGGAGCACTCAGAGGGACTTTCCACTACCTTCCACCGCGCTTTCGACCGTTGCAGGGACCCCAGACAGGCACTCGAACAGATTATCTCCTTAGGATTCGACCGCATTCTCACGTCGGGTGCACAACCGACTGCCGAACAGGGTATCAGTCTCCTGAAAGAACTACACGACCAGGCGGCTGACAGAATCATCATCCTCGCCGGCTGCGGAGTAAACGAGGGAAATATTCGCAAAATTCACGAGCAGACGGGAATCCGCGAGTTCCATTTCTCTGCACGCGAAAAGGTGCTGTCCCACATGCGTTTCACCAACCCCTCCGTCTATATGGGCAGTCCCGATGCTGAAGAAGATGTCCGCATGGAGACCACGGAGAGAAGGGTGCGTGCGACGATTGGCAGCCTCCTGACATAACACCGAACGGGGTTGATGAACTTTTTCATCCCCCCAAAAACCGCATCCATTACTGACCACATTCACGTTACGTCATCTTGCCGCAAATGTATATTTATACAGACGTGGCGAGATGAAAGAGCAACTCGCAAACCGTTGTATTTCAGCGAGTTAAGAACCAGTTTCCAAAAGTTCAACTTTTGCACGCTAAAAGTTGAACTTTCAGGAGGTAAAAGTTGAACTTTCAGAAGCCAAAAGTTCAACTTTTGGAAAACGAAAGTTCAACTGTATATTTATACCCCTTTTGCTGTATGTTTATGCAGGGGTGTTTTGTTGACTATTTTCGTTGAACTTGCATGAACACAACAACATTTTTCACGAAAAAAAGGCAGCACCCAGCGATTTGCATGGATGCTGCCTTTTCGATTTTCAGAGAGGTGCCTGGCGGATTCGAACCGCCGTAGACGGTTTTGCAGACCGTTGACTAAGCCACTCATCCAAGGCACCGTATCGTCTTTTGCGGATGCAAAGATACACCATTTCTTCCGTTCAGCCAAATATTTTCAACATTTTTTCGCTACATCGGAATCGGAAGGACATTTTTTCGCGCCCTTTCCCTTCGAACAGCCATCGCAACCCCGGCAAGGGTCGCTCGCCTCTTTCCGGATATGCCAGACGAAGTAGGCAATGCAAAGCGACAGACAAACGATGATGATTGCATATTGTATCATTCCATTCCCTTTCTAAAATCCCATCAGCCTTCCTACCTGATAGACCACAGCCGAGACGATCCACGCCAACCCCGTCGTATAGATGACCGTGAAGAGCGCCCACTTCCACGAACCGCTCTCGTTCTTGATTGCTGCAATGGTTGCTATACACGGGAAATACAACAGGACGAACAGAAGGAAACAGAATGCGACAAGCGGTGTGATGCCGTCGGCTGACATCTTTTTATGAAGGTTGGCATATTTAACTGAATCAGCCTCTTCATCATCGGCAACCGTTTCATCGCCTGCATAAAGGACACCCATCGTGGATGCCACAATCTCTTTTGCACCAACACCGGCAAGCAAACCGACATCCAGTTTCCAGTCGAAACCCTGCGCACGGAACGCGGGCTCGATGGTCTTCCCTATCCGCCCGATATAACTCTGCTCCTGCTGCTCTTGCGGTGTCAGTTCCTCATGGTGAGGGAAATAGCCCAGCGCCCAGACAATCACGCTTGCCACGAGAATGATGCCTCCCATCTTCTTCAGATACTGCTTCCCTTTCTCCCACGTATGGCGGAACATCGCCTTTCCTGTCGGGAAGCGGTATGGCGGCAGTTCCATCACGAATGGGACGTCATCGCCTTTCACGACATACCGGCTGAAGATGCGACTCATCAGTACAGCCATCACAATGCCTATGAAATAGAGCGAAATCATAATCCATGAACGGTATTTCAGCGCAAAGAACGTACTGGTAATCATGATGTATATCGGCAAGCGTGCCGAACAGCTCATCAGTGGGAGCACCAGCATCGTAATCAGCCGTGAACGCCGACTCTCAATCGTGCGCGTCGCCATCACTGCCGGAACATTGCAGCCGAAGCCCATAATGAGCGGAATAAACGACTTTCCATGCACGCCCATCTTGTGCATCAGCCTATCCATGATAAACGCAGCGCGCGCCATGTAGCCACTGTCTTCCATAAAGGAGATGAAAGCATAGAGTATCAATATCTGCGGAAGAAATACGATGACCGCCCCCACACCGGCGATGATGCCATCGACAACCATGTCGCGCAGCGGACCGTCGGGCATGACCCTGCCGACCCAGTCGCCCAATGCCGCGACACCGGTATCTATCCAATCCATCGGATATTGTCCCAGCGTGAACGTCACCCAGAACATCATGAAGATGAGCACGAAAAACAGCGGGAAGCCGAAATACTTATGCGTAATGAAATGGTCCAAGATATGTGTCACCTGATAGGTGTCCATCTTGGTTCCCTCCTCGTATCCAGCCTCCTGCAAAGCCCCGTGGATGAAAGCATACTTGGCATTCATCACCGCCGTCTCGCTATCCTCCTTCAGCTCTTTCTGAATGTTTGCCGCAGCAGCATCTCGCACAGCCAGTATTTGTTTGCCATTCGACAGCGTGCCGACAAGTTTTTCCGCATGCGCATCCATTTCCAGCAATTTGATAGCCAGATAGCGCATGGAATACTTGTGACGCAGACTGTCCTCCCGCTGCAATTCCTCATAAAGTTTGCTGATGGCATCTTCTATATAAACTCCGTGATTCAAGTGTATGTGGCGATATACGCTTTTGTTCGGACGGGTGCCGTGCGAGTAATCCTCTTCATGGTCGCCTCCATGCTTTCCTTCATAACTCTTATGCCACTCCTGCAGGTCGCGAGCCACTTCCGGATTGATGTTGCCGTCCTTGTCGAGGAAGTCCATCCCCTCATACATATTTATAATAATGTGGAACAGCAAATCGACACCTTTCCCCGTCTTGAACACCGTCGGAATCATCGGCACGCCGAAGAGCACTCCCAGCGTTCTCAGGTCGAGCTTGTCGCCTCTCGCTTCCAACTCGTCGAACATATTGAGCGCACAAACCATGCGCAAGTTCATGTCCACTAGCTGCGTCGTCAGATACAGGTTGCGCTCGAGATTGCTCGAATCAATCACATTGATGACGAAATCGGGAGTCTTGTCGATAATCTGCCGGCGCACATACATTTCCTCAGGGCTATATGCCGAGAGAGAATAGGTTCCCGGAAGATCCACCAGACGAAACTCATACCCTTCGAAGAATGCCGTTCCTTCCTTTGCATCCACCGTCACTCCGGAATAGTTTCCTACCCGCTCATGGGCACCGGAGGCGAAGTTGAACAGCGAGGTCTTTCCGCAATTCGGATTGCCGACCAATGCCACATTGATAATGCGCCGTTTCTTCATCGCTGCAGCTTTCAACTGCTTGTCAGTCATCGGACGTTCCTCTGCAAGTTTACCCCTCACAGCATCCGAAGCCTGCATCAACTCTTCCTGCTGAAGTTTTTCCGCTTCTGAAACCGAAATGACCTCAATCATCTCTGCTTCCTCATGACGGAGAGATACTTCATAGCCCATGACTTTATATTTCACCGGGTCTTGGAGAGGAGCATTCAAAAGGACCTGTACCACTTTTCCTTTAATGAAACCCATCTCCACGATACGCTTCCGGAAGCCACCATGTCCAAGAACTTTTACGATGACTCCCTTCTCTCCTGTCTTTAAGTCTGATAAACGCATGTCTCTGTCTTTCAAATAGATTCTGCCTGTGCCCGAATCCTTTATTTCTATGCAAAATTACACAATTTATCGGTAATAAAAACCTTATCACCAAAGAATTGCAGGAAAATACCTAAAAATGATGAGGCAGGCATCAGAAAAAGCGGATGTCGCTAATCACCATGCTCTCCACTTTTTCATTCAGACGGCAAACGAGCTGTGAACGCATCATGGAAAGGTCCTGCCGAAGTGCCGGATTGGAAATCTTCACAAACAACGTCTGGTTCTGTATGTATTTTTCTGTCGTATATTTGGCAACTGTCTTTCCGGCAACCTCTTCCCATGCCTCTATCAGCCGATGCTGAAGCAGGGGCGTTTCCAGCCCTTCCTCCCTCAGATAGTGCTTAAGCACGTCGGACAATATTAACGTTTTCCTTCTAAACATAATTTTGCTTTAAGTATTTTGAGGCACAATGTTGCCTTTGCTGACCGTGAAAATCTTGTATTCAAAAGCTGCCGCACCGAGTATTTTGTCCAGATGCTCCCGATTGGTATCGGTGATGAATATCTGTCCGAAGTTTTCTCCGGCGACGAGCCTGACTATCTGTTCCACCCGATTGGCATCCAACTTGTCGAAGATATCATCCAAGAGCAGCAGCGGTGTGGTTTGAGTTGCCGTACGGCGGAGGAAGTCAAACTGCGCCAGTTTCAGGGCGATGACAAACGTTTTGTTCTGTCCCTGGCTCCCTTCACGCTTCATGGGATAGCCGTCAATCAGCATTTCGAGGTCGTCGCGATGAACGCCATGCAGCGAATAGCCCACGGCACGGTCCTTCATGCGGTCACGCTGGATGACATCCAGCAACGGACCGCGCTGGCAATGAGACACATAGCGCAGCGACACCTGCTCGTGACCGGTAGAAATGGTCTGATAGATTTGCTGGAACATCGGTATCAATTCCTCAATGAAACGGCTGCGTTTTTCAGAAATCACCTCTCCCTCTTTCGCCATCTGCTGTTCCAAAATCTCCATGAGAGACAGGTCCGGCTCTTCTTCCATCTTCAATAGTGCATTGCGCTGCTGAAGAGCCTTGTTATAGTTCGAGAGCGACTCGATGTAAGCATAGTCATATTGGGCAATAACCACGTCCATCAGATGGCGTCGCTCATCACTCCCCCCTTCAATCAAAAGGGTATCGGAAGGCGAGACGAACACCAGCGGTATCCGACCGATATGCTGTGAAAGTCGCTTATAGCTTTTCTTGTTATGCTTGAACTGCTTTTTAGTGCCGCGCTTCATTCCACAGTAGAAGTTCTCTTCGTCACCATGGTCTGTCAGATAGTCCCCTTCAATCACGAAAAAGTCCTGTCCGTGACAAATCAACTGCGAATCAACGGGGTTGTAGGCACTCCGGCAGAACGAGAGATAATAGACTGCATCCAGAAAATTGGTCTTCCCTTCACCGTTATGACCGATGAAACAATTCATCTTCGACGACAAATCCAACGTTGCCGCCCGGATGTTTCGATAGTTAATGATGGATATTTTCCTTAAATGCATGTGCTCTCAGACAGATTTACTTTCGTCATCTTCGCTTACTCGCCGGACAATCATCTCCGACGTAATTTTCTGCAAAGTTAGAAGATTTATGGTTGAAAAACGAAAAAAGTCGATAATAAATTTCAATATATGGGATAAAATCTGTAATTTTGCCACGTTTTTTAGGATTAAACAATAATATAATAGATAAATGGCAAAAACACAAGAAAACAAGGGCGCTCACGAACTGAATGAGGCTCTGAACAAGTCTGAGGCTTTCATCAAGAAATACAAGAAAGCACTCATCGCTGCAATCGTTGCAATCATTGTTATCGTTGCAGGAATCATTTTCTACAACAACTACCAAGCCGGCCGCTCAGTAGAGGCATCGACCGCCATCTCTACGGCTCAGGAGCTCATCGCTCAACAGCAATACGAGAAAGCGCTGAAAGGAAGCGGAGCAACTGCTCCCGGACTGATTCAGGTGGCAAGCGACTATAGCGGAACAGAGGCTGGCAATCTGGCAAACTACTATGCCGGATTGTGCTATGCAAAGATGGACAAATGGGATGAAGCCATCAACTATCTGGAGAAATTCAGCCCGAAATCCGATTTGATTATCAGTCCGATGAGCCAAGTGGCACTCGGTGACGCATACGCCAACAAAAAACGTTACGACGACGCTATCGACGCTTATCGCAAAGGTGTGAAACTGGCTGACAAAGCATCGGAAAGCGGAGAAAACAACGCAGTGTCGCCAATGGCACTCAAGAAAGTCGGAATCATTCTCTATGAGCAGGGAAAGAAAGCTGAGGCATTGAAAGTGTTCCAGGAAATCAAGGAGAAATATGTCAACGCACCCATTGTTACAGGCGACGTGAATCAATTTACCGGACAGCCGTCAGCTCCTGAAATTGACAAATACATCGAACTCGTTTCTGAATAATGGCAACATCACTGCATAACCTTTCCGACTACGACACACAAGCCGTGCCTGACGCCAGTAACATGTGCTTCGGTATTGTCGTGTCTGAATGGAACAAAGAGATTACCGGCGCACTGCTTGAAGGAACCGTAAACACACTCGAGAAACACGGCACGCTGCCTGAAAACATTCACGTCAAGACCGTACCGGGAAGTTTCGAGTTGGTGTATGGTGCACATCAAATGACGCTGAACGGCGGATACGACGCCATCATCATCTTGGGATGTGTCATCAGAGGGGAAACGCCACACTTCGACTACATCTGCCAAGGTGTTACAGCCGGCATCGCCCATCTGAACGCTACGAGCGAGATTCCCGTCGTATATGGTCTCCTCACCACCGACAACCTGCAACAGGCTAAGGACAGGAGCGGAGGAACGATGGGAAACAAAGGCGATGAGTGTGCTGTCGTCGCCATTAAAATGGCAAAGTTCTAATTCTCAATTGGTATCATCTTAAATGCACGAAAGACAACTCATACGGTCTTTCGTGCATTTATTATTATAATAATGTATAAGGACGCTGCTCCCTATACAAATTTATTCCTGCGGTTTCACGCCCAATGAGCGTCACACGCCGTCATCGTCAGCCATTTCTCCTGCACTGTTCGGTGAAGAAGGAACTGCCCCGTCGAGTTCCGTGTCACGACTGACGTGTACCGTTCCCATGCGATTCAGTTTCATGACAAGCGGGATATATTCATCGCTCAGCGGGTCTGGAGAGCCGACACTGCCTCCGAATTTCAGGTCATCGCCCACTGCCTCCACGAAAAGAAGTCCGAGCAAGGCACCGTTCCGACGGAAATTGTCATCGAGACAGCTGCTGAAATCGGTCTTCGAGAATGTCTTGTTGAAGAACTCACTTCCATCCTTGCGAATCACCTTGACAGACACCCGGTTATCGTAATACTTATTTCCATACTCGTCTTCCACCATCGGAAGGCTCTCGTCCGCAAAACGATGCACAAAGACGGTGTAGGTTGAACCAACCCAGTCCACATTCCAATTGTAATCAACATCCTCCATCTTCTCCTGCTTCTTGGGAGCCTGCGTCACTTGCTGCTTACTGACGATGATGTTCCTACTCTCCTGTTTCTTTCCGCATGCTGCGATAAGGAACGCGACCACACAGAGAAAAGCTATTCGTTTCATAAATTCGTTCATGATGATTTGCCCACAAAGATAATGTAAAATTTCGATAAATGAAAATTTTATTTTATCTTTGCATAGATAATCATGTGTGACTATGAGAAAAGTCATCCTTTTCATTTGCCTCGCAGCATGCCTCTTTGCATCATGCTCGGGCGGTTCTACTGACAGTAACGACGTGAAGAACGACTCGTTGCCGCTCCTCGTGATACAGGTACAGAAGTGTTCGCGCCTCTACACGACCGAGTTTCTCGTCCACAAAGTTGTCACACACGAAGACAAACTGAAGCTGGAGGGGTCTGTTTTCGAGAAACGATTCAGCATCAACCTCCCATTGGGAGAGCGCAAAATCGCCATTCCGATGAACGCCACACTGAAAGGATTCGTGGATTTCAGCAATTTCTCCATTGAAAACATCAGGCAGGAAGGCGACAAGATTGAAATTATCCTGCCCGACCCGCAAGTGGCGCTGACGAGCAGCAAGATAGACCGGGAGGGGGTTAAAGAGTATGTGGCGCTGCTACGCTCCAACTTCAGCGACGAAGAACTGACCGCCTACGAACAGCAGGGACGGCAAGCCATCATCAAGACCATTCCGAAAATGGGCATCGTCGAACGTGCACGGCAAAGTGCCGCAAACGTACTCATCCCCATTATCGAAAAGTTTGGCTATAAGAAAGAGGACATCACCATCTCTTTCAGAAAAGACCTGACCGACAAAGATATCACCACACTATCCGAAATGCCACAGACAGGAAAATGATACGCAAGAGATATTACAACCTAAATGACCGAAGAATGACGATGGCGATTGGCATCGCCGTCATCGTGGTGCTCTTCGTTATCTTCAAATGCGGAGGCATGAAATTGGGAACAGCCGCCGACAAGCGAATCAACATCACACCCGTCCAAATCAAACAGATAAAGGACATCGGACAATGGGAGTTTCTCGCCATCGAAGACGAAGAACTGGTGGACACCGTCAGCAAAGGCATCTTCTCCGACGACCAACTCATACGCATCTATTACGGCACCATCCGACTGGGCATCGACTTGAGCAAAACGAAAGACAACTGGATACAGACCGTGGAAGACACCGTCAAAGTCGTGCTCCCTCCTATCCAACTGCTCGACAAAGATTTCATCGACGAGGCACGCACGAAAGCATTCTTCGAAACGGGAAGCTGGAAACAGAAAGACCGGGAACACCTCTACCGGAAAGCACAGCGCATGATGCTCAAACGGTGTCTCACGAAAGAAAATATCCAAACAGCACAAGAAAATGCCGTCGAAATGTTTACCAAACTCCTCAACGGCATGGGCTACGAACACGTAAACATCATCGTTGAACACTAATATTTACTGCCATGAAGACAAAAACAATCCTCACACTGATGACCTTCCTTGCCGTCGCTGCATGCACATCGGCAAACAAGACAACAGACAAACCACAAACAACAGACAATATGGATACATTCAAGACAAAATCGGGAAAGGAAATCACATTCACTCCCATCAAGCATGCCAGCATGGCAATCACGTTCGGCAACACGGAAATACAGGTTGATCCCGTCATCGACGCACAACCGCCGCACACCGACTACAACAAGTTTCCGAAAGCTGACTACATCCTCATCACACACGAGCACTACGACCATCTCGATGCAGAGGCTGTGAAGGCGCTCAGCAAGGAAAGCACCGTCATCGTCACCAACAAAAACTCCGCCGAGATTCTCGGAAAAGGAAAAGTCATGGCGAACGGCGACTCACTCAAACTCGCTGACGACATCATGGTCTATGCCGTACCAGCATACAACACGACGGAAGGACACCTGCAGTTCCATCCCAAAGGACGCGACAACGGGTTTATCCTCGTGCTCGACGGCACCCGCATCTACATTGCAGGCGACACCGAAGACATCGAAGAGATGAAAGACGTGAAAGACATCGACATCGCATTCCTGCCATGCAACCAGCCATACACCATGACACCCGAACAACTCCGAAAGGCAGCCGACATGGTGAAACCGCGCGTGCTCTACCCCTATCACTTCGGCGATACCGACCGCGAAGCCATGAAAGCTGCACTTGACGGAACGGGAATCGATGTGAGAATCCGAAACTTCGAATGAAAAACGTTGACAAAACAAACGCAATTTCTCACCGAAAAAGCACCTGCATAAACATACAGAAAAGGACGTATAAATATACAGTTGAACTTTCGCTTTCCAAAAGTGCCACTTTTAGCTTGCAAAAGTGGCACTTTTAGGAGCTAAAAGGGGAACTTTTGGAGTGCAAAAGTGGCACTTTTGGAAAGCCCCTCCTAACATACTGAATTTCAGAAGCTTACAAAACCCGTTTTACTCGCTCCGTCTTTGCATAAATATACAGTCGCGGAAGTAAGGAACGACATCAGTTTGTCAATATTTCTGCCGACTTATTTATAGAACACACCTATACTCAAAATGCGGAATCGGTTTCAGCTTGAAGAGGTTCTTCACGTGTTTGTCGTCGATGAGCGCTTTCACCTTGGGGTCATCGCACTCACCCGTCCGGATGTAACGGTCGAGCGTGGCGTAAGTGAAGCCGAGGTTGTCCTCGTCGCTCTTGCCGCAGAGACCGTCTGAAGGAGTCTTCTCCACAAGGTCGATGGGCAGCCCGAGTTCCTTTCCGATGGCAATCACCTCGTCCACGGTCAGTCCGCCAAGCGGAGCGAAATCGCCGGCAGCATCGCCATAGCGCGTGCTGTAGCCCACCCAGTCCTCAGACAGGTTGCACGTGTTTGCCACCCGCCCGTTCATCGACTGCGACACGGCATAGAGCGTCGTCATGCGCACCCGTGGCGGCAGGTTGATGGTGGTCTGATTGCTCACCTCCGCACCGAGCGTCGCCAGTTGCTCTTTGACCGCTGCCATCAGCGTGTTGCAGGTGTCGCCGATGTTCACATTGCAGTTGCGGATGCCGAGGTGGTTGATAAGGCGCATACTGTCGGAAATGTCCTTCTGCACGCCGTTGGGCATCGTCACGCCGATTACTCGGTCCTTACCCAAAGCCTCCACGCACAGCGCAGCCACGACACTGCTGTCCTTGCCACCCGACACGCCGAGCACGGCATTACAGCCTTTTCCATTCTCCTCGAACCAGTCACGAATCCATTGCACAACTTGGTCTTTCACTATTTTTGCATTAAATTGTTCCATATTATATACCCTCATCCGTGTCGGGCGCAACTTTTAATTGATAATTATCTTTTTTATATAATGAAATGATCTTTGCGTAGGTTCTCTTCCCATGTCTGAAAGATTTCACCGCCACGCATCAAGTATAACCCGGGAAAAGGCCTGTCGAATATCCTATCAAACTTCGGTAATCTTTCACAATCATCAACGGCAGTGATATGAACCATTACTGCCACCTCCTCATTAAAAGCCATATCTTCGATACCACTTTTTGCAAATGCGTATTCATACGCTATCACCACCATGGGACTAAATACAACCTTTGTCAAGTTCGGACATTCGAAAAAGCCATATCGGGCAACACCCTTAACAATTGTACCCTTTACCTTCGGAGGGATAACGAGTTCACCGCAAATTTTATCTTTATCACAAGTGAGGACGCCTATCATTCCATGGGCGACAAACACTGGAACGTCTGACTTGTCAACAGACAAAACGCATAATGTATATTCCTCCTCGAAATACTCCTCTATCACCGTTGTCCATTGTGCAACATTCTCCCAGACATATTTGTCGAAACGTACAGACAGCACAATACGCAAGCGTTGCTTTCCATCAACCTCGTGCAGATACTTATCACCAGTCTTCAGTTCTGGTCGCTGCTGGCAGTATCCGTGCTCTTCAATCTCTTCAGTGTATGTGATGATGTGTGGCATAAGAGGATTCCATAGCTATTACAATACAAAGATACACTTTTTTATTGAAAGCAGAAAGCAATCTATAAAAATGTTGACTAAAAAAACAATTTGGTGCAAAGAAATGGCAATACCGTTATACAACAGATTCCAAAAAATACGATTTTTCGAACAGAAAATAAACTTTTTCTTGGTTTTCTGTACGGGAATTAGTATATTTGCACTCGAAATGAATGCTATTATACCATACAACGAATTAAAAATGCTGGGAAATATTCCCATTGACAGCGGAGTACTGAGAAGCCTTTACGCCGACTGCAAGTCCCCCAATATGAAAATTTCCAATCTCGAGAAAAAGGGGATTTTGATTCGGTTGAAACGTGGAATGTATGTGGTTTCGCCCGAAATAAGCGGTAAGCAGCCATCGCTTGAACTTATCGCCAATCACATCTATGGTCCTTCGTATGTTTCCCTTCATTACGCTTTGCGCCACTATGGTCTGATTCCTGAACGAGTGTATATGCTCACATCTGTGACAACTCGCCACACCCGTCAGTTTGAAAATTCTTTGGCAACTTTTTCCTACCGAGGCGTTTCAAAAGAATATTTCCCGATTGGCATCAAGAGAGAAGAGGAAGAGGACATTTCCTATCTGATTGCCACGCCAGAAAAAGCCTTGTGCGACATGCTGATGGCAGAAAAGCACGTGCCTGACCAGTCGGTGACGAGCCTTGAAGTGTTTTTTGAAGAAGATATGAGAATCAATGTGGATGACCTTCGGCAGATGGATTTGAAAATCATACGAGCCTGCATGGAAAACGGGAACAAGAAAAACACACTAATGAACTTACTAAAACTGATTGAACGATGACAATATTCGATGAAATGGTAGCGGAGTTTCAACCGCAGAATCCCACTGAAAAGAGTAACGCCAGAAACGAAGTGATGCAACGGATAACACTGTCCGGTCTGCAACGTGGTGGTTTTTTCGAACATGCAGCTTTCTATGGTGGCACTTGCCTGAGGATTTTCCACGGGTTGCACCGTTTTTCTGAGGACATGGATTTCACTTTGACGAAAAAAAACAGCGACATCCATCTCGAACAATATTTTCCACAGATTATCGAAGCGTTTAAGCTGACAGGCCGCGAAGTGGAAATCAAGAAAAAGGAAAAAAAAACTTTCGGCAAGGTGGAGTCTGCATTTCTCAAAGACAACACCGATGTTTATGACATCGCTTTTCAAACCGAAAAAAACGTGAAGGTGAAGATTGAATTGGACACCAATCCACCATTGGGGTTCGACACAGAACAGAAAATTCTGTTCAAACCTTTCACTTTTATGGTACGCTGTGTCACACTTCCCGACCTATTCGCAGGAAAGATGCATGCAATAGTCTTTCGAAACTGGAAAGCCCGCGTAAAAGGGCGCGACTGGTACGACTTTCAGTGGTATGTAGCGCACCAAATTCCTTTGAATTTCTCACATTTGCAAAACCGCATCTACGATTTCAACGGCATTCTGGTGTCGAAGGATGATTTTATGGCTGCTTTGAGGGAACGGCTTGTCCAAACGGACATTGATCTGGTCAAGCAAGACGTCCTGCGTTTTTTGCGATCAGACCCGCACGAACTCGACATCTGGTCGAACGATTATTTCCTGCAATTGGCAGACATGATCGTGTTCAAATAATTGCTTCCCAAGCATCAATCCTGCGAAGTTCGCATAAGTCTTATCTTCGCATAAATCATGCAATCCTTACAAATCCTCCATAAACAACAAGAGCCGGGACAACACGATTGCCTCGGCTCTTGCCATCTATGACGTTATCCGTGTCGGGCACAACTTCTAAATTCCTTTCTTACTTATTGAAAACTATTATTATTTATTCACTTATCATTAAAATTATTTGGTTGTATGTTATCACTGGTGTCCAAAAAACATTAAAAACCACACATAATATAACAAATCAGAATGATTATAAAGCATTATAGGCTAAGCAATGATAATTAGCCATAGTATACCAATGAAAAGTATTCCTACGCCTAATGCAATCAAGGCAACCTTAAATAGCATTCCTATATAAGAGAGATCATATTCCCCCCTTATATATTGCACAATGACATATATAACAAATAACAAAAAAAATATTGAAAAAAATATTAATCTCACCATAATCTTTTGTTTTTAGTTTGTATCAATTCATTATCACAACTATTACAAATGTAATGGACGAACTACCGACAAATGAATACCGTACGTTTTCACCCTATCGGCTTTTCTAAAAAATGATAACCAGTTCTGATGTAATTAAAACTTCCCGTATCACTAATTCCAATTGCACCTTCAATGGATAATATGGCCTCGCTTGTCCTCAGTCCGAGCACAGCTCCACGGAGATGAATCCGATATTGCCCCGAAGCCTCTTTTCCTATTTTGCCATTTATTGGCGTCGGGGTAGAAAGTGAGACTTGGTCTATAGATTCAATTTCCCATGTATAAAATTCATTTTCGCAGATTTTTCTTATCTCCGATCTGAAAAATGAGTCGAAGTTCGATGCTGTAATGTTGTCCAACACAGATTCAATCAAGCGATTTTGTTCCTCCTCATATAGGTTCTTCCACAATTGCCGAACACCAGAATAGTTGCTCTGCGACAATTCCGCATTCAACTCACGGCTTTCACTTATAAAAGTGGCATAATTCTCAAAAGATTTCGAGAAAAAATCATCCATCTTTCTATATTGAGACCTGATTTCATAAACATCATTTATTCGCGGTGCGTTTTTATTATGAAAATAGTCTATGTATTCCTGTGCAGCACTCTCTCCTTCACGTGGCGAAGAATACCTAGTGTCTCGCAATTGCTCATACTCCAACTGAGCATCACGTTTTTCTTCACAAGAAAATGCGACAAACGCAATAGTCAAAACAATCAGAATTATCTTTTTCATTTATCATCATCTTTCTGTCATATACAAAAAACCTAGTACAGAACTAATAATTGTCGCTATTAAGAAAATAATAGACAATACAATTCCAACCATTGCTCTCGAAGAAGAATCAGACTTGTGCCCAACTATACCAAGCACTAATCCACCAATAGTAACAGGATAACCTATCAAAGGTAATATCCATGCGACCACACCAATCAATCCAAAGATAAGGGAAGCTGTTGATGCCCCCGAAATTTTCCTGTCATTCATAATTTCCTATTTTTATAATAATTAATCTTCACCATTTTGAAACAGCTTTATAATATGTTCTATCATTATATTTTTCTGAACTTTCTTTTTCTTCCATTTCTTCTGTTGATTCTAAGACTCTATTTTTGAAGTTTTTATAAAAAAAGATAAGTAGCAGAATTGCAAAAAGATACATGATTAAAAGAAGAATAAACAAATTAAGACTTATAATTCCAACAAACCATTCCGCTGTGACACACACAAACGGAGAAACAAGCATTATTCCCAATATAACCTTTTGTCGCTTGCTCATGATACTTATTGTTGTCTGTTTTTTATTTCTATCAATTCGTCCCAATGTTCTTTAGCTTTATCCCTGCCTAATCGCAACATCTTTTGGCAGTTATTGCGCCCGAAACTGGCAGCGGTAAAATTGGGTAACCGTGGATGAATACAAATATCGGCATCTTTTATGTTTTGAGAATAACGTTTAAAATCTGGACGGCTTAAAAACCAACCTGCAAGACCGCCGAGTCCCAACGATGTTCCAATATTAAAACCTCCATTCTGTTGCAAATCTATAGCAATAACTATGTCTGCACCCATATTCCTCACCACATCAACAGGGAGATTGTTGATAACTCCTCCATCTACAAGATACTTATTACCCCATTTCACAGGTTCGTACATTTCTGGAACAGACATAGAGGCTAATATAGCTTTATAGAGAATGCCACTGGAAAGGATGACCTCTTCAAAGGTGTTTTCTTCTGCCGTTACACATCTAAAAGGAATTTTCGTGTCCCGAAATTGTTCTACTCTACGATTTGAAAGAAGACTTTTCAGTTTAGCTTCTATCCTATAACCTTCCAGAAGATCTTGCCACTCTTGTGATAAGAACAACAACTTCAGTTCTTTTAAAGAATACCCCGAAGCATAAAGGCCACCGATAATGGCACCGATACTGGTTCCTGCTATATAATCAATTTTTATGCCGGCATCTTCTATTACTTCCAGAACTCCAATTGTTGCTGCACCTTTCGCGCCACCACCTCCAAGTGCAAGACCAACTTTTGGCTGACTGGCACAAAAGGGCATAGCAACAAAAAATATGCACAACAGACTATATAACCTGATAGACTTTTTCATAAAAATTTAATCCGGAATAATCGTTTTCTCACAAGGTCCCTCCCAATGAGCATTGTTCTGGAATGGGTCAGAGTCATACCATCTCCAAAATCGGACTTTTATTCCCACACTAGCAGGAATTAGCTCTGCTTTGTAATCTCTTTCTGAATATGTTTTTCTACCAAAAAACGGGACATGCTGCCCTCTGCAAGAATGAGTTCCCTTTACCTTAATCTTTCCATTAATTTCATCCACCTCTACAGATGTTACAATCAATGTTCCTTCCACATATTGCCTTGGGGCGAAGCAATTGTCATAATTCTCTACACAAAATTGTTCCAAAACTGCTTTAATCTGGGATTTAGTTTGCGCACTAGTCACATTGCTCACTACGAGCATCATGACAATCATCAAAATTTTTAATTTTTTCATAATCTAATTGTATTTAAAGTTAATAACTATAATAAAACTTTTTAAAGCCAAAGAACATAGTCTTGCCAGTCGGTAACCATATGGAACAATAGACCTATTCCGATTGGACGAAGCCACCAAGGCCAATTTAATCTTTCATATGGGAGAATACATAAAATAACATAAACACAAATGGCATAATAGGAATGAAGTGGATGAAATCCTATACTCATCCTATTTGGATCAAAGATTGGGGTTGCCAACAAATGGTCTATATCCACAGCCATCGTTGCCAGCATTATGAACAATGCCTCCCAACGCCGTTCTTTTTTAAAAAAAAGAGCAAAAATGAAAGGGGCAAAGAAGTGCAGCCCATAATGAGTAATTTCTCTATACATAACTCTCCATACAAAAATTATTTTCTACAGCCTCCAACAACTCTATCACCAATCAACAGTTCAAAAATATGCCATCGCCCACCATCCAGATATCTACTCAGATAAATTGATTTCGAATGATTTCCTTTTTCAATGTTCACATTTGAAGAACTTGATGTATTATAATAATAGTTTTCTCCCAAAGCTCTAACTTTTAAAGTAAGATTCGCATCCCTAAAACCATAATAATCAAATGATAAGTATCCTGTACTATAATCAAAAGATGTATTTTTTACAATGAATGGTGCTATTTCATTCATAGAACTTTTAAATCCTTCAAAAGATTCTTCAATCTGCTGACGTTGCTCTCTCTCGACTTCCAAATCAGACTTAATGCTATCAATATCTTTTTTCATCATGGATATTTTTGAATTCTTATTATCTATTGTTCGATTAGCATCAGAAAGTTCTTCTTTCGTCTCATTCAAACTTCCGTTCAACAGCAACAATCCAATACCACAGGTAATAACTGCAAAACACAAAAGAATCACATAAGTAAATTGTTTCTTTTGCTGACTGATTTTCCTATTTTTATCTATTAATTCATTATTTTCATTTTTTAATTTTTCAATTATGCTATCTTTTGCTTTTAATGTGTGGATAAAACTTGTAACTCGCTCTATTTCAGCATCGGTTTTTACTATATATAAATTGGGGTACCGTTTCATCGCTTCCACAACTTCATCCTTCGACATTTCTAAGCTAATCTCCAAACAATCGTTTATTGATATTGAGAAATCCATCGGTGGCAAATCTTGAGAATTAGAGCCAGAGATGTTGATACGTTCAATTATCTTTGTTGTGTATTCGTTTAGAGCTACAGATTCCTCAACATAGCTTTTTATTGACCATTCCAAACTCCCATTTGTCGACATGTGAAGAATTTCGCCGGCATTAATCATATCTGCATAGACATCATCAAATACGGAGAACAAAAAATCCACATCATTATAAATACAATCTATACATAAACAAATGCCAAAATAATTGTTGCTGAACTTCCTGACATATCCATAGTGGAGCAAATTGCCCTCCCGATGGATGACAATTTGCCCTTCATTTTTAGATTGTCTTAAGAACTGCTCAAAAAATGTTTTGGTATGGTCTCCTGGATAAGATGAGAATCCTCCAGGCAGTGAGCCAAAATAGTATATCTGTGGTTTCATCACTCAAATCGGATAACTTTTTTCCTTAAATCTACAGTGTAAGACTTCTTTGCCAAATTATCAATAACAGATGAACCTACAAGGATTGCCGCTTCCATATTAGGCTCTAATATCGCTGCAATATCCTTCAACGTATGTGGCTTCCCGTTCTTGTCCATTATTGTTACTTCCCGAAGATTGAACACCCTCTTTTGAACAATACTTCCATCTGCCATTTGAACAGGAATAGGGGGGCGTTCATCTGAATCTCTCAACGTACCCTGTTTCATCATATCTAGTGCTTCCATAGGGGATATCAATATACCAGAACACCCTGTGTCAAAAATTGCATCGTAACTGTTCTTGCCATTAAGGTTGACATGAATTGTTTTAAGATTGCTATCCGTCTGCTTGAAATCGATTTCGAATACGTTATTGGAAACTTCCTGCTTTTTCTTGCCTCCTTTCATTTCATATTTATAAGGATCGTATTCACTTCTCTTTGAGTTGCAGGATGCTAATAACAAGACTGTTATCAGCATAAGTGTTGTTTTAACTAGCTTTTTCATGGTTTATTTTTTAGTTTTGTTATCACCTTCTGTACCCGTTTGCGGATTTTTTGTTTCATTGACACGCTGTCTAGAACTGAAGCCTACCTGCGGATATTCTCCTCCTCTTGACCTATTTGATTTTTCTAATCTTTCTATCTTTTCATCTTTTTCTTTATTTTTTTGTTTATATGATTCTATATCTTGCTGTAGTTTAGACAACTCCCCCTGTAAATTGTGAATCTCTTCGTCTTTTTTCTGGAGTTCTTCTTTTAGTTGATTGACAGGCACCATTTCAACCTGCCCAGTCATATCTTCGGAATCCTGGGACGATTTATTATCCCCAGAACATCCTTTCATGTTTAGAAGTAAACTCATGACCATAAGCAATAGTAACATCGTATTTATTGCAGGCAAATAATCAGAGATTTTCTTTTTTTTCCTCTTTGTAGGAGGATAGTTGGGGGATTTTCCAACTCCACCAAGAGATGCTACAGCTTGTGTCACTTTGCTGCGAAGATCCTCGTATTGCTGTTGTGATGCTTGGCTGCTTTGTTTAACCTGCTCATATTGATCCCTCAATGACGTTATCTCCTTTTTGAGCGCACTCAATCTCTTACCTTCATTGCGATTTGCTTCCTGCATAGTCACCTCAAGTTGCTTTGCAACACGTTCCAGTTCTGTGATTCTCAACGCCTTTGATTGGGCATCATTTTTTGCGGTTTGTGCCTCTTGGCGATACTTTATAGCCAATGCCGCAATATCATCTTTCGTATCTTCCTTCTCCGTAACGATGACACGTCCCTTGTCTTTTAGTAGTTGGACAAATGCCAAAGAGTCACAGTCATAAATACTGCAATAGGTATCTTTGGTAAATGTTGCTGTCTGGTGAAATGATCCGTCAAATGCTTTTTCCACGTTCCCCAAACTTACATAGGAAGATTGTAGTTTTGCACAGAGTTTTTCAAATGCTGCCGTATTTTCAAAATTGGATACGACATATTGAACATTTGAGTTGAGATAGACCCCAAGAACATTTTCTTTGACGACCTTTTCTAGAAGTCTATACACATCGCTAATTAATGCACAATATTTTTGGGGAAGAACCAGTGATAAAGCAAAGTAGCTTCCTCTACCTGCTGTATCTTTTACTTTTTCACTCAACAATAGCGTATATACGCTAGTCCAAGTTCCTTTCCAATAACGTGCTTCAACAAACAATGCTTCTGGCTCTTTAACCGGTCCAAGAGCAAAAAACTCATTTATAACTCTTCTCGCAAGTTCATAATCTATACCAGATGTGTAACGCTCACTGGCATCTAATGGTTTTCCATGAATAATAATCTCCATATCACTCTACCATTTATTTGTTATTTCTTTCCATAAATCACGTGGATATACATCCGCAGCAATATTGTAGGTCTTAAAAGTGTTTCCAAAATTATCTGTTTGTTTAGAAAACATGCCTGTACAAAATGTCTTAAAAGAGAAATTATCTACCGTCATCATAAATTTTGTTACTTTCATGGATGAAAACAACGACGGATAATATATTTCTGCATCTTTTCTTGCACCTTTAAGATCATTACACCCATTTATGTCTCCGAAGGGTGTCATATCAATCTTGTTATAAAGTAAGATAATCTTATCTCTATTTTTATTGATAGCTGGATAGAAATGACCAAGAAAGCGTTGCTCATACGACTGCCGATGATAGCCGTCTACACGAAAAGATAAATCAGAGTCAAGATCAAGCAAAGCGACATAAGACTTAGGATTATTACTTACCATAATAGCTGCCAAATATGGTTCTACCACATTATTTTTCCCTGCTCTTATCTTTGCTGGGTCTGTTGTATAAAAATCTTCACCAGGTGCTTCAAGCAGTTTGGCAACTTCCTGACCATTTTTATATACATTGACAAGCAAGAACTTTACAGTTCCTTGTAATGCCGTTGTGGTGTTAAGGCTATTTGCGAAGTCAATACAATCTTGTTGATACTGAACTGTGTTTAAGAATGTAGGATCCGTCTTTATCGTATAACCTTGGCTACGCAAAAATTTAGCTAAACGAACAAGTATCATTGACTTTCCACTTGACGGAGGTCCTACGAACACAACTATTGGTACAGTCTGATTAACGATAGTTGGTGTTGCCACGCCACCAAGAGGTTCATCCATTAGTGGTTGTGTGTCATTTTCACTATGTGATGTCAACACAGGATTCTCAATATTTTCTGCGGACACTTCAGGAGATGTTTGCTGTTGGAGATTATTTTCTCCAGATTCGATTATTCCCATAATATTTAACTTTATTGATTAATCATTTTAAATCGTATCATAATTTCGAAAAAAAGCAAAAAGAAGAAAAGCAACAAGGTCGCATATCAAAGCTATGATAATCCATTGTAACATTGTCATATCGCCGAGACGCCCCTTAAAGATATCACTCCATACTGATATAGTATCAAACATGCGGTTAGAAGAATAAACTTTTGCCTTTTGTGCATATTTTGAATAATCTGATGGCATTTTTGCAATAACTTCTCCGTTTTGCTTATCGTTGTATTTATAGAATGCTGATATTGAACCATCTTTCAACACGTCAGGCAAATCGTTAATTTCAAGAAATTCTATGGTGCCAAGCATTTCGGTTAATTTATTATTTTGATTTTTTTGCCGTTCATAGTAGTTATCTATTACTGCTATCTTCTTATTTTTTTCTCCTTCCATACGGGTAATATATTTAACCTGTAAATCTTGTATGCGACTTCGCTGTGTCACACCTCTGTCACCAACATCACGTTTATCATCAAATATGATATACTCATTGTTATCTCCATACATTTTTGCATCCTTACGTAGGCTGCTTTCTGTTGACTTTAATATACTTATACAAGCATCGCCAAAACCATAATGACCATCCATGGTGTTGACAATTTCACGTGAAAACGCCTGCTGATTAGTATTAACTACTGCTTCAATAGCCATTCGAGCTGCATTTTGTCGGTCATTTATAGCCTTAACTTCATTGGTTGTGTTATCAATAACATATTGTTTGGCACTTGCTAATTCTTTTGTAAGTATCGCATAACCATGTTTTTCTACGAAGAAATAATGTACATTTGTCGTAAAACTAAAGAGCCAAAAAATAAAGAATCCAAGAAGATTAAGCGCAAATTTACTTCGAGATGCACCTACTCGCTTTTTCATTTCTATAATGGCGTTGGTCAGACACCACCCGGCTAAAACAGAGATAATCATAACCAATATGAAAATAAACCACATATTGGTGCCATTGAGTAAATTCAATGACAATGATGTTGCCGTAAAATAGGCACTAAGGCTTGCAAAGAGCAAATAGCCAACTAAACAAGCTAATCTCAGAATAAGTTTTCCGTTTTTCATTTTTACTCACAGAAATTTTTGCCTCTTGAACTCCCGAATTCAGCATTAATAATTAAGTTCAAGTTTATGGAAATGAAAAAAGGCATGGGAGTTTCTACTTCTCGCCCATCCCTGACCTCAGGCCTTCGCTTTGCCCCCGTACAAGGATAAGCAACGCAGCCAGCCCACGCCAAGCGATTATATTCTTATAATTCACTATACATAATAATATATAGTTAGAATATAAATCACCCACGCAGACGTTCCGTTGCATTACCTCTGTGTACGGTTTCAAAGTTGCGAAGTTTGAGGTCACAGAATAGTAACGTCCGTAAACGCCTTTTCGAGATTAGCCCTCACAATTGGTTCTTAATCTCATCCATCGATGTTTGACCCACCTGCCCTCTAAGAGCTGGCTTCGTCGGTGACAAAATTACGAATTTATTTTTATGCAAGCAAATATTTTTTAGTCTTTTTTAATTCAACATGAATAAAACAACAAAAACACGGATGTTTACTCAAACATCCGTGCGCGCGTAAATAATTAATAATGTCTATTTCCTTATTACCACTCAGAACGCCAGGAGTTCTTCGCCTTCGAGGTCGCAGGTGGTGAAGCCCATTTCGCGCGTTTTGTCCTCGTTCATGGCGTAATAGGTGACGTCGCCCTCTGCACAGAGTTGGCTTTGGGCGTTCTCAAGTGTGACGTGAATCGTGATAAAGTTGCGCTTGCTCTCAACGATATGCGCCCGGAGAATCAGCTGCGGGTCGGTGGTCATGACTGGTTTCTTGAACGATACGCTCAGGCGGCTCGTCATGCCTGCCGTCTGCAACTTCCTGAAAACGACCCATCCGGCTGTCTCGTCGATGAGCGCACTGATGATGCCGCCGTGAAGGGTATCGACCCAACCTTGATAGTGCTCTTGCGGGCGCCAGAAGCTGACCACTTCGTCACCATCCTCGAAAAACTCCATGTGAAGCCCGATGGGATTGTCCGGTGAACATCCGAAGCAGTCGTATCCTTCTTTCTTGCTCCATGGATTCTTTATCTTTCTCATTGTCTTTTGTTTTTAACGATGTGTCAGAATGTAAACTCAAAACCAACGCGAATGCCTTGAAGTTTGGCTGTTGGCAACTTGGTATAGCTCAAGCGGCGCACGTAGTCCACGCGGAAGAACTTGAAAATATTATAGATGCCGACCGATATTTCCCAATAAGGTTTGTTCTTATCCATCAAGTTCGCACCTTCGGGGAATACGAACAAATTGGGATCATTTGCATTTTCTTCCAAGAAAGGATTATTCTTATCGGTCAGATGTCCTATCATTCCTTTTACTCCGATACACTCACGCCATTTGAGTTTTTTCAACAAGGGGATACGGTTGAATATTTTGCCGTTCAGGTCCCATGATATGTCAAGCATTGCAAAGCGGTCGTTGAGAAATTCCATATTGTTCATCAATGAGAATTTTCCTTCGTTGATGGTATAGGAAAGATTCGTCGGTGGCATGATAAGCAGTGGGAAAGGAACTTTATTCCATTGCGCTCCTGCTTTGATTTGCGTATTGATTCGTCCCCAACTCTTCATCCATATTCGTTTGTAGATACTTACTTCTGTGTAATTATAACGATAGCGTCCACCAAACAGCCCATCAAAGCCCATCGTATGACTGAGTCTTAATTCCGGTGCATCGAAATTGACAGGAATACGATGTTGTTTGGTATTGACATAGGTTCGTCCTGGACAAAGTTCAAGACTCACAGTTGCTTCCGTAGTACGGATTTTATTGATGATTTCGCCATCGCTGAGACGGTTGAATGACAGTTCTCCAGTAGGTTGATTACTTTCCGTTTTAAACTGGACAGTGGTTCGGAATCCCCAGTCTGTTTCCCAATCGAACTTGAGTTTCTGTCGATTATAAAAGTACATCTGATTCACTTTCGCCCAACGGAATGCGGTAAAGAGATTGTCTTTATCCGTATTCAGGAACATGTCCGAAGGAGACATCACATCGTAGGTTGTTTCAAAAGAAAGGGTTCTCGAAGGAAATTCGCTCGGCTGGTATTCTTTTTTATTGAATGAGTATGTCACGAGTGAGCTATAATAGCTTTTATGTGTTTTTGTTCCATACGCATAATAGCCTTTCCAAAACCAATGTGGGTTGAGTGCCGCGGTGGTCTGTCCGCTCGCACGAAAACGCAAGCCGTCAACGAAGTTATTAGATATGATGGTATTGACTGGTCCGATATCGAATTTACTTTTTGTATTCTTCGAACCTGTTTCTATAAAATTCTCTACCAGCGCTTTTAATCCGAAAAGGATATATTTGAAGCCTTTTGACCGTTCCATACTGTGAATAAAATCGTTCATTGACGATTCGCTTTTTGTCAGTTCCACCGTCCGGTATTTATTCCAGAAATCTTCTTTGCGCATTTTTGCGTCTGCTTCATAACGAACATCAGCTTTGCCTTTGAATAGTTTTTTCGGCAGTTCATCGAACGCATAATCGCTAAACCGTGTGGTTCTGATTACAGCAGCTTTCGTGAGAAATTTTGCCAGAGACATTTCCACCATCATATCATCCTTCGTCAGCACCCATTCCCCGTTAGCGAGTCGGGTATATTCCTGCTCCATTCGAAGGTTATCCACGAAGTTCACGACACTGCTTTTCGGTAGTGTCAGGACACATCGTTTCACATGCAACGTAGTGTCAGCAAGCACATATATTTCTCCACGGAAACCAAAATCCTGTTGATTGTTGGGCGTGAACTGCAAGTGAAAACAACGGTCTGGTCCAACATAAACCGTGTCTTCTATGTAAAAACGATAGAAATCAACCGCATCTTTTCCTATCGGACTGGTAAAAGGATACTGTAAAAAGCGGATTTGGTCATCATACAAGTCGATATCGGTGAAGAAATCTTTCAAAATCGTGTTGAACATAACTCCTGTTTCTATCAACTGACTGACACCTGTGGATGACTGACCTTTGATAATGTCTTTCCTGGTCTTCGGTTGTTTTCTATAAAGATGTTGTATCGCTGTCTCATCAACAGAAAGGGGTAAGATGAGTTTATCGTTGTAAGGGCATCGTTCGATATGATTGACGAGCCATTCGCGGTTTTTAAACAAATCGCTTTCCATTGTTTCGGATGTGATGTCGTTGACGGCAAGCGTTATCTTCTGATATTTGTTGTACTGGTAGAAATCATAATTCTCAAGGTCGGTCTTCTTTTTCGCAGCAATCACACGCCTCATCAGTTCTACGGCAGGATTATCTTTACGCGAATATTTTGACTTACGTTTGGACCTCACCGTCACCTCGCCCAGTTTTCTTGCATCTGGTTGCAGTTTAAACACCTGCTTTGAAGGCGTATTTTCTTTGATTAAAATGCGTTGTGTCTTATAACCGAGCGCACTGATGGTGAGATACCATCCGTTGTATCGTTCGATGGAGAAATAACCTGTTGAATCTCCCGACACGGCAATATGGTTGCCTTTATACGACACGCTTGGACGGGCGATGGTGTCGCCCGTCTGCGCATCAACGACAATACCTGTTATCTGGGCATTGGCTGTCTGTGCCAACGTCCAGATAAGAAGTATCATACTTATTTTAATCCATTTCTTCATCTGCTTCATAACCGCCCATCTCGCGGATTGCATTCTTCAGCATCGTGTGTTGCTGATAGAGGTTGTTCACTGCCTCCTCGCCCTTGACATAGTCGTGCATCGGACTCTTGAGATAGAAGCTCAGGAAACGTTGTATTCCGTAGCGTCCGGCACGCGCAGCAAGGTCTGACAACAGGCAGAGGTCGAGCAACAGCGGTGCGGCAAGGATGGAGTCGCGGCAGAGGAAATTGATTTTAATCTGCATCGGATAGCCCATCCAACCGAAGATGTCGATGTTGTCCCAGCCTTCTTTATTGTCGTTGCGGGGAGGATAATAGTTGATACGCACTTTATGGAAATAATCCGTATAGAGGTCGGGCTGTTCTTCCGGCTTCAGGATCGTTTCCAGTGTCGATAGTTTGCTGACTTCCTTCGTGCGGAAGTTTGCCGGCTCGTCGAGCACCAGTCCGTCACGATTTCCCAGAATGTTGGTAGAGAACCAGCCGCTGAGTCCGAGACAGCGGGTGCCGATGATGGGTGCGAAACCGCTTTTCACCAGTGTCTGTCCCGTCTTGAAGTCTTTTCCGGCAATTGGCATGCGTGTCTTTTCTGCCAGTTCCCACATGGCAGGAATATCGACCGTCGTATTGGGTGCGCCCATGATGAAGGGAGCGCCTTCAGTGAGTGCTGCATAGGCATAGCACATTGACGGTGCGATATGTTCACGGTCATCGTTTTTCATCGCTTTCTCCAGCGCGTCGAGTGTATTGTGTACCGGCTCATAAACAGGCACGTAGATTTCTGTTGATGCCGCCCAGATGACGACAACGCGGGCAATCTTCTTCTCAGCCTTGAAGCGGCGGATGTCTTCGCGCAACAGTTCGACCATCTCCCAGCGGGTCTTGCCTTCCATCACGTTGTCGCCGTCAAGTCGTTTCGCGAAATTCTTGTCGAAGGCTGCCTTCATCGGAACAATCTTCTCCAACTCAACCCGTACGGGTTCGATATCTTTTTCTTTGAGCACTTCTGCATACATCGCCGCCTGGTAGGCGTTCTGGGGATATACGTCCCATGTTGCAAACTCGATATCGTCCAGTGTTGACAATGGCACAATCTCGCCGTAGGAAAGATACTTCTGCTCAGCTCCCTTCCCTACGCGGATTTTGTCATATTGCGTCATGGCGCCGATAGGCTTAGCAAGTCCTTTTCGTGCCATAAAAACACCTGTCATAAAGGTCGTTGTGACGGCACCGCACCCAACAACCATGACACCCAACTTACCCTCTGCGGGTTTTACTTCTCTCTCTTTCATAGTGTTTTTTATTAACGCTTTTTGTTCGTGTTTATTGTATCTTCAATCAAGTCCGATAAATCAGTTATGATTTTATCGGGAATCGTCTCATCCTCGCTCTCATCCGTCCATCCTTCTCCTTTGAACCAGATGGTCTGGCAACCGATTTGACGGGCAGGCAGGATGTCTTTCGAGAAGCTGTCGCCCACCACTGCCACGTCTGAGGGCTTCATGCCCAAGGCTTCCACGCCCAAGGCGAATATCTGCGGGTCGGGTTTTCTGATGCCGACAACTGCCGATTCTATCACCCTGTCGAACAGCATGTCCAGCCCAAACTCGCAGAGCACCACGGCGATGTTTCCATAGAAATTGCTGACCAGCACCATCGGATAGTCCTCTTTCAGCGCGCGGAGCACTTCCCTGCTGTGAGCGGTGGTCGCAGTCACGTCTGCATAGAGTTTCTCCAACAGTGCGCTCTTGCAGCTTCCCAGTTCTTTTCCCGACAGCATTGAGAGGTGTGCGAGTTCGAGTTCGAGCTTCGTCTCCAGCGTTTGCCGGAACGTGAATGTGGGTTTGACCACCGGATGGGTTCCCAAATAGCGCTCAGCATACACATAAGCCTCGCGGAACTGTTCCTCACTAACGGGGACGCCAACGTACTCATAAGCATGCCAGAGCACCTTTCCCCAGTGGCAGCCACACGTATCGAGCGTGCCGCCGTAGTCGAATATGTAGCCTTTATTCTTCATATATTTTCCGACAAAGGTCCTCATGTTTCTTGTGCATGTAAATATATAAGGCGGTCATCACCGTAATCTCTATCAGCAGATACACCCACGGGCAATCCAACAGGCAGGTGACGTAGATGCAGATAGCCCGCACGTTGAAAGTCAGGATGTTCGTATATTTCATCAGCGGACGGCTTCCTGCCAGGAATCGCTCTTTCAGTGCTTCCGGCACGTTCGCTATGTCGCTGTATTTTTCCGTCAGTTGCTGATACAGTCTTTGGAATCTGGGTGTGCGCCGCTCTTGGCTTTTGCAGTAATTGGCGTAGTTGTAATAGAACTTCCGCTCCCAGAAATGTCCCCGTTTGCCACGCAACGACTCATAAATAGCGCGCTGCTGCTCTGAGCGGTCGAGCTCACTGCCTGCCGTCCCTTTGAGAAACCACAGGTGTATCTGTCGGTAATAGTCTGCCAGAGAGCTTTGCGGCGAGTGACAGAGGAAACCTGCCACAGCTGCCAAGAGCCATATCCAAATGCCCCATTTCATGTCCGTGAGGGGCATCTCCTGCGGCATCAGGCGCAGGCAGATTGCCAGATAGATGGCAAAGAACCAGAGGTCGCCTGAGAAGCCGTCGAGCATTCGTCCGATGAGGGTCTTCTTTCCCGTCAGCCGAGCCATCTGCCCGTCGGTCGAATCGCAAAAGTTGGCAAACATCAGGAGCAGCACACCTGCCACGTTGTGCCACCAATCTGTATGATAGAACATCACGCCTGCCCCCACTCCGAGGAATATCGACAGTATCGTGATGGCGTTCGGATGCACGCCCAGCTTGTTCCAGAACAAGGCAAACACCAATCCTATCGGACGGGTGAAGTGCACATCCAGCCACTCCTCCGTGTCGTCTGATTTGAAAGATGCTCTCAGCAATTCCTTGAAACGTGCCATATCTTTTTTATTTCATTAAACTGTGTTCAACTAACCGGACTATTGCAGCTGCCGCCTCCTCCCGACATCGTGAGAAACTGGGCCAGTCGTTGAAGTCAATCATGCACCAACTGCCGTCCTCGCACACGATGCAATCGCCGCCATAGACAGCAACGCCCGTCGCCTCTGCCAGCCGCTCTGCCTCCCGACGCAGGTTTTCCACATCGAACGGATGGTGACATGCTGCGCCATTGTGCTGCTCATCGCCAAACTTCGTCTGTCCGTCGTCCGTCGGATAGTAGTGACGGAAGAATCCCGTTCCCTTCACTCCATAGAATTTCACCAGGTCGCCACGGACATGGGCACTCACCGTGTAGCAGTCGATTCCTCGCTCTCTGAAGCGGCGTATTCCCGCTTCCAAGTCGGTTTTGTTCCGGAAAAACGCCACGTCTTCATGACTTTGCGCCGCCGCATCGCCACGTTTGAGCCAGTAGCCGTCGGTTCCTTCGCCCGGAGCCATGGGAATGCCCATCGCTTCCATCGTTGTCTGCAAGCGACGGCGGGCGCAGTTGGCTACTCCCTGTGGGGTGTTGATGATGCAGGCATCCAAGTCTGACAAGCGCCTCAGCGTCTCCGGCAACCGCCCCATGCTCAAAATCAGCGGATAGGACTGCCCATCCTGCTGCCAGAGGGCTTCCTCCACGCTATCGACTTCGTGACCGACAGCCCGAAGCTTTGCCGAAACAGCATCGAGTATCGCCTGGTCTTTTTCCACCGAATTGGGAGAAAAACGCTTGTCCCTATATATGCACAGCACTCTCAAAATCTTCCGTTTTCAAAAAATCTTCCGCTTTCTCAATGTCACTGGCATGGTCGATGTCGAGCACTTTCGAGAACAGCCACGCATCGAGCCTGAAGCCATCGGCAACCAGGGCGCGCTGAAAGTTGCGCATGCGGTGCTCTCCCCGCTCCATGCACCTGCTGAGTGTGTCGAGCGAATGCGGTGATAATCCATAAATACCTGCGCTCACAAAAGGTTGATTGGTTTTTGTTTCTGCTGCCGACAAGTAATCCGGTGTGTCGTGAAAACCCCGTATCTGCCAGCCGTCGCCTACCTCCACGTAAAGCGGTTTCTCATCGTCCACATAGTCGGTCACGCCCATCAAGCCGTCAAGTGACGCACCGCTGCCGGCAGCAGTCATCATACGGGTGAACGTCTCGACGTAACTGGTAAATTCACTCTCACGGAAAATCGTATCGACCGTGGTCAACACGAAGGGTTCACCGGCAAGCAAACCGCTCAGTTCGTAAAGGCTGTGCATCGAACTCGGGGTCGTTTTGACCACCAGGCGCAAGGGTATCGCACGCCCGTCCAAGCCGTTTCGCGCCACCTCCTCAAGATGGTGGCGCACCTGCGGCGACTGCTCGTTGCAAATCACGGCTATCTCCGACGCGCCATTCGCTGTGAATATGCGTAAGAGACGGTCAATCAGGCACTCGCTGCCCAACCTCACCAACGGCTTCGGTTCTGCCACTCCCTCCTCGGCTAACCGCGAGCCTTCGCCTGCTGCGATGATTGCGTATTTCATCAACACACTCAACCTTTTATAAAGAACAATAATTTATTAAGCTGCGCAAAGGTAAATAAAGTATATGAAAGACGAAAACTTTTTACAGTTTTTTAGTTTTGCACCATGCTTTTTATACTTTCTTTATTTTTACATCTTTTTACAAATGTTTTGTTTTTTATATTTTCGCCTCTCGAAACGCCGATTTTTAAATGTTAAAATGTAAAGTTTTTATCACGATTTTAACATTTCGGGAAATGGAAATTCTGGAACGGATTTCCGTAAGTTTATCAATAAAATATCCAAAAGTGTCGTTTTGGAGAACAAAAGCAGCACTTTGACCTTGCGAAAGTGCCACTTTCAGGAGCCAAAAGTTGAAGTTTTGGAGGGTAAAAGTGCCACTTTTAGAACCCGAAAGTGGCACTTTCAGGCGCATTTCCAACACTTTCCGCGCCAGAAAAGTTTTCACAGAAACAACAATCCACTGACCATGAGTAAGTTAACGAAAAGGCTTTGTTTTTTGAAAAAATCGAGGCAAAAGTGGGGAAGTTTGCAAAAAGGGGCAAAAATCGTGCGTTAGAGCCTCTTTTTTCTTTCCATTTTAACATTTCAGAAAATGAGGGTCGGAAAGTCCCCCTGCATCCTCCTCATTCAAATAAAAACACCTTTTCCCCGACTTAATGACCGCCTTTGGTCGCATAAGACAATGTTTCTGTATAAAAATAAACGGATTTTATTTTGTCCTGCTATCGGTTTTAACTATCTTTGCACTCAAATTGATAAAATCGAAAACATGGCGCAGAAAAGCAGCAAGCAAAATGCAGGTCCGCAGGAGGGCGGCAACAGCAACGGGCAGTTTGAAATCATTGCAAAGACATTCGTCGGGTTGGAGCCTATCCTGGCAAAGGAACTGAGGGAATTGGGGGCTGAAGATGTCAAGGAAGGACGGCGGATGGTCTCCTTCACGGGCGACAAGCGAATGATGTATCGGGCAAACTTCAAACTCCGCACAGCCATCCGAATTCTCAAACCCATCACCCACTTCAAGGCACGGTCGGCAGATGACGTGTACGAGGGAGCGAAGAAAATCGACTGGAGCCAGTATCTTGACAACAGCAAGACGTTTACCGTCGATGCCGTCGTCTTCTCTGAAGAGTTCCGCCACTCGAAGTTCGTATCCTACAAAATCAAGGATGCCATCGTCGATCAGTTCCGCGAGCGGACAGGCGAGCGCCCCAACATCTCTGTGGCCAATCCCGACATACGTCTCAACATTCATATTGCCGAAGACCGCTGCACGCTTTCGCTCGACTCCAGCGGAGAGTCGCTCCACCGAAGGGGCTACCGCCAAGAGCAGGTAGAAGCGCCACTCAACGAGGTGCTCGCCGCCGGAATGATTCTCATGACGGGCTGGCATGGCGAGACCGACTTCATCGACCCGATGTGCGGCTCGGGTACGCTGCCCATCGAGGCGGCACTCATCGCGCACAACATGGCACCGGGACTGTTCCGGAAGGAATATGCGTTCGAGAAATGGGCAGACTTCGACAGCGAAATGTTCGACGAAATCTACAACGACGACTCCGATGAGTGCGAGTTTGAACACCACATCTACGGATACGACATCGACATGAAGGCGGTCAGCAAAGCACTCCGCAACGTGAAGGCAGCGGGGCTGAGCAAGGATATCACCATCGAACAGGCTGACTTCAAGGACTTCGTGCAACCGAAAGAAAAAAGCATCATCATCACCAATCCGCCATACGGAGAGCGCATCTCCACCCCCAACCTGCTCGACACCTACCAGATGATAGGCGAACGGCTCAAACACCAGTTCGTGGGCAACGACGCATGGGTGCTCAGCTATCGGGAGGAATGCTTCGACCAGATAGGACTGAAGCCCTCATTGAAGGTGCCGCTGTTCAACGGAGCCCTGGAATGCGAGTTCCGCAGATACCAGCTGTTTGACGGGAAATACCGCGAATTCCGCAGCACGGGCGGCGAAGTGAAGTCGGAAGAGGAAAAGCGCGCCATGGCACAGAAGAACCGCTTCAAGAAACACCGCGAGTTCAAACAACGACTCGAGGAAGTGGAAGAGAACGAGGCAAACGATATCCGCTCCTTCAAGATGCACACCTCCTCCCTACAGGAATACGACAGAAAACGGGAAGAGAGAGCAAGCGGAGAACGAAAAGACGCCCGACCGTTCGACAAAGACAGGAGAGGAAAACGCCCCTTTGAAGGAAGGGAACACAGAGACAATCGCAAATTTGGTAGAAAAACACATAATGAACAAAGAAAAACAAGGAGGAATAACCATGAGAATTAAACAACTGCTACTCTTAGTATTCATCGCCATGGCAGCAAATGCACAAAACAAGCTCTTCACACTGGAAGACCTCAACTTCGGCGGCAAGAACTATTGGAAGATGTCTCCCAAGAACCAATACTACGCTTGGTGGGGAGACCTGCTCGTCAGAAAGGAAGCCAACGAATGCCGCATCGTAGATAAGAAGACAGGAAAGGAAACACCGCTGTTCCAACTCGACGAAATCAACGCGTGGACAAACGAGGGAACAGGTAAGATGAGACACCTGCAAAACGCCCTGTTCCCCTACCCCGACCAGCCGGTCGTGCAAGTGAGCAATGGCAAGGAGACCGTACTCATCAACTGGAAAGAAAAGAAAGAAATCTGGAAAAGCGGCGACCTGAAAAAGAACGGCATGCTACTCGAATGGTGCCCCGAATCAAAAGCCAGCGCACTCCTGAAAGACGACAATCTGTTCGTCGCAACAGCTGACGGGAACATCAACCAACTGACCACCGACGGCAGCCGCGACATCGTTTACGGACAGTCCGTCCACCGCGATGAATTCGGCATTCACAAAGGCACCTTCTGGAGCCCTGACGGGAAGAAACTGGCATTCTATCGCATGGACCAGAGCATGGTGACCGACTATCCGCAAGTCAATACCGACACGAGGATTGCCACCGAAGAGCCCGACAAATACCCCATGGCAGGAGAAACCAGCCACCAGGTGACCGTCGGCGTCTATGACATCGACACCAAAAAGACGTGCTATCTCAAAGCAGGCGACCCCACCGACCGCTATTTCACCAACATCGCATGGTCGCCGGATGCAAAGACCATCTACATCTTCGAACTCAACCGCGACCAGAACGACTGCAGACTGGTCAGCTACAACGCGACGACCGGCGACAAAATAGCCGAGCTCTACCGCGAGACGAGCGACAAATACGTGGAGCCACAAGACCCCATCACCTTCCTGCCGTGGGACAACAACAAGTTCCTGCTGCAAAGCCAGAAAGACGGATACAGACATCTGTATCTGTTCAACACAAAAGGCGAACAGCTCAAACAGGTCACTTCCGGGAAATGGGTCGTAATACGGCTCGTCGGATTCGACAAAAAGAGCAAGTCAGCCATCATCGTCTCCAACGAGAAAAGCCCCATCCAGCAAAACACGTATGCCGTCAACATCGCCAACGGAAAACGAACCCTGCTGGACAACGGACGCGGTTACCACACACCCGACCTCTCACATTCCGGAGCATGGTTCCTCGATAAATACAGCGAACCCGACGTGCCACGCGTCATCACGGTCAACAACGCACAACGCCTGGCTGTCAACACGCTCTTCACCGCTGAAGACCCATGGAAGGGCTACAGCGTGCCGACCTACGAATGCGGCTCTATCAAAGCCAACGACGGCACGACCGACCTCTACTACCGCATCGTGAAGCCAGCCGACTTCGACCCCAACAAGAAATATCCCACCGTCGTCTATGTCTATGGCGGACCGCATGCGCACAATGTAGATGCCCGCTGGCACTACAGCAGCCGCAGCTGGGAGACCTACATGGCACAGAAAGGATATATCCTCTTCATCCTTGACAACCGGGGAAGCGAAAACCGGGGAAGGGATTTCGAACAAGCCACCTTCCGGCAGCTCGGACAAGTAGAGATGCAAGACCAGATGAGCGGCGTAAAATACCTCAAATCGCTGCCCTACGTAGATGCCGACCGAATTGGCGTGCACGGCTGGAGTTTCGGCGGATTCATGACCATCTCGCTGATGACCAACCATCCTGACGTATTCAAAGTAGGAGTGGCAGGAGGACCTGTCATCGACTGGAAATGGTATGAGGTGATGTATGGCGAACGCTACATGGATACCCCGCAGACCAATCCCGAAGGCTACGAGAAGACTTCGCTGATTCCGAGAGCCAAAGACCTGAAAGGAAAACTGCAAATCATACAGGGAATGAACGATAAGACGGTCGTTCCACAACACTGTCTCGCCTTCCTCAAAGCGTGCGTTGAAGCCGGTACGCAACCCGACTTCTTCGTCTATCCGGGCGAACCGCACAACATGAGAGGACATGCCAGCGTGCATCTGCACGAACGTATCACACAATATTTCGAAGATTACCTTAAATAAAGAGATTCATGAGTTTTAACGCAATCATACCCAACGACCCTGTCGAAATCAAGGAGACCTACGTTCCGACTATCGAATTCAAAAAAGAACAGAACATTCTCCTGCTGGGAAGCGGCGGACGAGAGCATGCGCTGGCATGGAAAATTGCCAAAAGCCCGAAATGTGCCAAGCTCTATATCGCACCGGGCAATGCAGGAACGGCACTTGTAGGCGAGAACGTGCCCATTGCTGCTGACGATTTCGAGCAACTTAAGTCGTTTGCCGCCGACCACCACATCGACATGCTCGTCGTGGGACCAGAAGACCCGCTCGTGAAAGGAATCTACGATGAATTCAGAAGCGACCGCCAAACTTGTCACATTCCCGTCATAGGACCATCGAAGGCGGGAGCCGTGCTCGAAGGAAGCAAGGACTTCGCAAAGGCATTCATGCAAAGACACAACATACCGACGGCACGCTACCAGACGTTCGACGGAGCACACTTGGAAGACGGACTGCGCTTTCTCGAGACGCTGCAACCGCCTTACGTGCTGAAAGCCGACGGACTCTGTGCCGGAAAAGGCGTACTCATCCTCCCGACACTGCAGGAAGCGCAAAAGGAACTCCGCGAGATGCTGGGCGGAATGTTCGGAAACGCATCCGCCAGTGTCGTCATTGAGGAATATCTGCATGGGATAGAATGCTCCGTCTTCGTACTTACCGACGGCAAACACTACAAGATTCTCCCCGAAGCCAAGGACTATAAACGCATCGGTGAAGGAGACACCGGGCTCAACACCGGAGGCATGGGAAGCATCAGCCCTGTCCCGTTCGCCACAAAAGAATGGATGGGAAAGGTGGAAAAACGCATCATCCAGCCAACCATACAAGGGCTGCAGGATGAAGGTATCGACTATAAAGGATTCGTTTTCTTCGGACTCATGAATGTCAATGGCGACCCGATGGTCATCGAATATAACTGCCGCATGGGCGATCCCGAGACCGAAAGCGTCATGCTCCGGCTGAAGAGCGACATCATGGACCTCTTTGAAGGAGTGGCAGCCGGCAATCTCGACCAAAAAAGGATTGAGTTTGACGAACGTACCGCTGTCTGCGTCATGCTCGTCAGTGGAGGGTATCCGCAAGATTACAAGAAGGGATATCCCATCAGTGGGCTTGAAAACGTTTCCGACAGCATCGTATTCCACAGCGGGACTGCCCGGAAAGACGGAGCTGTCGTGACTGCCGGCGGGCGCGTCATCGCTGTTTCATCCTACGGAACCGATAAAAAAGAAGCACTCAAAAAGAGTTTCACTGAAGCCGAAAAGATACAGTTCACGGACAAATATTTCCGCCGTGACATCGGATTCGACCTTTAATTCACGTTGATATTCTCATTCATTCACTCAGCATGGCAGTCAGAAGAATCCAAAACAGAATAGCAGAGAGCCGGTTTCTCCTGCCGGCTGCTGCTGTCATAGCTACTGGTACATACCTGGCTGCCGGACTCATAGAAAAGCAGATGTGGATTCAGTTTGCCTTTTTTGCGCTCTCCACCTGGCTTTTTGCCGAGACCAACAACATCAACGCCCTGCTCCGCATATACAGTCGCATGGTGTCATCATCATTCCTCATGCTCTCATGCGCAGCCTCTTTTCTCTTTACAGACCTCCAAGTCGGCATCACCCAACTCTGCATCATCACATTCTATTACACCATCTTCAAAAGCTACATGCTCCGCGACTCAGCGCGAATTCTGTTTTTCGCCTTTTTAGCGATAGGCATTGTTAGCACTTTCTTCGTACAAATCCTCTTCTACGTACCATTTCTATGGCTATTGACAGCCACCAACCTGCGCACACTCCGTGTAAAATCGTTCCTCGCATCATTCCTCGCACTCATCACACCCTATTGGTTCTATGGCACTTACCTCCTGCTCCAGCACGAATCAGACATACTTTTCTCACATTTCTCCGGACTCATCCATTTCCAACCCATACAAATACCGCCCTCACTCGCTCAGCATCAACTCATCACGCTCACGTTCATCATCCTACTTGCCATCATCGGAATCGTTCATTTCCTGCGCCACAGCTACTTGGACAAAATCCGCACACGCATGCTCTACGAGATATTTATCACGATAGACATTCTCAGCATTATTTACATCCTGCTCCAGCCTCAACACTACAATATCCTGCTCACCCTCATCATCATCAATACAAGTCCACTCATCGCACATTTCATCACCCTGACAAGAACACGATTCACCAATATCGCTTTCCTTATTATACTGACCCTCACCTTCGCACTTATCGCGTATAACCTATGGATGCCTTCATTCAATTTCTGATAGACAACGGATATTGGGGGATGTTCATCTCCGCATTCATTGCAGGCAGTTTCCTGCCTTTCAGCAGCGAAGCCGTCATGATTGGACTCTTGGCAGCGAAATTAGACCCTTGGGCACTCGTCTTTTGGGGAACGGCGGGCAACTGGGCAGGCACCATGCTCAACTATTTCGTCGGGCGAATGGGAAAGATGGAATGGATAGAAAAATACCTACACGTCAAGAAACCCACCCTTCAAAAGGCTCAGCGCTTTCTGAAAGGGCGCGGAGCATGGATGGGATTCTTCGCATTCCTCCCCATACTCGGCACTGCTATTGCCGTCGCCCTCGGACTCATGCGTGCCAACCTGACCATCACAGCCATCAGTTCTGCACTCGGAAAGGTCCTCAGATACCTCTTAATCTTCTTCGGCACCAGTTTCTTCCTGTAGGCACAAGACCCAAAAATCCGTTAAAACTGAACGGATTCTCGTAAAATGCTCAAAATATTTGTACTCATCCACTTTTCTCTCTTATCTTTTTTGTATCTTTGCATCCAACTTTATTTTTGCAAAACATTTCGCGTTTACGATAATGAAAAAATTTAAATTAATTGACAACGTTTTAGGATGGAGCGCCTTTCTGATTGCTGCCATCGTATATTGCTTAACCGTTGAACCGACTGCCAGTTTCTGGGATTGTCCGGAATTCATCACCACAGGTTATAAACTTGAAGTGGGACATCCACCGGGAGCACCATTCTTCATGCTGACTGCCAATATCTTTTCGCAGTTTGCCAGCGACCCGTCCCAAGTCGCATTCATGGTCAACATCATGAATGCCTTGCTCAGTGCACTCTGTATCCTGTTCCTCTTTTGGAGCATCACGCACCTGGCACGCAAGCTGATTTTGAAAGACTGGAGCGAACTCACCACAGGAAAGCTCATTGCCATCGAGGCTTCCGGTCTTGTCGGAGCACTCATCTATACATTTAGTGACACGTTCTGGTACAGTGCTGTCGAAGGCGAGGTTTATGCTTTCTCATCAGCCTTTACCGCCGTTGTGTTCTGGCTCATCCTGAAATGGGAAGACCATGCCGACGAGCCTCACAGCGACCGCTGGCTCGTACTCATCGCATTCATGACCGGACTCAGCATCGGTGTCCACCTGCTGAACCTGCTTTGCATACCGGCTATCGTCCTTGTGTTCTACTATCGTCGATTCCCCAATGCCAACCTGAAAGGCTCGCTCATTGCATTGCTCGTCTCGTTTGTTGTCGTGACCGCCGTTCTCTATGGCATCGTGCCGGGCATCATCACAGTCGGAGGATGGTTTGAACTGCTTTTCGTAAACGTCCTGGGCATGTCTTTCAACACCGGATTGTATGTTTACATCCTGTTGCTCGTTGCCGTTGTGATATGGGCAATCTATGAAAGCTATGTCAACAAGAACATTAAGCGGCAAAACATCTCGTTCCTACTCGCTATTGCCATGTTGGGAATACCGTTCTATGGATACGGATGGTCAGCCGTAGTTATCGGCGTGATAATTCTTGCTGCCATCGCTTTCGTCCTGACACGTAAGCGCAATGCACAGCAACTTGTCAGTGCGCGCATCAAGAACACGATTCTTCTCTGCCTGCTGATGATTATGATTGGCTATTCGTCCTATGCAGTCATTGTCATTCGCTCGGATGCCAACACGCCAATGGACCAAAACTCACCTGAGGACATCTTCACGCTGGGCAACTACCTCAGCCGCGACCAGTACGGCTACCGTCCGCTTCTCTACGGACAGGCCTACAGTTCGGAATATCTGATAGACAGCCAAGGTGCCGTTCAGATAGACGAAGGTGCCCCTATATACCAAAGAAAAGAAAAGGCATCGCCTGACGAGCCCGACCGCTACTTCATCGTAAGCACGAAGGACAAGCCCAGATATGCCCAGAACATGCTCTTCCCACGCATGTATTCTGCTGCCCACACCGACTCTTATGAGATGTGGTTCGGAGGGTCGCAAGACGAGAACGGGAATTGGATAGGTGGCATCAAAGGCACCCTCAAGAACTCTAATTACCATGAAGACGGAAAGGTGAAGATACCGACCCTTATTGAGAACTTGCAATTCTTCTTCTCTTACCAGTGCAACTTCATGTATTGGCGCTACTTCCTGTGGAACTTCGCAGGCAGACAGAACGACATCAAGGGCGATGGAGAAGTGGAGCACGGCAACTGGCTGTCAGGATTCTCATTCATTGACAATGCCCGACTGGGAGACCAAAGCATGCTGCCTGACGAGCTGAAGGACAACAAAGGACACAATGTGTTCTACTGCCTGCCTCTCCTGCTCGGACTCATCGGACTTTTCTGGCAAGCATTCCGCGGACAACGTGGTATCCGCCAGTTCTGGGTGGTATTCTTCCTGTTCTTCATGACGGGAATTGCCATTGTCATTTATCTTAATCAGACACCGGTACAGCCACGCGAACGTGACTATGCCTATGCTGGCTCGTTCTACGCTTTTGCCATCTGGTGCGGACTGGGCGTACTCGCTATCATCGACCTGCTGAAGAAATATCTCAAACTCAACGGAACTGTAGTGGCTGCAGCGGTAGGGCTGCTGACCCTCCTGATTCCCATCCAGATGGCATCACAGACATGGGACGACCATGACCGAAGCGGACGATACACCTGTCGCGACTTCGGACTCAACTATCTGATGTCACTGCAACAGAAAGGAAACCCCATCATCTTTACAAATGGTGACAACGACACCTTCCCACTCTGGTACAATCAGGAGACTGAAGGCGTGCGCACCGATGCACGCGTCTGCAACCTCAGCTATCTGCAGACCGACTGGTACATCGACCAGATGCGACGTCCGGCATACGATTCGCCAGCCATCCCCATCAACTGGGAACGCATCGAATATTGCGAGGGAACAAACACATCGGTCGAGATTCATCCGGAGATGAAAAAAGAGGTGCTCACATTCTATCGCGAACATCCCGAGGAAGCTAAGAACAGATTCGGAGAAGAGCCGTTCGAACTGAAGAACATCCTGAAATACTGGGTGCGCAGCAAGGACGAGGATTTCCACTATATCCCCACAGACAGCGTTTTCATCACCATCGACAAAGAGGCGGTCAAGAGAAGTGGCATGACCATCCCCGAAGGTATGGAGATTCCCGACAAGATGGTTCTCACGTTCGAGGGACGCAGATACATCTCCAAGTCTGACATGATGATGCTTGAGATGCTTGCCAACTGCAACTGGGAGCGCCCCATCTATATCGCTATGACCGTCGGAGAAGGCAACTACCTCTCATGTCTCAACAAATATTTCGTGCAGGAAGGACTTGTTTACCGCATCACGCCATTCGAAAACTTCTATGCTCAGTTACAGCAACAGCCGCTGTTCGATACGGAGAAGACCTATACTGCAATGATGAACCACTTCAAGTTTGGTGGAATCGACAAGCCCGGTCTCTATCTCGACGAGACAGTCATCCGCATGTGCTACAACCATCGCCGCCTCTTCGCACAGCTTGCAATGGAACTGATTAATGAAGGAAAGAACGACAAAGCACTCAAAGTTCTTGCGAAGATGGAAAAGGAAATTCCTGAACACAACGTGCCCATGAACTGGATTAGCGGCGGTTACACACTGATTCAGGTTTATGGTGAGCTCGGAAAGATAAATAAAGTGAGAGACATCGCCAACAAACTCTGGAAGAACTCAGAACAATACGTCAACTGGTACACATCACTTTCGCCACGCAGGTTCCAGAACTCGCAACGCGATTGCTACATGCACCTGCAGATGCTCGGCTACGTTGTTCAGCTGACCTCCCAATACGATGAGGACTGGGCAAGCAAGCATGAGGCTGCTTACGGGAAGTTGGCTGAAAAATACCAAAGAGCCGGAGGAGAAAACTGGTATTAACAGGGATACATCTATATTAGTAAGGTAACAGAAGAGTATGGTGATTGAACAACCGGCACGATGGATGCGGTGGCTTTATCCAAAAGCCATGTGGCGGATGAAGAAGGATGAGCGGACAGTCTATCTGACGTTTGACGACGGTCCCATTCCGGAATCCACACCGTTCATCCTCGAGACTCTGGCTGAATTCGGCATCAAAGCCACATTCTTCATGGTGGGCGAGAATGTCAAAAGGCATCCCGAACTCTATGAACGGATTGTTGCCGAAGGTCATCAGGTCGGTAATCATACATTCAACCACCTCGGAGCTTTCAAGCATTGGACGATTACCTATATCATCAATACGTTCAAAGCCAACGAACTGATTCACGCTCACCTGTTCCGTCCGCCCCACGGGTGGATGCGCCCCAGTGAATATTATTGGCTGCGGAAAGAGTTTCGCGTCGTCATGTGGGATGTCGTCACCCGCGACTATTCGAAATGGATGACCGCAGATGGCGTGGTCAACAACGTCAAAAGATACGTTCGCAACGGCTCCATCATCACGTTTCACGACTCTCTGAAGAGCATCGACAAACTGAGGACAGCACTACCGGAATCTATACGATGGCTAAAAGAACAGGGATATGCATTCAAGACTATCGAATGAGATAAAAGCCGAGGCATCACGTCTCGGCTTTTATGCCTGCGGTATCGCCCGGGCTGAGAGCGTGCATAACGACGATGCGAGGGCTGTGATGCGCTGGCTGGATGCCAACGGACATGCCGACATGGAATATATGGGCAGAAACCTTGACAAGCGACTGAACCCTGAACTTCTCATGCCTGGCGTGAAAAGCATCGTCTGTGTGGCAATGAACTACACACCAGCCAAACGGATTCCAGAAGACGAATACCAATTTGCTGCCTATGCCTATGGAAAAGATTATCACGACATCGTAAAACAGAAACTTCACCAACTGGCACTATTCGTTGAACAAAGCATACCCGACGCCACACTCCCCCTCACCTACCGCTGTTTCTGCGACAGCGCACCCGTACTCGAACGCTATTGGGCGGTAAAAGCAGGAATCGGCTGGATAGGTCGCAACCACCAGCTCATCATTCCAAAGGCTGGGAGCATGTTCGTACTCGGCGAACTCTTCTTAAACATCGAATTAGAATGCGACAGCCCCATCAAAAACGGATGTGGAGACTGCCACAAATGCTTGGATGTATGTCCCACGAAAGTGCTGTCGCTACAGTCGTTCGATGCCTCGAAATGCCTCTCCTATCAACTCATCGAGAACCGACAGGGACTCTCCGAAGAAGCCAAGACACACATGGAGAACGTCATCTACGGCTGCGACCGATGCCAACAGGCATGTCCGTGGAACCGTTTCGCACCTCCTACCGACATTCCCGACCTGCTGCCCTCCGACGAATTTCTCTGCATGACAAAGGAAAAGTGGGAATCCCTGACCGTCGAAGACTATCGGCGGCTGTTCAAAGGCTCGGCAGTCAAGCGCGTAAAATATGAAGGACTGATGCGAAACATCCGAGCAGCAATGGAGAAAGGAAAGTAAAAATCCCCCTCACGTCAAATCGAAGGCGAACTTCATAAAAGCAAATTCACTGAGTTTGATGATCAAATTCAGTGAATTTGGTGACCAATTTCACTGAATTTGGTTCACGACGGTTAAACTTTTGTTCAGCAAATCAAGTTAAATTGAAGACCAAATCAAGTTGATTTGATGAGTAAATCAACTTGATTTGGTCTGAAGAAATGCAACGACATAAGCGTCAGCCTATGCGTTTTTGTTTCGAAATCCGGTCGTTTCAGAGAAACATTTCAGAAGAAGGCTGCCCCCTCTCACTTGTTTTCCCGCCATGCTTCCGTGCAATATTTCCAGCCATACAGGCGGTAGATATCGAACAGACGGTGCTGACGGTTCTTAAAGTCACTATAGTTTTTCTTCTCCGGCTGTGTCCATCCCGTTTCCATCGCTGCTCCCATGCGCGGAAGGACTTGGTATTCAGCCAACTCCTCATCCTTGATATATTCCGTCCACAGGTTTCCTTGCACACCGATGATGTGGTTCTTTGCCGCCTCACTGATGTTTTCCGGGCAGGGTTCAAAGGCATAGACATGTTCCAATGTTGAGCAACCGCCAATTAAGAGGGGCTTGCTCCAATTCGTTTCCGGATATTGATAGAAGTCGAAGTATAAGGTGCTGTTGGGTGAGAAGAACACGTCGTGTCCCTGTTCGGCTGCACGCAGTCCGTCTTTCACCTCACGCCAGCTTTGTATCGTTGCCGATGGGGCAATCTCTCCCTCGAGGATTTCGTCCCATCCGATGATTTTCCGCCCTTTGCTGTTCACATATTGCTCTATGCGTTTGGTGAAATAGCTCTGGAGATAGTCTTCGGCTGAATGCTTGCCGTCTGCACGCAGTCCTTCGTCGGCGATGCGTTTTTGGCACTTCGGACAGGCTTTCCAACGGGTGCGCGGAGCCTCGTCGCCTCCGATGTGGATGTATTCCGAGGGGAAGACCTGCATGACTTCATCCAGAACGTCTGTTGCAAACTTGAAGGTCTCTTCCTTTCCTGCACAGAGTATGTCATCAAATACGCCCCACATGCGCTCAACCTCGTAAGGTCCACCTGTGCAGCCCAGTTCCGGATAGGCAGCGAGTGCAGCAATCATGTGTCCGGGCATGTCTATTTCGGGAATGACGGTGATGTATCTTTCCTGTGCATACTTGACGATTTCGCGACATTCTTCCTGTGTGTAGAATCCTCCATGGCGCCTGTGATCATAGATTCCCGTGTTGCGCCCAATGACCGTTCCTTTGCGCCATGCTCCGATTTCGGTCAGTCGCGGGTATTTTTTTATTTCCATTCGCCATCCCTGGTCCTCGGTCAGATGCCAGTGGAATGTGTTCACGTTGTGCAATGCCAGGATGTCGATATAGCGTTTAACGAAATCGATGCTGAAGAAATGGCGTCCGACATCAAGGTGCATACCGCGATATTTGAATCGTGGTGCATCGTCTATGGTCACCAGCGGTATTTCTATCTGACCGGCATCGGCTATGGGCAGTGCCTTGCGCAGTGTCTGAATGCCGTAGAATACGCCTTGCGGAGTGCTTCCCTCGATGGTAATGAGAGTCGGCTCCACCTTTATCCTATAACCTTCGGGGGCTGTTATCTTCTTGTTCAAAGCCAGTTTTATGTATCTGTCGCCTTTATGAAGTTTGGCATTCACGGGGATGGTCAGCTCTGTCTGCTGTTTCAGATATTCTGCCAGGAAGTGTGCGTTGCGCACCATTTGAGGTTGGTCGGCAGGGCAGACGATGGTGCAGACGTTTCCCAAAGGAAATGCCTGACTACCTTTTGTGTTTTCAACTATCCGATTGGGCAGGGGTACTACTTTGAAATCGGCTTTCATTTGGGCTTTTGCTCCCATTATTCCCATGAACATCAATAAAACGATTAGTTGTTTTTTCATATATGCCTGTTTTTATAAAGAATGCGACATTGGCTGTCAATTATCTGTTATTGCATCTCGTGGACTATTTGCATGAGTTGTTGTGCCAACTCTTCGGCAGCTTCCATTGTCGATGCTTCGCTATAGACACGTATGATGGGCTCTGTGTTTGACTTGCGCAGGTGTACCCAACGGTCGGGAAAGTCGATTTTTACACCATCGATATCGTTTACCTGCTCATTCCGGAAGTGTTCTTTCACGCGCTGCAAGATGGCGTCAACATCCGTTGTCGGCGTAAGGTCTATGCGATTTTTTGCGATGTAATAGTTGGGGAGCGTGCGTCTCAACTGACTGGCAGTGCAATGCTTATGTGAAAGACTGGTCAGGAAGAGTGCAATGCCGACGAGTGCGTCTCGTCCGTAATGGCTCTCGGGATAGATGACTCCACCGTTTCCTTCTCCTCCGATGACAGCATTGACGGCTTTCATTTTGGTTGTCACGTTCACTTCTCCTACGGCTGCCGGAGTGTAAGTGCCGCCATGTTTCTCGGTGATGTCTCGCAGGGCGCGTGTCGATGAGAGGTTGCTGACGGTGTTTCCCGGTGTGTGTGCGAGTACATAGTCAGCCACACTGACAAGCGTATATTCCTCTCCGAACATGGTTCCGTCTTCGCAAATGAAAGCGAGTCGGTCCACATCTGGGTCAACGACGATACCGAGGTGGTATCCTCCTTTCCGCATTTCGTCCATGATTCCCGTCAGGTTTTTCTCCAGAGGCTCCGGATTATGCGCGAAATCTCCCGTCACATCGCCGTTGAGTACGGTACACTGAACGCCCAGTGCATCGAAAAATTTTGGCAGGATGACGGCTCCGACAGAGTTGATAGCATCAAGGCAGACTCTGAATTTGGCTTTCCTGATGCTTTCCACATCAACCAACTGGAGATTGAGCACATTTTCTATGTGTCGTTCGTTGAAGGTGTTATTCTCTGAATAATGCCCGAGTTGATCTACCTCTGCATATTGGAAATCTTCCTGTTCAGCGATGTCGAGCACTTCTTGCGCGTCTTGTGCTGTCAGGAACTCGCCTTCATGGCTGAGCAGTTTCAGGGCATTCCATTGGCGTGGGTTATGCGAAGCGGTAATGATGATGCCACCTGCAGCCCCTTCCATCACCACTGCGAGTTCGGTGGTTGGTGTCGTTGCCAATCCGATGTTGACAACATCATAGCCCATACCCATCAGTGTTCCGCAGACAACATTCTTCACCATTTCTCCCGAGATGCGCCCATCCCGACCAACGATAATGGTATTGCTCTGCGATTGCTTACTGCGACGAATATAGGTTGCGTATGCGGTTGTGAATTTCACGATGTCCAACGGATTCAGCGTGTCGCCGACTCCTCCTCCGATTGTACCTCGAATGCCTGATATGGATTTGATAAGTGTCATGTTCTATTTTGTTTGAAGTTCCTATAATCCCCTTTCATAGGTTATCTCATAGTAGCATGGATAGACGCTTGTCGCTGCTGATGTGTGTCCCTGCGAATGGGGTACGATGAGTTTTACCTTGGCTATTTCTTCTCCTTCCTTTGATGGTCTTCCCACTTTGATGTACGGCATCGGCACGAGCCATCCCGTCGGAACGGTCGCCCCGTAGCTGCTATACATGAGTCCGCTGATGAATGATGCCGTGTATGTGCCGCTCGTGTTCTTGACAGACATCTTGTCTGGAATCATCGCATAGAAATAGTAGTTATTGGTAAGTTGGACAGAGTCTGTGAGTATATTGACTTCCTTAAACCGGCAGAGCACCGTCGTCGTTTCTCCGTCCTTGATGGCAGCCCCACAGCCTTGTCTTATGATTTGCATATAAACTCCCGTTGACTGAAAGAGTACGTATTCGTTTTTACTCACATCGGTCACTCCCCCATTGGCTTTAAACTCCGTCTCAGTGATGACATTGATGGCGGAATCTACGAGAAATTGGGATATTGCCGTGCGCTCACGCTTTTTCTGGTCAGCATAGGTTTCCCTGTCGTGGCATGCCGTAAACATCAACATCCCACCGAGGAAAAGCGATACAAAAAGAATCTTCTTCATAGTTGCTTGTCTTAGATCTTTGAATCTTTTAATTTTACGAATGCAAAGATAAGAATTTATCGCCATTCAGTTGCAACTGTACACTGATTATTATTATTATTTAACCAAGTCACAGTCTCTTTTGAACATAATTGAAAATCGCCACCTACGGGGAAAGGCTATTTCTACTTCGCCGCCTACGGGGAAAGGCTATTTCTACTTCGCCGCCTACGGGGAAAGGCAATTTCTGCTTCGCCGCCTACGGGGAAAGGCAATGCCTGTGCATCCCTGCTCACGATTTCGGTAACGGGTCGTTTATCTTGGCAAAGTGCTGTATGGCATCTCTGGCGATTTTCTCGGCTTCTTGGATAGTACAGTGTAAGTGTCCGCCTGCCGCATTGGGATGGCCTCCTCCGTTGAAGAATGTTTCTGCGATTTTATTGCAGTGCCATGGTCCGACAGAACGCAGGCTTACCCACACCAGGTTCTCCTTTTCACTATCTTCACGCAACGATATGGACATGCGCATTTTTTTGATTCGGAGCGGCTCGTTGACCAGCCCTTCAGCATCGCCCTTCACGAATTGGAACCGCGCCATGTCATCCTTCGTAATCGTGAAATAGGCAGCATGCTCGTTCGGGAAAACCTGCAGCTTTTCATACATCATATAGCCCCTCATCCGTATGCACGATGCGCTGTAATTGTTATAGACTTTCCGATAGATAAGGTCCTTATCAAACTTCTTCGTCAACAACTGACTGATGATGTAGTAAATCTCCGCATCGGATGAGTTGTAGGTGAACGCTCCCGTGTCGGTCATCATCCCACAATAGAGACAGATGGCAAACTGCTTGCTCATCGCGTCAAATGCCCCAAGCTGCCATACTATGCGGAAGACTATCTCACTCGTTGAACTGAGTTTCTTTTCAGACACCCTCATCACCGTCTTGATATCAGGCGAGAGATGGTGGTCGAAAAGGATTTTCTGTGCCGGCGACGCATCGAGGACAGCCTGCATGTCACCCACACGACTGGTCGTATTGAAGTCCAGACAAAAGATGAGATCGGCTGCCGACAGTAGTCCTGCTGCCCTCTCGGGGTACTTATCATAGCGTATGATGCCCTCCGCATTAGGAAGCCATTGCAGGAAGTCGGGATAAGCATCAGGCACAACGACCGTTGCATCCTTCCCCTGTGAATGAAGATATTCCGCCCACGCCAGCGACGAGCCCAATGCATCGCCGTCAGGACTCTTATGGCAACAGATGACAATTCGAGTTGCATCGGCGACCAGCTCCCTGAGCCGATCCAGCCGATGCGGTGACAAAAGATTGATATCCATCAGAACAGGCGGTTTGGATAGACCTTCTCGTCCACAAGTTGCTGAATGCGCCCGACCGTACCCTCACGGTCTGCTGCGTACGTCACACCAAACCACTTGCTCGTCGTATCAAGCACCTTCACCGTTGCGGTGTGTTCGTTCACCAACTTATTTACCATCAGTGGAATAAAAAACTCCGCTTTCAGATTCTGCATGTTCTTAGGATCAGACAAGAATTCCTTGAAATATTTCTCACTATGCTCAAAATAGTCAGGCGTGAATCCCCAGAAATTCATCGACACAGGCGTGTTATCGTCCACATCAACCCACTCGCCACGCTCATCCTTATAGCATACAACTCCATCCATGCGCTTGATTTCCGTCCGCTCTACAACAGTGGTCAGGTTCCCATCGCCATCCTTCGAGCAGATACCACGCGCCACAGTCCCGTTTTCAGAAAGCGTATTACCGATTCTGTATCCAACCATCGAATATCGGTTCGTACTTCCTTCAGGCAGTTCAGACAAGAATTTGCCCATCACCATGAAAGCATCACGGTTGTAAAAGTCATCGCAGTTGATCACACAAAAAGGCTCTTTGATAACGCCCGAAGCCATCATAACAGCGTGATTCGTACCCCAAGGCTTCTCCCTGCCTTCAGGACAAGTAAAGCCTTCGGGCAGTGCGTCAAGACTCTGAAACACCAATTCTGCCGGTATGTGCCCTTCATATTTGGCAAGAATCCGCTCACGGAAATCCTGCTCAAAATCTTTTCGAATGACAAATACTATCTTGCCAAATCCCGCCTTGATGGCATCATAGATGGAATAGTCCATGATGGTTTCTCCGTTGGGACCTACGCCGTCAAGTTGTTTCAGACCTCCATAGCGGCTTCCCATGCCTGCCGCAAGTAATAATAATGTTGGTTTCATATCAGTTCGTTTTTTATAGTTATTTGTTTGTTTATCTTTCATCAGAACGGATATCCGATAGCAAGGTGGAAACTCTGTCCATCTTTGAACTTTGGAATATTGTAATACCCGCTCTTTCCCGTATCGTAAGGAAGATGTATGCCGATTCCCCAATCAAGGCGCAACACGAAAAAGTCAAGGTCGTAGCGAACGCCGACACCTGTTCCCACAGCAAGCTGGTCGAAGAAGTTTTTCATCTTCAGTTGCCCGCCAGTGCGATATCCGTCGTCATGTCGCGTCCACACATTTCCCGCATCAAGGAACAATGCGCCATAAAGATTGCCGAAAAGCCGTGAGCGATACTCCAGATTGGCTTGAAACTTGATGTCACCCGTCTGGTCCATATACGAAAATTTACGGATAGGCACATAATAGCCGCCCGGACCTAACGTCCGCACATTAAAGGCACGGATGCTGTTCGCTCCTCCCACATAGAATTGTTCGCTGTAAGGTGCCGTCGTGGAATTGCCGTAAGAGAAGATTATGCCCGCATTAAGATGCCCGACAAGCTCGGAATACTCTCCCAGTTTCCACGTCTTTCGGAAATCGGTCTCAATCTTAAAAAATTGAGCGTATGGATTCTCGAACATCGTCTTTTCTTTCTCTCCCCATTTCTCTCCGGCAATCGCATAGCCCAACGAAAGTATGTTGGCAGACTCGCTGACAGTCGTCTCCCAACGAATCGGATTCCGCAAATTCTGCGGACTAGTATAAGAATACGTATAACTCATCTTGGGGATAAACTGATCCATCATCGACATCTTCAAATAGGGGCTCTCCTCCATAATCGAGTCAAAACGAGCTGTCGTCCGGTTCATATAGTTATAAGACAAAATGAGTGGCGAAAACGAGTGACGAGATGTTGCCGACGTCTGGAAATTATACGTCAACTCTCCCGAAATGATATGGCGACGGAAATATTTCGCCCTGTTCACAATGTTGAGCGATGCTTTCACTACAGTTGAAGGCGTAGAGAAGAAACGCCGACGCCGAATCTGCGGACCGCCACCCCTGCGACCTGGTTCCGTTCGCTTCCCAAAACGCGGAAACAAAAGACGCGGAAATTCCAAAGACAAGTCTCCACTATATTCATAGGAATTGATGTCTGAACTCGTACCCTCAGCATCATGACCCGTCTGCCATTCGTATGAACCATGTATATTGAAGTCGAGCTTTTCCCCACCGCGAAAAACATTCCGTTTCGTCAATCCCAATATCAGCTCCGGTCCCACCAGACCATTCGTCTTACCCGTCATGTTGCCTTCGATATAAAAATCATAAGGCTTATCCAAAACAGCATTGAGTTGCATATCAAGTGTATCGCACAAAAGCGTCGTATCACGAGGCGTAAAACGGAAGTCCACCATACTGAACAATCCCGTACTGCTCAACCTGCTCACCGACTCCAAATAATTGTCATAACTGTACAACTGACCGGAACGCAGCCTCAAAGCGCCCAACAACACACCTGCACGGACACGAGGACGACGACCATTAGAATGAAGCGTAAACCGGCGACGCACAATCGAATCATTCAGACGCTCCATAAACTGACGGCGCAAATTCACATCAACCTTTCCAATATACCACTTGCGCAAAGCAGCATCAGGCACACTGTCAGCCATCTGCAACTTCAACTGAACCTTACCCGGCACAGACAACGTGTCCGCCAAATAAGAAGCATAACCTGGCTCATAATAATAGTAACCATTGTTCCGGAAAAGAGTACTCAAACGCGAACGCTCTTCATCAAGAACCGACACATCGAAAGGATCTCCACGATGTAACTTCTTGTCCTTCTCAGATAAGGAAATCAACTCCTCCGCCTCCGAAGGGAAGTTGATATAATCAATAGAATCCAACGTAAACAGATGACCCATATCAATCGTATATCCCACCTTCCCCTTCTTGGGATTTTTCATCTGAAGCGTTTCATAGTTCACCTTCCCCCTGAAATAACCATGCGACCGCAACACCGATTGAGCGACGGAAGAACGCAACTCCGGATTGACCGTACGCATCAGCACCGGAGGCTTTCCGAAACTTTTCGCCAACCACTTCCCCAGTCCCGACTCAGAATCAGAAAAAGCATTCCAAATCCATAACCCGTAAGGAAGCGGGGTGCGATGATACGAGCTCCCAAACAAAGCACCATTGGGCTCACATGCCAAGACAGCATCAACTTCCTCCTTCACCAAAGACGCATGAGCGTTCTTCTCGTAATGCTCATAAGTCACATGGTCAAGTCCAATGTACAACTGCTCGCCTTCAGGCAAACTACTGGTGGTCGAACAACCAGCCACCAACATTGCGGCAACCCAAAGACGAAACATGGTCCGTATCTCTTTTTTCCTTTGCATCTTCGTTGTCTTACTTTTTTGTCACAACCCGTTTTCCTATTCCTGCCTCTTCACCGAATCCGTTTGAAGCGAATCTGTCTGAATATTGTTTCGCATAGGGGTAAGTGGCATCTGCGGAATATCTGACTTGAACTTGAAGATATCTTTGAAATGCTGCAGCTTGCGACGCCAGATAAATCCGGCACCGTACCTTCCCACTTCACCTTCTATCCAGTCATAGGAGTTGCGGTCATAGAACAGTTTCAAATATTTGTTTGATTTTTGATCAAGCCTGTATTCAAACGTCACGTTATCGAAAAACGACTCGTTCTGATTATACATATCAGCGCCTGACGATACCTTGCCTCCGATAACGATGCGCAAACGGTTGTTCCAGAAACGTTTCGCAAACTTAAATGAATAGTCCGTCCGTATCCTTCCCGCTGCATCGGTCGTATTGTCCACACCAAAACTCAGGTCAAGTGTCCGCAAAGCAGAGCCCGTAATGTGGTTGATTTCATTCTGGAGGAATGAGCTCAAGGCTGTATTCATCGTGATGCCGCTGGTGTTTCCGTCAGCAAGATACATTCCCGTGGTAAGCATCGTCACAGCAAGCTTGCCACGCTCTTCTTTTGACATGGTGTTCAACTCATTGCTCACAGCCATATCTTCCGGGGCATCGATGATAAATTCTAGTCCCATATCATTCAGCGTCTTCGTCACAATGACGCCGCATTCAAATTCCACCGTCCGACCACTGCCGTCGCCATCACCCACGGAGGCTTTCGTCCGTTCGGTCGCGGTGATATTCAGCGTCGGATTCATGGCATCACCCCTGAACTCTATATAACTTCCGTCCTTAATAGTAAAAGTCTTGAGAGGTATAATCGGCAGGGAGTATTTCATCTCTCCATTCGCCAACGTATAGCGACCCGTCAGCCGAAGGGGCTCTATCGCATTCGACTGCATCCGCAACTCACCGCCGCCAATCAGATCGATATAGTTCGTATGGTCGCTGTTCAAGTCGCATTTGATGTGTGCTCCTTCGTCAATATTCACAGTAAGGTCCATGTTGAAACCTGACAACGTCGGACGAGTAACGTGTGTCTGCGTCGAATCGTTGAAATCAACGAAAGTGACAAGTTCTTCCAACCTGTTATCGGTTGTCAACGGCGAGTCTCTCAGCACATAGGTCATGTCCGTTGAACCAAGCACATCCACTCTTCCGCGCATCGTCAAGGCATCCAACGGACCACGCAACAGCGCAAAGAAATTGACAAATGCCTTTCCGTATGTTTCCGAACGATAATTCTCTTTCGCATTGATGACTTGGAAATCCCGTGCCGTCATCCGGACATCCATCATCATTCGGTCGAGATTGGAGAAGTCCAATTCCCCGTTCATCGTCAACGGACTTTCATTATAGCCATACATCTTGAAGTTGTTGAACTGCAACTTGCTGTCTTTGATTTGTATCGGCTCTTCTGCAAAACGGAGACTCACACCATAAGGCACACTCACAAGATAGGCGGAATCGAGATTCAGCGACCCGTTGATTTGCGGTCTTGACAGGGTGCCTTTCATGGAAAGTGTTCCCTCGCCATAACCCTTCAATCCTACTACCTGGTCGGGAACAAAGCCGTTGAGCAATTCCAATGGTGTGCGGAACAGTCCGAGACTGGCATCGATATATCCCTCCCCTTCCGAGCGATAGGTGCCCGTTATCGTCCCGACTTCCGCCCCTTCTTTCAGGAGAATGCCGTCCACGTAATGGGAACCGTCACTCTTCGGCATATAGACAAATTCTGTTGAGAGATTGCCCATCGGATAGCCTTCGTATGTCATTCCACTGATGGACATCGCTGAGGATACGGACAGTTCATTGCTCGTCTGAATGATATGGTAGTCACCATCCAACTTTCCTGTAATACGTGGAAAATATGGAAGCACCGACGTCACCTTCTCCAAGTCAAAACGACTGAGACTGACCGTCAAATCCTGCAGCGCATCCGTCTCGTCGTTCGTACTGATTTGCACCGCCTGCCCGTCAGCCGCTCTCAACATAAGGTCTGCCGAGACGCGTTTATCGTCGGAGAGGAATATATAATTGTCCGCATTGGCAGTAAAGGTTTTGTAACCGAGTATCGGTTGCGTATCGGTGAGGTGCACCTTCATGCCGTTTTCTTCCATCGTGGCTGCCAATCCGATATCCACACCCAACTCATCGTTCGCATCATATAAACGGGCATGAATGTCTGAACCTTTCTCCGAGAGTGCCCCTGAGAAGAGTGCATTGAAGACATACTGCGGATTCTTCTTATTGTTTCTCACTTGTCCGTTATAGACGAAGTTGTCTTTATCTGACTGGACGTTCACGCGCACCGTGTCCAGGCGAATGCTGTCTGCGACCAATCCGTAAACATTCACATGCCCGTCGAGTCCTTCCACATGGGAAGATTTTATGTCTATCAGCGCCTGGTCAAATTGATAGCCCTCGCCTTTCATCCAATGACTGAAGAAATTCTCACGACCTGACGAAAGATAAATACGCGCATCAGGCAGTTTCTGGCGGAGCATCGCCTGGTCAATCCGCTTGTTCTTCAACTGTGCCTGCACTTCGTCTGTGAAATGTTCCACCTGACTGAGCAACCGCTTGTAGCCTCCACGCCCATCCATGTTGAGATAGAAGTCGCCACTCTCTACCACGGCATGGGTCGTGTCGCGATTCATCAGCACGTCGAGCTGGACATCGTCAGGGCGGTAAGTCTCCTTCTTCCCCTTGAAAACCAAGTCGCTCAGCGTTCCTTTCACTTTGTAATACTCGTCCAAATCGGTGGCTACGTCCACATGGGCACACACTGACGACAGCAATGACTCGTCCGTGATGCCCAACCGGTGCAAATCCGCCTGCTTCAGGTCTGCCACAATCGTTCCTTGCAACATCTTGGAATTTGTCCGTCCATTGAATTGGATATTGCCGTTGAGCATCGAGTTGTGGCTGTCAATATCGGCAAGAATCTTTCCGTTCTGAACGTTTGCCTTGGCTTTCATTCCGTCGAGCGCATAGCCTCCGTATGTAAATTTCTTGATATTGGCACGGGCTTCCAACTTCGTCCTCGGCGAGAGGAAATCCGTCCCGCTACCTTTGGCGAAGACCGTTCCTGTGAAAGGACTCAGCCCCATGTTGGGAAGGAAGTTCTGCAAAGGCATGTTCTTGGCATCAATCTCCGCAGTATAGTTCATTGCACGGGTGTCAACCACCGCCTTGGCCTTCATGGTTCCGCCTCCCTGCGAAGCGACAAAGTCGGCAATATAGCGGTCGCCGTTCACATTGAACGTGCCGTCAATACCGATGCCGTTGGGTATGCGCACTTGCTTCCGGGTATCGGCAGGCAGCAATTCCGAGACGAAACCGATATCTTGTGTCTTGCCATGCAACTTGACATCTGCCTTCAAACGACTTGGCTCGCTCAGATTTTCCACATAGCCCGTTGCCGTCATGTCGAAAGCGGTCGGCAGACTCACTCGCAGATTGTCAAAGCGAAGGCGCTGCATGTTGCCTCCCACCTTTCCCTTGATTCTCAACGGATGGTTGGGCAGTCGGTTCACAAAGCCCTTCGGCATGTCTTTCAAGAACGGCGTGAGGTCTTTTTTGCCTAAATATCCCTCTACGTCGGCATTCATCGTTCCAGGATTCTGCGGGTCGAACGTGCTCAAATCCAAAGTCAGGGAGGTCTTCAAATTGGAATTGGGTGTGCGGAAGCTGAACGATGGCAGATGAAGCGTGTTGTTCGCCAAACTGATTGGACCGCTTATGTCATCAACCTGCATACCGCTTTTCTCTTTGAAAGCACAGTTTCGAAGCGAGAAATCGAGCTTCGGGTCGCAATAATAGAGTGAATCAATGCCCACATTCACGTCGGAGAGTTCCAGATGGTTGAAATCCAAGCCATCAGTACGCGGCTCAAAATTGTTGTCATACTTCAACGCACCGTTCGTCCAATCAAACTTCTGCAACTTGTATTCGCTCTTTTTCAGGTCGAAATATCCTTCACGGGCAGCAGCCTTGTCAAAAAACGCCTGCACGCTCGTCGTATCGCCAGGCGTGTGAACGGCTATCCGTGTCTTATCGATGTTCAGTTCATCCACATAAATCTTCCAGAAGTTCTCGCTTTCCGTCGTGTCGGGCGGCACCGTATCGCTCAACTCAACACTTACATCGGCAGACTTCAACTGAGCGGTATTCACGCGCAACGTCTTCGCTTTCAGGTCGATACCGTGGCTCTCGAGTGCAAAATGTTCCAAGCGCCCCTTCACCCGTGCCTCGGGTATCAGACCGTCAGTATTCACCTTCAGCCGGTTAAATTCAAGTGCATCAATCTCCACTTTTTTCTTAAACAAAGGCAAGAGTTGTACGTCAACCACCAATTCTCCCACGTCGGCAATCGTGTCACGCACTCCGGGAATGGAGTCGTTCGCCTTAATCATACGGAAGTCGGTCACCGACAAATCAAGCGGAAACTTCAGAGCCACCCTGCCCACCGTAATCTCCATACCCGTTTCCTCGGAAGCATAGGCTGCCACCTTCTTTGCAGCCCAATTCTGAATAGGAGGGATGTAAAGAAGTATGGTCAGTAAGACGAACAGTAAGATAGGGGTCAGAACAGCAATCCCCATCCATTTCAGCACTCTCTTCATACAACTGCTATCAACCGCATATTATAATATGTACGCGCGATATTAGGTGCAAAGATAGCATAAATCAGAAACAACACAAAAAGAATTGATTCTTTTTTACGCGACAAAGCCCCGCCTCAAGGTCGTTCCATGCCTCCTGCCTGATGCCACAAAGGGTCGTCCGGCAATGGCGAAACCACACTGATGGGCTGTTTGGAGACAGGATGCACAAATTCCACTTTCCTTGCCAAGAGCGAAATGCTTCCGTCGGGATTGGAGCGCTGGGCGCCATACTTCAAATCGCCCTTGATGGGACAGCCCATGGCTGACAGCTGACAGCGTATCTGGTGATGCCGTCCCGTGAGCAGCAGCACTTCCAGCAGATGGTAATTGTCGGTAGAACCGATGTGGCGATATTTCAGGACAGCCCGCTTCGCATGCGGTTTTTCCCGGTCGTAAGCATAACTCTTGTTTTGTTTCTCGTTGCGCACGAGCCAATGTTCCAGCGTCCCCTCTTCCTGTGGCGGGAGATTCTTTGTCAATGCCCAATAGGTCTTATGCACCTCGCCGTCGCGAAACATATTGTTCAGACGGGAGAGTGCCTTCGACGTACGCGCAAACACGACCAGTCCGCTCACAGGACGGTCCAAGCGATGAACGACTCCGAGAAAGACATCTCCGGGCTTTGCATATTTCTTCTTGATATACGCTTTCACCCGTTCCGACAGCGGCTCGTCGCCAGTCTTATCGCCCTGCACAATCTCCCCACTCTCTTTATATACAATAATAATATGGTTGTCTTCGTAAACTACTTCCATGCGCTTCTTTATTGATTAGCAATATGTTCCTTCCAAAATCTGTAATTCTTCCTTCTGTAAAAAGCATGGGCTCCAAAAGGCAAACGCCCTCCTGATATCTGATAGGCTGTTGCGGGATGGGTATCCATGGAGAAATGCACAGCCTCCTCATAAGAAGGTATGTTCAATGCCTGCGGCTCTAAACGGTTGACGTGGTAAGACCAAAACACATCTTCGTAATACTTCGAATGATTGGGATGCTGCTCCATATTCTTAATGGCTGCTTGCCCGTATTTCTTCGACAATTCGTAGAACTTCGCTGTTCGCCGCAACGATAATCCTCCGTTCCCAACCATGAATTTCAACTTCATCGAGAAATAGAAAGACGATATTCGGGAAATAAAGGTGCGACATTTCCAGTCGACAACAGCCAACCAATTCTTATGCGTATATGCCTGATAGGACGGGAACCAGGGAGCACCTATATAATCGTAATCTTTCTGGCACCAATCCGACAACTGGTCTGAAAAGATAAAAACATCTGTTTGGCAGATTAAAATGTATTTGGAAGAGAGAAACCGCTCATAAAACTCAGGCGACATCATCAAACGGTTATACCCCACCCTTCCCTTAAAATAAGCATCTTCAAAACACTCCACACGATAATCTGCCGAACTCAAAAGCGTGTCTAAGGGCTGCAAGTCCAAACTCTGGGGCTTGATAATCACCATATCATAGTCATGAAGCATGGCGATGGTACGCTTGAGGGACAGAATTTCAAAATCATTCAACGCTGTGGTGTATATCGGTATCACCACTGACACTTCGCGATTCATGGACGAAATATTTGGAGTATTCATAACTAAACACTTGTTTTTTCAATTAACCAGATTCGTCCGACCAGTCCGACTAGTCCGATTTCTCCGACAGCCTCTTCGATTTCTCCGATGCGTTCATTTTGCCACAAAGATACTGCTTTTAGCACTAAACAAACAAAAATTACAGCATTATTTTTCTCTAAGCAGCACCTTTAATCATGTCGATTGAATTCTTTGAACTCATGTTATTTATTACAGATTTTCTTCAAAACCCAATCCATTGCCTTTTCTGACGGCTGAGGAACATCAGGCAAAACACCATGAATCTCACTGCCATCTTCAGCACCTATCATATAAAACATCTTGTACGGAAGCATCAAATTCATTTTTGTATGTGGAAGTATCGTATTAATGATATCTCCTGAAGAAATGTTCATTCCACCAGTTTCTTCACCTACAATTATACCTAATTTGTAATATTTGAAAACTTCTGCAAGCCAACTTGCAGAAGAAAAGGTTTCGTGGCTATTGAGCAAATATACTTTTCCTGTAAAACGAAGACTGTCTGCATAAGGTTGCTGGTAATCATCTAAAGACATCACTTCATTCATAATGGTATCAGGCAACGCTATGCTCTCGCTTAATTGTGGATATTCTTTTAAATAAGAACGATAGAACTCTCGCACAGGTTCAGATATCCGTATCACAATTCTATAACAACCAATAAAAGGTTTATCGGTCAAATAACGACATATCTCATCAGAAGCATTAGAGTTTCCGCCATCATTATAACGGTTATCAATTACGAGATGGCGCACATTTTTCGTACGGGCTTGACGGAACATTTCACTCAGGAATTCAGGAAATCCTTCTATCACGCACTCATTGAAATGGAGAATCATCACGGAGTCGTTGTACATTTCGTAACTCCATGCTTTATCTTCCTTTGCTTCATCTTTTTCCTTAGGTCGTTTTGCCTGTATTTCCTTTATCTCTTTTTTATTCAGTGCTTTCAACATGAGTGTTTTTGTACCACTACTCGTTTTCATTACTATGCGATAATAATTCTTTGGCATGTTCAGATAAAGCCATTTTTGAAGCGTCCCATCGTTTTCTGCCCGCGTACAGCGGTAAAAATCGCGTTCACCAAAAGTATATTTAAGGCTCTTTTCTACGATTTTCTTTGCCTTTAAATGATCAATTTTCAGTAATTCATCACCTTTTAAAAATGAAATACCGCCCAAGACCGTATCACATTTGAGTATAAGCCGATGTGTTTGGGGCTCTATATGAAACAGTGATAAATATGGAAAACCTTTTTCCTCAGCTGAAAACAATGCATTTCGCGAGTAGACACTGAAGTGTCCCTCCTTAAAAAGTGCTGCCAAACGGGAGAGTTCCATGTATGCCCGAAGGCGGGAGATATCACCTTTTTGCAGTTGTTTCTTCGACTTTTTTACCTCCTTATAAAATGTCTTCTTGCTGAGACGGCTATAAGGGTCTGGATGCACCTGCTCGATAAGGGAAACCATCGTGTCGATATCGGCACACACTTGCTGGTATGTAAGCGATGTCTGCGCCACTGAAAGCGCAGGAAAACCAAGAAAACACACAACGGAAAGGACTTTAGAGACAAGCCCTTTGCGGAAAAAGATTTTTCGTTTCACCAATTTCATCGTCCACATTTTCATATAAAAAAACAGTTATTTTTACGTATTAAAAGAAAACTCATTTTTCTAATTATACGCAAATTTCTAATTATACGCAAAAATAACTGTTTTGTGACATTTTAAATCCAATTATTTTATCATGCATCGTCCGCAAACGATGCAAACCTGACTTACATATTCATACCGCCATCGACCTGGATAACTTGTCCGGTAACGTATGAAGAAAGGTCGCTGGCAAGGAATGTCGCCACGTTGGCAATGTCTTCCACCGTACCGCCACGACGAAGAGGAATCTTCTTTTTCCACTCTTCGCGAATCTCCTCAGAGAGTTGTGCGGTCATGGCTGTTTCAATAAAGCCTGGTGCAATGGCATTGGCACGCACACCGCGACTGCCCAGTTCCTGACCGATACTCTTAGCCAAAGCAATCAGACCTGCCTTGGAAGCAGCATAGTTGGACTGACCGGCATTGCCATGCACACCAACCACGCTCGCCATATTGATGATAGAACCGCTCTTCTGGCGCATCATGATAGGCGTTACGGCATGGATGAAGTTGAAAGCCGACTTCAGATTGACAGCTATCACGGCATCCCACTGCTGCTCGGTCATACGCATCATCAGTCCATCCTTGGTGATACCTGCATTATTGACGAGAATGTCAATACTTCCAAACTCCTCGTGCACTTTGTTGACCACTTCTTCGGTCTGTGCGAAGTCGGCAGCATTGCTGGCATAGCTCTTCGCCTTTACGCCCAAAGCTGCTATTTCCATCTCTGTTTCTTTGTTCTCTTCAAGGTCTGTAAACGCAATATTAGCGCCTTCTGCGGCAAATTTCAATGCGATACCTTTCCCGATTCCACGGGCAGCTCCCGTAATCAGAGCCGTTTTTCCAGTTAATAGTCCCATAATTTATTGTTTTTGATTTGTTTAATTATTTGTTGTCTTATCTATTCTGCTCTTTCCCAAAGCACCGTAAACGAACTTGGCGACCTGCGGCTTGGCTGCCTCTTCGGTCATGCCGTGCGACAAGCGGCCATAGATGTATGGCACTTCCAAGCCCTTAATACAATAGTGCGTGATGTCTGCCACGAGGTTGACATTCTCAATGTCGAACACACCGTCGGCCTTCCCTTCAGCAAACACCTTCCGAAGAATCTCCGATTCATAAAGGTCGAAATTCTTGCGCACCTTCTCCACCATCCAGATGTTGCGGAAGAATTCTGCACGCAGGTTTCCGTTGCGCACAACGGTCTCCTTAATCATGTTGAGATGGGTGTAAATCAGTTCGATAATCTTTTCCTGAGGGGTGATTTTACGCGCTGCCACTTCGTCCATCTTCTCGGAAAGACGCTCCAATTCCGACTCAATCACAGCATAGTAAACGTCTTCTTTACTCTTGAAATAGGTATAGAGCGTTCGACGCCCCTTCCCTGAAGCGACCGCTATATCATTCATCGTCGTATTCTCCATGCCCTTCATGGCAAAGAGCTGTCGGGCGACATCCACCAATTTCTGCCTCGTTTTTGATATCGACATGGCTTGCTCCTCCATTTAACTAATCGTTGCACATAGTTTTTATCATGTGCAAAAATATTACTTTTATTTGGTTCAAACAAATAATCGACAAATTATTTTCCAAGAAAATAACTATGCCATATCCGCAAACAACCTCTTTTTTTTACAAATTAACCGCACACGGATGCAAGTTTTCTTTCATTTTTTTGCATATTTCGAAAAATATGCATACCTTTGCATCCGAAAAACTAAAATCGCGGAGTGGAGCAGTTGGTAGCTCGCCAGGCTCATAACCTGGAGGTCGCATGTTCGAGTCCTGCCTCCGCAACTAAAAAAAGCCAGTCTTTCCTGACTGGCTTTTTTCATGTAGGCAGTGCTCTCACATGCGCCCTACGGTTGCAGTTACCTCGCGTCCTTATATCGCCACCGCTTTCAGCGACGTAGCGATGACGCTCGATGAAGAACGAGTCCTGCCTCCGCAACTAAAAAAAGCCAATCAAGAAAGACTGGCTTTTTTCATTTCAAGGCTCCAACTTAAAGGTGTCCAGCATCAGCAGCATGTCCAGCTCCTGAATGTATTTTCGCAACTCGAAAGCCCAAATCTTATATCCAATAGGCGTGAGATGGAGCCCATCGCTGGTCAGTTCTTTACGCAGTTCGTTGGTGCCATGCCGAACAAACTTCGGAAAAAGATTGATAAACGTGATTTCGTGCTCCTCACAATAGGCTGAAAGCAGACGGTTGATTTCCGGAATATCATCCAGTTTCCCTTCCAAAAGTTTCCAACGGCCGTAAATATCATTGAAAGGCAGCAGACTCTGAACGTAAAGGCGCACGGCGGGTGCGTCTGTCCGAATCTTCTCTATCACCGCCACACATCGCTCAAAAACCTGCTTCGGAGTAAGCTGATGACTGACATCATTCGTTCCTACCAGCAGGAATATGGCACGAGGTTTTCCTGAAAGAATCGTGTCCAAACGTTTATAGATGCCCATAGCCACATCGCCGGAGATACCACGGTTACGAATATGGCTCGTCTCAAGCAGCTTGTTCCAGTCACCTCCGTTCTCTGTCAAACTGTTGCCCAGCATCACAATATCCATGGAAGTTATAGGCGCCTGACGACGAAATTCCGCCATTCGCTCGTTATAATGCTTGAATGGTTTGAAATCGAACGGCTGAGCCGACACGTAGGACGATATTAACAACCCCAGAAAAAGGAGGAGGCTGTTCAATCTAAGATGCTTCATCAGAATTGTTCCAGAATTTCTATTCGCTTTGCCGTATCGGGATGGGTACTGAACAATGAACTGAAAAAATTCATGAATCCTTGTGTCAGCCCCTGTGGATGAACAATAAACAACTGCGCCACATCGTCACGATTCACGTCTGTCAACCCTGGGTTGTCGGAAATCTTACGCAACGCCGAAGCCAATGCTAATGGGTTGCCGCACAACTCTGCACCACCGGCGTCTGCCATATATTCCCGTTTACGAGATATGGCAAAACGGGTTAACAGCGTAAAGACATAAGCAACGGCACAACAAATCAGACCAATCAACATGATAACAATCACGGACAATCCGTTGCCCTTTCCATCACGGCGGCTGCTGCCGCCGCCAAACAAAATCATATTGTTCATCATCCTCACAGTCAAACTCATCACCGTTGAGATGATTCCCACAAAGATGATACTCGTTATGAGCAATCGGGTGTCGCGATTGCGGATGTGTGTCAACTCATGTCCAATCACACCCGAGAGTTCCTCGTCGGTCAAAAGCTCCGTCAAGCCTGTCGTTACGGTCACAGTATAGCTTCCTTTGTCAATACCACTGGCAAAGGCATTCAACTGTGGGTCATCTACCACATTGATTTGAGGCATATCCATCCCACAGGTCATGCACAGATTCTCCACAATATTATATACACGGGGATTCTCCTTGCGGGTCAACGGACGGGCACCTGTTGCGCGCCGCACCATCGAGGCATTCATGAAATAAGCAATGCCGAACCAAACAGCGACTCCAAGTATGACCCACGGGATGGTTGTTACAAAATAATAGTTAACCGTCTCAACATCAAGACTGTGAACCAATTCGCCATACTGATTGTAATATCCGTTTCCAAAATAGTTCAGCAACGCAAGAAAAACCCATACCATGCCTAAAATAATGACAGGGAACAAGAGGAGCAACAACACGCTGAGCCTGTTGTTGCGCCTGATCTGCGTCTGCATTCCTACATACTTCATACGGAACGACAACTATAACTTTTATACAAAAAGTAAAAGATGGGTCAGAACTTGATTTCGGGCGCCTTATCCAATGTCGCACGTTCCTCCTGTGGAACCTCAAACATCGGCTCGCGCTTGAAGCCGAACATCTTGGCAAAAATGCTTGACGGGAAAGTCTCTACCGCATTGTTCAATTCCTTGGTCGCTGAATTGAAATTACGACGAACTGCCGCCAGTTTATTCTCTACGTCGGAAATCTCTGACTGCAACTGCAAGAAATTCTGGTTGGCTTTCAACTCCGGATAGTTTTCCAACGAAATTTTCAAACCCGACAAGGCACTCGAAAGCGCATTCTCTGCCTGCACCTTCTCGTTGATTGTCGTAGCATTCATCGCAGCCGAACGGGCTTCCGTCACACGCATAAAAACTTCTTTCTCATGCTCCGCATAACCCTTTACCGTTGCAACCAACTGGGGAATCAAATCGTGACGCTGCTTCAGCTGAACATCAATATTCGCAAAAGCATTCTCACGGTTGTTCCGCATACGCACCAGATTATTGTAAAGACTGATACACCATAAAACAAGGAGCACTAATACTCCTACTAAAATAATTGCTATCATAACTCTTACATTTAAAATATATAGGGCAAAGATAATGCAAATCACTGAAAAAGCAAAATAAAAAAAGAATTTTAATATTTCTTGACAAGCCACATGGAAACAAAAAAATCCGACTGCCAAATGAATGACAGCCGGACAAAATATCAGATAAATGAATAATTAGTTAGTCCATCAAACGCATCACCTTTTCATAATAACGCTGGGTACGCTTCACTGAATAACCGATCCCACCGTTCCACATACGAATGGCTTTCTCCACACTATTCTTGGGATTGTAGTAAGACTGAATGAGAACAAACATCTCTTTCGACTTTTCTACATTAAAACGGTCTTTCAACGTATAACGCTTTGAACTGTTAGACCGCTTCAGAATATTGTTACATTCCGTCACTAATGCCGGACTTATCTGCAGTACTCCACACCAAATTCCACAACGGGCATTGGGGTTTCCCTTACTCTCTACTTCAATAATCGCATCCATCACTGGATTCCAATCAAAATCTGACAAACCATCATCAGCCGATGCTGTAAATGGTAATACTGTCAACATCAATAAACTTAAAAATACTACTCTAAATTTTTTACTCATTATAAATGATTTTTTGGAGCCCGAATAATCCACAAGAACAGAATTATACACGAGAATTAATCCGCCATAGGCATTTAAAGGACTAACTTCTCAACTCCAGTTAAACATCGAATAATTGCTTCAAAACAAAAAGCACTATTCACTATTTCTGCGGCAAAGGTAAGAAAAACATTCCGACCAACAATGCTTTTACACAATCTCTTTTAGTTTTTTAAGATTTATATCCCACTGAATATCAGTATTTTATAAGATAAGAAACCAAGTATTAAAGTTTACAAAAGTAAATGCAACCAAAACAAACGCCCTCCCCATTTTCCCCTTATACAAAGCATTCTACGGCGTTTACAATTGTAAACACATAACCTGCAGAATATAGAGGTGTTAATTATGGACTTCTGAAAACAAATTCTTCTTAAAAAGACCTTTTAACAATTATTTATATACTCATTTGTGCAAATATCCCTACTCCGCCCAAAGCAATCAACACTCAGTCCCGGTCATCCCAGAGTTTCTTATATCCTTAGTTCCTGCAGAATTTCCCAGAGTTCCCAACCATTCCATTCCTCTCAGCTTTCCCTGTTCCCACCCAAGCGCTAAATTTTCCCTGTCCTCTATGTCCTCGCAACTTTCCTTGTCTTCCCTCCGGTTCAAGAGAGTGAGCTTTCCTCATCCCTTTGCCTCGCCGTCCCTTGCCAACAAAAAAAGGCGGGCATTCCGTTAGGAACACCCGCCTCAAGAATAAATTCAAAAAAACGGCAGCCACCTACTCTCCCGCATTGCATTGCAGTACCATCGGCGCAAGCGGGCTTAACTGCTCTGTTCGGAATGGGAAGAGGTGGGACACCGCCGCAATAACCGCCATAAATCTCTCTGTCGCTAAAACGAAACGCGACATAAACGATTGACATCATGCACAGGCAAAACGACAAGCAGAAGGAACTGCCATAAAACAATACACACTGTTTTCATACACCGGCATACTTGCCGGCACATCACGACAGACAGAAGAACATGCCACAACGGAAAAAAGCGTTCGGGCAATTAGTAAGGCTCGGCTTTGACGTCACCGTCTTTACACCTGCCTCCTATCAACGTCCTCGTCTCGGACGACCCTCAAAGGAGCCCTCATCTCGCGGATGGCTTCGCACTTAGATGCTTTCAGCGCTTATCCTTACCAGACGCGGATACCCGGCGGTGCACCTGGCGGCACAACCGGTAAACCGGAGGTCTGTCCAACACGGTCCTCTCGTACTAGTGCCAGACCCGCTCAAGACTCCAACGCCCGCGATAGATAGAGACCGAACTGTCTCACGACGTTCTGAACCCAGCTCGCGTGCCACTTTAATGGGCGAACAGCCCAACCCTTGGGACCTTCTCCAGCCCCAGGATGTGACGAGCCGACATCGAGGTGCCAAACCACCCCGTCGATATGAGCTCTTGGGGGGGATCAGCCTGTTATCCCCGGAGTACCTTTTATCCTTTGAGCGATGCAGTTTCCATACACTTGCACCGGATCACTATGCCCCAGTTTCCTGCCTGCTCGGCATGTCTGCCTCCCAGTCAAGCGCCCTTGTGCCATTACACTCCAACGGCCGGTTACCAAACGGCCAGAGGGCACCTTTGGAAGCCTCCGTTACGCTTTTGGAGGCGACCACCCCAGTCAAACTGCCCACCAAGCAGTGTCCGCATAAAAACACGCGTTAGGACTCAGGCGCAGGAAGGGCCGTATTTCAAGGATGACTCCATAAATACTGGCGTACCTACTTCAAAGTCTCCGGCCTATCCTACACATCCGGCGACCAAGTCCAGTGCTAAGCTGCAGTAAAGGTTCACGGGGTCTTTTCGTCCCATCGCGGGTAATCGGCATCTTCACCGATACTACAATTTCACTGGGCTCATGGTTGAGACAGCGTCCGGATCATTACACCATTCGTGCAGGTCGGAACTTACCCGACAAGGAATTTCGCTACCTTAGGACCGTTATAGTTACGGCCGCCGTTTACCGGGGCTTCAATTCAATGCTTCACCCAAAGGGCTGACATCTCCTCTTAACCTTCCGGCACCGGGCAGGTGTCAGGCTGTATACGTCATCTTTCGAGTTTGCACAGCCCTGTGTTTTTGATAAACAGTTGCCTGGACCTGGTCTCTGCGCCTCACAATAAAGTGAGGACCCCTTCTCCCGAAGTTACGGGGTCAGTTTGCCTAATTCCTTAACCATGAATCACCCAACGCCTCAGTATACTCTACACGACCACCTGTGTCGGTTTGCGGTACGGGTTCCCACACAATTAACGCTTAGCGGGTTTTCTCGGGAGTATGATTACCCACACTATCCACCGTCCCAAAAGGGACGACGGTACTCTCAGGGTCGGCTCTGCGTACGGATTTGCCTATACGCATCGGCGCCTACACCCTTCAACGCACTACTCCGGCAGTGCGCGGCGGTTCCACTGCTCCGTCACCACATCGCTCATGGGGGAAGTCACGGAATGTTGACCGTGAAGCCATCGGCCTCGCCACTCGGCTGAGCCTTAGGACCCGACTGACCCCGGGCTGATCAGCATCGCCCGGGAAACCTCGGTCTTGCGGCGGGGGCGGATCACACGCCCCTAATCGTTACTTATACCTACATTTGCGTTTCCGTGCGCTCCAGGATAACTCACGTACACCATTCAACGCACACGGAATGCTCCCCTACCGATACTATAAATCAATATACTATCCCGCGCCTTCGGTGGCTGCCTTATACCCGATTATTATCCACGCCCGGACCCTCGACCAGTGAGCTGTTACGCACTCTTTGAATGAATGGCTGCTTCCAAGCCAACATCCTGGCTGTCACGGGGACCGGACTTCGTTAGACTAACTCAGGCAGCACTCGGGGACCTTAGACGGCGGTCCGGATTCTTCTCCTCTCGGGCACGGACCTTAGCACCCGCGCCCTTACTGCCGCGCTACTACGCGTGAGCATTCGGAGTTCGTCAGGACTTGATAGGCGGTGAAGCCCTCGCATCCTATCGGTCGCTCTACCTCTCACGCGAAACACGCGACGCGGCACCTAAATGCCTTTCGGGGAGTACGAGCTATCTCCGAGTTTGATTGGCCTTTCACTCCTACACACAACTCATCGGGAAGCTTTTCAACGCTTATCCGTTCGGGCCTCCATTCCGTGTTACCGGAACTTCACCCTGGCCATGTGTAGATCACTCGGTTTCGCGTCTGCCACCACCGACTAAACGCCCTGTTCAGGCTCGCTTTCACTGCGGATAACGCGTCTCGTGACGCTTAACCTCGCCGGCGACGGCAACTCGTAGGTTCATTATGCAAAAGGCACGCCGTCACATGCAAAAACATGCTCCGACCGCTTGTAGGCGCACGGGTTCAGGAACTATTTCACTCCCCTGCCAGGGGTGCTTTTCACCTTTCCCTCACGGTACTAGTACACTATCGGTCTCACGGGAGTATTTAGCCTTACCGGATGGTCCCGGCAGATTCACGCAGGATTACTCGTGTCCCGCGCTACTCAGGATACCGCTAGGCCATGCATTGCTACGAATACGGGGATATCACCCTCTCTGACGGAACTTTCCAGATCCTTCTTCTCGCAATACACATACCACAGCGCGGTCCTACAACCCCGGACATGCGCAAAGCACACGCCCGGTTTGGGCTCTTCCCCGGTCGCTCGCCACTACTGGGGGAATCATTCAGTTATTTTCTCTTCCTCGGGGTACTAAGATGTTTCAGTTCCCCCGGTTCGCCTCCTTACAAAATACGTAAGGATGACCGTCCTTCAGACGGCCGGGTTGTCCCATTCGGAAATCCGCGGATCAATGGTCATTTGCACCTACCCGCAGCTTATCGCAGCTTATCACGTCCTTCATCGCCTCCGTGAGCCAAGGCATCCACCGTGCGCCCTTGCTCGCTTTATCTCCGCACTGCACGATACTCTGAAAGACTAACCCGCAAAAGCAGGAAAGCCGACAAAGCACGGCAGGCATATACTTCTGGCTGTCAAAATTGTATTGTTGTTGATTCAATCTACTTACAGTCTTGCCTGTGTCAATATGTCAAAGAACGATTCCATAGGATATCCGGACAACACGAACCGCAGCGCAAACCGCGGAAACGCGAAAAAACCAAGATACCGACGGACAAGTGGAGAATAACGGATTCGAACCGTTGACCCCCTGCTTGCAAAGCAGGTGCTCTAGCCAGCTGAGCTAATCCCCCGTGACTGGAATAATTGATAATTGATAATTCATAATTGATAAATATGATTACTAGTGGTATGTCAAGTCAACATATCTGTCAATTGTCAACTCTCAATTCTCAATTAACACTCGCGTAGTCCCAGGCAGACTTGCTACCTGGTACACATTGGCTCTCGCCCATGTGTAGTCCCAGGCAGACTTGAACTGCCGACCTCCACATTATCAGTGTGGCGCTCTAACCAACTGAGCTATAGGACTCCGTGATGGTATCCGAGCGGGAACAGCGCCCAGCCTCGCCTCTCTCAATAATATCCGATAGACAGGAAAAGTAGCGGGATGGACAAAACCATACAATATATAAATATACATACCATAAAAAACAGGCATCCATCTCCAGAAAGGAGGTGTTCCAGCCGCACCTTCCGGTACGGCTACCTTGTTACGACTTAGCCCCAATCACCGGTTTCACCCTAGGCCGACCCTCGCGGTCACGGACTTCAGGCGCCCCCGGCTTTCATGGCTTGACGGGCGGTGTGTACAAGGCCCGGGAACGTATTCACCGCGCCATGGCTGATGCGCGATTACTAGCGAATCCAGCTTCACGGGGTCGGGTTGCAGACCCCGATCCGAACTGGGAACGGCTTTCAGGATTAGATGACTGTCACCAGACACCAACTCGCTGTACCGCCCATTGTAACACGTGTGTAGCCCCGGACGTAAGGGCCGTGCTGATTTGACGTCATCCCCACCCTCCTCCACCTTGCGGCGGCAGTATCCACAGAGTGCCCAGCATAACCTGATGGCAACTATGGAAAGGGGTTGCGCTCGTTATGGCACTTAAGCCGACACCTCACGGCACGAGCTGACGACAACCATGCAGCACCTCCACAGCAGTCCCGAAGGACCTCATCATCTCTGAATCGTTCTGCTGCAGTTCAAGCCCGGGTAAGGTTCCTCGCGTATCATCGAATTAAACCACATGTTCCTCCGCTTGTGCGGGCCCCCGTCAATTCCTTTGAGTTTCACCGTTGCCGGCGTACTCCCCAGGTGGGATGCTTAACGCTTTCGCTTGGCCGCTCACCAATAAATGGCAAACAGCGGGCATCCATCGTTTACCGCGCGGACTACCAGGGTATCTAATCCTGTTCGATACCCGCGCCTTCGAGCTTCAGCGTCAGTAAAGCAGCAGCAAGCTGCCTTCGCAATCGGAGTTCCTCGTGATATCTAAGCATTTCACCGCTACACCACGAATTCCGCCTGCCTCCTGCATACTCAAGAACACCAGTTCGCGACGCAGTGCCATGGTTGAGCCACGGCATTTCACGTCACGCTTAGCATCCAGCCTACGCTCCCTTTAAACCCAATAAATCCGGATAACGCCCGGACCTTCCGTATTACCGCGGCTGCTGGCACGGAATTAGCCGGTCCTTATTCATAGGGTACATGCAAAAAGGTATGCATACCTCACTTTATCCCCCTATAAAAGCAGTTTACAACCCATAGGGCCGTCATCCTGCACGCTACTTGGCTGGTTCAGGCTTACGCCCATTGACCAATATTCCTCACTGCTGCCTCCCGTAGGAGTCTGGTCCGTGTCTCAGTACCAGTGTGGGGGACCTTCCTCTCAGAACCCCTAAGGATCGACGGCTCGGTGGGCCGTTACCCCGCCGACTACCTAATCCTACGCATCCCCATCCCATGCCGATCAAATCTTTCGTGCAAATCTGATGCCATCTTCGCACAACATAGGGCATTAATCCGTCTTTCAACGGGCTGTTCCCTGGCAGGGGGAAGGTTGGATACGCGTTACGCACCCGTGCGCCGGTCGCCATCAACAAGAGCAAGCTCTCGTCATGCTGCCCCTCGACTTGCATGTGTTAAGCCTGTAGCTAGCGTTCATCCTGAGCCAGGATCAAACTCTACATTGTAAAAAAAAATATCGACGATGACACGCCATATCCCAAAAGACCGCAAGACCCACAAAGGGAAAAGCGGGAAGGGAAACAAGCGCGCACCGAATAATCTGTCTCAGAACGCCTGTCCGGTAGTATCGGACCGCCCCACAAAGGGGCGGATGAATTGACGGTTCGTCACAACGTCTCCAGCGCCCAAAGGGCAAAGGGACGTCCCGTACTACTTCCTCGTCTATGGAAAACTTTCAAAGAACTCTTTCTGTGCAACCGGAAAAAAACCGGAAGGCTGACACCCGAAAATGGGCGAAAGCGAGTGCAAAGGTAACACTATTTTCCGAAACAGCAAACTTTTTACGGACTTTTTTTCGGAAAAATAAAAAAAAATAATGAAAGCAAGGAATAACGACAGGGAAAAAGGAAATAAAACGAAAAACACACATTATTATATATAACGCGCGCGGAAGAAAAAAGGGGAAAAGGGATAAAAAGAATGGAAACGAAGAGAGAATGAGAGGGTGACGAAGGAGAATACAGGAAAAGATGCCTGGAAGAAATTTGTTAAAAAGCTGATTTTATTTTTGTATGTGAAAAAGATATATTATTTTTGCATAAAATTTAAACTTTTAGGCAAATAGATATTGAGGATGACGCCAAATAAACAGATAACAGGCAGCAAAGTTTTCTTCCACATCGTTGCGTTTATCATAGTTACAATATGGGGAAGCACGCTTATCAGCAGCAAGGTTCTTTTGCAGGACGGTATGCGCGAGGACGAGATTTTCTTCGCCCGTATGGTTATTGCCTATATTGCCATCCTTTTTATTTCGCCGAAGAAATTATGGGCAGACAGCTGGCAGGATGAGCTATGGATGGTCGGTTTGGGACTGACCGGCGGTTCGATGTATTTCATTTCAGAGAACTATGCACTGCAATACACGTTGGCGAACAATGTCAGTTTCATTGTTGCCGCCTCGCCATTGATAACCACGCTGCTGGCTTTGGCATTTACGAAGGGGATGAAAGCCACGAAATCGCTCATTTTCGGTTCGGTTCTCGCCCTTGTTGGAGTGGCTATCGTCATCTTTTTCGGCAAGGGAAGCTGCGGAAAGGTGGAGTTCAATCTGCTCGGTGACCTGCTGGCTGTGGTTTCATCCTTCTGTTTCGGTCTTTATTGCTTGATGCTGAAGAAGTTCAGCAACCGCTACGACCCTGTGTTTATCACGCGTAAAGTCTTTGCCTACGGGCTGCTGACCACACTACCGATTTTCATTTTCATGCCTTGGCAGTTTGAGTTCTCGCGTTTTTGGGAGCCAACGATTCTCTTCAACCTGCTGTTCCTTGGCATTGTAGCGTCATTTGCCTGCTTCCTTTTGTGGAGTGTGGCGACGAAAAAACTCGGTGCCGTGCTCACTGCCAATTACATCTATCTGAGTCCCGTCGCCACGATTGTGGTCAGTTGGCTGGTGCTCGACGAACGCATGACTTTCATGGGATGGGTCGGCAGTGCCCTGATTTTAATGGGCGTCATCCTTGCCAACGAAAATTGCAAGGAGTCTTAAACCCAAATCGGTCATTAGACCGAGGAAAAGAATTATTTATAGCAAGACAACTCTCTTTATTCCATAGCCGTATTCTTTTTCCCACCTTACCGCTTTCGCTTTTTCGCCGTAGCCCGCTACGCCTTCAAAAACAAAGTCGCTAATCTGGAAAAAACAAAACACGACTCTGAAATAAACTCTAATGACCGATTTGGGTTAAACCATCCTTTCTGCGTTTAAGACGTATCCCCCAACCAACATTATCACCCCTCCGGGAAAGCATTTCCTGTGATACGAGAGGCGCATATTTTCGTGTCGGATTTCCATTATGAAAAATTTGGAAGTTTAGCCAATTATTCTTATATTTGCAAACAATTCAAGATTTCTCTCCTGAATTGTTTGCATACGCTTTTTTTTGATTGAAGACAGCTATAATTTATAATAGATTCATTTTATGAAAACATTAAAATTTCTTATCTGCGCATGTGTCTCATACATACTTTTTTCATGCTCTACCGAACATATCCCATCATTACCAGTTATTCATTATAATTCTGAAATAGCGGAACTTTTGATTGTTCAGACAGATACAATGGCACAAGATACGGCTATTATAAATATTGAAGGATTCTATAGCAAGAATTTTCCGATAAAAGACACTATAGTTTTAGATTTGAACAAGATTGTGAGAAAATTCAATCAAACTGAATTTGCATACAAACTTGCCACACAAAATAACAAACAGGAATTTTCCGTCCAAACTTCTAGAACAAATGATACGGTTTTTACATATTTTTACAAGAGTAAAAATATTCCTCCTATAAATGTTGCTACGGTAGTTTCAGGGAATTGTGTCGGCTTATATGATGTGAATTACAAAAGAAATTATAGAAACCATATTAGATTGTGGATGTTTAAGAATAATTTAAAGCCTGATAGTTTATTGATTGAGAATATGAATTCACTCATAAGACAATTTAACTTTTCTGGTCATAATGAGTATGCAAAAGTATCAGGTAATCCGCCTATATTAAAAACATTAAAAGGCACAAAATATAGGTTTAACGTAAATGTACCTGGCAAATATTTCTATTTGTATGCTGCACAAAATAGGGATAGCATAAATTCTTTTATTGAAAAGAAAATATCAGAAGGCCTTAAAGATGCCAATTTATCAACAGCAGAGGAATTTACTTGTAACCAAATAGGAGAATGTGGTCCTAACTGTTTATTTATGATTGGGATAGATGAGAATTGGAAATATACTTTAGTTCCTTTAGGCATTGTTTTTGTTGACAACATGGCTCCAAACATATTTGCAAGGGGGCGTAGACCTAACAATAGACGACACTCAAATTACTCGTATTCAGGATTGGCTGGTTCTAGTTTTCCGAGTTCATGGCCTAGCATAATCTATTTAAAGAACCAAAATATACTTGTCAAACTTCCAGAACCATCAACCCCATTAACCTCATCCGTATCTATTTCGTATGGAAGCTTTGAAGGGAATGATTATTTGGGGTATAACATCCCATTCTATATTGATGCGAATGGCGATGTTCAAACAATAGCTGTCGGATCTTACGAATTTGATGCACGCAAAATAAAGAAAGGTGAATGTATAAGATTACATATGAAAGGACTTCATATAGGAGACAATTCCATCCCATTGTCGGCAATAGACGTAAGGGGAAATAAATCAATATCCTCTCTTTCTATTTCAATCGTATCACTCAGAAAAAATAATTATGATGACAATGATTATGATGATCTCGATAGTAGAATTAGTAATCTTGAAAGTAAATTTGATGAGTTGGAATAATTCGATTTAAGAAGTGGAAAGAACAGTTTAGGAATGTTTTTCGCCAACAAATATCGCTATGCTCACACCTTAACATGCTGCATTCTTATAATGTTGGCAATAGTTCCCAGATTTACATCTATAGCTACATATTTAATTCATAGAAAAGATATCGGGGAGTACTTCCAATCGAAATACTCCTCGATATTCTGCTATTCAGGCTTATAGTTATTTCACGACCTTGGCGTTGATGATGCGCACATCTTCTATGGGGCGGTCGGTGCTGTCGGTCTTGACAAATTCGATGTCTTCCACAACGTCCATACCCTCGATGACTTCGCCGAAGACGGTGTATTGTCCGTCGAGATGGGGTGTGCCGCCGATGGTCTTATACACATTTCGAATTTCGGGCGTAAAGACGACGGTGCCGTTTGTTGCCTTGCTCACGCGTTCTTGCACCCTGTCGAGCTTGGCATCGCTGAAGATGCGTCCGTAAACGATATAGAACTGGCTCATGGATGATGCCCGTTCGGGGTTCACGTTGTCGCCCTCGCGCGCTGCTGCCAGTGCCCCACGCTTATGAAAGAACTGCGGGTACTTGATTTCCGCCGGCACTTTATAGGCTTCGAGGAGGTCGGGTATCGGCTCGCCTTCTTGCAGATTGCGCGTGGCGGAATCGCCTGTCTGAACCATGAAGCGGTTGATGACGCGATGGAAGAGCACACCATCGTAATAGCCCTCGCGCACCAGTCGCAGGAAGTTGTCGCGATGTTGCGGCGTCTCATTGTAGAGCACGACGCGTATGCGCCCCTTGTTCGTGAGGAACTGCACCTCGTGGCGGTCGTCCTGCGCATAGGCAGATGTCACGACCGCCATGAGGAATAATATGCCTATCAGTTTTTTCATATCACATTCGTTATAGAGTGGTTGCCTCAATAAGCCTCTCCTTCTTCAATCTCTTTTTTGTCGAGTTTCTTCTTGTCGATGGAGCGCCACGCATAGATGATGTAGGCGAGCACGAACGGGATGAAGAGCGACACGATTGCCATGGTGCGAAGAGTGAACTCCGAACTGCACGAGTTTTGGATGGTGAGTGACGACTGCAAGTCGGCGGTAGATGGATAATACGCCGTATTGTTCCATCCTGCGCAGAGCAAGAGGACGAGCACGACGAGCACCGTACCGATGCCTGCGGGCCATATGCCTTTGTAATAGTTCTTCGAGAAGACGGTCTTGCCTATGCCAAAGAGCACGAGCACCACGCCAACCAGCAGGACGATTGTCAGATACCACATATCCAAGAAGTTGTGAAGATATTTTGACGGTTCCATGAAGATGACGCCCGTCGCTGGGTCGTAGGCGTAGCCGTCCTTCTCCAGCAGATGGATGAGGTATGCCACGAAGAGAATGACGAACGGCGTTGCCACTCCGATGAGGCGCGCGGAGCCTCGTGAGCGGATATCCTCATCATTGACGTTGTTCATCACATAGAGGATTCCCAGCACGCGCGCCAAGAAGACCACTGCCACTCCGAAGACGAGCACCCACGGATTGAGCAGGGCATCGAGTCCGTGCGAGGCATTTGCCCAGCGCGATATGATTGGCGTAATCGCCGTAGCATCAATCATATTGTCTTTTGCGACGATGAAATTAGAGCCTTCGAAGAAGGTTGCCACGGCACCGCCCAGGAGCAGCGGACCGAGAATTCCGTTCAACACGAGGAAGAACTGGAAAGTCTTCGGACCGAGCAGGTTGCCCAGCTTATTCTGGAACTCGTAGCTGACTGCCTGCAGCACGAACGAGAAGAGGATAATCATCCACAGCCAGTATGCGCCGCCGAAACTCGTTGAATAGAACAGCGGGAACGAGGCGAAGAATGCGCCGCCGAACGTCACCAGCGTGGTGAACGTGAACTCCCACTTGCGGCCCGTCGAGTTGACCACCAGTCGCTTGCCTTCTTCCGTCCAGCCCAATGAGCGGAGGCAAGAGTTTGCTCCCTGAACGAACATCAGGAAGACGAGCAGGGCTCCAAGAAGCGAAACGAGGAACCACCAATATTGTTGCAAAAATTCGTAAGTCATAACTTCTGTCTTTATTACTTGTTGTCTAAATTAACTTTCAGAATATTCCGGTCCCTTCTTGATTTGTTTGCAGAGAATATTGATTTCCACTGCAAGAAGTGTCGTGAAGAGTGCGAGGAAGATGAAGAACGTCAGTGCCACTGAGTTCGAGCTCAAGTCTGACACCGCAGCCCATGTGGGCAGCATGTCCTGAATGGTCCACGGCTGACGGCCGAACTCTGCCACCAACCAGCCCGACTCGCTGGCAATGTATGCGAGAGGCAGCAGGATGATTCCGCAGATCTGCAGCCACTTCGCCGTAGTAATGTCTTTTCGATAGACGATAAAGAGGGTCACCATGAAGAAGAGGATAAAGATGGTTCCCAAGCCTACCATCAGGCGGAACGCCCAGAAATTGATGGGGATGAACGGCACAATCTGGTCAGCCGACTTGATGTATCCGTATCCGAAATACTTCATGTTGGCTTTGATGAAGTCGCTCTTCTCCTGCAATTCAGCCTTGACCTCGTCGCTCATCTCCTTTCCTTTGTAGTTCGCTTTCGACTGACGATACTCTCCGAGAGCGGTAATCGCCTCCTGTCCGCGCTTGATTTTCTCCTCAAGCGACGGTTCTATCTCTCCTTTCGCATTCTTATAACCGCCTTTAATGATATCGTTCACACCAGGGACGAATCCGTGGAAGTCGTGCGTTGCCAGGAACGACAGAACGTTCGGAACGGCAATCTTCAGTGCCGGCTCCCCACCCTTCTCATAGTCAGGCTGCGAGAACGGGTTGACCGCAGAGACGATGGTGAGCGGCTGGTCTTTACCTCCGTCGTACAAAGCTTCCATTGCTGCCAACTTCATCGGCTGCACTTTGGCAACCATATAGGCAGAAGTATCACCGGTAACAGCTGTCAGCAGAGAGGCAACCAATCCGACAATGCTTCCAATCTTGATGCTTTCGATAGCCAACCGCTGCTCACGCTTCCTCAAAAGGTAGTAGCAGCTCACCGCAACGGTGAAGACGGCTCCGATAATCCATGCCGAGGTCACTGTGTGCAAGAACTTATTGACGGCAAAGGGCGACAATGCCACTTCAAAGAAGCTCACCATCTCGTTGCGCATCGTGTCGGGATTGAACTCACATCCCACCGGATACTGCATCCAAGAGTTTGCCACCAGAATCCACCACGCAGAGATGGTGGCCCCCAAGCCCGTGAGCCAGGTTGAAGCGAGATGGAACCCTGCCGACACCTTCTTCCATCCGAAGAACATCACGGCAATGAATGTCGATTCCATGAAGAACGCAATAATTCCCTCTACAGCGAGCGGAGCGCCGAAGATGTCGCCCACGAACCACGAATAGTTGCTCCAGTTTGTTCCGAACTCAAACTCGAGAATGATTCCCGTAGCCACGCCCATGGCGAAATTGATACCGAAGAGTTTCTGCCAGAACTTTGCCGCATCCCTCCAGAAGGGCTTCTTCGTGCGATAGTAGCAGGTTTCCATGATTCCCATGACAACCGCAAGTCCGAGTGTCAGAGGAACGAACAGCCAGTGATAGATTGCAGTCAGCGCAAACTGGGCGCGCGCCCAATCAATCATCCCGGCATCTACATTTAATAAGAAATTTGTCATCATGATATCCTATTGTTTAATTTGATTAATATTTTCTTTACATTCAACGATTATTCCGTGAGGCTATGGCACATCTGCCCGCTCCAGCATCTCCCCGGAGACGAAGCCCGCCTTGTCACCTTCGGGTGCATTCTTGCTCAAAAAGTTCGGAAAGAAGAACAGTTTCAGCACAAAAAACATAATGAAAAGTTTGATGAGAATGATTGCCCACAACGTTTTCCCAAGCTTCATATTGCGGAAACCATCCACGTACAGGTCGTATGCCCGATAAAGAAAACCAGTCTTTTTCATCATTTCACAAATTTATATCGCCACAAATATATAAAATATTTCTTACAATTTTACATTTTTCACTATTTTTTTGCTTCACCTGTCCATTTATCGGTTCATTTATTACTCATTTTTGTCTCATTTACCACTTGCTTTTAAGGATGTGACATAACTTTCAACACTTTTCCCTTTCGGCACTTTCAAATCTATATAGCCAAGTATGTTTGAACGCAATACTTCTATCTCTTTATCTATATTGTAATGAGATTTTAATTTCACGGTCACAACATCTTCGTTTATGGGACAAAGTACTCCTTCATTGACAGAATAAAGTTTTCCTTCAACTCTTTCTGTTACTTGTGAATAACTCTTGAAAGAGTGTGTAGTCAACAAAAATGCAATTGAAAAAATAAAATTCTATTTTTCAAAATAATAATTGATTTATTTTTCAAAAAGGAATCTCGTAGTTAAATTCTTAGGCGTAAATTTTGGACATAAAGCCCAGTAGTAATAATAGGTAACTAATGCAAAAACCGCATCATACAAAACTGTAAAATGGAGCGCTACAACAGTGTTTCCTTCTTCTTTTGTCATAGTCAGTTTTTTAAACTTGTACCCCACGTTAAGCCAAGCACGACCGATGACCAACGAATATCTTGAAAAATCAACCTCTGGCAGAATTTCATTTCCTTGATAACTCGATTTCAACTCATCGTAAGAACTGATAACTTTGCAGACACTCCCTTGTTTGTTAAATCCCCCAAAGGGAACGTCTGTGACATTTGTCCCCTCACCATCCTTTTCTTGCGGGAAGGATTTTTTGAAAAACTCCGCAAGAGATTCTCTTTCCTCAGAATATTCATCCTCCTCACTGCTGCACGCCGTCATTACCATACTCATCGTAAAGAGTATCAGGGCGGAGAAAAGAAACTGCCGCCACGGTTCAAATTGTTGTCTTAATTTCATCATTTGATAGTTTTAATGGGTTAAATCATTAAATATATAAACTTGTTGTTTGCAAATATACAAAAAAAGATTTTGTTTTCCAATTTTTTTAACCGAATATTTCCCAATTTATTTGAATTTGAACAGCTATTGTCAGCCTCTGCATGATTGTTTTACTTCCTCTAACATATTTCTCATTGATCATTTTTGATTTGTCATTTAGCGAAGCGCATAAACATACAGAAATGGGCGTATAAATATGCAGTTGAACTTTCGCTTTCCAAAAGTGCCACTTTTGCGTCCTGAAAGTGGCACTTTTGGCTCCTAAAAGGGGAACTTTTGCAAGCTAAAAGTGGCACTTTTGGAAAGCCCTTTCTAACGTCCTGATAAACAAAAGGTTACGAACGTATATTATAAACGGTCGTAATTGCATAAATATACAAAAGCGGCAAGCCGCTAAATGGGTGGAATGACAAAATATTTCATTAAATGAGTATTCTTTTAGTCGCATTGTTTGGTAAAAGCGCTAAAGGTAATTAGACTAATGATAAATATGTGACTAATTTGGATGATTAGAAAGAATGAGCCACCGAACTTCTGTATATATATGCAATTTTGGCGGCAAAAACTGCATATTTGCATAAAATTGCGACAAAATAGGTATTATTTTTAAACAAAAATTTGCTCATATTGTCGGAAATAACGAACTTTGCGGCAGTTTAAAAGACGGAATGTATATTTATACAAAACAACCCGGTTCTTGCATAATTCATTTCGAAATATACCAATAATGTTTTACAAATGACAGGACGGTATGCCTATTTTCTGTCGGCAGACATCGTCAAAAGAACATATCAGAGAGAGCATGAAGCAGATTAAAGTTTTATACGCCGATGGGGCGCATGTGAAATATGCGGAACACATTTCGCAGATGATTACCGACTCGTCACAACAGCGCAGCACGGGAATAGCCCGCCGTACGCCAGACTATATCGCCAGCAAGATGAACAAAAGCAATGCAGTGATTGCCTTGGACGGCGACCAGGCAGTCGGATTCAGCTATATAGAGAGTTGGAGTCACGGCGACTATGTGGCAACGAGCGGACTGATTGTAGCCCCGGACTATCGGCGCATGGGACTGGCTGAACGCATTAAGGAAAAGACTTTCGAACTTGCCCGCGAACGCTATCCGAACGCCAAGATATTCAGTCTCACGACGTCGCTGGCAGTGATGAAACTCAATTCGCGTTTAGGTTACCAGCCTGTGCCGCTGAGCGAGCTCACCCACGACGAAGAGTTTTGGCTGGGGTGCGAAGGATGTGTGAACTACGATGTGCTTCAGCGCAACAACCATCGCATCTGCCTGTGCTACGGCATGCTGTATGAACCCGGGCAAGGACGGCGGAAGTCGGCATGGTACACCCCTTACACCATGGCTATGAAGAATTTTGCCAATAAGATATTCAGACTGAAATAGCATTCAAACCAAAAAACGACAATGATTATGACAGCAAGAAAGAAAAAGATAGTAGTTGCTTTCAGCGGCGGTCTCGACACCTCCTATACGGTCATGCGACTGGCGAAAGAGGGACATAAGGTGTATGCCGCCTGTGCCAACACCGGAGGGTTTTCGGACGAACAGCTCAAACGCAATGAGGAGAATGCCCGCCGATTGGGAGCTGTGGATTACGTGACACTTGACGTCACTCAGGAATATTATGAGAAGTCGTTGAAATACATGATTTTCGGCAACGTGCTGCGCAACAACTGCTATCCCATCTCCGTGTCCAGCGAGCGCATTTTTCAAGCCATTGCCATTGCCCGATACGCCAAAGAAATCGATGCCGATGCCATCGCCCACGGCAGTACGGGTGCCGGCAACGACCAGATACGCTTCGACATGACGTTCATGGTGATGGCGCCCGGAGTGGAGATTATCACCCTCACCCGCGACCAAGCCCTTTCGAGACAGGAAGAGATAGATTATCTGAAGGAAAATGGGTTTGAGGCAGACTTCACCAAATTGAAATACAGCTATAATGTCGGCATCTGGGGAACCAGCATCTGCGGCGGAGAACTTCTCGACTCCACCCAAGGATTGCCCGAAGAGGCTTACCTCAAACAAGTGAAAAAGACGGAAGAAAGCTTGCTGAAAATCACTTTCGAGAAAGGGGAAATAACGGCTGTTGACGGCAAACCATTCGAAAATCGCATTGCAGCCATACAATATATTGAGGAAATCGGCTCGGCCTACGGCATCGGACGCAACTGCAACGTCGGCGATACCATTATCGGAATAAAAGGAAGGGTCGGATTTGAGGCTGCCGCTCCCATGCTCATCATCGAAGCCCACCGCCTTTTAGAGAAGTGCACACTGAGCAAATGGCAGCAATACTGGAAAGACCAAGTAGCCAACTGGTACGGAATGTTCCTGCACGAGAGCCAGTATCTCGAGCCCGTCATGCCCGACATCGAGGCAATGCTCACATCGAGCCAGCGCAATGTCAACGGAACGGTCATCCTGCGACTGCGCCCGTTAGGATTTGATACTGTCGGCGTGGACTCGAAAGACGACCTCCTGAAGTCGAAACTGGGCGAATACGGAGAGATGCAACACGGCTGGACTGCCGATGATGCCAAGGGATTCATCAAGATTTTGTCAACCCCGCTGCGCGCTTATTACAGCATCCATCCCGACGAAGAGAGAGGAGAAAAGAGTACAAAATAAAACAGTTGACCTATGGAGGAATACCTGTCTCTGCTTGAGCGACTGATTGCGACCCCGTCTTTCTCGCGTGAAGAGGAAGGCACGGCAAGCATCTTGGAGGATTTTCTTTCGTCCAGGCAAATCGCGGACGTGCATCGCGACGCCAACAATGTGTGGGCAGCCTGTGCCCACTTTGACGCTTCCAAGCCTACCCTGCTGCTCAATTCACACCATGACACGGTGCGACCAAGTGTATCATACACCCGCGACCCTTTCCTGCCGACCCGCGAAGACGGGCGCATCTACGGACTGGGGAGCAACGATGCCGGTGCGTCGGTCGTGAGCCTGACAGCTGCTTTTTGCTCTTTATACCACGAGGCGCTGCCCTTCAACCTTATTCTCGCTCTTTCAGCAGAAGAAGAAGTCACTGGAGAGAACGGCATCCGGCGCCTGCTGCCCACACTTCCGGTGATTGACATGGGCATTGTCGGCGAGCCGACGGGCATGGACATTGCCGTCGGGGAAAGAGGACTGGTGGTGCTCGACGGTCTTGCGAAAGGTGTTAGCGGACATGCTGCGCACGACGAAGGAACCAATGCGCTCTACATCGCGCTGGACGACATCAACAAACTGCGCAACTACCATTTTGAAAAAGAATCACCTCTCTTGGGACCGGTCAAAATCTCCACCACACAAATACATGCCGGCACGCAGCATAACATCATACCCGACGAATGCCGCTTTGTGGTGGATGTGCGCACAACCGATGCCTACAGCAATGAAGAGACGGCAGAACTGCTCCAAGCGGCTGTTTGCAGTCAACTCACTCCACGCTCTTTCAGGATACATGCTTCAGCCATCGAACCCGACCACGCACTGGTGAAAACGGCAGAGAGGCTGGGGTTCCACCGCTATGTTTCGCCTACGACGAGCGACATGTCACAGATGGACTTCCCCACCATCAAGATGGGACCGGGCGACTCTACACGAAGCCATCGTGCCGATGAGTGGATTGCCATCGACGAAATCACACACGCCATCGACACCTACATCGCATTCATTAAAAACATACAACTATAAACACCTTATTTATATAACATGAAACTCTGGGATAAAGGTTATGACATTGATTCATGGATAGAATCATTCACCGTCGGCAATGACCGGCAGATTGACATGCTGATTGCACGACACGATGTGGAAGCATCAATGGCACACATCAAAATGCTCGAGAGCATCGGGCTGCTCACGGCAGACGAACTCGCCCGCCTGTTGGAGGGGCTTCAGCAAATCGCACAGGAGATAGAGGACGGAACTTTCCAAATCTGCGACGGCATCGAAGACGTTCACTCACAGGTGGAGCAACTTCTGACGGAGCGTCTCGGAGACGTCGGAAAGAAAATCCATTCCGGACGGTCGAGAAACGATCAGGTGCTCGTTGACTTGAAGCTATTCTACCGCACCCAACTGAAAGAACTGGCTTCGGAGACCAATCAACTCTTCGAGCGGCTGCAACAGCTCAGCGAGACTTATAAAGACGTGCTCATGCCGGGCTACACCCACCTGCAGGTTGCCATGCCGAGCAGTTTCGGATTGTGGTTCGGTGCATACGCCGAAACATTGGTCGATGACCTGCAAGTTGTGGCAAGCGCCTATGCCATTGCCAATCAGAATCCCTTGGGTTCTGCCGCCGGCTATGGCTCCAGCTTCCCACTCAACCGCACAATGACGACCCGGCTGCTTGATTTTGAAGATTTGCACTATAACGTGATTGCCGCACAAATGAGCAGAGGCAAGACGGAGCTAGCCGTCGGATATGCTGTCAATGCCATAGCCACGACACTCGGAAGAATGGCGATGGACATTTGCCTGTTCAACAGTCAGAACTATGCTTTCATCCGTTTTCCCGATGCGCTTACGACAGGGTCGAGCATCATGCCCCACAAGAAGAATCCCGATGTATGGGAAATCATGCGCGGACGCTGCAATCGCCTGCGGAGCATCGCCAACGAAATCAGTATGATGCTCTCTAATCTCCCACTCGGCTATCACAGAGACTTGCAGCTGCTCAAAGATATTACCTTCCCCGCTTTTGAAGAGATGAAAGAATGCCTGCGCATGGCTGACTTCATGCTGCAACACGTCATCGTGAACGAAGAAGCCGTGAACGATTCACGCTACGACTATATGTTCACCGTGGAGGACGTGAATCGCCTTACGCTCGCTGGAGTGCCGTTCCGTGAAGCTTACAAGACCATCGGCAGCCAGGTGCAACAAGGGACTTACAAGCCCAACAAGCAAATCCATCACACACACGAAGGGAGCATGGGCAACCTCTGCAACGACCAAATCGCTGGGAAGATGAAGAAAGTTTTGAAGAAATTGGAGCTGTGAACTACAGCTTTGTGGGGACAAGTCAGAGTGATTTATTCACTTTCTTGATGTTTATCGGATAGGTGACGACCAGTTCGGTAAGGTCGGCTTTGGTGAGGTGGGCTTTGATATTGATGCCCACCTTTAGGTTTTGCAGCTTCGGGAAGGTGTAGTGTAAACCTATTCGCTCGTAAAACGGCTTTTCGACTGCTTTTGCGTTTTCTCCCATTTTCCGATAAAGATAGAAGCCGAGTGAAACGGGCATGGAGAAGTTGTGGTAAAAAATCTCATGTTTGGCTGCTATTCCTACGGACCAGGGGCTATGTGTGAGGGTTCTTCCGGCTGCTTGGTCTAATTCTTTCACGCGTTTGGAGTAGGTGCCATAGAAGAGGTCGATGCCTATTCCTGATGCCCATCGCCGTGCGTAGCGGTACATGATGTCGGCTTGCAGGGAATAGGCTGCATAGCATTTGAACTTGTCGGTTCGATAATCCTCGCTTCCTTCCGGTGTCTGGAACTGTGTGAGTTGCCAGTCTTCATGCAATGTCTTTGCTCCGATTCCGAGTGTGACGTTTGCATACCAGTATTTTTCGAAAGAGGGATTATATCGTCCTGCCTGTGTCGTTGTTGTCGGTTCGTAATAGGGTTGATAGACGACGGCGAGTGAGGGACCGATGAAGTTTGCGCCTTTGTTAGGGCGGTTGAGGGCTCCGTTGCTGAGATGCCAGTATTCGATTCCTGCCCTGATGCCCCAGTTTTTCGCAAAATGATAGGTGGCGTGGAGCCCCATTCCGAAGAATATGAGCCATCGCGAGCCGATCAGTTCATTGTCGATGTTGTGGTATGGGTCGTATTTTCGGCGTGAATATCCTACTCCGTAATAGAAGGTGTAGTCTGTTTCCCAGTGTTTTTGTCGGAAGAATGGTCTTGAGAATGCTCCATAGAGCGAGATGGTATTTCCCATTTTCGAGTCGTAGTCCACTTCTTTTGCTTCTCCCCAGTCGGGATCGGGCGAACGATGCATGACAACTCCATGGTTAAGACTGTATTTCACGCCGAGGGTGAGCAGCGGATAGCCGTAATCGGCAGCGAAGGCATCGCTGTCTTGTGGTAAGGCAGAATAGTGCAACTCGGCACCGAAAGAGAAGTTACGGGTTTTCTTCATCCACTTTTTCTGGTATTTGTCCATCTTCACCTCATTGCCGGGATTCACGTTAACTGAAAAGCCGTAACGGGTGAACGTGTCTTTCTTCTCTTCGCCTTTTGCACTTTGTATTGACAGGAGAATGAACAAAAAAGGCGCAAGCAAGGCGATGTGTCTGCCAGATTGATATCGTCTTTTTTCTTTCATTCTACAACTTGAATATTCTTTGTACGTTGAGATTGGTCTGTCGTGCCACATCTTCGGGCGACACGTCATACGCCTCAGCCAACTTGTTTACTACGTATTGCAGGAATGCGCTCTCGTTTCTTTTTCCCCGCATGGGTACGGGTGCCATGTAGGGAGCATCGGTTTCGAGCACGATTCTGTCCAGTGGTACGGAGGCTGCCAACACTTCGGAAAGATGACTGTTCTTGAATGTGAGCACTCCGCCTATTCCCAACACGAAACGATTGAATGAAAGTAATTGTGCTGCTTCTTTCTCATTGCCTGTGAAACAATGGAACACGCCTCCCGGAAGGTCTTTTTCGTATCGGCGAAGCACTGCGACCAGTTCCTGTTGCGCCTTTCTGCTATGAATCATCAGTGGCAGACGCGTCTCTACAGACCACTGCACTTGTTGTTCAAAAGCCTCAATCTGTTGCTTCTCGAACTCGCGCGACCAATAGAAATCGAGTCCCACCTCGCCGACGGCTATCACCTCCGGTGTGAACAATTTCCGCATTTCTGCGAGCACTTCCCGATAATCATCGCGCACCTCTTCCGGATGCAGTCCTATCATCGGGTATGCATACCCTGGATAGTGACGACAGAGGGACAGGATGTTCGCTGCTGAGTTCAGGTCAATGGCTGGGATGAACACTCTGTTCACTCCGGCTGCACGGGCACGCTCAACCACCTCATGGAGGTCGGCTGCAAACTCTTCCCCGTCAAGGTGTATATGTGTATCTGTCAATTCCATCATCAAATCACTCCGATATGGGTATTTGTCACCTATCAATATTGCCGATGAAGCATTTCGTTCATATAGTTCACGAGTTCGGTCTTGCGTTCTTCCGGCACGCTTACCAAAGCAAGATAGCGCTGGCTTTGTTCGAAATAGAAGTTGATTTTCTCGTTCGCCAATCGGTCGATACCTATCTCGTTATACAGCCGTGTGATGGCTTCGATTTTCTCTGCGGGGTCAAACGCCGTTGCCGAAATCCACTTCTGCAGTTCTTTCAACTGTTGCCCGTCAGCCAGCCCGTATGCCTTTATCAGCATGTATGTCTTCTTATTGGAGACGATATCGCCACCGATGTTTTTCCCAAAGACTTTCGGGTCGCCGTAAACATCCAGGAAATCATCCTGCAACTGGAAAGCCAAACCGAACTGCTCGCCAAAACGATACAGATTGTCAGCATCCGCATCAGGGGCATCTGCAAGGATGGCACCCATTTTCGCAGCACAAGCCAACAATACGCTTGTTTTCAGACGAATCATCTCAATATACTCTTCCTCCGTCACGTCATTGCGCGACTCGAAATCCATGTCGTACTGTTGCCCCTCGCCTATTTGCAGAGCCGTTTCGGTGAACAAGTCAAGAACAGCCTTCAACTTATCCGGAGCACACAGCGCCAGACGCTCATAAGCCAGTACCAGCATCGAATCGCCCGAGAGAATCGCCGTGTTCTCATCCCAACGCTTATGAACGGTCTGATGTCCGCGACGCATGCTGGCATGGTCCATCAGGTCGTCGTGCAGAAGCGTATAATTATGGTACGTTTCCAATGCACATGCGGAGGAGAGAATATCTTCCGGCCGTTCTTTGTACAGATTATATGCGAGTAACATCATCACAGGACGAATCCGTTTTCCTCCCAACGACAGCACATATTTGATGGGCTCGTAGAGGGAAGCTGGCTTACGCTCATAGGGCAGAGCGTCCAAATAGTCATTCACCATTTTCAGCAACTCGCTGGCAGTACAGTTCTTCATATGCTTTTTATTATTTATCATTTGTCAGTTAGCAAAGCGATTACAATTTAAACACGACAGGCACATGCACCAGTGTCCGACAGGCATTCCCCTTATATTCGCCGGGCTTCCACTTCGGCATCAACCGCAATACGCGAAGTGCCTCGCCGTCGAGCGGCGAACCTGCAGAGCGAACGATTTTCAGGTTCATGACACTGCCGTCTTCGCCGATGATGAACGATGCGACCACCCGTCCCTGCAGACGTTGCTGCCTTGCGGTGGGGGGATATTTCAGATGGTCTGTGAGCCACAGGGCGAAAGCACTCATCCCACCTGGAAATTCGGGCAGGCGCTCAACGACCCGGATGCTCAATGTCTCCTTTTCCTGCTCAAGGGTTTGGGGAGTCAGCGGAATGACCGCCGCATCGTCTCCCGTCAGTTCCTTTTCACCTATGACGACCGGTTCTCCCTGGGACTTGTTCAGCACGTCGTCATCGCTCTGTGATGCCTCCTCGACGAGGGTTATCTTTTCAGCCACCTGTTCTTTGACAGGCGATGCCAACAATTCACTCTGTTGTGCCGGTACAGACTCAAACTCCTCAATCATTTCGTCTGCCAGGAAAGGACTGTCAAACCGGTCTGTATCCTTAGAAGTGTACTCGAGTGCCACGAAAAGCAACGAGAGCCCGACGACCAGTCCCAAGAGGAAATGAGTACCCCTCCCGGTTTCGAGACTTGCCGACGGTGATTTCTTTATTTCCATAGCCTACACACTAAACACAAAAAAACTGCGTTATTAAGAATAAGATGACGGACAAACGTCCTCTTCCCCAACTAATTCCCTCCCTTCGGGATGGGAAGGGGTGGACTG